>JBGTNJ010000101.1:0-49679 GCA_041743145.1 Nitrospira sp. | reverse complement strand
CTCGGAGCGGCGGAGTTGCCGCGTGTTAGCCGTCGGACGGGCCAGGCTGCATCGCGCCCCAGCAGGTCGTCGACGTCCTGTGGCCGTGGACCCGCCATGGGTTGAGCCGCTCTGGCAATTGATTCAACAACATCCCACGTTCGGCTATCGGCATCTGTGGGCCGTGCTGCGTGGCCAGACGCCCCATCGCGTGAACAAGAAGGCCGTGTATCGGGTGCTGCGGCAGAAGCGGTGGTTGGTGCATCAGCGGTCAGGTACCCCGCGACCACGCGTACAAGGCTGGATCAGCCGGGCCAGCCGGAGCGACGAACGATGGGCGATGGATGTGACGCATATTCCCTGTGGCCAGGACGGCTGGGCCCATCTTGCCGCCGTGATTGATTGCCATGATCGGGAAATTGTGGGCTACGAGTTCGCATTACGAAGTCGGGCGAAGGAAGCCGAGCGCGCCGTCGAAGCCGCCTGTCTCCAGCGCTTCGGCACGCTCCGGCCTGCGAACGCGCCGGTCTTACGGAGCGATAACGGGCTGATTTTCCAGAGTCGCCGATTTCGCCAGGCCTGTCGAGACTATCGGCTGCAGCAGGAGTTCATTACACCCTACACGCCCGAGCAGAATGGGATCATTGAACGGTGCTTTCGAAGCTTGAAAGACGAGTGTGTCTGGCAGCACACGTTCCAGACGTTTGAGGAGGCACGGCGGATCATTCGGGACTGGGTTCACTGGTACAACGAGGAACGGCCCCATAGCGGCCTGGGGTATCGGAGCCCGGTCCAATATCGCGCGCAACAAGCAACCCAGGTGGCTTGATTTCAGGGGAGCACTACAAGAGTGCGTCGCCGTTCGGGAGGCGACCGGGGTGGTCAAATGCCAGACGGCTTGAATGCACGACCGGTCCTTGACCGTTTTCCCCCACAAGCAAGAAGATAAAATCGACGCGGCGATCGGCGGTGGGCCATTCAACATGGATGTTTTGCCAGACAGTCCCTCCAGATATTCCAGGATTTGCGACCCGGAAGACATCAATGAATCCCGGCTCTTTCTGCCATTCAGTGAGGACAGAAGACTGCTCCCCGGTATTCAAGTCGCCCATCAGAATCGCTCGTCCCGTTCCTCGATGTTCACGGACCAGTTCGCCGGCTCGCTGGAGCTGGCATTCATCTCCTTTTGCGGTATGGGCCGAAAAGACCTGGATTGGTCCATCCGGTGCGCTGATCTCAGCCCGCAAGAGAATGCGGGGATCCATGCGACGTTGGCACCGAGGCAGGTCGTAGACTTCCGAGGCAACGATCGGGTAGCGGCTCAAGATCGCTGGTCCCTCTTTGAAGCCGATGGCCGAGGTGATCAGCCGATCCAAGAAACCGATCCCGGAGATGTGTTGGGTAGCGGGTTCGAATGCCATTTGATACCCAAGCGACTCAGCGATCCGTTGCGGGACATCGCCATGCTTTCGGCTGTCCGACGCTTCTTGCAGGGCGATCACGTCAGGTTGTACCCGCTGCAGTTCTTGGATGGTCATGTCGAGCCGTTCTTCGAGATGGGTACCGTTCTCGAAGAATCCCGACCATGGTCCATCGTGCAGTAGGTTGTAAGTCAGGACTCGCAGTTGCGACGATTCTTCGTGGCCAGGTTCAGCCCATGCTGTGCCACTCCAAAACATCAGTGTGAAGGCGAGCCATGGGAGGATAGAGAAGACGCGCGTCATTCTATTTGACTCGGTATACGATATGCTTTCATCCTCTATTTTTCCACCATCAAACACGACAGTCGTTTAGTTGGAAGTTCACCAAGGCAATCACTCGGACGTTCGTAGTCGGACCTGACTTCTGTCTGCCTTGCGCCAACTTTTCAGCGGGTGCTAAGATTCGAACGTCAGAGTAGTTTGGGATCTCGTTCGGAAGCACTATGCCAAATATTACATTACTTGTGTCACCCAGTTGCGGGGCATGCCCGTCAGCCAAGAGTCTGTGGAAGCAGTTGCGTGTGAAGTACAGTTTTTCATACCGGGAAGTAGATATCACCACGAAGGATGGCCAGGAGTTGGCCGACCGCCATGCGGTTCGTGCTGTGCCTGCGACGATTATCGATGGCAAGCTGACATTCGTCGGCGTTCCCAGTCGGGAGAGCGCGGAAAAGGCTATTCAATTGAAGATCAAACAGAGAGAAGGGTAGGAGTGATGGACGAAGACGATAACGAGCTCCCGGATCTTCCACTCATTCCCAAGGGGCCGCCGCCGGATTGTCCAATCTGTGGCGATCCCATGTCTTTCATCGACGGCGACTGGGCCTGCGTCGACTGTAACGGCGAGCTATTAGGGCCGGAAACCGGGTAAAATACCCCGCCATGCTGCGGGTCATCACCGGTCGATTTCATCCTACCCTTGAATCTGCACTCGTCGATCATCTCACACGTGCCAAGGCAACCGATCCTCTTGCGCCACTCGCGATCTTCGTTCCGTCCAAATCCCTAGCCGACCGTATTCGTACTCTTCTCGCCGTTGAACAGCGGACTCCGCTTTTGAATCTGCATGTGTTGACCTTCCATCAATTGGCCTTGCGGCTGGCTGGAGAGGTGTCCGCCACTCACGCGTTGCCGCGAGTCGTCGACGAGCTGTTCTTCGAGCGATTGGTTCGACACATTGTTCGCAGCAAGCTCTCCAGTCAGGCTCCGTTACAGCGAATTGGACAATCTTCCGGGACGTGGGGCGCACTCTGGGCGACGATTCGCGACTTGCGGGATGCCGATGTCGATCCAAGTCAGGCGCTGCAAGGGCTGCGTGAAGGCTATTTCGAGGAAGAAGACCAGGAGTGGTTTGGTGCACTTGTTTCGCTCTATGCAGCCGTGAAGGAAGCGGGGAAGAGGCTGGAGGTCGGTACGCAAGATGATCTAGCCGAAGCGCTCATCCCTTTTGTCCCGACCGCTTTGTTTCTCCAGTCGCTGAAGCACGTGTTCTACTACGGGTTCTATGACCTGACGCAGGTGCAGCTGTCTTTCTTTGAAGCCGTCGGCCGAACTAGGGACACAACCTTGTTTTTTCCACTGGAGAATGATCCGGTCTATGGATTCGCCCGGCGATTTTTCGACCGCTATATCCAGCCGGTGGTGACGTCAGGGGAAGCGACGATCCGATTGGAACGAGGGCCATCTCAAGTAACAGAGCATCCCGTCCATCTCACTATCAGAAGTGTGATCGGCGTGGAAGAGGAATTGGCAACAACTTGCCGCACGATCCTCGATCTGGTTGAAACCAACGGCTATCGGTTCGACGAGATCGGGGTCACCGCGCGGGCACTCGATCCTTACAGCCCATCTCTTCAGTCGATCTTCGATCGGCATCGGATCCCCTTCGATACGACCGCGTCGCGGCCATTAGTTCACGAACCGATCTGCAAGCTCGTGCTGCAGCTGGTCTCCCTACCGTTGAATGATTTCTATCGCGCGTCAGTCCTCGACGTTGTGACGTCTCCGCTGTATGTCACGAGCCTATACAACGACCTGTCGGAGTCGTACCGCCCTGAGCAATGGAAATTGCTTGTTCAAGCCCTACACATTACCCGCAGAGTCGAGGAGTGGAAGCGGTTGGAGCAGGCGAGTCAGGCTGCATTGATACTTGATGGGGAGGAGAGCCCCATCGGTTCTCTCGCGATTGTGCCGGAGGTAATCAGTCTGTTCTGGCAGGTGGTCGCACAGCTCATGGAAGACTGTTCGACTCTTCCTTTGCGAGGCACGATCGGTCAGATGGTCGCAGCTTGTCGGACGCTCGTCGAGCGGCGGCTGCGGCGGCCGGATGCAGCGGAATCAACCGTTCAGGATCCTCAGTCTGACCACCGAGCGATGATATGGAACGCCATCGATCGTATCTGGATCACGCTCCTGGAATTGGAGCCGCTCACCGAGGAGATGACCTGGGCTGACTTCGTCGAACTGCTGACGCATACCTTCGAGAGGACGAGAACACCGCTTCATGACAGCTCATCTCAGGGGGTGATGGTGCTCGACGTGATGGCGACTCGTGGGATGCCGTTCAAGGCCCTGTTCGTCCTTGGTCTGAACGAAAAGGTGTTTCCGCGTTATATCCGGGAAGATGCCTTTCTCAGGGATCGCCATCGGCGCGTGCTCGACGCTACGCTTGGATTCAAGATCGACGAAAAATTGACCGCCTATGGAGAGGAGAGCTTGCTCTTCCACCTGCTCTGTCAAGCTGCCTCTCAGAGGTTGTATCTCTCCTATCAACGGGCCGATGAAACCGGACGGATGCTGGCGGCCTCTCCCTCTCTTGAAGTAGCTCGCCGAGGGTTTGCCTTCAATGAACAAACGATCGATGTAGTACCGCGCCGCCTGACTGATCGAGTTGTGCAACGGCCGACGATCAAACAGTTCCTACCACCTCCTGAACTGACTCAGTGGTTGGCCATGAACGGGCAAGATCCAATCGATCTCATAAAGGCGCTCGGACGGGATGCCGATACGATTCGTCATGCGACGGTGGCGCTGGATCGCATCGAAGAGGAGGGCAAGACACTGAATCCCTTCGATGGGATGACCGGAGCGGTTGAATCCCATTGGGGACGGCTCATCGAACGGGGTGTTGCTCCCACGCCGCTCGAACGGTATGCGCGCTGTCCCTTCCAATATTTTGCCTCAGATGTGCTGCGACTCGAGCCAAGTCGTGTGTCGCTGTCGCAACAGCCGGATGCGGCACTGGTAGGCACGCTCTGTCACGCTACATTACGGCGGTGCTACGAGCAACTTGTCCAGGCAGGGTGGCCGGCTGAACGTGTGACGGATCATGTAAAGCACCAGGCGATCCGTATGTCGGTCGAACAGGCTGCGGCAGATCTCGACTCGCAGTACCGGACAGGTCACTATCTCTTGTGGGAGCTGGCGAAAGACCAGATCGTGACCCTTATGACGGCGGCGTTGGAGGCGGAGGAAGCGGAACAGACCGAGCATCCGTACCAGCCTATTGCTTTTGAAGTGGATGGGGAAGGGACGATTCCCAATATCCTTGACGGAGAATTGTTGAAGATCCGTGGCCGGATCGATCGGCTGGATCGGAATCGTGATTCCGGCGCATTACGGGTGGTCGATTACAAGTTCAAAGTCGGTTCAAGTATGAAACCTGAGGACCGTAACCTAACCCAGTCCGCGGCCCGTGGGTATCGGCTGCAACCGCCGCTGTATAGTTGCCTTACTGTTCCCGGACAGACTACTCCGAGTCAGGTGCAGTTCCTGTTTCTCGCCCCCGGTTGGGCGGCGCCGATCAGTCGCTCGATGTTTGATGGGAAATCGTGGGCATCCGAGACCGGCGGCCTTATCCATCGCACGATCAAGGCCTTGATCGACGGAATCCGGGCCGGACGGTTTTTCATCATTCCGGACGGCTATTGCGACCATTGTGAATTTCGTGTCATCTGCCGAAGAGAACATGCCCCGACGTGGTGGAGAGCCTATCGCGCGGATGAACCGAAAGTCCTGAGAGCACTTCGCACGCAGAAGATTGCCGATGAGTAACGAGCTCTTGATACCGGATCGTGTGGCCCGACAGTCGGCTGAGACGACCTTCGATCGCAACGTGGTGGTCGTGGCCGGCGCAGGGACAGGGAAGACGACGCTGCTCGTCAACCGTCTCGTGCATCTGCTCATGAAAGAGCCCCATCCAGTGCTGATCACGCAGGTGGTGGCCTTGACGTTCACCAATAAGGCGGCGACCGAGATGAAAGTGCGACTGCGGGAGCGGCTGACCGTCCTTGCCCATCCGCAGGCCGATTCGATGCGTGCGAGTGACGGAGGGGCCGTCTCAAGGAACGACCTCCAAGAGCGCTACGGACTCAGCAGCGATGCGATTGCCGCTCGGGCTCAAACTGCGTTGCATGAGCTAGAAAAAGCTCAGATCGGCACCCTGCACAGTTTCGCAGCGCATCTGTTGCGACTCCATCCGTTGGAGAGCGCGGTCGATCCTGATTTCAAGGAAGACGATGGCTTGCGCTTTGAGGAACAATTCACGGCTGCGTGGGATTGTTGGCTCGATCAGGAGTTGAGCCGAGCTGGCCAACACCATCCCCTCTGGCGATCAGTCTTGTCATCGGCCACGCTCGATGCGGTGAGATCGTTGGCCTGGTCACTGTGCAGTGAATTGGTCGATCTCGACGCTCTCCAGCAACAACTTGGTTCAACGGCTGTGTTGCCTGCCATGGCGGACTGGATGCAGCAGATGAGCGCGCGTGCTGAGCAGCTGTTGAACGCGCACGACAGGCCGAAGCGGCGTAAGGTCGAGCAGATGCTCGCCGCTGCGGCGGCTGTGACGCGCCTCGTGGCAGACAAGGGCTTGGCAGGCCGGCAAGGCGTGACGACGGAGGAACGAGAATGGCTCGACAAAGACCTGGGGAGTGCTGTGGCTGGATGGGACAAAAGCGATTTTAGAGAAGCTGGTGCGATCATCGAGACCGCGCAACAGCTCCTCACGATCGACCATGCGCTTCTGAACGACCTGTTGCAACTCCTCATCCCGCTGGTGCGGAATATTCGCGAGGCTTTTGTTCGGCAAGGTTGGGTTTCGTTTGATGGGTTGCTGGCACGGGCGCGGGCATTGCTCTTTGAGCATCCCACTGTTCGGGAACGGAACAAACGAGAGTATCGTGCCTTGTTGGTCGATGAGTTTCAGGATACGGATCCCACGCAGTACGAGATTATCCTGGCGGTCTCGGAGCGTCAGGGGAGTCAGGCGGCTCGGTGGCAGGAGATGGTCCTTGAACCGGGGAAACTTTTCATCGTGGGAGACCCCAAACAGTCGATCTATGCATTTCGGCGTGCCGACATCGAAGCGTTCGATCGAGTGGTGGAGAAAGTCACGAACGAGGGAGGAGTAGCGGAGACGTTGACCACGAACTTTCGAAGCGATGGAGCGGTCTTGGCGCCGGTCAATGAGACCTTCGATCGACTTTTTGAACGACGGCCGCTGGTCCAACCGGCGAATGTGCGATTGGAAGTCCGCCCTCAACGGAAGCCCCCTTCGATCGAGCCGGGGGTTCGTCTCTGCGTGACGACGCCGGATGGCGATGACGAAATGTTCGATGCGGCTGGGGCGACGAGAGCGGAAAGCGAAGTGCTGGCTCATTGGCTGAGCGAGGATATTCTCAGTCGCCCAACGGTGAAACCAGGTCACGTGGCGCTGCTGTTCAGAAAGCTGACGCAGGCCGATGCCTACCTCGATGCGTTGCGACGACACGATATCCCCTATGTCATCGAGGGCGAGAAGCATTTCTATCGCCGCCAAGAAGTCATCGATCTCGTCAATCTCTTGCGTGTTTTGGATCATCCTCACGATGAGATCGCTTTGACCGGCCTTCTTCGATCGCCGCTTGGAGGGCTGACGGATCGGGAGCTTTACGATCTCAAGCAGGCTGGGCACTTCAATTATCTCCATGCATCGCACCTCGGGACATGGCCCCATGTCCGGGCCGATGGCGTACGGCGGCTGTACGAGCATCTGGCATGGCTCCACCGAGCTATCCCTGTTCTGCCGTTGATTGAGGCGCTCGAGCTGATTTTTGACCGATTGCCCATCCTCGAGATCGCTGCTGCGTCGCTCCATGGCGAACAGGCCGTGGCCAATCTCAGGAAGGTGAAGCAAACGACTGCTTCATTGGCTGACCGGCCTCACATGACCCTGAGTGGGTTTGTCGATCTCATGATCGCCCGGCTTGAGGAACAACCAGATGAGTCTGAGAGTCTTCTTGCCGAGGAGTCGCTGGAAGCCGTGCATGTGTTGACGATCCACAAGGCCAAGGGGTTAGAATTTCCCATCGTCGTGCTGCCGGGCCTGCATCAGGGGAGTGGGCGCGATCGGAGTGCGCCGCAGGTTTCCTACGATTGGTCGAGCGGAATCTATGGACTTTCCTTGGAACATCATCGATCGCTTGGCTCGTTGCTGGTCCAACACAAACTGCGGCTGCGAGAAGACGCGGAACGGCGCCGAGTGCTGTATGTGGGGATGACCAGGGCCAAGGAGCTGCTGCTGTTGTCCGGCGGGATCACCGCCCGTTCGGTCGGAGAAACAGTTTTCGAGCTGTTACAGAACATCGGGACTGGAGAGATCGGAGACGCCTCGACGGAGGGTTTGACAATCGGAGCCACTAAGATTCCCCAGCGAGTGGTCACGGCACCGGAACGAAAACGGCCGAGGCGACGGGGGGACAGAGGAACCGGTGTGGCATCGATCAATCCACAAGAGATGGCTGCACTGTGGGAGGCACGGACTACTCGATGGAGCGAGGCTCATGAGACCTCGCACCACCTGACACCGACTGGGTTGGGCAAACGGACGGGGTCGGTCCGAAGTGAAACAACGGCAGTTCGACAGGATGCGGCGATTGGACGGTTGGTCGGTGTGATTGCGCATCGCGTGCTGGAGCGATGGGATTTTGCGCTGGATCCCTCGGGGTTATGTACTCAGGTTGGTTCAGCTCTTCAGTCAGCCTTAGGGCCTGAGGAACAATCCCACGCCGGACCGATCGCTGATTCCGTGAACGACCTTCTTGCGACCTTCGGTCGATCCGAAGCCTATGCACGCCTGCGATTAGCTCAGATCCTTGGTCGAGAGGTTCCGTTCATCATCCCGTGGGGTGATCGGCAGGTGATGGAAGGCGTCATCGACCTCATGTACCAGCTTGATGGAGAGCTCTGGATCGCCGACTACAAGACAGATGGTGTAACGGCTGATCAGGTGGCAGTGCGGGCCGAGCAGTACCGAACGCAAAGCGAGGTCTACAAGGTCGCCGTGAAACAGAGTCTGGGAACAAAACCACGGTTCCATTGCCTTTTTCTACGGTGTGGCGTCGCCATAGAATTGTAAATCTGTGGACTATGGAAATGGCTGGGCGAGAACCTATCTCCTCTGAAGCTTTTGCGGAGCTGGTCCAACAGGCAATTGGGGATCTCCCGCCTCCCTATGCGAAGCTCATGGAGTCCATTGCCGTGGTCGTAGAGGAAGAGCCGCCGGAGGATGTCTTGCGAGATTTGGAGCTGGATATGAAGGACGACTTGCTTGGCCTCTATCAAGGCCAGTCGTTGCTGGCCGATTCATTCTTCAGGCCTGGCGGTGAACCACCTCCACGGATTTCCATCTATCGTGGGCCGATCCTTCGCCTTTGCAAAAGTCCAGAAGAAGTGGTGCAGGAGGTCTACGACACGGTCGTCCATGAACTGGGGCATCATGTCGGGCTGGATGATGACGAAATGCCGTACTGAACAACCGGTGCTGAGAATGAAGTGCTGAGTGCTGAGTTGAAAACACCGTGATGTCCATCGCTCAGCACTTTCAAGAGTAGGCAGGTTTTTGCCCCGCTCGTTGGTAGCCCAAGACGAGCATCACAATTCCGATCAGCACCATGGGCAGAGAGAGGATCTGGCCCATGGTAATCGGGCCTAGAACGAAGCCAAGATGCTGGTCTGGTTCACGGAAGAGTTCGACGATGAGTCGGCTGATGCCGTAGCCGGTGACGAAAGTCCAAAAGATCGTGCCGGGCGGAGTCGGGCGCCGATCGATCCACCACAAGACTGTGAACAACACGAGGCCTTCCAGTGTTGCCTCATATAATTGCGAGGGGTGGCGGCAAACTGGGCCGCCGGTCGGGAAGACGATGCACCACTCCACGTCGGTTGACCGGCCAAAGAGCTCTCCGTTGATGAAATTTCCTATCCGACCGAACCCCAATCCGATCGGTGTAACAGAAGCCGCCAGGTCCGCGATCGTATAGGCCGGAATCCCTTGCCTACGGCTGAACCAGATCAGCGCGACAATGGTTCCGATGAGCCCGCCGTGGAAGGACATGCCTCCTTCCCATACTGCAAGCATTTTCAGTGGGTTCTGAATATAGTAAGAAAAGTTGTAGAAGAGCGTGTAACCCATTCGTCCACCAAGAAACACGCCGAAGGCCGCGTAGACGACCATATCGTAGATCTGGTCCTTCCTAATTGCCAACTCCTTGCTGGCAACCTTGTGCTGAATTAGGAAGTAGGCCGCGGTGAGGCCGATCAAATACATCAGCCCATACCAGCGCAACTGAATAGGGCCTAGAGCGACAATGACGGGATCAATGTTTGGATACGGAATTGCGGCTAGGGAACCCATGTCTCCTCTGTCAGGATTCTCTCCTTGAGAGATGTTGTTCGTATTATGAACAGCTCACAAGTCTGCGATGATTCGTGCGTTTCCTACAAGCCACGAGCCAGATTTTCCAACGGATCATACGGGGGCCTACTTGTCAATGCAAGCGTATCTAGGGTTAAAGAATGATTAGATCATAGTCCTTGGAAAACGTTACCTAGAGCCGCTTCACAGGAATGAAAGGTGAGAAGTGTTGGATTTCTGAAACGCCTGTGTCGCCTTCTGTCGAGAAAAAGAGACCCAATATTTGTCACTTCTCATCTTGGCCGATCGCCCCCTTGATTTTCCGAGGAAATTGGTCCCTGTTCGCCCGCTCTCATGCTGGCACAAAGCATGCTGATACGTTCCTCATAGGAAGAACGATTGGGCAGTCTTCCGGCAACATCACCAACATTACGAGGGAGGTTCGCCATGTCGGAGCAGGGGAAGCACGTCGCCAAGGCAGCTGCATTCATCGCTGGTGGAGCCGTCATCGGAGCGGGACTGGGGCTCCTCTTCGCTCCACAGACCGGGGTTGAAACGCGTCGGAGCATTGGCCGCTATGCTCGGAAGGCACAGGCACAAACCAATCGCTGGGGGCGAGCCGTCAAGTCTGGCGTGAAAGTCGCGTTCGACCAACAGTCACCGATGGTGAAGAGTTGCGAGGAACATAAACCGCAGCTCGCCGCAGTGTTGAACTAGTTCCACCGAAGATCATCGGTGGCAGATCCACCCGTAGGGGTCCTTTCTTCGTCGCGGCTGGATCTGCTATCGATGGTCCACGGGGATCTGAATGCTGATGGCACCGGCTAGTTCCCCTACCTGAGCGCCTTCTCGTGGATAGCCGGAGATGTCGAGTATCCCCTTGGGGCTTCCGTGACAGGTCAGACAATCTTCTGAATAATAAATCGGCATCATGGCTCTGAGTAGCTGTCCACCGTTGAGCCATTCGATGATAGAGATGGTCGAGGCCGGTTGGTGTGCAAGTCGCTTCAGGGCCGTTTCTTCGTACGCGTCGGGCGCATTCTGCAAGTTTCGTGGATCGAGGGTTGTCTGCTTGATGGTCACCTTTGATCGCTTTGAAAACTTCCGCGCAGCCTGGCTGCCGAAGGTGGCTGGGATAAAATTCTTGTACCCGATCCCTCGCTGATTGATCACGAACTGTGCATCCGCCACGACCTCTTTGCTCGCAAGGAGGAGTCGCATCAACAGATCTTTCGCGTGGGGAGGCAACGAAGAACCAGACCCGTTCAGGTCGATCTGCGACTGGCGGAAGAACTCATCGAGAACAAGCTTCTCAAAGACATCCGGTGAGAAGCCCTTGTCCCCCCTTCTCGAATCATTGATCAACGGCTGGTTGCGCTCGATGACGACACGTCCGGCGTCAAGGAAGGTCGCCAGCAGTTCGGCCGTCCGCTCAGTCTCTTTCTGAGATGGTTGCGCCCACCCACTCTGTGGCAATAGGAGCATCGCCATCAAACCGAGCGGGAGGAAGACGTTCGAGAGCACGAGCATGCTTACCTCCGTTTCGTCATGAGCCCTCAGCCAACCGGCACTCTCCCTGATCATAATGGTCGGGCACCTGTGTGACTTCAAGTGGCAACCCCTCTGCGGTTGCCCGCCGAGTGGGTGCGTATTCCGTGTCGAGCCAGCGGCTTCGCATCTCGGCCAATCGCCCTGATTCCTCTAAATGAAAGAGTAGGTTATTGAGGAACCATTGTAATTGTCTGTGCTCATCACTCGTAACGATGGACAGATCTGCGTGGGTCAACATCAGAGGAACGCCGTTGCTTCTTGTCAGAAGGTGCCAATCTCCCCAGACCCTCTTTGTCACGTATTCAAGAATGGAATGGTCGGAGAGGATGACATCGATGATCGGGTCTTTAGTTTCGATTGCGGCCGGAAGGGAATCGCAGATGACCATGCGGATCCGCCTGAGGTTGGCTTCGGCATACAGGTGAGCGGATCTTCCCTTCTGAACGGCGACGGTCAAGCCGGAAAATCCTTCCTGGACGGCCGCACGTGTATCCCGGTTCCCGCTCTGTTGTTGAAATTGTGCTCGCACGCGTTGCGCCACTTCGGGCCTTCGGATGATGGCGGTGATACCGTCGTTCCGGAAATAGGGAGCCGAAAACCACAAACCCATCGGTCGTGTCCCCGGAACGGTCCCACTCACGGACGAGACAAATAGATCGAGTTGCCCTTCGTTCATTTTGATGAACAGATCGGGAAAGCGGGTAACGTGCAGGGTCGGAACGATCAGAGTTGGTCCGTTACAATACGACGTGAGCGCGGCAGCGACCTCTCGGATCAATTCGATATCCAAGCCGGTCACACGAATGCCTTCGTCCGTGTACACCGCAGGAAAGACAAACGGGCGAAACGGTTCGACGGAAATACCGACACGTAGCCGCGCGCGCGAGCAGATCGATGACAACTCATCGCGCGTTAGCGGGTGGATGAGCTCAACGGCATCATACACCAGGCCGCATCCCGGGAGAAGAATGCACAGCATCGTCAGGACCAGCGAATGAAGGAATCTTTTGATTGCCCAAAGGCTCACGACCCATATTCTCCTAGGTCTTGATATGTCGTAAGGATCTGGCCATTGCCTTAAAACCGAACACCGATAGTGAAGAGCCATTGCCGTGACAAGTCGGACTTGCCTTGGAAATCAATCTCGAATCGTGTGTACTGAAGTCCCATGTCGACGGAAAATCCTTGGGCGACAGGAAATCGTACGCCGATCTGTCCTCCGTACAAAAAGCCAGGGGAAAAAGCTCCTCGCCCCGGAATGGTTCCTCCCAGGATCGCTCCGACATATGGGACCGCCCGGTGCTCCAGCGGTCCGAACAAAACATGTCGCAGGATGCGACTGATTGGTTGGCTGCTTGGGAAATCCAGTAAATCGATGAAATTATTCCAGCGAGGGTTCGCATACAGTGAATGTTGGTCGGTGATAAACGTAGGCGTATGGTGACTGTAATATTGGTAGATGCCTCTAAGCTCGAGGGGGCCATAGCGAAGCGCAGTGATTCCGGCCTGAACGGAGATGACTCTACGAGTGGGCGCAAAGGTGCGATCGTTGAATGACACGTCGAAACTGAACGGGCGGAGAGGGAGGATATCGAGAACTGCCTCTTGGCTCATCGCCTCACTCGGTAGCGCCATTGTGAGTACGAAAAGAACAACCAAAAAGTGTGAAACGTGTGTCCCCAGCGGGTCACCTCTCTACCATGCATCGCTTTACTGATACCCTGTCATCCGTCTCGGGCATTGTAGCCCAACCTCATTATCTTTTGCATGGTCACGGGTAGGTTAAAGGCCGTGAGAAAGTGGCTGTGGGGCCGAGGTCGCTATGCTAAAATCCGCCTTCTCGCCGGAGTGGCGGAATAGGCAGACGCAAGGGACTTAAAATCCCTCGGGCTCATAAGGCCCGTACCGGTTCGATCCCGGTCTCCGGCACCAGTCACATGAGAATCAGGTCTTAGTCACAGACGAACCTATAGAGGGATTCATGGATACAAAAACAATCGTGATGTTCGTGGCCGGCGTAACGCTCTTTCTTTTGATTATTGTGATCGGGGCCTGGATCATGACGGCGCCTCTGGAGGCCGGAGAGGTGGAGACGAAGCGTTGTAATGAATACGTGAAAGAATTGGATATGTTGAACAAATACAAATGGTTTTGGACGCCGTATCATCAGCGGATGGCGTTCAATGACTGTTTGACAAGGAACTTGGGCGATACAGTGCAGCCATAAAAAGTCTTTTCCTAGCTCTCACCGAAGATGATATAGGGGCGGTGAAATCCATTCTTGATGGTCGTCGGATCAACGATCTATGTTGTCCGCTCTCGGTTTCTTCCTCAGATCTTCTCGTATCCTCTTCGCATGCATTGTGCTTCAGGTGTTGAGCTCTGCCCCTGCGTCCGCCGAGTGGCTGTTGGTCGATGGCAATGGCAAGGCGAATGTCTATGTTGAAGCTGAGACCATCAGTCATCACGGCGAGTGGGTGAGAGTGTGGGTCATGGATGATCTGAAGATCCCTCAGACACGAGGGCTCAGGAAATACTTGTCCTCGCGCGCGCAGGAAGAGCACGACTGTCTCAAAGAGCGCTTTCGGTTGCTGGCATTGGAATACTTCTCGGGGAATATGGGAACCGGAGATGTGCTGTATAAAACGTCTGGTGAATCAGAATGGGCACCCATCCCGCCAGGAACGTTGGCGCAATCAGTTTGGAAATTTATGTGCGGGAAGAAGCAATGATTGCTGATGAAGTGTCTGGAGAATCACGACGACCGCACGTGCCCACACTTCCAGCATTCCGCAAATTGACTCTCATGATGTTCGCCGCATCCGGCGCATGCCCACGTTTCTTGGTTCGATGGCAGCACGTCTAGCCCTTCATCAAGTACTTGCCGTGCCCGATAGGCATCCTCGTCCTGGATGACCCACAGTTCCGGGAAAATCTCTACAAAGGGAATCTCTCCAGCAAGGCCAGCAGAACGCTGGTTCTTAATCATGCATCGGATGCCGGCCTGCTCGAGCCACTCCTTGCGCATCTCAACATCGATCAAGTTCTGAGAGACGAAGACTTTTTTCATCGAAGTGATCCTCTGATGAGTTTCTCTTCTGTTACCTTGAATACCATCGCAAAGGGAAATTGTCTATTCCGATGAAAAACGCCGCTTGCTTGTATATTACTGAAGGCAGTAGCTGTACAGCCTCAAACTCTGGAGAATCAGTGCCTTCGTCTTCTTATCCTTAGAGTTCAAAGGCTCACTGATTAAGAGTCTCGTAGCTCCTATCGGGGAATCCTCAAGACCACGAATCGCTAACAATCGGAAGGTCCTTGGTGAGGATTTGGCCAGTTTGGTGGTCGATTCCAAATACATCCCAAGAAAACATCTCTAGCTCAAAGTGCAGCAACGAGAAATGTATGGCTAATGACCCAAGTGCTCTTTGGTATTGGGCTTGTATTCCTTTATCACCAATAGTGGCATCCGCCAACGCATCCAAAAGCTGTTTTCGCTGGCATCATTCATCATCGTTGTGCCTAATTGGGTGGGCTGTGTAGTGGGAAAGTCGCGCTATATTGGCAATGGTCAACTCGCCTATTAAGAATCAGAGGGGAGCGATTAGCCAGACAGCCATAAGTCCCTAGAGCGGTTGCGTCAACCTAGAACTTCACCCTCCCCACCTTTCATCACCCACCATCATCACTTCTTAAAGATCAGCCTCGGCTCGGTCATGCTCCCCATTGGGACTGCCACCAACTCCCACCCACTCGCGCCATACTCATTCAGCTTGGTTTGCATATTCTGGGTGTCGGGGAGCACCTCGACGATTCTGTACTGAAACCGTTTCGGTTCTTGCGCCTTGGCCATGAACGGTCGGCCAAGGAGAAGTACAATCCCTAAGGCCCCAAGACTGAGGGCTGCTATCGTCCAGGCGAACGAAACGCGTATGGTCAACATATGTCACCTCGCAGTGGTTATTGGTTACGGATGCGCCACTCGCCAGTTTTTGCCGACGCCTAAGTCCACTTTGAGCGGCACCGATATGCCCAACTGTTTCCCGACACTTTCCATTTCCTGCTTCACCAGCCGCTTCGCTTCCTCCAGATCATGATCCGGCACTTCAAAGATGAGTTCGTCGTGAACTTGGAGGATCATCTTTACGTGCGGCAGTTCTTCGTGGATTTTCTTATGGACATTGATCATGGCGACTTTAATTAAGTCAGCAGCCGAGCCTTGGATGGGGCTGTTAACCGCCATACGTTCGCCGAAGCCACGTTGGGTCGGATCGCCACTTTGTAGCTCAGGAATAGGCCGGCGGCGTCCGAGGATGGTCGTGGTGTAGCCCTTTTCTCGACCTTCAGCGATGTTCCGATCCATAAGGGCCCGGACAGCTGAGAATCGCTCGAAGAAGGTGTCGATGTATTTCTTCGCTTCTGCTTGAGGTACGCCCAGGTTTTGCGAGAGGCCGAACGGACTGATACCGTACACAATGCCGAAGACGACGGTTTTGGCGGCGCGGCGCATGTCCCTTGTGATCTGACTGGACGGCAGGCTGAAGATTTCCATGGCCGTCGCCATGTGGATGTCCTCTCCCTTGGTAAACACGGACAGGAGGCGAGAATCTTGCGAGAGATGGGCCAGGATGCGCGGCTCGATCTGGCTGTAGTCGGCGCAGAGGAGCTCATGGTCTTTGGGAACGATAAACGCTTCGCGAATACGCAGGCCGTAATCGCCTTTTACGGGAATGTTTTGAAGATTCGGATCGGTGGACGAGAGCCGTCCGGTGGCGGCGACGGTCTGGTTCAGCGAGGTGTGGAGTCGTTTCGTCTCCGGCCTGACAAGTTCTGGAAGGGCGTCCACATAGGTCGATTTGAGTTTACTGAGGCTTCGGTAGTTCAGAATCTGGGCTGGTAGCTCGTGTTGCGTCGCGAGCTGTGTCAAAGTGTCTTCGTCGGTGGAATAGCCGGTCTTGGTCTTGCGCAGTGGCTTCAAGCCCAGCTTTTCGAACAAGACAGTCGCCAACTGTTTCGGCGAATTGATATTGAATTCCCCACCTGCTGACCGGGTGATGCTTTCCAGCATGCGGTCGAGGTCCCGTTCGAGTTCCTGACTCAGTTCGTGGAGCCCTTCGACATCCAGCAGGAACCCATTCCGTTCGATCTCGGCGAGCACCGGGACGAGCGGCATCTCAACATCGGTGAAGAGTTTCGAGCTTCCTTGCTCCGTCAGCTGGTCTCTCAGGATCGGCTCGAGCTTGGCCAGGGCGGTGGCAGCTTCCGCTGCAGCTTCTCGTGAACCAGTATCGACCTCGAAGAGCGACTGTGGTTGTGCCTTCTCATGCGTTCTCGATCCCAGGCGTTCGCCCAACCGTTCCAACACGATCGTTTCGAGGCCATGGCCTCGGCGGTTCGGATTGAGCAAATAGTCCCCGATCATCGTGTCCATGTATGGTGGGGCCAAAGTGATACCGATTCGATGGAAGGCCAGCAGGGTGGCTTTAAGGTCGTGTACTACTTTGATCCTCTGCGTGTCGTGCAGGACAGGCATGATCGGCCGCATGAATGTGTGCACGTCAATCGGAATGAAAGCCGTCTGCTCACCGGTGGAGACGGTTATGCCGAGCACGTCGGTATGCACGCCTGGTTGACCGGCTAACAAACAGTGCAGGCCAAGGGGTGCGTTTTTCGGCAAACTGTCGACGAATCGTTGCGCCGCTATCTCGTCTTCGATAGTGGTGATGTCTTGAGCCTTCATTTCCTGCTGTTTCGGCGATGACTGGAGGCTCTTAAGGAGGGAGGTGAATTCCAACTCGCGGAGTAGGTCTGTCAATTGCTCGTCATGCGGCGGCTTGATCCGATAAGAGTCGGGATGAAATTCCACAGGACTCTGTGTGTCGATCGTCGCGAGTTTCCGGCTGAGACGCGCGTTCTCTGCCTGTTCAGTGAGGAGGGTCTTGATGCGCGCTGGCGTGACCTCATCGAGGCGGCGCAGTAGTTCTCCGATCGTCCCGAACTGCGCAATCAGCTTCATCGCGGTTTTCTCGCCGATGCCTTTGACCCCGGGAATGTTGTCGCTGGTATCTCCCATGAGTCCCATGACTTCGACCACGCGTGCGGGCTCGACCCCGAACTTCGCCACACATTCTGCATCGCCGGACCACTTGTCCTTCACCGGGTCGTAGATGCGTACGTGTGGGGTAAGTAACTGCAGCATGTCTTTGTCACCTGTGACGATCACGACGTCATACCCGGCTTGCTCTGCTTGACGGGCCAACGTGCCGATCAGATCGTCTGCTTCGTATCCAGCCTGTTTGACAGCTGGAATGTTTAGCGCCTCTACTGCCCGATGAATGTAAGGGATCTGTCCTTTCATTCCGTCTGGCATCGGCGGCCGTTGCGCCTTATATTCTTTGAACTCCTCGTGCCGGAGTGTCGGCCCTTTCTCATCGAAGGCTACCGCAAGACCGTCCGGTCTGTGCTCTCGGATAATTTTCAGCAGGGTGGTCATGAATCCATAGACCGCGTTGGTCTGGAGACCTTTTGAATTGTTCAACGCCGGCAGGGCAAAAAATGCGCGATAGATGTAGGCGCTGCCGTCGATCAGGTAGAGTATCTTCTTCGCGTCCGTTGAGTCAGGCATAGATGGAGCCTATCGTTCGGTGGAATGAGCAATAAGAAGTCAGTTTTTCAAAACGTTCGACGGCCAATCGGGAACAGTGAGTGGGATGCGGGTTCACGGTTGGGGTGCAATCGTGAGCGGCGGCTTCCTGAATTTCTGGCGCATGCTGTTAATGGTGTTCAGGACAGCAGGTTGGCCGACCATCCTCGCCTCCAATTTTCGCTTCCCGGGGAAATCCAGCATGGTCACACCGATCAACATCGTGAGAATGCCCTGGCCAGGCAAAAACAACATCAAGAAACCGGCGAACAGAAAAATGGCTCCGACCACGTTTTTGACAACGTGGCCCAATAGCCGAAGCACCGGGTGATGATCTTCCATCCAGCGGCGTGGAACACGAGTGTCGAAGAAATCCGTCGGAAGTCGGACGAGGATGAAAGGGATCGCAATCAATGATCCGACAAAGAAAACAACCGAGAGCGCCGTCAGGGTCACGAGGGTTTCGGTTGAGACGTACTGCTGAACCGCGGTCAGAAGCCAATCCATCGGGCGGCATCCTAGCATGGGCCTTCGCGCCCCTCAAGGCGATACAGAGCGAAGTCTCGTGTTTACGCAGTTGAGCCTGGTCGCTATAATCACCAGGCATGAAATCCCACGCACAGAAGAAGTAGATATGTCGACAAAACCGAAGTTTGTCATCTTCGCCCACAACGCCACGTACGATAAGCTCCACCAAGTTGCGACGCTCGGCATGACGGCCGCGGCCATGGGCAAAGACGTGATTGTCGTCTTGTTATTCTGGACGATCAAAAAACTCGCTGAAGGAAAGATCGATCAGATTGATTTTCCACCGGAATATGCCGAATCGGCCGAGGAGGTCGCTCGGCTGCTCAAAGAGAAGAAGGTGCCGAAGATCTCAGAAATGTTTCAGGATGCCAAGCATGTGGGGAAGCTTCGGCTCATCGCCTGCAGCGCTGGATTGGAATACATGGGCGTGGATGCGAGCGCGGTCGAAAAGAATGTCGATGAGGTGCTTGGCTTGCCGGCCATCCTTTCGCTGACTGCTGAGGCGGAAACGACATTATTTATTTGACCGCTCGCCTGCTTCGAGCTCTTTACCACTAACGAGATTTCTTGACCCCTGCTCGATCGCACAATTGTGCCAATTTGCATGTGCTGCACAACGGTGAAACCGGGAGGCAAAGATTTTGCCCATAGGGGACGAGTAGATCGTTATAGGTGATCCAGTACTGTTTGGGGAGCTTGTGCCGGAGGGCCTTCTCCGATTCTTCCGGCGTCTTGGTTTTGATGTAGCCCCACCGGTTACTGATGCGATGGACATGCACATCGACACAGATGCCCAGCTTCTGAAACCCAACGGTGACAACAAGGTTTGCGGTCTTTCTTCCAACCCCCGGGAGGGTCACCAGCTCGTCGATAGAGTCCGGTACCGTGCCTTCGTACTCGTCTATCAGCCGACGGCAGATTTGATGAATCGATTTGGCCTTCGTTCGATAGAATCCGACTGGGTAAATCGCCTGTTCAATCTTTTTCAGAGGCAGTTTCAGCATTGATGCCTGGTCGCGCGCCATGGCGAACAGCCTATCACTGGCTTCCCTGGTAGTTTTGTCTTTGGTGCGAAGGCTCAGGAGACAGGAGATGAGGATCAAAAAAGGATCTCGGTCGGATTGCTTGGCGACGACTCCAAGGACCGGTTCTTGCCATCGGCCCACCTCTTGCCTGACCAGTTGGATAGCCGCGTGGATTTGATCCCTGCGCATCAGGCTTGGTTAGAATAGAGGGGGAGGATGAGACTCAGGGGAATTACGAAAACTGTAAAGGTATGTTTACTCCGGTCTCCGCTTGGAGAGCCACTTTTGTCGACGTCTCTGTGCTTCGCGCTGTTTGGCTTTCTTCCTGACGCTGGGCTTCTCATAGAAACGACGGCGCTTTAGCTCGCGGAACAGACCCTCTCCCGCTAATTTCTTTTTAGCGACCTTGAGGGCTTTTTCAACGTTGTTGTTAAAAACCTTGATTTCCATTCGGTTGGCTTTCGACTTTCTCAGGCCAAGTGAGCCTGCTGCTTATGGTTTTCAAGAATTCGGCGTCGGAGTTTAGCATAACCCCCTCAGTTCATCAAGATTCGCGACGGCTTTTGCCATTCTAGCTTGAAAAAGCTTCATAAGTTCATGATTTATAATAAATGAATCCATATTTGTATTGGCTGTAGAGAGACCGGACTGGGCAGCCGCAATGGCCATAGTGAGGCCCACGGTGAGATCCGAACGGACAGCTGGCTTCACCTTCTCGCGCAACGCATGAAGATACCATCCCACTTCGCAAGCCGCCTCTGCGATTTCCAATGGCACCTCTGTCGCCCGTTGGAGCGCAATAGAGACAGCGCGGGGTCGGTCAGGGTGAAGCTTAGGGATTTTGCAGGCATCACTTAGCCTATTGTAAGCGTCGCTATCTTCCTGGACGAGCCGATGGAGCTGCCGGCTCAACTCGAGGAGGCGCAGTGCGCTGTCCGATTGCTGGCTAAGGCGGGCGCCCATCACTCCCAATGAGGCGGCCAAGGCACCGACGAGTGCCGCGACACAGCCGCCGGCTGGGGTCGGCTTGGCTTCCGCTACCGCGGTGAGAAAGTCCGACACGGTTGGTTCGGTCTCGTCTTTTCTCAGCATCGTTTCAGCTATTCGTGTTTCCAGTATCTGGCTGGAATCGAATCGATCCAGCTTCAAGGAAGCAGCTGCAGCGTGGTCCAATGCCGCATATGGCACCAAGCCGATTAGTTCACTTCCAGCCACTTCTATTCCACGCGTCGCTGCTTCAGTCTTGACGGCCTGAAATGCGGTGTGGATCGGAGTGACCTGGTAATCGGTCAAATTCATCGCGATTTGGACCATGCCGCGGCTGGCTAACTCGACGCCGATCGCCTTCAGATGGGCCAGACCTCCGTTCGAATGGCGGATAACCCGAGCGATCGACCGGGCAGTCTCAACATCCTTGGAGCAAAGGTTCACATTATAGGCGATAAGGTCAGGTCGAGCACCGATTGCGATCGCTCCCGCGCTCTGATGGAGTCGAGGGGGACCGAAGTCCGATGTCCAATCTGGATCGGAAGCCATGCGGAAGGCCAAACCTTCAAGTCCCCCTCGTCTGATCGATTCCAACGGGGCATGGTCGGCATGAGTCGCCGCACGCTCGTATAAGAAGACGGGGATATCGAGCTCGCGTCCAACTTTTTCTCCTAGCCGCTTGGCGAGCTGGATGCAGTCCTGCATGGTTGTGCCTCGGATTGGAATAAACGGCACTACGTCGGTTGCTCCCACGCGAGGATGTGCGCCGACATGTTTGCGCAGATCAATGAGATCAGTCGCGATCCGAACGGCACGAAATGCGGCCTCGACGATTGCCTCTGGGGTTCCGCAGAACGTCAACACCGCTCGATGATGGTCCGGGTCCATCGAGTGGTCCAATAGCGTCACGCCTGCTGTTGAAGTGACGGCCTTGATCAGCGCCTGAATCGTCGCTCGATTTCGACCTTCACTGAAGTTGGGGACACACTCGATGATTTGATCCATGCCGTCGTCTCAGTCCAAACGAAAAAGCCGGAGGACTGCGTACGGTCCTTCCGGCTTCTTGCCTTGTTCGGTCCTAAAAAGTCCGACTATTTCGTCTTTTTGACGAACGCCTTGTAGATCCTGCCTGACTTTGCCTGTTCCTCTTCCATGCCCATCATTTGATGGCCCGTGGTTTCACACCACGCAGGCATGTCTTTCTTGATGCCTTCATCATCGGAAACGACTTCCAACACTTGCCCTAGCGCCAGCTCCTTTATTTTTTTGGACGTCAGGATGATCGGCATCGGGCAGAAGTACCCCAAGGTATCGAGTTTGACATCGGCTTGCATCATCAACGTCCCCTCACTTCAGGTGATGGTTCAGATGAACAGGTTGACATTGCCCTGTTTGGCTTCCGCCAGATACGTCGTCACGCCGGCGAATTGATCGATCCCGTCGATCAGTGTGTCTTTGGTGATGCCCATGAGACCCATCGTCGTGGTGCAAGCGATAAACCGCACGCCCAGATCGAGGGCTGTTTGCATCAACTCAGGCACGCCCGGCATCCGATTTTGCTTCATCACCTTCTGCATCATCTTGGTGCCTATTCCACCGAAGTGGAAGCGGGACAACGGGAGCGTGTCAGCACCCCCTTTGTTGAGCAGGCCAAACATCCGTCGGAGCCAATCCTTAGCCGAACTTGCTGCCCCTCTTCTACGGATGGCGTTCAGCCCCCAAAATGTAAAAAACACCGTCACACGCATGCCCATGGCGGCAGCGCCCGTGGCGATGATAAACGCCGCCATCGCGCGATCGAGGTCACCGCTCAGTAACACAATCGTCACTCGCTCAGGTTTTGACTCTTGCAGCTGTGCTAATGTCGTGGTCGGTTCTAGTTGCGTCGCAATCATTGTCTTACCTCATCACTCATGACACCCACACTTTGAAGCTACCCCATAGAAACAGAATAGTATGTGGTCCTTTAGGGTGTCAAGGAACCGGACGACCACTTATTACTACGGCACGTTGCTTGACCTAGCCCTATCCCACAGTTATAGTTCAAATTTATTGTAGGATACCTCTCTTGCGAGTTCCCTGCCTATCAAATGATTCAACACCCATCACCTTCATCACCTGAGGTCGTCGCGTCCAGAAGCGCTCCCCTCTTTGGGTTTTGGTACCCGGCCGTACCAAGCCATACCTTGCGTTCCGGGACGATGAAGGGGCTTCAGATGTTGGGGTTACCGATCGTGCTGTGCCGTGATCGGGCAGGTAATCTGGCAGCCATGCGTGACATCTGTCCCCATCGAGGCATGCCTTTATCGTTCGGCCGATTCGACGGCGAACGAGTCGAATGTCCATATCATGGATGGCAGTTCGATACGAAGGGGCGTTGTCAACGCATTCCTGCTCTACCAGATGAGCCCATTCTGAAGACCGACAAAATCGGCGTCGCTTCCTATCCGGCCGAGGAAACCGATGGCATGATTTGGTTATATCTAGCCGATGAACGAGGGAACATCGATCCGTTACCACCGGCTCCGCGCATGCCGCTCCCGTCTGAACCTCGACAATCGTTCCACATTTCGCTGATTTATACCTGTACCGCCGACGATGGCATCATCGGTCTTATCGACCCTGTTCATGGCCCCTATGTCCATTCCTGGTGGCGCAGCGATGCTCGAATGCACGAGAAGACGAAAATCTTTGAACCGATCCCGAACGGTTTTCGGATGACCGCTCACCGGCCGGCGAAGAACAGCGGCCCGTTTCATTGGATAGAGCGTATCTATGGGGGGCCTTTAACCACAACCATCGATTTCTTATTGCCGAATCAACGAGTGGAACTGATGCAATGTGGAACGGCTTGGCTTGCCAACCGATTGATGGCCACGCCTGTGTCGGAGATGGAATGTCGTATCGATTTTTCCGCCTATTGGCGCGGTCTGCATTGGCTGCCGTTTGGGAATCTAATCTTCCAGACATTAACCAAAATGTTTCTGGGGCAGGATGAACGGGCGATGAAGCATCTGGCGGTGGGTCTGCGTCATAAGCCCTCGTCGATGTTTCTTGGGGACGCTGACATGCCGGCCAAATGGTACTACAAACTCAAGGCAGCCCATCTCGAATCAGTTCAGACCGGACGGCCCTTCGAGCATCCGCTCAAAGAACGAGTGACGCTCCGGTGGCGTAGCTAAAGCATTCGTTCAGAAAAACTCGGCACGGCAGGGGTGCGCTAAACTGCTGGTTCACTAGCAAGGATAAACCCCATTGCTCGCTGGATCTCATCGCGTGATCCGAGCAGGACGACGATATCGCCGACAAGGAGTTTGGTTTTTTCCGATGGATTGGATTCCGTCACGCCGCCTCTGGTCAAAGCAATAATGGATGCACCCGTCCTCGGGCGTAGCGCGAGCTGGAGGAGCGTCTTGCCGATGGCCGGGGAATGTTCTTCAATCCTGCACGTTTCGACTTCCACATCAGCTAGGGTGCCGCCGCGAAGGTGATGCGCCAGTTCGGGAAGCTCGCTTCTGCGGAGGAGGGCGTACCCCTCCCGACGAACTTGCTCAGCCTTCCGCATGACGAAGTCTTGCGGCATGTTGTAGGTGCGCAACACGAGCGCAAAGATCTCGATCGATGTTTCAAATTCTTCAGGTACCACATCATCGGCTCCCAGCTGGTGGAGTTCTTCTAATTCCCGCAAGTAACGGGTCCGCACGACGATATGGATCTTGGGGTTCAGGCTTCGTGCGACCTGTACCGCCCGGCGAGCCATGAAGGGGTCAGAGATTGCGACGACTAGAACCCGTGCATCTTCGATCTTTACGTGCCTCAAAACATTCGGGTTGGTGGCATCGCCATAGTAGAGTGGAAGGCCGTGCGCGGCCTCTCGGCGAACG
Source organism: Nitrospira sp. (assembly GCA_041743145.1). GTDB lineage: Bacteria > Nitrospirota > Nitrospiria > Nitrospirales > Nitrospiraceae > Nitrospira_D. The sequence goes on along the minus strand of JBGTNJ010000101.1, from coordinate 24,930 downwards.
GTATCGCCGTCCAAATCTAACGCGATGTAAGGGACTTCCGTCTCTCCCAATACCCGAGCCAGATTGCGCCCATTCAACCCATACCCCACGATAATGACATGGTCTTTGATCCGGAGATGCCGCCCTTCTGTTTCCAGCACATGGGCGGTCGTTTGTCCAGGAAACCAATGGAGGAGTCGTTGCACGGCCTCGACTCGACGACCGAGATGCGGCGACAGCTGCATGAGGAACGGCGTGATGATCATCGAGCACACCGAGACGGCCAGGAAGATCTGGTAGGGTGCTCCGGACAGGAGGTTGTTATCCTGACCCACTTGAGACAGGATAAAACTGAATTCACCCACCTGTGCCAGTGCGATGCCGGTCATGATGGCAGAGCGAGGTGGTAAGGATGCGGCCAACACAGCTACGGCTCCGGCGAAGAACTTTACGAGAAGGACGAGAATCAAGAGGCCGACTACCACAATGGGGTATTCCAGCAAGATGCGCCAATCCATCAGGATGCCGATTGAGACGAAGAAGAGGCTATTGAAACTATCTCGAAAGGGCAGCACTTCGGCGATGGCTTGATGGCTGTACTCGGACTCGGAAATCACAAGCCCGGCGATGAAGGCGCCTAGGGCCAGAGAAAGCCCTCCAAGTGATGTGAGCCAGGCAATGCCGAGGCACAAGACGATGACCGTCAAGAGGAAGAGCTCGCGGCTTCTGCTGCGAACGATATGCTCCAGAAGCTTCGGAACAGCGAACCATGCGCCTGCGACAATGCAACCGACGACTAGGATGGACTTGCCCAACGTGAGCAACACGGAGCCCAGGGCGCCCTCGCTGGGGCTAGCGAGGATAGGCGTGAGCAAGATCATGGGGACAACGGCCAAATCTTGAAACACCAGAATGCCGATGGTGGCCCGTCCATGAGGTGAATCGCTCTCTCCGCTAGCTGCCAACGCTTTGAGCACAATGGCGGTGCTGCTGAGCGAGAGCAGAAACCCCCAGAAGATCGCTTGTGACACCGGCAAACCAGCCAACAACCCGCCCACTAAAGCAATGGCGATGACGCCTCCAACTTGGATGGGAGCGGCGATGAGGAGTAGCCGGCGAAGCGAAGCCAAGTGTTTCAGCGAGAATTCGATGCCGATCGTGAAGAGCAGTAAGACGATCCCGATTTCCGCCAAGACCTGCACGGTCTCTATATCGGAAATAAGGTTCAGCCCATGTGGGCCGATCAACGCTCCTGCGACAAGAAATCCAGCGATCGAAGGCAGGCGAAATTGGTGAAATACAAACACGACGGCGATAGACACCGTGTAAATAAAGAGTAAATTCCCCAGGACGCCATAGTCGGTCATGTTGTTTGTCTATCCCACCCCTTGTGCCTGAACAATCATGCCATTGGTTGCTCAGCGGAATTGTTGCTCAACCCAGAATATTTTCACGATCAACCAGCCATCACGGAAGTGATCCGCAGGATACCTGAGCTCTCCATGCGGGACAAGGCTAAGCTAAAAGCTATAAGGATGGAGGCGAAATGCGTGTGAAGGAAGCCATTTCCTCTTACCCTCTGCTTGTTTGACGATGAAAGCAGGGCCTGTGATGCTAAAACGCAACAAACGACGCAGATCGTATCTTTGTGGGAGCGGTTCGCCTGAAGCCGCTCCAGCTCAGGCTTCCCCCTCCAAAGAGGCATAGACGAAAAAAGAGGGTATTGCGTAGGCTGTGGGCACCACGGGCTGGGCCATCACGGTTTTTTGCTCCGTGATCTGGAGGTGCTACATGCTATTGATCCAAACCTTTTACCTTTCGGTAGCGATCCTCGCGGTTGCCTCCGCAGCCTCGGCCTTCGATGACTCGTCATCCGGAAGCGCTACGACCTGGGAATGTCACCAAGCAGACGGTACGCACCTATTTACGAACAAAGAGAAAGACGGTTGTTCTGTATTGGCACTCAAGCCGCTTTCCGTCGTACCTGATCTGGAGAATATGCCAACAGCTCCTCGAACCTTGACCACCAGTGCACCCCACTATGAGATATCTCCCTACCATGACCACTCATCCGGGATGATAGTACGTCATGCGCCGGATTGGGCGCGTGATTGGTATGCAGGCATTGCGCCATCCGGCTCTGTTCAGCAAGAAGCCTGCGCACTCTACTCAGAATGGATGCATCTTGTGCAGAAGACTCGGGGAGGTTTTTTCTTTGGGTCTGATCCGTCCTATGGGGGAGATATTACCGGGCGCAACCAACGTGGGCCAAGCCACTCATTTTACGATAATGCTCGCTACATTGCTCTGTCGAGGCTTTTCGGCACCGGGTTTGTGCCGGTAGGGTGTTTCTAACGAGACACGGGCAAAATCTTCATATTCTATAGAACTCGCGATACCACTTCACAAAGCGAGGAATACCTGCTTCGATCGAGGTGGTCGGCTTAAACCCCACGTCCTTGGTAAGATCATCAATATCTGCGTATGTAGCCGGAACGTCGCCTGGTTGCATTGGCATCAGCTTCTTCTCCGCTTTCTTTCCCAGTGCGTTCTCCAGGACTTCGATGAAGCGCAGCAGTTCAACCGGCTGATGGTTGCCGATATTATAGATTCTCGCCGGAGCCGAACTGGTTCCTGGATCTGGTTTCTCTCCTGACCACGACGGATTAGCCGTCGCTGGGTGATCGAGTGTCCGAATGACACCATCGACGATGTCGTCCACGTAAGTAAAATCGCGTTTCATCTTTCCTTCATTAAAGACTTCGATGGGTTTGCCTTCCAGGATGGCCTTCGTAAAGATGAACAGGGCCATATCAGGTCTGCCCCAAGGCCCATAGACGGTAAAAAACCGAAGGCCTGTGCACGGTAGTTGATACAAATTTGCATAGCAGTGCGCCATCAGTTCGTTGGCCTTCTTGCTGGCAGCATAGAGCGAGACCGGATGATCGACATTGTCATGAATGGAAAACGGCATGTGGGTGTTGCCGCCGTAAACGGAGCTGGAGGACGCGTAGACGAGATGCTCGATCTCACCATGCCGGCATCCTTCTAGAATATTCAAGAAACCTTCGATGTTGCTCTCCGTATAGGCATGAGGGTTCACGAGGGAATAGCGCACACCGGCTTGAGCTGCGAGATGGACGACTCGCCGTATCGTTTTGTCGGCGAAGAGGTCACGCATGCCTTGTCGGTTGGCGAGATCGAGCTTCACGAAGCTAAATCCCTGACGCAGTTTCAGTTGCGCGAGACGAGCGTCTTTTAATCGGACATCGTAGTAGTCATTGAGGTTATCGAGACCGATGACCTGTTCGCCTCTGTCCAGCAGGCGAGTTGCCAGGTGAAATCCGATAAATCCGGCTGCACCCGTGACAAGAGTGGTTGACGGTTGCTTGCTCATGCCTGGTTCTTCCACACAAAAGAACTCCTATCGTTTATTTTCCGACTTCATGAATGGCGGGTCGCCGTGATCGAGGCGATATAAATTTAGCGGGGCGAGAGCATCTGCAACCGACATGACTTGGATCTCGCCTCGGTCCGTCGCTCGATAGAGATCGAGGGCATGGGCACGATGATAGCGACATTCCTGTGAAATAAGAAGGTCTTTCAATTTCTCGGGAGATTCCCAGTGAGCTGTCAAGAGGGCCGTTCTGGCTGGATTGCGACGACTAAACATGAAGGACAGGTGGTCCGGATACCAATCAGCACCTCCGGTTGCATAGGAAACAAACAATCGCGCCTGGGCAGCGGCGCAGACTTCAGCGAGATACGCGTTTGTGAGGTAGCCGTTCTCGCCAACATCCAACCATCTTCCGGGATGGGACAGCGGAGCGTGGGCGGCATGGCTTCGGATTTCAAGCAGCTGTTGTTGGGAGGCCAGCACCAGGGGAATCGATCCGTACTTTCCGGCTAGTTGTTGAATGATCTCGCCCTTGAGCGCCGATCGTCCGTCATTGGTCGGACCGCTGTCTGCATGGATCAGTATATTGTGCCCACGATCAGAGATCAGATAGCAATTCCTCGGCATGTCTAGGTCGCAGGGATCTTCCCCGTAGAAGGGGACGGAGATGACCGCGCCACCTTCAAACGCCCAACTTTCGCCATGAGCCAGCTCGACGATTTGATCAAATCCCAACTCTGTGAGCAGCGCTTGATAATTGAAGAACAGCTGCTTTCGGTTCCGGCGACTTGGGACGATGATCGGTATATCTTTAGGTACATGGAGCAAGGTGCGGGGATCGACGTGATCATCGTGGTCGTGAGTCAGGAACACCGCAGCAGGCTTGGGTAAAAGTCCACCCCAGAGCGACGGCAATGGCGATTCGGCAAACCAGGGCAACAGCCAAGGATCGAACAAAAAAACGGTCTCACGTTGTCGATAGAGCAAGGCCGCGTGTCCCAGGTGGACCGTGTCTTGATCCTGGACGACATCGAGCCAATGCCGACGGACCGAAGCCATGGGCGAAGTGCTCACGCACCCATGCAGCTGCAGCGCCTCCAGCAATTTCGTGAGCATGCCTTGTGAATCACGGGGCATAGCCGTGATGGCGGATCGCAGCTCATCAGCCGTATGAGTTCCATCAAGTAGTCCGAGTAATTTCCCGACGGATGGGCCGAGCGGGAGGTCATTGAATCCCATCGGGAGCGCTTGACGGTTGACTGCATGAAAAATGCGCAGACCACCATTCGCCGGTGTCGAGGACTGGGTCGGATCAATCGGAAATTCCCAATGGAAGGTCCCATCCGGTCTACGACCGCAGCGAATATGCTGTTTGAGGTATGGCCGCGCGTTCACCAGCTCGGCATAGGCGTCCTCCAGTCGGCGTTGCCGATCGGCGTCGTCTAGCGGCGCCCGTTTGGAAAAGACATCGCTGATCGCCGTATCAATCGCGCTGGACATGAGGCTATGGGCTTCCTGGAGGCCGGTGACGACTTCAGGGGCTATACCACTCACGAACGGGAAAGGCCCTGGCGGTTCAGCACTTTCCAGTTGCACCCAGCACCAGGGGACGAGGCTCAGGTAGTGATTTTTGGGGAGGCTGCTCCAAATCTGGCTCATGTGTCGGCACTGAACCTTAGCTTGCTGATCGTGGGTTCATACAGAGCCTGGATCAGATTTCCATCAGGATCTGAAAAATAGAACGAATAGCTTCCGTCACGGTGCTGCTTTGGTTCTTTGGCAATGCGCCCACCCAGAGATTCGATGTTCGGTGCGATCTCGCGGTACATCTGATCGACAGCTTCCGGACTGTCGAGGATCACTCCAATGTGATCGAGCAGCTGGCCTTTTGGGGGTTGATAGGAAGAAAGCTCATCTTTGGAGATCTGGTGGAGGGCTAGGTTGTCGACTCCGGAGCTGAAGTAGAGGTTCTCTGGGTCAGGCTCCCAGACGGCCTGGAAGCCGAGAAGTTGTTCATAGAATCGACGCGATCGTGGAAGGTTCGTCACACGCAGCGCCAAATGCCGAAGACCTCTATGAAGTGGAGACGTCATACGAGCGTGACTCGGTCATCGATCAAGTTAAAAGTTGTATAGTAGGGAGACCGACGGCAGGGCGTCAATGGCAAAACCCATACTGACCGAAGGGTAACGGTTCTGATACCCTCACCGTTGATGCGGGCGGTTCAATCAAGACCATGTCGCTGAATGGTTTAACAGCTGCTGCGTTCGAGAGCCGGATGGCGACAGAGATTGCCCGGCTGATCGAGCGCTATGGTGGGCGGCCGCTTGTCGTTCCTGTTCTGCGTGAGATTCCGTTGGAGGATAATCAGGCGGCGCAGGAGTTTGGGACCAGGCTCATGGACGGCCGCGTCGATGTGCTTGTCCTCCTGACCGGTATCGGCACAACCGCGCTGTTCGAGCTGCTCAAGACGAGCTATTCCTGGCCTTCGATTGTCGCGGCACTCGAAGACACGACGATCATCGCACGAGGGCCGAAGCCAGTCGCAACTCTCAAGGCTGCCGGTCTGAACGCCACGCTGACAGTACCGGAGCCAAATACGTGGGTTGATCTCATGTCGACGTTGGATAAACATCGTCCGGTGGAAGGCCTGCGGGTTGCGGTGCAGGAGTATGGCGTTTCAAACCCTAATCTATTGCAAGCCTTGGAACAACGAGGAGCAGAGGTATTTCCGGTCCCGATCTACAAGTGGGCGCTGCCAGAGGATCTTGGTCCCATTCGCCATGTCCTGGAAGAAATCATTGTCGGACGCGTTCATGTGATCCTGATCACCAACGCGGCGCAGGGGGACCATGTCATGCAGGTGTTGGAGCAGGACGGTAAGGTGGAACCCTTTCGTGCGGCACTAGAGAAGATCATGGTTGCCTCAATCGGCCCGACCGCCAGCGAATGGTTGCGTCACCATGACTGGCCGGTTGATTTCGAACCATCGCATCCGAAGATGGGAATCTTGGTAAAAGAAGTGTCCGAACAGGCTTCGAGCATTCTCGAGCGAAAGCGATAGAGGCCGCGAGACATTCCGAAGCCTGGCTGAGAATGGTTCGGGTCTCCCACGGCCGGGTATTTCGAACTTGCTGGATGCCTAGAAACTGATTGTGCAATGACCGTCCGGTCGTTGCCCATTGGTGACGCGTTCACTTCAATGCCACAATGGGGCAAGCGCCGGAAGGTTGTGCGCTTTCACGCGACGATGAATACCCTGTCTCTCTTTGCAATCATCTTTGTGCTGAATAGCCTGCCTGCATTCGCGCCACCGACGTGGATCGTGTTGTCTGCGATTGGACTGTCCAGACCGGATGCGAATCCCTGGCTCACCGCGTTCGTGGCTGCAACAGCAGCCACCGCCGGGAGACTTGTGCTCGCGAAGCTGGCGTTTATCGTTGTCAGGCAACGCTGGTTGAGCGCGCGCACCAAAGAGAACATTGATCTTGTGAAAGATCGTCTGGGAACACAACGCGCGATGACTTTCGGGGCCTTCCTCGCTTACACCTGTAGCCCCTTGCCATCGAACTCACTGTTTATCGCCTATGGGCTCACGTCTTTGCCACTGGCACCGGTGGCTGCTGCATCCTTCATAGGCCGGTTTCTGACCTATAGTTTTTGGGTGGTCATGGCCATGGAAGTCGCGCATAAGGCCGTTCTCGATGATGGATCGGTCCTTGCCTATCTCGGGGGATATTTTGTCTTGACGCAAGCCTTCCTGCTGGCGTTGGTCGTTCTATTCGCGAAACTGGACTGGAGGGCGTGGTTTGCCACCAAGACACTCAAACTTATGAACCAAACGGAAAACTCTCATCAGAAATGACTCAGCATCAGCGCATAATCGACCTTGGCCTTCCCTCATGAATGACCTGAGCGCTTTCTTGGAAGCCTCCGGCCAACCGGCGGCTTCATTCGGCTATATGCAATCACCGGTCGGACATCGCACATCCACATTTACATTGTCAGCACCGCTGCCCCTTGAAAACTCCCAGCCTTCAACGCTTGCAGCGCACGATTCGCCTCCTCAAGAGGAAAGCGGATCGTATGAGGTCTGATCGGAATCGCGGCCGCTTCGCGCAACAAATCGATTCCGTCCTGTCTCGTGTTGGCTGTGACACTGCGGATGACTCGCTCCCCAAATACGTCACGATCGTAGTCAAGTGAGGGAATCGGTGACATGTGGATACCAGCCAAAGCTAATGTACCGCCTCGGTCAAGCGCTCTCAAGGCTGGAGGGACGAGTTCACCGGCTGGTGCAAAGATGATGGACCCATGCAGTTTATCAGGCGGCGCCTCAGTCGATCCACCAACCCAGACTGCTCCGAGCTGTCTCGCCAACCTCTGATGCTCCGGCTTGAGTGAACTGACATAGACCTGACAGCCCCAATGCCGTGCAATCTGGATGGCAATGTGCGCGGAAGCTCCGAAGCCATACAACCCAAGTCGCTGGCCCGGTTTGATGTCGCTGAGGCGCAGGGCTCGATAGCCAATGATTCCGGCGCAGAGCAAGGGAGCTGCTTCATCATCGGAAAAGATCGGTGGGATAGGGTAGGCAAATCGTGCAGGGACGACCGCATATTCGGCATACCCTCCGTTGGCCTGATAGCCGGTGAATGTTGCCTCTAAGCAGAGATTTTCACGCCCGTTTGTGCAGAACTCGCAGCGTCCACATGTGCCTTGCAGCCAGGCAATCCCCACGCGGTCCCCTTCCTTGACTTCGGAGACTTCGGAACCGACCTGCACCACCGTCCCGACGGCTTGGTGGCCTGGGACCACCGGCAATGCAGGGTTAGGAAGTTCCCCTTCCACTACATGGAGATCTGTGCGACAGACGCCGCAGACATGAATTTTGACGAGGACCTGACAAGGCTGTGGAGTAGGGGTAGGCTGCTCTCGAAGCTGTAAGGGATGGCTAGAGACATCTCCCGTATGGTCGAGCACCATCGCCTTCATCGATCATCGTTTCATAGGATGGGCTTATCTAGTGCCACCGCTATTGGGAGTTACGAAGGTCTCTTAACCTTGATGCACTCGATGTCCAAGTGGATCTGTACCTCGTCTCCCACGACAAGCCCGCCGCTATCGAGGACCTTGTTCCAAATCATGCCGAAGTCCTTGCGGTTCAGTTTGCCATCGGCACTGAATCCTGCTCTGGTGTTGCCCCAAGGATCTTGGGTGACTCCGTTGAAAGTTCCGGCGAGCGTGACCTCTTTGGTCACGCCATGCAAGGTGAGGTTCCCAATAAACGTGTAAGTGTCCCCCTCTTTCTGCGCGGATTTCATCTTATAGGTGATCGTTGGAAACTGTTTGACGTCCAAGAAATCGGGATTGCGCAGATGTGCGTCGCGTTTTTCATGATTGGTGTTGATCGACTCGGCGTTGATTGTCGCTTCAATCGCCTTCAAGGTTTTCGCGTCTGCGTCCATCTCGATAAATCCGCGGTAGTCTGTGAATCGCCCCGACGTCTTGGACACCACCATGTGCGCGACGCGAAACTCAATCGCTGAGTGATCCGGATCGATGTCCCATCGAGCTGTTTCCGCTTCGGCGCCGATTGGGAAGAGAAAGAGGGTGAAGAGCCCCACCATCACCATGCCTAACGACCAGCTCGATCTGAGCTGTGTTCCTACGCGACGTGATTCCTTCATGAACTCCTCCATGAGGGGCTGGCTCATTTCTTCGGTGTGCTGATGGTTCGTTCAGACTTCTTGGGAATAACGCCGGTGCGGAAGTCGCGTACTCCGGATTGTGAGCCCGTCTGTAACCGCAGGTGGATCTCGATCGGCTTGCTTCCGACGCCCATAGGGAACGGTGGGAATGGTTGCGCATCGGCGATCGCCTGGATGCCGGCTTGGTCAATCTCAGAGGCGCCGGATCCCTCTGCAATCTGCATCATCTGGGCTCGTCCGCCGGGATAGAGCCGAAATTGCACGTGCACGGCTTGGTGGGGTGAGGAGTGTGGCATGCTCAGGGTGGTGCGGCTCCAGCTCTGGTTCAAGAGGTCACGTACCTGGTGCCAATAGGCTGGTGTCGGTTGTGCAGAACGAGGCGGCAGCAGGTCTTCCTCCACCAGCTGATCGTTGCCTAGAGGGATTGCATCAAGCATGGGCTCGGCCTGGTCAGCGGCTAGATCTCTTTCGCCCGGTTGGTCTTGATTGCCTGTGGAGGATGCATGGGCATCGCCAACAGCCTCGGGGTGGTCTACCGTGAGATACAGAATCCGAGTCATCAGGCGTTCGAATTTCGTTTCGGTTGACCGGGCGAACGTCACGTGGAGCCGAGAAACTTTTGCGCCAGGAGAGAGCTGATCTTGGGCGACGGGCGCAAGGGTGGTGGTCGCCTTCATCACCGGTGAAGTCGGATCGGGCTTCAAGGTCACGATCTGTGATTCAAAGTAGGACGACTCAAAAATGGCCACAAACGGCCTGGGGTCCGGGGCAATTCCACCGAGGGTAATCGTCAGCTCAAGTGGTTGACCGCGTTGGAGATTTCCCGAGCCATTCGAACCAGCGAAATCGAACGTCACCCATTGTTGCTCAGGAGCAATCACCTGAGGCGTGATGGGGTGAGACTCTGCTTGCGTGTTCGCGTGAGTAGGGGCTTGATACGGCGCCACACCCAACAACCCAGCAACCAGAATCAGACGTGTCACAGCTGGATGGAACATGATTTTGGCATCCTACCCATCGCTGAGCCCGCGGCGCAACTCGTTTCTTTCATTGAAACATAGGGTCCAACGGTTGCACCTTGGTATACAATGCATGCATGCAAGCCCTCGTCAAAAGCACCGCGGGGCCAGGTTTAACCCTCACCACGTGGGCCGATCCCAAGCCGGGCCCTCATGATGCCGTCGTGAAAATAACGGCCACCTCACTGTGTGGAACGGACGTCCATATTTATCGCTGGGACGAATGGGCGCAACGGCGGATCCATCCCCCACGGATTATCGGTCATGAACTGTGCGGCCACGTTGTGGAGGTAGGGCGTGACGTGTCCCTCATCAAGGTTGGTGAGTATGTTGCCGCCGAATCGCATCTGACGTGCGGAGCGTGCTTTCAATGTCGTACGGGCCAGGCGCACGTGTGCAAGAACTACAAAATTCTGGGGATCGATCGAGACGGGTCGTACGCGCAATATGTCACATTGCCTGAAAATGTATTGTGGCGAACAGATCCGCAGATCCCCCCAGAGCTAGCCTGTGTACAGGAGCCGCTCGGTAATGCCGTTGACGCAGCGCTTGCTGAAGACTTAACGGGGCATACGGTGTTGATTACGGGGTGTGGGCCAACCGGCCTGTTTGCCGCTGCCGTGGCACGGACGGCTGGTGCGGCCATGATCATCGCATCGGATGTTAGTGACTATCGGCTGGGTTTAGCGAAGCAGGTTGGGGTGGACCATGCTTTCAATGCGAAGGTTGACTCGCCTGAACACATCGCGGCAGCGATCCTCGATATCACAGCCGGGGAAGGAGTCGATGCCGCGCTGGAGATGTCGGGAAATCCCACGGCTTTGCACCAGGCCTTTCAAGCCGTGAAGAATGGTGGGCGCGTGACTCTTTTCGGCATTCCGACCGGTTCCGTCTGCTTCGATCTGCCGAACGAAATCATTTTTAAGGGTATCCGTGTGTATGGGATCACCGGCCGCCGCCTCTTCGGTACCTGGTATCGGTTGGCGGGCCTCTTCAAGGCAGGCCTCGATATTCGGCCGGTCATCACGCATTCATTTCCACTGAGCGAGTTCGCGACCGGGTTTGAGTTGATTCAATCGGGGCAGTGCGGCAAAGTGGTGTTGATCCCAGAATAGCACTGAGGTATGAGGACTGTCCTTCTCTCTCAGTCCTATCTATCCATCCATGGCCTATTCGTCTTTCAAGAAAGTTCTCGAAGCCCAGCTTGCCGAGATCAGATCCCAAGGTTTGTACAAGACTGAGCGTCGATTGATGGGTCCACAAGGGGCCGAGATCCGCGTGACGCAAGGTCAGGTTCTCAATCTCTGCGCCAACAATTATCTGGGTCTTGCGAATCATCCATCCATTGTGCAGGCTGCAAAAAAGGGGTTGGACACACACGGCTATGGAATGGCCTCGGTGCGGTTTATTTGCGGCACGCAGGATCTGCACAAGCAGCTCGAACAGGCCGTCAATGCGTTTCTTGGAACGGACGATACCATTCTCTATAGCTCTTGTTTTGACGCGAACGGGGGACTCTTCGAAGTGTTGGTGGATGAGCGTGATGCCGTCATCAGCGATGCGTTGAACCATGCCAGCCTGATCGACGGCATCAGACTCTGTAAGGCGAAGCGGTTTCGATATACCCATTCCAACATGGATGACCTCGAAGCGCGGCTCAAGGAAGCGAGTGGCTGTCGCCTACGGCTGATTGTCACCGACGGAGTCTTCTCCATGGATGGCGATCTGGCCAAGCTGGACCGAATCGTACCGTTGGCGGAACGGTACGATGCAGCGGTGGTAGTCGATGACAGCCATGCCACTGGAGTTCTTGGTTCAGCGGGGAGGGGTACACCGGCTCATTTCGGGGTGGCGGAGAGAGTCGAGATTGTGACAAGCACGTTGGGGAAAACGCTTGGTGGCGCAACCGGCGGATTTACATCGGGCAAGGCCGAGGTTGTCGAGCTGCTGCGTCAGCGATCGAGGCCCTATCTGTTTTCAAACGCGCTTCCTCCTCCGGTTGCGGCTGGGGCATTGTGTGCACTCAACCTCGTGAAGCAGGGTGATCATTTGAGAGAGCAGCTTCGGGCCAACGCCGCCTACTTCAGGCGGGAGTTGGGTGCTCTTGGTTTTCGGCTCGTTCCCGGTGAGCACCCGATCATTCCGGTGATGCTAGGTGATGCCGCCCTTGCGACCTCGATGGCAGAGGCTTTGCTCAAAGAAGGGGTCTACGTGGTCGGGTTCAGTTACCCGGTGGTTCCTCAAGGGCAGGCCAGAATCAGGACTCAGATGTCGGCGGCCCATACGACCTCTCAGCTAAAACAAGCCGTGGATGCGTTTGCGAAAGTCGGGCGAGCGCTCGGCGTCATTCCATAATGAACCATTCGTTGTGTACGGTAGTGGATTCCTCACGGCGAACCCACGTGTAAAGAGGGGTTCACCATGCTTGATTTTCAAGACAGTTACTGTCACCTTCCACGACGCGATGGTGCGTTAAATAATCGGCTGAGTTAAGACGGGGAAGAAACCGTGACAGGAGAACGCATGGAATCATGGAAGCACCTCAGATATGCCATCTGCGCAACAATCTTGACGGCAGGGGCTGCATGCAGCGCGACAACGTTTGCGGCTGAGCCTGCGCCCTGCTCGCTCGTAACGCCCGCCGAGGTTGAGCAGGTCATCGGTAAGCTGAAGGGGCAGCCGGAGGCAAGCAAGGAAGGTCAGGCCGCCTGGTGCAATTATGAGTTCGCCAACGGTAACGATGCCATGGAAATCTGGGTGTTTCCCGCCGACGCAATCGACCGTGCCAGGAAGATCGCCAAGAAGCCGGTGGCAGTCAAAGGTATCGGCAACGAGGCACTGATGGATCGGGGCGCTTTCGGCCTGGACTACGTGGATTTGTACATTAAGAAAGGGAACATCACCGTCAAGCTCGCTCTCAAAGAAACCGCCGGCGACGAAGAGAAGCTTCAGACTTTGGCCAAGAAAGCCGTGGGGCGGTTTTAACCAGCGCTCCGCGTGATTTACGAGTCACCTTCGCGGCTTCCCTCAGAATTGACATTTCGCAGTCAGGTCAGTATCCTCGAGCACTTTATCATGTGAAGGAGTAGGGGTATGAAAGTCATTCTTCAAGAGACCCTGGAAGGGGTGGGGCATCTTGGCGATCTTATCAATGTCGCCGATGGGTTTGCACGAAACTATCTGTTGCCGAGGCGCAAAGCTGTGGAAGCGGACGGTCGGAGCATCAAGGCGTTCGAGCATGTCAAACGAGTGGCAGCCGAGAAAGCCAAGAAAGAAAAACTGGAAATTGAGACACATGCGAAGAAGGTGTCGGCGGTGGCGCTGACGATCGAGATGCAAGCGGGCAAAGACGACAAACTATTCGGCTCCGTCACCACCAAAGACATTGCCGAAGGACTCGCGGCACAGGGCGTTACCGTGGATCGGCGAAAAATTCAATTGGCTCATCCGATCAAGGAGATTGGAACGACGTCCGTACCCATAAAAATGCCAAGAGATGTGGTGGCGACAGTGACCGTTCACGTCGTGAAGAAACAAGAGCCCGAAGAGCCATCAGCGTAGGAATGTGAACCATGGAGAAGATGAGCAGCGACGCGATCGGTTCCTGGGATGCGCTGAAGACGGCAGACCCCGAAGTCTACGCTGCGATCGAAGCCGAAGAAGTCCGGCAGCGTGAGAAGCTGCTCTTGATTGCGTCGGAAAACTTTGCCAGCCTCGCGGTCTTGGCGGCGCAAGGCTCTTTGCTCACCAACAAGTATGCGGAAGGCTATCCCGGCAAGCGGTACTATGGTGGGTGTCAGCATGCCGATGCGGTCGAAGACTTGGCGATTCAGCGATGTAAGGAGATCTTTGGCGCCGAACACGTCAATGTACAGCCACATTCTGGCTCGCAGGCCAACATGGCCGCGTATTTGTCGGTGTTGAAGGCGGGAGACACCATTTTAGGAATGGACCTCGCTCAGGGCGGACATCTTACGCACGGGAGCAAAGTCAACTTCTCCGGCATCCTTTTCCGAGTCTTCTCCTATGGCGTCGATCGCCAGACGGAAACCATCGACTATGAGGCTGTTCAAAAGGTCGCGGAAGAATGCCGTCCGCGCATGATCGTCGTCGGTGCAAGCGCCTATGCTCGCGTGCTGGATTTCCCACGATTCCAACAGATTGCCAAGTCGGTCGGCGCCTATCTATTAGTGGATATCGCTCACATTGCCGGGCTTATTGCCGCCGGGCTTCATCCGAATCCCGTTCCCTACGCCGACTTCGTGACGACCACGACCCATAAGACCCTGCGCGGTCCCCGTGGCGGTGTCACGATGTGCCGAACTGAACATGCGAAGGCGGTCGACAAGCTCGTCTTTCCGGGTCTTCAGGGTGGGCCGTTAATGCATGTGATCGCCGCCAAGGCAGTGGCCTTCAAGGAAGCGTTGTCTCCGGCCTTTAAGCGCTATCAGCAACAAGTTTTGGCCAACGCTAAAGCACTGGCCCAAGAATTTGTGGCGCGTGGCTACACAATCGTCTCAGGCGGAACGGACACGCACTTAATGCTCCTCAATCTCACAAACAAAGGGATCACGGGGAAAGAGGCCGATGCGGCGCTTGATGCGGCTGGGATTATCGTCAATAAGAATGCCGTGCCCTACGACGAAAAACCTCCCGCGGTGGCCAGCGGCATCCGGCTGGGGTCGCCGATCGTGTCCACGCGCGGGATGCGTGAGCCTGAGATGAAACAAATCGTTGACTTAGTTGACCGTGTTCTCCAGCATCGGCAGGAAGCAGATGTGCTCGAAGAAGTTCGTATGCAAGCGAAGGCGTTGTGTGCTCGGTTCCCGATCTTTCATCCCTACTAGCAGTCAGCCGATAGCGAGAGAGCAGGTCGCCTCCAGTGAAATGTCCCTTCTGCGATGAGCTCGAAGACAAGGTGGTCGATTCTCGCATGGCCAAGGAAGGCGAGGTCATTCGTCGACGCCGTGAATGCTTGAGTTGTAAGCGTCGCTATACCACCTACGAGCGAGTTGAAGAAATTTTGCCGGTCGTGGTGAAGAAGGACGGTCGCCGGGAGTCCTTCGACCGCACCAAAATTCTTCTCGGGATGAAAAAAGCCTGTGAAAAGCGACCCATCAGCACCGGAACTATCGAAGCCGTGACCGACCGGATCGAGAAGCGGATTCAGGAAATGGGCGAAACGGAGATCGAAAGCCGAGTAGTGGGAGAGGAAGTCATGCGAGAGTTGCATCAACTGGATCAGGTTGCATATGTCCGATTTGCATCCGTGTATCGAGAGTTCAAGGACATCGAGCAATTCATGGACGAGTTGAAGACGCTGGCTCAGCAAGGACGCGAACGTTAACCTCAGACCCGCACTGTTCTCAGGTTTCCCCCCGCTTCGTTCGCACTATTCTCTTCCAACGTCCTGCTGTTCAGGTAATTGCTGAACTGAGCGAGGGAAGTTTCAATCCGATGATCAAACCACTCTCTCAGCGCGGGCGACGAAACACGCCGACTCCTGTGGCGACGAGCGTCGCCATTATCGGCGCCGGTCGAGGTGGCACCGCGCTGATGGAGATTTTTGCGAACGATCCTCTTGTTCAGATCGTCGGTGTGGCGGAGATCAATCCAGGGGCGCCCGGGTTGGATTTAGCCAAACAATTGAAAATTCCGATTACCCACGACTATCGGCAATTGTTGACGATGGAGCGTGTCGACTTGATCATCGATGTCTCTGATGATGCGGAAGTCTGGCAGTTTCTCCAAGATTTCCACCGTATGGGGGTGACCATCATCAGCGGCGCCAGCGCGAAATTCATGTGGGAATTGATTGAGGCTCGCATTCGCGCGACGGCGGAGATTGAGAAGACATTGAACAAATATCAATCTCTTTACCGACTCTACGTCAAAGAAACGGGTGCCGCCGTGACGGACGAACGGACCAGAATCGCCTGTGAGATCCACGACGGATTCGTCCAGATTTTGGCGGGTGTGAACTTCAAGCTTGATCTCTGCCAACAGCTGATCCGGAAGAACCCACGAGCAAGTTTGGCCACCATCAAGGAGAGCAAGGCCCAACTCAAGCTGGCCATTCAGGAAGCCCGCCAAGTGATCTTTAACCTTCGTCCTCTGCACTATGACAAGATGGATCTCATCCCCGGTCTCACGAATTATTTTGCGTCGTATCAGACTCAGACGCACATTGCTACGAAGTTTACCGTGACGGGAGATGAGCAGATTCTTTTCCCGCGAACCAAGATCTTTCTCTTCCGAATCATCCAGGAAGCTTTGAGCAACGTCGAAAAACATGCCAAAGCCGACCGGGTGTCAATCAAGCTGGACATCGATGTGGACTTGTTACGAGTCACCATTACCGACAATGGGGTCGGTTTTGACCTGGAGACGGTGCTACGCGACCCTGAAAAATGGGACCATTTTGGGATCAAGGGTATCTTGGAGCGAGCGCGATTGGTCGGCGGAGAAGGCCGTGTGGAATCCAAGCCGGGGAAAGGCACAAAGCTCATCGTTGAAGTGCCGTTGAGCAATAAGGAGGAGATAGGCAATGGAGAAGATTAAAGTTCTCATCGCCGACGACCATCGGGTGGTCCGAGAAGGATTGGCGGCCATTCTCAAAACCAAAGAGGACATTCACGTCATCGGCGAAGCTCAGGATGGGGTCGAAGCAACGGAGAAAGCCAGCGCTCTGCTTCCCGATGTGATTCTGATGGATGTGAGCATGCCGAGGATGGGCGGGGTCGAGGCAACGCGACAAATCAAACGCGAGTTCCCGCACATCGGCATCGTCGCGTTGACTATGTACGAGGAACAGCAATACATCTTCGACCTCGTACGCGCGGGAGCCACCGGATACTTGCTGAAAGACTCCGAATCGTCTCAGATCGTGGCGGCCATTCGTGCGATCTCGCGCGGTGAATCACTGATTCATCCCTCTGTCGCCAGTAAAATTTTGGCCGAATTCTCGCTGATGGCTCAAAAGAAAGGGAAGAAGCCGGCTTGGGCCGAACATGATTTGACCGAACGAGAAATTACCGTTTTGCGATTGGTCGCGGATGGGAAAACCAACAAGGAGATCGCGAATACTCTCGACCTCAGCGAAAAGACCGTGAAGAATCATGTCAGAAATATTTTCCACAAGCTGCAAGTCTATGATCGCACACAAGCCGCCATCACCGCGATCCGCAAGGGACTGATCGAGTTGGATCCGAAGCGGTAAGATCCTCTCCCTCCACGAGTCTGTGTTCCGGACAGTAGCCATCTGCTGGTTGCTTCAGGAGGGGAGAGCGGTCCAGGTACCACCGGGGCTTGGTGCGAGCGATCGGTTCCTCATTGCAAGCAAGATAGGGAAGAGGTCCGTGGCCATCAGGACAACCTGCGCTATGTCTAGCGGAACGGTTGGACCACCGCGCTTATGGTATACGTCTTTTGGCTTCCATCTGGTGCGACTACGATGATCGACACAGGCCCTTGCCCAGGGCTAATGGTGACTTGACCTATTGGGATCCCCTTGGGAGCGATTACCGACCCCAACGCGGACATCACGGCATCTGGGTCGGCCTTCGTCGCGGAGACGACCACACTACCAACGGTGATATCGACAACCACTGTATAGGTCAGCGTATTCTGAGCAAAAGGTGGTATCAACGTGCCTGGTGTGACTGCCAAGGCCCTCAGATTATTGTTGCTCGATGGTGCGAGTCGATTTACGGTGATTCTGTATTGCCTCGCATTTCCATTTGGTGCAGTCACGGCAATCGATATCGGTGTGGAGGACCCTGCGCCGTTGAGCGTAATGGGCGCTTGACCACTGGCTTGCCCGGCGCCGGCCGTCACGGAACCGGTCATCGCGGCAGTCGGATCAACCTTCGTCGCGGAGACGGTCACACTGCCGACTGTGCTGTCGACGTCCACGGTGTAGTTCAGTGTGCCCGGTGCAAAGGGAGGATCCAAGCTGAGAACGAGGTTGCCTGATGACACACTCAATGCCGACAAATTATTGTTGCTACTCAACGGCACCGGCCTATTCACCAGAACGATGTAGGTGTTCTGAGTTCCGCTCGGCGCGCTCAAAGTGATGCGGATGGTGGTACTTGACCCAGGGGCTTCGAGCGGGACGGGGCGTCCCTCTCCTGAGCCAGTTGGAATCCCATTGATCGTCATCGTCGTATCGCTGTCTTGAGGGGTGGCTGTGACGATGATGCTGTCAGCCGTTGTAGGCACATCAACCCTATAGTCGAAGGTATTGGGCGAAAAAGCGGGCTGGAGCGCGCCGGGATCGACGGTCAATCTGCTGAGGTGTGCGTCCTCGTTGATCGAGGCTGTATCCGAACAGCCAGAGGCACCGAAGGCGAATACCACGACAAGAATGGCGGCTGAATAATATTGTCCCGCTGCAGTAAATGTGGGTCTCATATGATGCTGGTTATACCGGTAGCTTGCTCTAGGTGCATGGACTGTGGATCTGCTTGTTCCGGTGAACCCACACGGTAAACGCGAGACTACGAGAGGGTTCAAGATTCGACTATCACCACGTTGGCAGAGCCAAGCAGAGATCTATCGTATAGCTGATCCTACTGCTCGGGTCAACATGCACTTCCCTCGGCTCTCGGAAATGGGCTTGCCTCATCGGACTCGTAATGCGAAAACGATTCGCAATATTCTAACGGAACAGTCGATTCAACGTGATCGTATAGGTCTTTGAGATTCCATTCGGTGCAGTGACGGTGATTGTTGTCCGTGTGGTTATCCCTGGCCCACCGAGCGGAATGGTCGCCGAACCTGTTGGGGCAGGATCGTAATGTCCGTGTTCGAACCAGGCGATCCTAGCTCGATGGGACGTGGCTGCCCTGCTCCAGTTGCTTGCCCCTCGATTGTCATCGAGGTAGTACTATCTCGAGGTGTGGCCGTCACGGTGACCATCCTGCTCACTGCAGGCACAAGTGGCCTCGATGGTTGCTTGAGGGGAGAAAGTGATACGGAGTACGAGTTGGCTGTGTGGGAATATCAGCACGCTGAATCGGAAGGGCCGTTGGACATCGGAAAGCCAAGGAAGACTTGCATCCGCTCTAGTCCGAAGCTCGGGCCACTATCTACCGACGAGATCGGAGTATGGTGATGGTGTAAGTCTTTGTACTCAGGCCATCTTGTGCGTGAACGGTAATATCCACCTCGGTGCGTTTCCCCTTCAGCGGGACGGATACTTGTCCTGTCGGCGTCCCTGCGGCCGCGATCACTGAACCAAAGGCGGACATCACAGCATTCGGATCGGATTTCGTTGCGGAGATAATCACGCTGTCCACATTATTGGCAACATCAACCGTGTAGCTCAGGATTCCCGAAGCAAAATCAGGATCCAATGAGCCTGGACTCACAGTCAAGCCGGATAGAGCATCGTCACTCGAAGGCGCCGCTCGTTTGACGGTGATGGTATAGGTCTTTGAGGTTCCATTCGGTGCAGTGACGATAATCGATACCGCCTTAGTCGTCCCTGGCCCGTCGAGTTTGATGGTCGCTTGTCCTTCGTTAGGCACATCACCCGATAACAGGGCATTCGCATCAGACTTGGTTGCCGAGACGGTCACTTCGGTGACAATGGTGGCCACGTCCACACTGTAGTCCTGAGTTCCTGTAGAAAAGGTAGGAGACAAGGTACCTGGCGACAGGGTCAAACTCTTGAGGGTGTTGTCCCCGCCAAGGGTTAGCCCCCTGAGGGTCATGGTGTAGATTTTCGCTCTTCCATCCGGGGAAGTGACGGTCAGTGAGACATCTTTGGTTGACCCGGGTCCAGGGGGTGAAATCGTTGTTTGACCAGTGGCTTGCCCTGCCGGGGCGGCCACCGCGCCGGACAACACGTCATTCGGATCAGCCTTCGTTGCCGAGACGGTGACGTCAGGAGTGTTGCTGTGAAGGTCAACACTGTATCCAGTCGTTTCGCTGGCGAACGGCGGTTGGAGCGATGCGCCGGAGACCGACAGGCTGGCGAGTTGAGGGCCTGGATCAATCGACCCTGCGTCCTTACAGCCATAGATACTCAAGCCGACGGTTCCGGCGAGAAGAGTAATGGCCAAGTATCGTGCGGGGATGGTGAAGAAGCGTCTCATGATAGACCCAACCTCTTTCTCTTGCTGGATAACCTGTCGGGTCCACCCACCCGTGTGGACGCTAAGATTAGAGACAGATATTACGAAAGGGGTTCCCGATCGGTCTATCCCTACTTGCGTATAGATAAGCAGGGTGCGCGCATGGTTGACCCGAACTGGTCGGGTCAACGGATTGGATCAAAGATATGAGGATTGCGAATGGTAGGAAAGAGATCGAGAGTCGTGAGCCGGCATTTCCTCATGCGGCTCCCAAGGCACTCTGGGGATGGAGGCTTTGGAGATACGGAAAGGACTCGCAATATTCTAGCGGAACGGTCGACTTAAGACGATGCGATAGGTTTTCGGGCTTTTATCCTGGGCTGTCACGGTGATCAGTACCTCAGCGCTTCCCCCAAGCCCCACGGGGACAGTCACTTGCCCTGTCCCAACCCCCGCCGCGGCAATCACCGAACCCAACGCCGACATCACGGCGTTTGGGTCAGACTTGGTCGCGGAAACGGTCACGTTGTCGACGCCGCTGCCGACATTCACCGCATAGGTCAAGGTGCCTGGAACAAAGGGTGGAGCCAAGATGCCTGCGGACACAGTCAATGCCGACAGATTGTTGTTGGCGGACGCCGCGCGGTTCACCGTGGCCAGGTACGTCTTGGAGGTTCCATCCGGTGCCGTCACGATTATTGACACCGTCTTACTGGTCCCCGGTCCGTCGAGCGGAATGTTCGCTTGCCCTCCGTTGGGCACATCCCCAGAGATGACAGCATTCGGATCGGACTTGGTCGCAGTGACGGTCACTTCAGTGACAGTGGTTCCGACCTCCACGGCGTACTGCGTGGTACCGGCAGAAAAGACAGGATCCAAGGCGCCTGGGGACACGCTGAGGGCTTCCAAGTTGTCATCAGCCGAAAGCGCCGCGCGGCTCACGGTGACAAAGTATATTTTGGGGACTGCATTCTGAGCGGTTACAACCACTTCTATTTCAGTGCTCGATGGCCCGGGTGGCAGAGAGATGGAACGCGACCCCGTATCTTGTCCCTCGATTGTCACATTTGCATTCGCATCCTGAGGAGCCGCGGTTACAGTAATACTATCGACCCTTCCTCCGACATTGACGGTGTAGCTCGTTCTGCTTGCGACGAACGAGGGGGACAGGGATCCTGGTGATACGCTTAACCTCTGGAGGTTATTGTTCCCGCCGAGGGCTGCGCGAGAGACGACCAGGGTGTAGGTTTTCGAGGTGCCGTCCTGGGCGGTCACAGCAATTGTGAAAATAGTGCTCTGCCCAGGGTCGCGCAGTGTAATGGTTTGGGCTTGCCCGGAGGTGACGGCTTGGCCGTTCACCGTCATCGTTGCAGCAGGATCGTCTAAGGTTGGCGTCACCCTCAGACTGTTGACGCTGCTGGCGACGGAGACTTGATAGCTCAAGGTATTTGCATCAAATCCGGGGTCGAGAGAGCCTGACGAAATCGACAAACTCCGTAACGAATTGTTGCCTGTTAAGCTCGCTTTCGTGAGGAGGACGGTATAGGTCCTCGAATTGGTACCCGATTCTGACACGACGATATTCACCGGAGTCGTCGATCCGGCCTCGCCGAGGGTGA
This sequence comes from Nitrospira sp., assembly GCA_041743145.1. Classification (GTDB taxonomy): domain Bacteria; phylum Nitrospirota; class Nitrospiria; order Nitrospirales; family Nitrospiraceae; genus Nitrospira_D. Next base: position 3,123 of record JBGTNJ010000101.1, on the reverse strand, counting down.
TGGGACGGCTTGTCGTCGCTTCGCCGTTAATCGTCACGCTGTCCCCGGCCACGGCAGGTTGAGCGGTGACGGTGACACTCGTGATGTTGTTGGCAAGATCCGCCTTGTACTGGGTGGTCGCACCATTAAAGGTTGGTTCGAGCGTTCCGGGGGAGACCGCCAGACTCCGGAGTTCTACCACTGGGTTCACCGACGCTGAGTCCCCGCAGCCGTAAATGCTCAGTCCAGTGGCAATGAAAAGACCGGTGGCTAGATATGGTCCCACGACGGTGGAGAAGCGTTTCATCAAGGCTGCCGATTTTAGTGTTTGTATCAAGTGACGGGCCCGTTCGTTTTTGATGAATACGATGGGTAGTCAGTGGGGCAAGAGAGGGCTCCAGACGGAACTGTGATGACACATGCCGCAGACTACGCAATCAAACGTATAACGAATCTGATCGGTTGGGTCAACCTAGCGACTGGGAAGTCGTGAGGGTTGCGAATGGTGAGATGTCCGCGAGGCGGCGGAAATGCGAACTAAGGTCGGTCTTTCTTCGTTAAGCACTCGGTTCACAGAGCAAGACGGCTGCGGAACATCGTGAGCGTTGTGAGGCGGTCACACCGCTTGCACTAACCGCCTCGGCACCCTGGTACTTACGGTGTCGGTGTCCCAGGGGCTACGGTGTTGATCGTTACGGTCAAGGCAGGACTCTCGGGGGACTCGCTACCTGCCGCATTGGTCACCGTGCTCGTAATCGTGTGGGGCCCGTCACTCAGTGCTGTCGGTGGCGTGAGGGTGTTGGCTCCCTGATCAAACCCCTCCTTGACTTTGACCCCGTCTACATAAAGATTAGGAGTTTGTCCAGCTCCCGGCTGGGCCACTGTGAATCTGGGCGTTGGGTCGTTGGTAACGTTGTCCTCCTTACTCGTACCGGGAGCGCATTCATCAGGGGGAATACCAGGGGAACAGGAGTCATCCTCAGTTATCAGGTCCGGCGCGCTCGCGGGCGCTGGCGGCGCCGCGGGCGCTGCGCGGATGATGTCCAAGGTGTATGTCTTCGGAGTTCCGCTGGGCGCAGTAACGATAATCGACACACGTCTGGTTGTCCCTGCTCCAGTGAGCGTAATATTTGCCTGACCGCTATTAGGTACATCCCCAGAGATAACCGCATTCGGGTCGGCCTTGGTGGCACTGACCGCCACTTCGGTGACATCGGTCGCCACGTTCACCGTGTAACTCAGGTCGTTCGCATTGAAGGCAGAGTCTAAGGAACCCGGTGACACCGTCAAGCCCGACAGATTGTTGTTCCCCGATGGTGGGGGAGGTGCCGCTCGGTCTACGGTGATCGTGTATGTTTTTTGGCTGCCATTCGGTGCCGTTACCAGGGTATTGATAGTGGTGCTCAACCCAGCATCGCGCAACGTAACGGTGCGAGCCTGCCCGGAGGTGGTGACTTGCCCGTTCGACGTAACGGTCAGGGTCGCAGCGGTGTCTTGTAGCGTGGGCGTGACCCTGATACTGGCCACGGTGCTCGCCACGTTCACCGTGTAGCTCGTCGTGTTGGCATTAAAGGCAGGAGCCAAGGAGCCAGGCGATACGGCCAAACTCTGGAGGTTATTGTTCCCGCCAAGCGCGGCGCGGAAGATCTCCACCACATAGATTTTCTGGGTGCCGTTCTGTGCCGTCACCACGATCGGGACCAAGGTGCTCAAACCAGCTGCACGCAGCGTAATAGTTCGGGCCTGCGCAGAGGTCGTGGCTTGCCCGTTCACGGTCATGGTCGCCGCGGTATCCTGTAGCCTCGGCGTGACCGTCACGCTGGTCACGCTGCTTACCACATTTACCCTATAGTCCGTAGTACCGGCGCTGAAGGCGGGGGCCAAAGTCCCTGGTGAAATGCCTAAGCTCTGCAAATTGTTATTGTTGGATACCCCACGGCTCACGGTAAGTATATAGGTTTTGGGGCTCCCGTTCTGGCCCGTTACCGTAATCGTGATGGTCGTGCTTTGGCCCGGGCCGTTGAGTGGTATGGTGCGTGCCTGTCCGGAGGGCGCGGCTTGCCCGTTCACCGTCATCGTCGCATTGGAGTCTTGAGCCGTGGGGGTTACGTCGACGCTCCCGACGTTGCTAGCGACCGTGACGGTATAGGGCAGCGTATTTGGATCAAAATCGGGCGCCAGGGTGCCTGGTGATACGGCTAAGCTCTCTAACGAATTGTTTCCTGCTAACCCGGCTCGTTTAAGGAGGACCGTATAGGTTCTCGAATTACTGCCCGACTCTGAAACGACAATACTCACAGGAGTTGTTGTTCCCACCGCGCCGAGGGCAATGACTCGGCTTGTCGTTGGCTGGTCATTAATCGACACGCTGTCGCCGGACACTGCTGGTTGAGCGCTGACAGTCACGCTCGTGGTGGAGTTGGTGAGATCGACGCTGTACTGCGTGGTGCCACCGTTGAAATCCGGTTGGAGCGTGCCGGGGGAGACCGTCAACCGAGAAAGTTCGACCTCTGGGTTTACCGTCGCTGAGTCGCCACAGCCAGCGGCACCGAAACCAATTGCAAGGAGGAGGGAAGCAGTGAGAAATCGTCCAGCGAGTAGAGGAGTGTGTCTCATGTTCAACCTATTCACTTTCTCGAATCTCGGAAGTTATGGAGTTGGTCGCTTTTGTAGAGTCGGATGAGCGATTCCAATAGCACCCGCGGGCTTAGAATCAGTCTAACCATAAATATCTAGGTGAGTAGGGGAATGGAGGTATACCCGATCCTAGGGACCAGGTCAAGAGTCCAATGACCCTGTGTTGGGGTAGGTCACGGGTAAAGGCAATATAGAGGGTACAGAGATGTCTAGCGAGGGAACTTTGTCAGGATCTGGCCGTTCATCAGTAACCGGATGCAGAGCGGTAGAAGGGCAGAACGATTCCTGCTTGCCTAAGGTCCTAGAGCACGATCGATGGTGATGCTGTAGGTTTTGGGAGCTCCTCCACTCTGAGCGGTCACGTCGATCGACAGGAGGGTCTGGGTCCCTGGTCCGTTGAGCGGGAAGGTCTCTTGGCCTGATGCGGTGCCAGCCGGGACCGTGACGGAGCCGATCAGCATCACCGCATTCGGATCGGCCTTGGTAGCGGAGACGGTTACGGTATCA
>JBGTNJ010000100.1:0-40318 GCA_041743145.1 Nitrospira sp. | reverse complement strand
CGCATCGCGCGCTTGACGGACGCACGCCCGATCGCGTGTACTTGGACAACCAGCCTGCACGGCCCACCGCCGCGTAGGCGCACACCGCCAGGCGCCACTTATGAACTGGCAGAACCTGTCCAAACAAGCGGAGCCACCTCTCTGTGCGAATCACTGTCCATACGCCCAATTGCCAACGCTTGTTAGTTTTTGTGCTAGATCAGAAAGTTGAATGCTCGGTAAAGTGTGCATCACAATTTGCCCAAGCTGTTCTCCCGAATCAATTCTCTTAAACCAATCCTTATCCTTAGCTGCCTTTCCTATCGCCTCACGGATTTTCCCCTCTGAAATCCCGTTCGCACGCCAAGAGTCTATATCGCTCCCTATCGATGTTGGATTACTCCCAAGCCGCGAACAAATTGCATCAATGACAGTGACATCCAACGAGACAATATCTATGGCGAGCTGAATGATTTTTGGGAGGTCCTGAAAAGGAAGGTCCAGCGCAATTCGTTCCTCTATTGAAACAGTGCCTGCCCACTGAAACACTCGGATACCCAAACTTTGTAATGAGTTAGCATCTGGGTTAATGGGCTCATCGGAATCAGCGAGAAGGGCGACACCATAACCAAGGCTTGCAAGATGCTTCGCGGTTCGAGGCGCTTCCGTTCCACCCCCTGCCAGCAACACAGTCCCTACATGAGAAAGTGGAACTTCCCTTCCTACCATCCAAAACTTTTCTGCCGCACGGCATAGGCCAAGCTCTGTCTTTCCTTCACACACGAGCACCTTCTTACCCAATAATGCATCAGGTGCTTTCCTCAGCGTGCCTTGAAGTTCTTTGGAAACATGACCAACTACAGTCTTACCTTCCGCGGACCTAACAACACCGTGATTATGTGCCGGCAATTCAACAATCACAGTAGGGGAATGCGTCGTTGTGATGACATGGCCAATGTTTTGCGGGGATCCTGCAGGCTGTTCTGTAGCGTGCTTTAACGTTCGGAGCAGGTGACAGATCCTATGTGGTTCAAGCCCAACCTCTATCTCATCGATTAAGACTATGGCGCCCTCCGGGAATGCTAAGCCTTGAACTGCCAATGCTATTAGCCTTTGCGTTCCAAGACCCGCTTGCTTCACAGGAACCGCTCCGTCGTAAATGGTTAGAAGGGCAGCTCGGCCCGAAATCGCTCTAGCTTCAAGCCCTGGCACGTATTGCTTCATGGGTTTAACGCCGAGATTAACGGATGCTTTCTGCGCCTTTACCACCGCCTCTTTAAGCGCTTCAAGATCAGCTCCTGCTACAATTTCCCTAGCTCTCCGGTTTGCATCAGCAATTACTTGGCGCAGATTCGTCTGATTATCGGTTAGCCGCAAAAGGGCTGACCCACGGCCCCATGACAAGTGTTGTTCAACATCGGCACTGATTCTGATCAAGCCCAACGTACTTCTGTCATTCGGACCAATCTTCTCACCTTCTGGCTTCCGGTCATTAACCACAATCCAATTGGGTTCTAGGGTATCATCGACGGATACTTTGATAGAAAGAACAAGCTCATCACCGTCTTGCGGTTCATCTCTTAGACCGGTGTTAGCATTCCAACCACGCACTTCTAATCCAAACTTGTTATCGCGTAGTAACTCTTGAGGAACTTGTCCAACCGAGACAGTTATTTCCAATGGTTGCCCTACATCCCCCATGTAGAAATCGGTATCATTGATAAACACGTTGTTCACTGGCGAAAGCGCCAATTCGATAGCCGAGAGAATTGTTGATTTTGTAGAGTCGCCCGGGCCTACTAGGCATGAAAAGCGTGAGGCGGGATCCCAATCTAAAACTTTTATTCCCCTGTACCTTCTAATTTGAACTTTCCGAATGATCATAGGAGACCACCTTCCTGAAGGATGAACCATAGATAATGACCACGGTACCAGACTTTGAGGATTACATGTCCTGAAACACTTGTCGAGAGAACGGATTGGCCCAGCCCAATCACTTTTTGTAGTAGCTTTCTCGGTTTGCTTCTCCTCTGATTCAAGCTGAAGATACTACCCATTTGATGGCTGATTAGGATCACCGACGGCCCTGCCTATAGAGCGTATAGCGTGTAGCTAACGATAGATGTCAGGATCGGGGATCTGAACTACTGGTGGGATGCTTCCGGAAGAACTCTGCAATGGCCGATTTGTCCATCTTCCCTTTCGCCACGGCAAGCACCATGTCGACGAGTGCCTGATTCGTCATCTTTGTTTCGACGCCATTCATGGTCAGAAACACGAGAGCCGTGGCTGACCCCACCCGCTTGTTTCCGTCTAGGAACGGATGATTCTGCCCAATGTGAAAGAGATAGGCTGCTGCCATCTCACACAAATCGCCGTGCAGATAATGTCCACCGAACCCGGCCTGAGGAGCGGCAACCGCAGACTCCAGCAACCCATTGTCACGGACTCCTAGCATTCCACCATACCGTTCGATTTCATCACGGTGAATCTCCAGCACTTCCTCCAATGTGAGAAACAGCGGTCCCATCCCCTATTCCGCAAGTTTCTTCAACGCCGGACCATATTGTTGATTCACCTTGGCTAAGGCAGCGCGGAATTTCTTATGGCGAGCCGCATCTTGCACAGGCGTCACGATGAGGCACTTCCCGTCTGTCTTGATATTGAGCGGTGTCTCCGCATCAATCTCCAGCAGATCGAGCACGCCTCGATCGATCACGAGGGCCAGACTATTGCCGTGCTTGGTCAATTTCTTGATCATAGACACACCTCCCAGATGGTACTACAGCGTAGTAACATCATATCACCATGCCACTGGCGAGGCAAAACGACTTCCGTGAACGTAATCCGTTCCCTCTTCACAATCTCACCACCGTCATCAAAAACGCCCTCACCCCATCACCAGCCAATCTGAACCGTGAAGAACTCGCCCTAAAGCAGACTAGGCGGCAGCGCCCCGCTTGACTCCAGACACTCGACGTTCCAGAGTATGGCCTCTATCATGAACCCCGAACCTTCAGCCTCCACACAACCGGTTCAATCCCTGTATGTGGAACAATCCCCATCGGATCTGCTCCGCGACTTCATCGCTTGCTTCTGGCAAGCTCAGGGTACAGGCCATTCAGCAATTGATACGTACACCATTCTCCCCGACGGGTGTATCGATGTGGTGTATCAGCAACAGGACGAACGAATTCGTTGTTCCGCCTTTGGCACGACAACACGCGCCCAGACTGTTTCCATTGTTCCGGAAGCGACCTATTTTGGCATCCGGTTCCAGCCGGGCATGGCTCGCTACTTTCTTGATATGGCGGCGTTAGAACTCACGGACAACTCCGCCGATTTCCCCCGACTTCTCGACATCGATTCGATCGAGATCGCGGAGTATGAACGATTCACTCGGCGACAATCTCGAATAGAGCGCTCATTGATCAGACGGCTTATACAAAAGGATCTCCGCCTGACTCCGTTTGACCTCGCCTTAGGCTATGCTCGGCGGCATTGCGAGTCCATCCGTGTTGATGACCTCGCCGCTATATGCAGGCTCTCGCCTCGACAGTTGGAGCGAAAAACCCTCGACTCCGTCGGCCTTTCGCCCAAATTCTTCCTCCGTATCCTCCGCGTGCAAACCGCCACGGCGACTGCAAAACGAGACCCATCACGATCATTGGCGGATGTCGCGCTGGAGCTTGGCTTTCACGATCAAGCCCACATGAATCGAGACTTCCGCCTCCTGACAGGCCAGCCTCCTACCTACTACCGCTCCGCTCCCGATAAAGCACTTCTGGCTAGCAACCTTGCATCACTGACGGTGTCGGGTTTTTCCAAGACCTAAGGCCGTGCGTTCCTCTATCGTTTCGCCATCCATAGTCACAAAGGAGGAGCGAGATGAAACTCTGGACCGGTATTATCACCAACAAGCTGCGTGAATCACGAGACTTCTACCGCGACTACTTCGGGGCCACAGTTCTCTGAGAGGCGGACTGGTTTGTGTTGCTGAAACTTGGGGAGAGTGAACTCGGCTTTCTGCTACCCAACCAGCCTTCGCAGGCGCCCATTTTTCAACGCGCCTTTTCAGGGCACGGGCTCTGGGTAACGATTGAAGTACCGGACGTCGATGCCGAACACAAACGACTGGTCGCGAGGGGACTGGCGATTGCGATTTCACTTCGGAACGAAGCCTGGGGCGACCGCCACTTTGCCGTTGTCGATCCCAATGGAGTTGGTGTGGATATTGTCAGCCGGCCCCCGGCCTCATAGCTGTCATCGATTGAGACGGAGTCTACATTCTAGGTTTGCGAGCGATCTTGAGTTTTCGCTTCTTTGGCGGCTTCGCTTTCACGAACCTCACCGCTTCGTCGAGCCACCGGGTAAGACCGGACGCCGTGCGATAGCCGGCTTCGCTGATGAACAGGAATCCTTTGAGTGGCTTGCCGGTGAAGTCCATTTTGCGAGCATGCGGTTTCGAGAGGAGCGTTTCGTAGCGGTCCGGCATCACGCGAATCATGAGGCGGTCCTTCTCGATCCCACAGCACATGTGACCGTTGAGCATGAAGCAGCACCCGCCGAACATCTGCTTTTCTTCCACACCCTTTCGGTGTTTAAAATACCCACGGATTCGTTCCGCCAATCGTTCGTCGTAGGCCACGTAGTCCCTCCGCTGCTCCGACTCTTCGCGTTCATTGAAGGCCGATTAATGGATCGACGCGCTCATTTTGATATACTCATTTCCATCATGTCACCAGATGCCTCCACTCCGTCCCCACTAGGGTCTGATCGCCGGGAATACTATCGCATCACCATCACCCTCCCCATCTGCCTTCAGACTGAGACGGACGCCACCGAAGGCACGTTTATCGAGAAATCGGTCAACTTGAGTGCTGGTGGTATTGGGTTAGTCGTGAACATTCCCTACCACCCGAACGACATTCTCTCCTGTACCTTGCTCCTGGCAGAGCAGGTGCTGTTCAAATCCTCGATCGAAGTGGTGCGCGTCGACTCCCTTCCCTATCCACCCAACACGTACCGTCTTCACGCCCGCTTTATTAAGATGACCAGGGAGAACCGAGAACTGCTAGTTCGACACATCCTACAGTTTCAACGCGAGCACCTCACGAGACACTATTCCGTTTGAGACGGAGCGAGGCGGTCTTGCCTCGTCATTGCGATCTATGCTTGGAATTGGTCTTCCCGCCCCACCAAAGAGGGGTTCATTCTCACGGGAGTGGCCATCTAGACTGGGCCACCGTGGAATCGACACACCCCTATCAGCGGCACCACTATCGAGTCCTGCTTCCGGTGCCATACCCCGTGATGTTTTCCGACGCCCAGACCATCGCGGAAGGGAAAGTGACGAATCTCACGGTGTTCGGCTGCGCGATTGAATGTGCCGATACCCTCCCAAAGCAGACGACACTACGTGTGCGGTTGATCCTCCCTGATCACGCACTGTCACTACCAGTTGAAGAAGCAGAGGTTCGATGGGTCCAGGGTAATCGAATGGGCCTGCAGTTTCTCAAGGTGGAGCGGGCCGCAGACTTTCGACTGCATGGGTTTGTGTGGGATCGTATGGTCGAGCGCTTTCGAACGATCGTTCAGGACGGGCTTTCGACTCGCTGATCCTGATTCATCCCTCGTTTCCCCACCATTGCAAGGCACAGTAAGCCAATGGCAATCCAGACCAGCTCACGAAACCGTCGCAGCAAGGCAAAGGTGATGCCCGTTACGTCGCTGTAGCCGAAGGCTTGCAACAGCAACAGATTGCCGGCATCTTGAGCTCCTAAACTGCCGGGGATAAAAAACGACCCACCTTTAATAAAAACGGCTAACGCCCCGATGGAGATGGCGGCCCAGAAACTTACTGAACCACCAAGAAAATAGATGATCCCAAAGACTTCGAGCGATTCGGCCAGCCAGCCGAAAAAGTACACTCCGGTCGATGCGAGAAACGCTCTCTTATGGTGGCGGTAGAAATTCAGAATCGTCCGGTCGATCGAAAGCAGGTGTTCTTCTTGAGCCTCCAAAGCCCTGATTCGTAATCCCAACTTCTTGACAATCGACAGGATGGACGCAAAGAGTCCACGATGCTGGATAAAGACAAACCCAGCGATGGAGCACACGAGCAATGCAACACTTATCAATGCCGCCGTAATCGTCTGTCCCGCCGAGCTGCCGGCACCGAGAATCCAAAACCCAAGGGCGATCCCTGTGAGAATGAAACACACTTCGGCGATCGTCATGGTTGTTTTGGCGATGACGACAGACGCCGCGCCTTCTGCTATAGGAACATTGCGCTTTTTCAGCAAATAGGCCTTGAGCGGCTCGCCCCCCAAGTAAGCCGTTGGCGTGGTCATGTTCACGACTTCACCGGCGCTCCGAATCGTCAGCAGCCGCCAAAATGGAACCATCTTCCCGGACGGCCCTAGGACTATCTTCCAGCCATAGGCTTCGATTGTATACATGAGCAGGGAAGGAATGAGGATGATCAACAAGGTGACCGGACCGAGTCGCGACGCCGCATCGTAGATATGACTAGGTCCGATACGCCAAACGAGAAGGCCGAGAACGGCAAGACCGAGGGCGAGTAGGAAATACCTCAACACGTGGTCAGTGGTGTAGGCGTCGCATTCATTGTCGAGGCACTGCTATCGAGAACGGGCGGATGACCCAAACCATCGCGCCGGCAAAGAGCAACGACCCGGCTGCTGCAAAGATGAGAAACCAATATAATTGATCGAAAAGCGCAAACCCCAGCAAGGCTGCCGAGAAGTCCCGGCTCGCGACATTTCTCAACAAGGTATCGGCCCAGGCTGCATGGGCCGGAGATTTCCACCCGCTCATCGTTTTGATTTTTCGCGCCTTTTCGACCAGCAACAATGAAACGGCGTTCCCTACAACCGCCGCAACACCGAGTGCGAGAGGAACCCACTCATCATCTTGTCCAATTTTCGTGGTATAGAGCCCCACGGCGATGCCTGCAAAAATCGCCATGTGCACGATGTTGTCCAGGACGAGATCCAGCCACGCACCGAACGGCGACTCCGTAAAAGTCAATCGCGCGACTTCCCCATCACAACAATCGATGACGGCCGCCAATTGAAATAACACCGCCGCCACAACCCCGGCGCTGTAAGTGCCAAGCCCAAATCCGGTAGCGGCGACTAGACCGATGAGTCCAGCAAGCGCCGTGATGGAATTCGGCGAAAGCCCGATGGCGATAAACAGGCGCGTGAACCAACGAGACAACTTCCGATTGAAGTACCGGTCGACAAACCCTTCAAATTCCCCCTTGAGGGAGTTGTATAGTTTGTTTTCCGCGGTATTCACATCGGACAAGGTGCGAACCTCTTGATACCAGGTGCCCCGTTTCGCTTCAGCTGTAACGACCCGTATTCGTCCGTCTGCAGCGGCCCGCTCGATCCACTGACGGATCGGAGGGCTACCTTTCTCGTTCGCCGGTTGATTCGCCGCGCTCATGAGGCTTGCTGGAACAACCACAAGTTCTGCGACGCGCACGGTTGACTCCTCCAAGCGAGTCGAGGCAACGGTCTTCGAACGACCGGACGGCATTTTCAAGGGCACGCCTTGCATCGTCGGGTGCTCGAGTTGACCCTGTCGGGATTGCGCGACCACGATCGATTGGCCGTCCCGCACGTCGCGCCGCAGCTGTTCGATCAACCCACGAGAAAACACGCTATTGACGCTGGCAACCAGCGCAAAGCCATGTACTTCAGCAGCCAATGATTCCCATGTCCGAGGATCGTCGAGTGGAAACTCCCGAATCGGCATCCAGCGGACGGGAATCGTGACGCGCGGCCCTTTCCCTAACGTCAGCTTGAGTTGTTCTTCCTCCGAACCGGAGAGGACGATTAGCTGACGAATCCCCGCCCGTTGCAGGGTCAGCACCGTGCGTTGAAAGAGTCCGATTCCCACGACACTTGCCAGAGGACCCAGCTCCCCGATCTCCGGCCCAATCGGTCCGCCAAATACTCCGACGGAAGGCAGGAGAATAGCCGTCGCCAACCCTTGAATCTCTGCTCTCCGTTGGAGAATACTCTTACTCATGGTCTCACATTCAGCTATGCTTGACGATCACGTCCTTCCCCCTAATCGTGCGCTTCTCATATCGTACCATAGGGAAGACTTTCTCATAATCTTGGCAAAACTTCCAACTCAGCTTTCTTTACGTCATCGATGAAATCAATTTCGGTCCAGGGGAGTCCTCCGATCCTTTCATGACCGACTCGTACGTCCCGAAAATACGCCGGTAGAGCGTCTTCATACTCCATATCCCATGACCCCTTGTCGATGTAGTCGCGGAGCGAGGAGATGACACGCGGCGTGTCGGCATGCCGGACCCTCAAAAATCCCACGCCCTCACCGGCATAGTCGTATCGTTCCGGCACTTTTTTTGTCAGTGCAATCACACGGTCACCCGACACGACCACCATACATTCTTCACCGGTCTGTTTCACGGTCTCATCCATTAGCAACGCGTTCTCATAGGGCGACGAAACCAATCGGCGGAGAATTTCCCGATGGAACAGCACATCCGCATCCATCACGATGGTATCGTCGTCGAACACATCTCGGGCAATCCACAGCGATGAAATGCTGCCTCGGTGAAACTCTTCGTTCACTAAAAACTTAACGTTGAGCCCACATGAATCCTGTTCGACCGCCGCGCGAATCATCTCCTGCTTGTACCCGACGATGATGTCCACTCGACGAATGCCGACGCTCGCCAGGGACTGTAGATAGCGATGCAGAAGCGATCGACCGCCAATCTCAATGAGGCACTTGGGGCGATGTTGCGTCACCTCCCACAAGCGTTTCCCGACTCCGGCTGCCAGAATGATCGCTTTCATAGGGGCTTACACGCCTGTTCAAACGCATCGAGAAATCCGCCGAACTGTGTTTCGGTCAACGCCCCCATATTCGCGACCCGGAAGATCTTATTTTCCAGGTTTCCTTGACCGGCATAGATCACATAGCCTTGCTGCTTGAGCCGGTCATGCAGCGATTGGTACGTCACTCCATCAGGCAAGTGATAGCCGGTAATGGTATTGGATTGTCGATCCGCAGGAAGCAGAGCCTTCACACCAAGTGACGTCATTCGTTCACGGATCAGCGTCGCCATTCTCTTGTACCGCTGGACGCGCTTGGAGACACCTTCCTCAAGGAGTTCATCGAGGGCCGCATCGAACGCGTAGTATACTTGTACCGCCGGCGTGAACGGAATCATACCTCGCCCTTCATTATCGATGTAATGTGTGAGATGGAGATACCATGACCGTTTCGGATACGATCGCATTTTCTCAACAAACCCCTTTCGCACCAGCACGAATGAAACGCCTGGGAACCCTTGAATGCATTTCCCGGCCGTGCCTGCCACCATGTAGATGTGCGACTTGGCGATATCGAGTGTTTCACCGGCCAGCGCACTGACGGCATCCAGCACAAACACACGGTTCTGGCTGTCGACAATCTCCGCAATCTCGTGAACGGGGTTCAGGAGCCCTGTCGTTGTCTCGTGATGCACCATCCCGACCACATGGACTTCCTGATGCTGGCGCAACGCGAGCAACAGCTTTTCATGATCCGGCCGAACCGTCCATTCATATTTCAACTCACTCACGCCCAACCGGTGAAGCGCGATGATCTGGGACATCCGCTCTCCATACACCCCGTTGTTGAGGATGAGTATCCGACGGCCGTGAGGAAGCGACGACATCAAGGCGGCTTCGACAGCAGCGGTCCCTGACCCAGTCATCACAACAGCGACGTAGTCTGACTCAGCTCCAGGGACGAACGCTTTGAGCAGCTTGGTTTGGATGCGGTGCAGCAACTCTGAAAATTCATCTTCTCGATGGCAGATGTCTGGACGGAGCAGAGCTTGTCGCACACGATCAGAAACGTTTACCGGCCCAGGATTCAGGAGAACCACGCTTTTCTCCTTCCACTTTTAAAAGGCATGAATGTATTTTCTCTTATCGTTCGCGGCCAGAGAGCACAAGGAAAACTCGTCGCACCCCTTATCCTTCAATCGCTTTCATGAACCGGCGGGTAATCTCTGGCGGCTCGTGCAACACACGACCGGCATCTTCCACAAATTCATTGACTTTGATAAGCAGCATGCTGGGCCCATCCTTTTTCAGCATATCTTTGAATTCGTAGACAAAATCGTCATGATCCAGTACCCGCTCGACATTCACATAGCCTGCCGACTTCGCCACTTTCTCCAGCGGCACGACATTCGAGATCGTCGGCTGATTTCCAGTCGTACCGTACACTTCGTTATCGAACACCACATGGATGAAGTTCTTCGGTTTCAAGGCCCCGACGGTCGCGAGCGTCCCCATGCCCATGAGGACATTTCCGTCGCCGTCGAAGGTGATTACCTGTTTATTCGGCTTAGCAAGTGCAACACCAAGCGCAATCGCCGGAGCATTGCCCATTGAACCGATCATGTAGAAATGGGTGGGCCGGTCCGCTATCTTATGGGCCTCACGAGAAGGAAAGCCATTACATATAATGACCGGTTGATCTGTCAGCAAGTCCAACAAGGCGGCCATGGCCTGCGCTCGACTGATTAAGGTTCCCTCTTCTGGTCTCATGGGTGCAACCCCTTCACCACTCCCTTTGTAATAAAGAGCGCAACAGGAATCTGTTGCTTCATAAACGTTTCGGCGACCCATCGAAAGTCCTCGATGGCTGTTTTTTCGGTCAGCGTCCGGTGTGGAATTCTGACGGTATTGAGCAATTGCGGCATTACGTCGCCCATCACCAGATGTTCCGGGGCATCCTTCCCCCCTTGGCCTCTCCATGAAACGATCAGCACGCAGGGTTGTCTATAGATCATATTGAGTGAAATGAGGGTGTTGAGCGAAGTGCCGAGGCCCGAGTTCTGCATGAGGACGGCCGGAGTTTTTCCAGCCATGTATGCTCCGGCAGCCATCCCGACTGCTTCATCCTCTCGAACTGCGGCAGTGTACAGCCGGCGATTCATCAACTCCGCGATGATGCCACCCAGGATTGAATCAGGCACTCCAGTGAAAAAGTTGACCCCTATATCCTGCAGGGCTTGGACAAACACATCGCTTTCAATCACTGGGCTCTTCTCCTCGACTTAGTCGTTAAACGCCTTCCAAAAATGGCGCATTATAAGATAGGGCTTGCCGCGTTCTCAAGGATGATCGGTGATTGTCTTCGCATAGTCGTCGTGTTAGCGTGAATGCAATCTAGACGCTCTCCGATGTGTCAACGTACATGCGCCATCCATTCCACCTTACGATGCATATCTGGCCGTCATTCACGCTGTTTACAATCATGATCGGCGTGGTCGCAGCATGGGCGGTTCCCATGACAAACGATCCGAAAGGATTTCACGACATTCCTTGGGGGACCGCTTTGTCTTCTCGCCAGGACCTGGAAACCCTCCGTTCGAGTCCGCATATCGTCGAATACCTCCACAAGAAAGGGCTCTCCTCGTTTGCAGGAGCTGAAATGAGCAGCATCCGCTATCTCTCCTTGGATGATCAATTTGCACGCGTGGTCATCCGCTATGAAGGTGAACAAATCCACAAACAGGTGTTGAGCCACTTGGAAGGCCGATTCGGAAGGCTAGATCGAATTCCCGGGCAAATGGCACGGGGGCTTACCCAGCAGTATAATTGGCGCGGTACCGACACCGAAATCAATCTCACCTATCAAGCTAGTACAGAGCGGGGCTATATCTTCATCGATAGTCGTACCCTTGCACCTCGGTTCACCGATGACATCACCGATTCCGCAGAGTAGGCTGTATGCGTGCGTATCAAACTGAGCGGCTCACGAGGTTTATCGCATTGCTGTTCTGTCCGCTAGTGTCGGGGACTCCCGCTACCGGTGTCCCCAGCGTGAACGATCCCAATGGATTCGAAGACCTTCCCTGGGAAACCATCCTGTCGGAGACTGAACAATTCATAAAAATAGACGATTCGGGTCGGATTCAAGCATATGAGCCGAAAAAGCACCCCCCTATGCTTGGCTCGACGGTGGTCGTTTCGTTGTGGTTTACAACGTTTGAGAACAGCTTGGCCGAGTAACCGTTCGCTATAGCGGCAAAGAAGGTCATAAGAAAATTATGAGTTACCTTCAAGCAAGGTACGGTGCACTCGATCGAACGCCAGGACAGATCGCTGTCGGCTCAGTGAAGGTGCATGCTTGGCATGGCTTTCATAGGAAGTGACATTGCGGTTCGAAGATAGGCTTGAACGTGGCATCATTTTCTTGAAAGTCGGACACTTCCTGACAAACTGACTGATAAGACCTCCACGACGGCCTTCCGACTTTCTTAAGACTCTCATAACATTTGCAGTGCCATCCGTCGCACACCTTCACCTCATGTGGGCTTCCATGCCTATTGCCGCCGGACGGAGAACCGATAAAAAAGACTAGGCCCTTCGCATGAGTTGCCACACGGCGCGGGCGAGAGTCGTCATGACCATTCCATAGATCGACAAGCCTCCTAAGCCGCATTACGGAATTGTTTAGGAAAGAGTGGCCCATGAGGTTATGATTGTAAAACTTACGATGATGAACCGGAAGCCTTACGTGCCGTTAGATAACCGCTATGCGGAACGTGTAGCTGTCACCTGTCGGGTTCGCTATGTCGGCGAAGTTTCAACACAGCCTCACCAAGGAGAAGGCCTCACAAAAAACATATCGGTTTCCGGATGCAAGGTTATTAGCGACCGTCCAGTCACACGTGGCACATTATTGACCCTGACCATTGCACTTCCAGACGGATTACCACAACTTACCCTAAAATCGGCTCATGTCGTGTGGGTATCTGGCTGTCAGTTTTCCGTCCGATTCATGGACCTGAACCCGGAGTACCGAAAGCGACTCCAATCATTCATCTGGAAAAGCATTTCCCACACCACCGTGAGCGATCAACGAACCCGATTCCGACTTATGTAGGTCCCCCACCATGCTGTTCATAGACAACGCGGAGAGTGTACCGCCTCCGCGAGCACGCTAAAATCTTTTCAACGCTACGCCTTCGTTCAGGATACACTCTCTAACCAGGGGGGATGTCGCTACCAGCCGTTTATACCCCTTCTGGCCAAGTTATTACCCCTCCATTTGTGGGAAGGCAAAACCGACACCCAGCGCTAGCCTTTACCTATATGACAACTCTGGGAGCAGAAATATAACGTGGAGGAATACGATGAGGCAGATGAAACAATTAGGACATTCACAAGGTCGGAACTCGCGCGGTTCAATCGAACGTAGGAAAATAGGGAGAACCAACGTTTCATTTGGTCTTATGTACTCAGGCTTCAACGGGGAGGACGTTCTAATCGGTGACGGTACCGTCGTCGACTTGTCCAAGGGCGGAGTCGGTATCCGCGGAAATTGTTCCGTACAGGTTGGTACGGAGCTCACCCTGTTTTTGTACCTCCCAGACGAGGAGGATCCCCTATTCATTTTGGAGGCCACCGTAGCATGGAGCGTTGGGTCGCTGTTCGGTGTAGCTTTGAAAGAGATGAGTCTACCGGAGGGAGATCGGATGCGGGTATTTCTCCACACCCAGTCAGTTGGACAAGCTTAGTCGGGTTAGTGCCTAGAACTACACACTGATCCTGTCTTGCCCTTTCATATAGCCTAATGCTATTCATGGTGAGTGAGTAATCACTCACCATGAATAGCATTCAGAAACCACCCCCTCATCCTCAACGGAAGTCACGAACATCGGCTAACCAACGGCAAGCCAGCCTAATCAACGCTGCGGCGTCGCTGTTTGCGGCCAACGGGTTTACTGGAACGACCACAAAACGAATCGCGAAGGCAGCTGGAGTCAGTGAGGCACTACTCTTCAAACACTTTCCGACTAAGCATGGACTTTACACCGCGATTCTCGAGGAGAAAGCTCAATACTCAGGGCTTCGAGAGGCGGTCGAGGACGCCGCGAAGAAGCAGGATGACGTGCGGCTCTTCACCCTGCTTGCGAGCTATCGAATTAGAAAGGGAGCCGACCCAACCTTGTTCCGCCTGCTCCTTTTCAGTGCCTTAGAGGGGCATGAGATGTCCGACATGTTCTTTCAGCAGCAGTATCAAGCATTCCACGACCTTCTTGCGAGCTACATTCGCCGACGCATCAAGGATGGCGCTTTCAGAACGGTCGATCCATTGCTTGCAGCCAGAGCGTTTTTCGGGATCATCGTGCACCATCGACTGCTGCACGATATCTACGGCCTACCCATGCACCTCACTCACGAAGATGTGGTCACGGAGTATGTTTCGTTGTTCCTAGGCGGCCTCACTCAACGGTTGCCTGTTTCGTAGTCGTCACGCACTCTTATGAGCCATCTATCTCGCCATCCATTCGTAGCCCTTGGGATTGCTGTTGTGTTTGTGCTTGCCGCCCTTCTCGTCGTTCGCCTGAGCACAGGCGCTAAAACCGATACGCCTAAGCCACGTCTTGTCACCGTCGGCATTGTGTCCCCGATCCGACAAGATCTCGATGTTCGATTAAGCTACACTGCGGATATCTCTCCCAATCAAGTTGTCAATATTTTCTCACGAGTAGACGGTTATATTGCCAAATTGCATATTGATAAAGGTGATTTCGCGCGAGCAAATCAGTTACTTCTTGAAATAGATCACACGGACTATCACCATGCCGTTAATCAGGCAAAAGCCAACCTGTCTGCCGCCAAGGCAAGAGTCTCGCAGCAGGATGCGGTGGTTCGCAATGCCAAGCTCACATTCGAGCGCATGCAATCGCTGATCAAAGATCGATTCGTTTCGCAGCAGGACCTCGATACTGCGGAGGTCAACTTTGATGCCGCCAGAGCGGCACAAGAATCTTTACAGGCCCAGGTAAATCAAATGGATGTCGCCCTGGCGCAAGCGGAAACCAACCTGTCCTACTCCTATATCCGAGCTCCGTTTGCCGGCTATATCGCGGAGCGTAATCTCGATACCGGAGCTTACGTCAGCAGCGCCACAGCCAGTACGTCAACCATGTCGCGAGGCATCATGAGCTTGCACGACATCGATACGGTCCGTGTTCTGATCGAGGTCGTCGAGCGAGATATTCCACTCGTGAAGGTCGGACAAAAAGCCGAGCTTCGCGCAGAAGCCTATCCCGACCAGATATTCGAGGGAACTGTGACCCGTATCGTCCAAACCCTGAATCGTGCAACACGCACCATGACCGCCGAAGTCGACTTACCCAACAGAGATCGCCGATTGAAAGGGGGAATGTTCGCTCGAGTCGAAGTGCTGGTAGGCACACATCTTCAGGCCCTACAGATCCCCATCGATGCGGTCAGCCGTCTTGAAGAAGCGCAGTACGTGTACATTGTCCAAGAAGGAACAGCCCGGAGAGTGGACATTGAGATCGGCGCCCGACATGGGAACTACATAGAAATCACCAAAGGCCTAACGGGGAGTGAAGCGGTCATTGTCTCCGGGAAAGATTTGGTGCGCGACGGCATACCGGTGCAGACACAACCATTGGATCCGACAAAACAATAAGACGTGAAAGGAAACAAGTGCCTCCTTTCCTCCAACGTTTCACGTCTCGCATTACACCTTGCTTCTTCCTGATATGTGGCTGACTCTACTCGCGTTACGCAATCGGATCGGCATTTTAATGCTCTCGTTGGCGATGGTGGTATTGGGTGTAACCTCGCTTCAGAGATTGCCGGTTGACCTCTTCCCACAAATCCAGGTTCCCGTTGCTTTCGTGGGCGTCATTTATAAAGGAGCGCCTCCTCTCGACATCGAGCAGAGCGTTGTGTACCCGATCGAAAAAGCCGTCAGTTCGGCCTCTAATGTGGAACATGTCGAGTCGTTCAGTAAGCAAGGACTCGGAGCGGTCCAGATCTGGTTCAACTGGGGCGCCGACCTCAATGTCGGCCAGATGGAGGTGATGCAGCGCATCACCCAGATCCTAAACAGCCTCCCACCGGGCATTCTGCAGCCGTTTATCGTCAAGTTCGATGTCTCCAATATCCCGGTTTCGGTTGTGTCGGTGTCGAGCGATGAGCTGGACGAGCGTGGACTCTATGATCTCGCGTATAACACCATCGCTCCACAGATCGAGCAGATCGCCGACGTCGCGGCAGCGACAGTGGAAGGAGGAAAGATTCGCCAGATCAATATCAATCTGGATCCGGCCCTCCTCAGTGCCCGTGGACTCTCGATTCTCGACGTCGTCAGATCCGTCAAAGCTGCCAACTTGATTTTGCCTTCCGGCGATATCAAAGCCGGCAACCTTGATTACAATGTGTTTACCAACAACCAGTTTCGAACGGTGGAGCCGATCCAAGACGTCATCGTAAAGGTGAATCAGCAAGGCAACCCGGTCCGCGTGCGTGACGTAGGAACTGTGACGGATTCCTCAGACATTCAAACAAACATCGTCCATACCGATGGAGCAAGATCGGTGTCTCTTCGTGTGAACAAACAACCGCTCGCCAATACGGTCGCAGTCGTCGACGCCCTACGCACCGCCCTTCCGAAGATGTTCGGCATCCCTGAAGGAGTGAAGCTTGGTATTTCGTTTGACCAGTCTCTTTACATCCGTCAATCCATCCGCAATCTGATCGAACAGGCCATTCACGGTTCATTGTTAGCCGCGGCCGTGATTTTTATCTTTCTACGAAACTTGACCAGCACCATGATCATTTCCGTAGCCATCCCGCTGTCAATGCTCGTGACGTTTATCGTGCTCTATTTCACGGATCAGACTCTCAATATCTTCACACTCGGTGGGCTTGCGCTGGGAATCGGTCGCCTTGTGGATGATTCCATCGTGGAACTGGAGAACATTCAGCGCCACGTAAACACCAACCCCAACCGATGGAACGGCATTCTCGACGCTGCCCGAGAAGTTGCGATGCCGATCTTTGCCTCGACGGTTACGACCGTAGTCGTGTTTCTCCCCATGTTCTTCGTCGTCGGTATCGCGCGCCTATTGTTGATTCCGTTGACCGTCACAATTGCGATCGCGCTCTTCACATCATTCTTAGTCTCTCGCACGGTGACACCGGCGCTGTGCTATAGATTCCTCAAACCTGAGCAAGAAGCACAGCGAGCCATGCCGAGTTGGCTTGCGGCAGTGATGGAGTGGAGCCGTACCCGCTATGAATCGCTGGATCGAGGTTACGAAGACTCGCTGCAGTGGATCCTGGGACATCGCAAGATTCTGATCATCGCAGTCACTTTGATTTTCCTTGGATCGCTTACCTTGATCCCTCTGATCGGGACAGAGTTCCTACCGGTTTCCGACGAGAGCCAGTTTCGGATCGTCTTACGGGCACCGGTCGGCCAACGGGTTGAAAAGACTGAACAGCAAGTCTCAGAAGTTGAACGGGTCCTTCGCGCAAATATTCCTGCTACTGAACTGCAGACCATCATCTCCAGTACCGGTGTCCTGTCCCAAGGTCGCTCGTCCCTGTTCAACTCCAATACCGGTCCTCACACCTCTTCGATTCAAGTGTACCTTGTCGAACCGTCGAAGCGGACAAGAACTCAGGTTGAGATCATGAACGATGTGCGCTCCAAGATCGTGAAGCTGTTTCCTGGTGTCTCGATGTATTTCGACCCTGGAGGTCTTATCAAGCGTGTCACCAGCTTCGGCTCCCAAAAGGCCGTTGATGTGGAAATTTACGGACATGATTTTGGAACGGCGAGGGAGGTCATCGCGCGCGTCAAAGAAATCATGGAGCAGACTCCCGGCCTGGCCGATGTGGAACCAAGTCGGGAAGAAAACTATCCGGAAGTCAACGTGACAGTGGATCGGGAGAAAGCAGCTTTGCTGGGCATCAGCGAAACCGATGTGGCCAATGCCGTCCTCTTTTCCTTGAATGGGAACGGCCAGACCGATCCGATCATTTACACCGATCCACAAAGCGGCAACGAGTACTTCATCAGCGCGTGGCTGGCGGAAGCACACCGAAAGAGTCTCACCGATTTGGAGAATATTCTTCTCACCACCAAAACCGGTGAGCCGGTCCTACTCAAGAACGTGGCTTCACTCAAGTTGAACGCGGGGCCGGTGAAAGTCGATCGGAAGCACTTTCAGCGCGTGATCCACATTACGGCGAATCCGACCACCCGGACGCTTGGCGAGATTGCTGAAGATCTCGAGTCGGCGTTCGCCAAACTCCAGCTGCCGGCAGGATTTAGTATCAAACTGGCCGGGCAGATTCAGCAGCAGCGGGAAACCTTCGAAGGATTGCAGTTTGCCATCATTCTGGCGCTCATGTTGGTCTACATGGTCATGGCCGCCCAGTTTAAGTCACTCATCGATCCATTCATCATCATGTTTGCCGTGCCGATGGGCTTTCCCGGGGTCATTTTGATGCTGTTCTTGACAGAAACGACGCTGTCCACCTCCTCAATGATGGGCATCATCATGATGTTTGGGATTGTGGTCTCGAACGGGGTCTTGCTGGTTGACTACACCAATGTGCTCCGTCGAAGAGGTCAATCCCTTCACCAGGCCGTCGTCACCGGCGCACGAACGAGGCTGCGTCCGATTCTCATGACCTCCCTGGCCACGGTCTTCGGGCTTCTCCCCATGGCGATCGGCTTCGGAACCGGTGCTGAAACCAACGCACCCTTGGCGCGCGCTGTCGTCGGCGGCTTGAGTGTTTCCACCCTACTCACGCTGTTTCTGGTCCCGACGATGTATGTGATCCTGGAAGAGCGCTTTCCTAGAAGATTTGAGGGAGAGCCGCACGATCAGAAGCCGTCGTCAACTGAAGGAGTTCTTGCTCCCGAGTAGCGCTGTCACTGCTCCACAATGTTGGGGAATAGGGATTTCAGCTGCATGGCAAGCCCAATGTCTCCCGTGATCTGCAATCGCCCGGACATGGCCATGCTCATACTGCTAAGCTGCCCGTTCAGGATCCGAATACAATCTTCTCCAGCCATCGACAGCGTCACATGCGGATCGTCATGGATTCCATCCTTCACGACGCAGGTTCCATTTTGGACCAGCAATTGATATTGCCCGCCTTGAGCTCCTTGGAGATCGAACTGGTACACCACATCAACATCTTCCGCGGCCTCTTTATCCAGTTTTGACGGAAGCGTGTCGAGCACCTCTCGTATCGTTTTCGCTTTCATGAATGGGCAAACTCCCCCAGCGTGATAAAAAACTACGAGGGCGGAATTGATCCGCCCCCGATGAATTTCTCTATTTGGCTGAAACTTTTTAGTACCGGAGAGTGGCTGTCGCGACACTACGCCGGGCACCGAAGAATTCCTTCGAAAAGGATTCGACGACCGCCGGATCATAGCCTTTGCAGCTGAAAATGTCGAGGTAGGCGTGATTGGTGTCGTTGGCAAAATGCCCACTGATCAACGAGGTGGAGATCAGCTGTACCATGGAATAGCCGGCGACACGACCCTCGCCGAAATTCACGACCTGGCACTCGCCGAAGCGCTTCATCCCGATGAGCTCACACAGCTCAACGACGTAGCGTTTAATACAGTCCGCGTCACGGATAAGATCGGGATTGCAATCGTGGAGATCGACGGCGGTGCAGAGTCCCCATGCCTTACCGCTCCCCACCATGTCTTGGACAGGTCGGGCCGCAGCCGCAGGGGCGTTGGATGGTAAGATCGTAGAGTCAGAACTCGGCGAGGTGCTCATAGGAGGTCGCTACCTTTCTGTCAGAGGGTTGGGCACATCGACTATCCATTGCGTAAACTATACCATGTTTTTCTTGAGGCACACGGGCCGGGCAGAAATATTTTGGCTTTTGGCAGGAAGTTATCCGCAATTGGTTGACAAGGTCGCACTGCTCAGGAACAATACGCTCTTATGGCTACGCTCCCGGACACACCTCGGATTGAATTACCTGACCGCCTCTGTACCTGGTGTAAAGTTCCGATGAAGAAACGGCTTGTCGGCGGGAAGCAGTTCATCCACTATACCTGTCCCAAGTGCATTTTTCAGCACACGACGAGACTGGAACCGAAGCCTCAGAAAGCGGCTTCATGATGGTTGTCCGAAACTCTCCGGTTTAGTAATACTTCTCCCGGTAAATGGGACACAATCCCTTCCCCTGAATGAACGACGTCATGTCCTGGATCATGCTTCCATTGCCGCATAAATAGACGGCCAAATCCCGGACCGACGTCACTCGTTCTTGGACGAGATGAGATACTCGTCCTCTCGCTCCGGTCCATTCGGGTCCTGCCTGTGAGAGGGTCGTCACAAACGAAAAATGAGGATATTGGTTGGCCAGATCTTGGAACTCATCCTGGAAATACAAATCCCGCTCGCTTCTAACTCCCCAGAATAGCGTCAGGGACTGGGAACTATTCCGCTCGAGCTGCGAGGGGATCATGGATCGAAAGGGTGCAATTCCGGTCCCAGTCGCCACAAACAGGATCCGTTTAGTCGCATCCTCTCGGAGAGTGAAGGACCCGGCCGGACCCTTAAAGCTCACCGGGTCTCCTTCCCGAAGACCGAAAAGATAGGTCGACCCAGGGCCTCCTTGAACCAGATTGAAGAGCAAGAGCACCCGATCAGAGGTTGAGGGGGGGGACGCAATGGAATAGGGACGCGTGACCGGATAGGGATAACCTTCCTTTGGCACGTCGAATGAGATAAATTGGCCAGCTTTAAAGCTGATGTTGTTAGGTTTCCAGAGAATGAGCTCTAGCTCACGGACGTCCTGGGTTAAATCTCTGATTCGACTCACCTTAGCCTGCGTAGACTCCATCGACAGCTGATTCCTCTAGGTTGAGCACCCAATACGTTTTACCGTAACACATGATCTCTGGCCGTTGGTACCTAACCAAGCACCTCCGAGC
This sequence comes from Nitrospira sp., assembly GCA_041743145.1. Classification (GTDB taxonomy): domain Bacteria; phylum Nitrospirota; class Nitrospiria; order Nitrospirales; family Nitrospiraceae; genus Nitrospira_D. The sequence goes on along the minus strand of JBGTNJ010000100.1, from coordinate 19,510 downwards.
CAGCACCATACTTCAATGAGATACCTTGGAAAAGTTTGAGGCCTACCACCACCTGGGCTAATGCCATGGCCTATCTCTCCAACTGTAATTTCTTAGCGAAAGAGCTGCGGCGTCGGTGGTCTATTATCCGCCGGCGCGCCTAGCGGCGGGAAAAACTGCTTTGGACATGGTCGTCCAGGATATGGGCCAGTCGCTCTCGATCTTCAGCGCTGATCGCCAGGATTCGTGCTCCTACTTTAGGGGCACGCACATGGATGACTTCCAATTCGCAGGCTAAGGTTTCTCCCCGATCAAGCTCGATTAAAAGTTGCAACACCTCGCCCTTCTTGACAAACAGACGGCTCTCGAGCCGGACGCCGGACTCGCTCACGTCGAGGACCTTGCAGGGGGCCGAAAGCGCCCCACGCTGTAATCGGCCGGCATGGCCAACATCGACGCGTGAGTGTTTACGTTTAAATCCCATGATCGAGCCTCCTGTGGCAGAAATCATAACAGGAGGAGGGATTGAGCCAAAGACAATTGGAAAAACCGCTAGAGTTTCGCGCTCACAAGTGCCCGCACCTGCTCCATACGCTGCCGATTGACGCCAAGATCGCTGTAGCCCGTGCGGGAAGCAGAGCGGAAGTGAACAGTCTTGGTGTCGTCGTTGAAGAGAAATTCGACATCATCGACGAACCGAAGGAGCAGGGAGGTGAATTCGTAATGCAGGTAGGATTCGTCTTCTTCAACAAGTTTGGTGCGAGGCAAAGTCGCAATGGCAGCCTTCAAGGCCTCCTTCGCCTCAGCGCGAGTCTTCTTGTACCGAAACGGCGTGATAGCATGGCCTTCGTCTGTCGCCTGGGTCGACACGCAGTTGGGGCTGGAAGGACAGGGAGAAAGAGGTCGCTCGCTCATGACACTAGGACTGTACCCTCCTTGAATGATTGCCGCAAGTCGCGCCATTAGTTGGCATTTAATAAGCCACGGTCGCCAGCCTCGGCTGTTCTTCAGCCTGGCTCGTGACCGTCACCGCAACCCGTCCGATGATACGCCCATCTTCGGCCTTGACGTCGACACGCCAGTCGCCTAGATCAAGCCCTTGCTTGAAGCTATAGGCGCGATAACCGCCTTCGCGACCCCCCGATATCTTGATTGGGATCCGATCCGCATGCATGAATGGCTTCGTATCAGTCGGACGGAAATACCAGTGGTGGTAGATGGTCGTGTTGAGATCAACCGGAGCAAACACAGCCGTGAAACAATAGATCGGTTCGTCTGCCGGAAAGGTTGTGTCTGAACGCTTCCAAAACTGGTACCACGACTTCTCAAAGACCAACTCGAACTGGTCTCCCGCCCGCTTCACCTCATGATACAATCCGCCGAACTTCAGCGACAGCGGCACCGGCGGAATCCAATTCATGAAATAGAATCCGACCAGCATAGCGATGAGCACGATAGCGGGAGCCATCACAGCGAATGGTTGTCGTCGCGACTGATCCGGACTACGACGATAGACCAGTTGAACCAGATACAGCGTCACACCCAGACTCAAAAGAGCGCCGAGCAAGAATATCGCCGCATTCATGAAGCCGGTGATTACAGGCACAAAGAAGGTAAAAAACGCGAAACTGACCACTGCGTACAGACCGACCAATATTCGAAGATTGGACAATCGATCACGCAAAAACTCGTTAGTCACTAAGAGCATGATGAGCACGGCAAAGAAGATTGCCGTGCCGGTGAACGTGGCGCTTTGAGAATAGAAAATTGCGTACGCACTGAAGAGACCGCCGAAGAGGAACTGACTTGCCATGGGATAGTAAGGACGACTCTCCCAGACCCATCGCGTAAATTTCGAGCCTGAAAGGAGCTGTTCGCGCTCAGGTGGAGATTCGATCCCCAGCCGCCCCGTCAAGACGATCAGCGCACCCAGCAACAGCAGATAGAGCAGCAGAATCAGGTTATCTACAAGCCGATCGATTCGCGACAGCGTCACGCTGTCGTACCCCACGCCGCAGAGAAAAAACACGGCCGGCATGAAGGGCTTGGCCAGAACAGACTGGAGTTTCGCGAAGGGGCCCACCCCTCCACTCTGCGAAATCTTGTTCAATTGTTCAATGAAAACACTGAATCGTGCGACAGCCCACACCATGTCGGGAACACATCCTGGAGATGCTCAATCAACATACCTGTCACACAAAGGCCGGCAGCGGCGCATACACGACAGGATGGCCGATAACTCGTTCCAGCCATGGAGCCATGGCATCTTCCGGGAGCGGTGCGTGATTCAGGCGAGCTTCGATCTTGTACTGTCCGTTGACTCCGACAATCCCGATGATCGCCGAAGCATCATCATATTCGGGCAACAGCGTGTGGGTCTGAAACTCGCAGAGCGTGGCATACAGGATGCCATGAGGCTGAATCGCAGTAAGGACCTCTGGCAAATCGTCCAACGGACAATGCACCGAACAGCGATAGGCATACCGCGCGCCCGCCTCAATGGCTTGAAACTCCCCCAGGGCTGCCTCGGAAAACCCTGTGAGATAAGCCCGGACTCCGGCCGGCTCTGGGCTAAACGTCTCCGCCAACTTGCTGGCCGGCACCAGGAACTCAAACGCGTCAGGTGTGTTGTATTCGAACTGGCAGGGGCCAAAGGCATCTGGCCACGAGCAGAAGAAGGGAATGGACGCATTGGAAGACCGTAAGACCACTGCATTCTTCTCCACATGCGTTTCAATCGGCAGGTCCAAGACAGCGATTGCTTCCAGAAACGCCGCGCGGCGCTCATCCAACCAGCGCGACCGTTCGGCATCGCCGCGTGCCTCCCCCGGCGTAATCACCGCCTGAGTCTGAAGCCGAATACGGATGAACGAGTGGGCATGCCGAAACCCGATCCAGAACATGCCGCGCTGATCGTGAAGCCGCAGCACCTCTCGAATTCGCCAGGGATGGCTGATGGAGCAGTAGGTCCCGACATCTTGATAGCGTTGATAGACCGTATGGTAGGCCCCAGAGAGGAGGAAAAAATCACCGCGCCATCGCTCTCGTATGTGGACGAGCGTGACATCTTCCGTCGCCCAAGGATCAAGCTGATCAAGCTCGTCGGGAGACCCGACCGTCCATTCCTCGACGTAGCAGATCACATCCTGGGCAGGGACAGCTGGCTTTAATCCGAGCGTCGCGAGACGAGCGCCGACCGCAAGAGCCTGACCAAAGGTCAGTGGCGTCGTTGTTTCCCACCGCCGCTCTCGCACGGATGACTTCCTTTGTAGTAGCCCATTGCGGGGGACAAAAGTTCAAAGGGCTGTCGCTTCATATCGCATGTGCTCGGCGTCACAGGCGCCCCATTCATTGTTCCCGCACTGGCCTCAGCGCCTTCTGCTCGATGCCTGTATCACTGATCAGCCGCTCAATCCCATCCTCCAGCGTCACAGACAGCTGCTCCTGAACATCGTCCGAGTTAAACCAAAAAACCGTCCGACTGCGGCCTCCTTCGATGTTGCGGATCGTTGTGCTGTTGTCCGTCTGGTTCTTAGCCACCAGCTTGAATCGACTCTTCGTGTCGATCACGGTGGAGCCGACGCGGCTCTTCGCAGTCGCGGAAAAATCCAGTATCTGTCCGCTAATGACGATATCGGCCTCCGGCGCAGATCCCGCGGGAGCCACACGCACATCCCACACCCGATCTCCCCATCCACGGGTCCGTAACCGATCGGCGAGTCGCTGAGTGATCACACTTGCCAGCCGTTCACCGGGGACATTGAAATACGTGGTCCCCCCCCAGAGGTGAGTGCGCAGACCCACACGGCTTTTGTCCGCCCGTCGATCGTCAAACGGTTCGATGACGATCTTGACCGGCTCGATGTCGGTCACCTGCACCAGCGGTGGCTTCTCGCGTAAATCCAGAGAACGCACCTCTCCCGTTCCCCTACAGCCGGCCAGCATGGTCACCACCACGATAGCACAGCCTAGTACTCGCAAAGGCATTTGCTTCACAGGCCCCTCCCGGTCAAAGGTCAAAGATAGTGGGTGCACAGTCTACCCAAGTTAGGGTTCGGAGACAATCGTCATGGGAAGACTACGGGATGACGATAGGAAGCATCGACCGCAACGTGCCGCACGCCACCTGAGCCAACTGCCCAGCCTCGATTTTCGGGTCCTCGAACGGCACACAGCGCACAACCTTCATAAACGATCGATCTGCCAGCACGGCCGCGATCTGGGCCTTGCGGTCATGGGTAATCGGGAGCGTATAGCCTTCGCCCCTCTTCCATTCCCACAACGACGGGGCCAGCGAAAGCTCCAACTCATTTCCCGCAAGCTGGTGAAATCGGCCAAGGAACTGTCGCTTGTACTGTGGAATTCCTATTCCTTCGAGCAACAACGCGCAGGTGATATGGTGCCCCCACCACACGAGCGTGCGGAACGTGAACGTGTTCGAGCCGGCAAAGTGTTTGGGGCAATCCAGGTACTGATACGGAAAATCTTCAAGATGCTCGCCCTTCACCATCTGGTGAAGCTTTGCATCAAACCCTGGAGGAGTGACAATCGATAAACTGTTGAGTTCCTGCGTTAAGGCCTTGTGCGTCGCTTCAAGCTGGGCTCGAATTTTCGCCGTAACCACAGCCTTTTTACGAAAAAACTGCGCATCGGCCAACAGCGCGGTCTCTTCATCGGTGAGCAGCATGAGGTTGGCCATCAGGATAGAGACACGAAGGGATGATACTCCCCTCCTCTCAGCGCTCGATTATTTCTGGCGTGTTTCAAATGTCGCAACCGATAATTCGTACAGCCGTCGGCAGTCGCTGCAGCGCAACCGCACAAGATCTTGGAAGACATCCATCTCACGAAGTGAAAGTGATGCCAGATGCGTCGCGACACAGACCTTGAGGAATTCTAGTCCAGACGACTCGTCCCGACAGGGGTCTACTTCGTCCGTTCGTTGCGCCGAGGGACCTTTCGACACGACTGTGGGGGCCGCGAGATGATGGATCGACTTGCATGAGCTGCAGGAGAGAATCACCCCGTTCTCCTCTGTCATTCGCTTGACGGTCACACACAAAGGATGAACCGACCAACACTGTTGAAGGAAGGCTCCACTTCGAATGACCTGTGCCATGATCGTCCTAATGAACTTTTCCGCAATTCACGTTGTCAGCAGCAACAACCTGCTGACCCATCGCGGGAATCACACACGAGAAGAGCCCCACCGATGTGACCCGATGCCGTTCAACTGGAACAACGGAACCTTCGCGCACTGAATCGTTCTGGGGAAGAGACGAGACCATTCCACACGCATGCGCGCAAGACGGCGCGTCGAACCGGATTTCATGACACGGCGGCTACAGGGGGTTCGTCTTTCTTCAGGGGAGACGAAACGATCCCCTCCTGAACCGAACGGCATATCTTACACACCCGTGGTCGGGCCTTCAGAAAGGAGACTTTTCCGCTGGCGAGGCAACTATAGTGAACAAATTCGTCACAGATCGTACAACGGGACCAGCCTCCACGCAACATGGTCTTATCCCGATAGAGATCTTCTTTGCAGATCCGACAATATCGAGGTTGGGCTGCGAGCAGCATCGACTCCCACTCACCACCGGCTTTTCTGATACTCATAGCAAGGAAGTATAGCGGGCCGATCGTCGGAAATACAAGCGAAGGTGAAGCCGATGCTTGGGCTGGCTTGTGGTTTTTGAACTGCACGGTGAGGTCGAGCCGAATTCCCAGCGACGAGATTTCTTGCGAATGTCACGCAACACTTTCGCCACCGAAATCGTCTAGGAGGGTTTCGTTTTCATGCGAAAGATCGCTTCTAAGCAATCTTGCTGATCCTGTAATCTTTCCGAGCGCATCGGACCGGACCGCACCGCCTCGTCTCGTTGCAGGCCTCGCGAGAGGTCCGCTGACACAACTGGAAATTTCCGCGGTGTGTTCAATGCGGTGTGTTCAATATTGCTCAGCTTCCGAGACTCTGGCGCGCGTATCATTAGTAGTACGTGCGGTTACATCTAACCGAGGAGGTTCCCATGGGATCGATTCAAAAAGTCGTCGGTGTCCTGTCATGCAGCTTCTTACTGTGCCTGGGTTTGTCGACCGTCGCGTCGTCTGCAGACAAGCTCAACACAGGCCAGTCGAGCGGAAAGATAGTGACCGTGTCTGATAAAGACAGCTTTGTAGCCGGCAAGGCGGTCACGGGCGAAATAGTGAAGATCGATGGTGAGCACTATGTCGTCAGAGAAGCATCTGGGGCTGAGGTGCGCATGCATGTTGATTCTAGCACTGAAAAGCGAACGAACATGCCTCCTAAAGTGGGAGAACATGTTCTTGCGAAAGTAGATGCTAAGGGTCACGCGGTGTCGTTTCTTACCGACGCATCTGTCTCCCACTGACGCTGTTCTGGAGTCAGTAGTACAGAGCTAGTGTCATTGTGCCGTGGGTCCGAGAAGCGAGAGAAACACATCGGTTCTGGATGAAAACCGTCGGCTAGGCAGGCGCGTACGCGTAATAGAAGCAAAGAATGCGCATCTATTTTTATTCTATATCCTGAGACTAGGGTGGTAAGGGAGATTATTATGGCTGAGATGAGGGAAAGCACAGCGAAAGTCACAGAGATCTCGACGAAACAGGGGAAGACAACCATCGCCGACGCCGTGGTGGAGAAGATTGCGGCGTTGGCTGCGCAGGAAGTGTCGGGGGTGCATTCGCTCGTGGATCACAAGCTTGGTAGCGTGATTACAGGATTGGCGCAACGTGTCGTGGGCAGCACCGAGACCCGCGGGCAGGGGGTGAGCGTCGAAGTGGGAGAGCGGGAAACCGCGGTTGATTTAGCGCTCACGCTCGATTACGGGGTCAATATTGCGCAAGTAACCGACGCCGTCCGGCGGAACATTGTCAATCGAGTACAGACCATGACCGGCCTCGCGGTGAAGGAAGTCAATATCGACGTCACCGATCTCTACTTCCCTGAAGACGGGGCGAAAAAAGTTCAGCAACCTCAACGCCGGGTAGAATAGACAGGAGCCCTGTGGCCACCACAAGGGGGACCTCAACGTTCAGTCCGGTGGCGACGGCGAAAGCTGTCGCCACCGCGGTCGAAGGTGTGCCCGGTATTGCCCATCTGGGCTCCGGCAGATTTGCCGAAGCCGCCACCTATGGTCCAAGGGAAAAGGTCGCCGGAGTACTCGTGCGATCAGAGCATGACCAGGTCACTGTGGAGGTTCACGTGGTTGTCGCTGGCTCTAGTCCATATTCTCGCTTGAACCTCATTGATTTAGCCGATCGGGTTCGTCGCAAGGTCCTGCGTGTTCTCACCAAGCTCCGCATCGGTGCGGTCGGTCGGGTCGACGTGGTCTTCGATGATCTGACTCTTTGATCGTTGGGAAACGTGAGGCGCGAGCACCATGAATATTCTCAATCGAGTGTTGGTTATAGCGTTTGTAGTGACGATGATGACGGGTGCGGCAGTGGCTCTCCTGGTCATGCTCGACACCATAGAGCCCGCTGTGTGGCTGCACGAGCCGTGGCACTTGTTCCTTGAGCCGTTCAGCCAGCTGGATTCGACGATGTGGGGTGTTACGATCGGAATCTGTATCGGAGTTTTTTCGTTGGGACTGCTCCTCTTGGCGCTTGAGGTCCGCTCGCCGTGGGCCCCCCCGAAAGGGTTTTTGCTGAGCCGAAGCCCGTTAGGACGCGTCACGGTAGCGCGGCGTGGCGTAGAAGATCTGGTGGCCCGAGAGGCGCAGAGAGTGGAGGGCGTCCTGGACGCACAGGTTCGTGTGACGCAACGACGAGTCGGATATCAAATCATCGGACGGCTGGCGGTGAGTCCGGAAACCAATTTGACCGAACTCACGAAGGATGTACAAGCACGTATGAAGGATGTGGTCGAGCACCATCTAGGGGTTCAGGTGCGCGACGTGTGTGTGCAGACACAATTGACTCCGCTCACCAGGAAGGGACAGAGGCCTGCACGGGTGCAGTGAGTCGAGCAGGAAGGATGAGTTGACGTGGAAGAGAAGCTTACCCAAATTGTGTCGGCAATTGGGCCCGTGCCCTCCATAATCTTGGCCGCTCTTTTGGTCATTCTTGGTATTGTGATTGTCGTGTATCCCGTGCTGCTTGCTTGGTTGGTTGGGATCGCACTCGTCTTGACTGGAATCGGCCTATTCGCCATTCGATCGTCAATTCGATAACATACACAGTGCAATCAGCCGAAGGGCTGCGAATTGGCTGATCGATCAGGACCGGTTGTGCAGAGGTGCCTATGAGAAGGCATGCTCGATTCGCCATGCCGAGGCCAAGGGCAGTCGCATCAAACTGCTTACAGACCTACGCAGGATCAACTTGCGGTGTTGTCACAGAAAGGAGATTGCTAGGGGATCTCTGGTTTATTCCCCCTAGGGACTCCACTACGGATGCTCCGCATCCATTTTCCTGCAACAGGGGTGATCCGTCCTACAAGCTCAAATTTCACTGTCTATAACATCACATCGCTTGTCGATTGTACAGCAGGCACAGTCGACACGGATATGCTGTACCAACTTCCTTACAGTTTCCGTTAATTCTGTGGTTCCATCAAGATTTACCTGGAGCAAAAGCGATTGCCCGCTCCTCCCGTTTGACTCATTTCTCATCGTTTGTTACTCTCCGCACGAATGAGGACAGCGTCACAACAAGAGCGCAATTTCATGAACATTGCAGACTATCTGGAACACAAACGAATCGAGGTCGATCGCTTTCTCGACTTCGTGGCTCCACCAACTGCTGTGCCGCCGACGATGTTACATGAAAGCGTGCGCTATAGCCTGATGGCCGGTGGGAAACGGGTTCGGCCGATCCTGTCTATTGCAGCAGCAGCGGCGCTAGGTCAGACACCGCCCGGCATCATGGCGGTCGCTTGCTCGCTGGAACTCATTCATACCTATTCGCTGATCCACGACGATCTCCCCTCCATGGATAACGACGACTTTCGCCGTGGGAAATTAACGAATCATAAGGTATATGGCGAGGCGATGGCCATCCTCGCCGGGGATGCCCTGCTCACAATGGCCTTCGACCTGGTCAGCAGGCCGGACCTCATGAAGGGCTGCGATCCGGTGCGGCAAGTCCGCATCATTCGGGAATTGGCCTTTGGGTCCGGCAATATGGGCATGGTGGGTGGTCAGGTCTTCGACATCCAAGCCGAAAACAAGGACATCGATCTCCCGACCCTGCAAAACATTCACAAGCACAAAACCGGCATGCTCATTCGCGCCGCGGTCCGCATGGGCGCGATCGCCGCCGGAGCTACCGACCGACAGCTCGACGACATGACGGGCTATGCCGAGGATATCGGTTTGGCGTTTCAAATCGCCGACGACGTGCTGAACGTGACAGGGACGCGCGAAGAGCTTGGCAAGAATCCCAATACCGACGCCGAGCGTGGGAAGAAAACCTATCCGACGTTCTATGGCGTGGATGGGGCAAAGAAATTGGCCGACGACTGTGTCACCCGTGCCATCAACCGTCTCTCTTCCTTTAGCCCTTCGGCCGATCCCTTGCGCGAGATCGCACGGTATATCATAAGTCGCAAGAGCTGAGGCGTCCCGCTGACATGCTGACACGAGTTCTGGCTGACAGGTCTTGCAGAAACGTGCCGCTTGCTCGCTTGTCGCTTGTCAGCACTCTCAACTCATGAAAGCCCTCGTGACCGGAGCAACTGGGTTTGTCGGAGCCGCGGTGGTTCGCGCCCTACTCCGGACCGGTGTGGAAGTCCGTGTGATTGCCCGTCCCGGAAGTGATTCCACCAATCTCCAGTCGTTGAACATCGACACAGTCCCCGGCGATCTCCGCGATAAAGAATCGCTCCGCCAGGCCCTCACCAGCTGCCACCACCTCTACCATGTTGCCGCGCATTACGCTCTGTGGGCTCAAGATCCGTCGATCTTCTATGACATTAATGTGGTCGGCACCAGAAATCTGTTGGAAGCCGCGCGTGAAGTGGGAGTCGAACGCACGGTCTATTGCAGCACCATCGGCGCGATCGGCTTGCCGCCTGGTAGCGGACTCGGAACGGAAGAGACGCCGGTATCACTCAAACAAATGGCCGGCCACTATAAACGCTCGAAGTATCTCGCCGAGCAGGAGGTGCACAAGCTCGCCAAGGAGGGATTTCCCGTCGTCATCGTCAACCCCAGTGCCCCGGTCGGCGAGCGCGACGTGAAGCCAACCCCGACCGGCCAAATCATCGTGGATTTCATGAAAGGTCGGATGCCGGCCTACATTGAGACTGGTATGAACATTATCGATGTGGATGACGTGGCCACCGGCCATCTGCTTGCGATGGAAAAAGGCCGCCAGGGTGAGCGGTATATCCTTGGCTCCAAGAACCTGTTGCTTCGTGAGGTGTTTGAGATCCTCAGCACTTTAACGGGCGTCAAAGCCCCGGCTCTAAAACTACCGAGGGGCGCGGTGCTCCCGCTCGCCTATCTTAATCACTGGATTGCCAACCTGACCGGCATCCCGCCGCGCATTCCGCTGGAGGGGGTGAAGATGGCCAAGTATAAGATGCACTATGATTGCAGCAAGGCGATCCGAGAACTAGGCCTGCCACAAAACCCCCCTGAAGTGGCGCTGGAGAAGGCGGTGCGATGGTTCAAAACTTACGGGTACGCCTAACAGCGACTGCGTAAACCCTGTTCATGGAAGCTGTCACACTTTTTCTCAAGACGATCGTCCTTCGCCCTTATGTCTTTATTTTCCTGGCCGCGTTTCTCTTTTCCGCCATCAAGCTGATCGGCTGGCCACGAACCTGGCGTTTTTGGCTGATTAGCTGGATCACGGCCTTCGTCTGCGAGGTTTCCTCGACACGCACCGGCATTCCCTTCGGCTGGTACTTCTACAATGGCTCGACAGTCGGCCAGGAACTCTATTTGTTCGACGTGCCGTTCATGGATTCTATCTCGTTTAGTTTCCTTCTCTTTGCCTCCTACTGCGTGGCCCTAGGCCTCTTACTCCCACTCAACTCTTCTTCCATGCCCGAGCATCTCCCTGTCAAGCCATTACGCTTCGAGGTGGAGGCCCGCACGAGCTGGTCCGTTTATGCGCTCACCGCGTTTTTGTTTGCCTTTATGGATATGGTCATCGATCCAGTGGCGCTGCGAGGCGACCGGTGGTTTTTGGGCAAGATTTACTACTATCCCGACCCAGGCTGGCACTTCGGTGTTCCAATGGCCAACTATGTCGGCTGGGCGGTGGTGGGGCTGATTTCGCTCGCCATCTATTTCTCACTGGACCGCCGCCTCGCCCCCCTCTCGCCACCACACCCGATCACGCAGCGGCTCTTGCTCGGAATCGGGCTCTACTACGGAGTATTGGCCTTCAACCTCGGCATGACGTTCTGGATCGGTGAATCGTTCATGGGCGTGAGCGGCCTGCTGATGCACCTGCCTTTCTTGGTCTTTTTGATCGTTCGCCTCTCCGATTACCGACGATTCCAACCCACCGTATGATGGAGTGGTATTCGCCCGGAAGAATTTGTATAGTGGACTGAGTATTGCTCGGGCCTCGTGCGCAGGAGCGATTCCGTTTCGATTCGCTGTCACGATGAGGGCATCATCTTTACCGGACTAATATATGTGTCTGAGCACCGATCGGTTGACAAGATCCAGTGTTGCACTGCTCATCGCATTTGGAGCACTCACCGCAGGCTGGGCCCTGGCAGCGGATCTGTTACACGTGCTCGGCACCGTGACAGCCATTGATGCAAAACATATTGAAGTCAGGACAGCCAAAGGGCCGGTCGTCTCCGTGCTGCTCGACAAGCAGGTGAAATTTAAAAATAAAAACAACCCCAAATCGGTCAACCCGCCCGAGGTGGGAGACCGTGTCATCATTCAGGCGACCAAAGACAAACAAAAAGTGATTGCAACCGTCGTTCATTATTCATCGATGAGAAACCCTTCAATCACTCGGTAGCCAATGCCTGGCATTCGCTTTTCTCGCGTAGTCCACGAATCACCATTCCACGGCGGTATCCGCCACGCGCTCATGCGCGTGTTCATCACCGGCATTGCGGTGTTCCTGGCGATCTCGATGGTCCCAGGGCTCGAGTCGGACGGTTTGACGTCCGGTATTGCGGCGGTCCTGGTCCTGACGTTCTTGAATGTGATCCTTCGCCCCGTTCTCTTCTTGCTGACCTTACCGCTTATTGTCTTTACCCTCGGACTGTTTCTGGTGGTCTTGAACGCGCTGTTGTTGGAATTCACGGCGTTTCTGGTAAAAGGGTTCACGGTCTCCGGATTCTGGTCGGCTGTCGGTGGCGCGCTGGTGATCAGCCTGGTGACAACGGTCCTGAACAGCTGGACTGTCGACCGCCATCCCCACGTGGATATACACGAGGAACAGCGCCGCCCTCCTAAGATCATCAATCCGGATTGATGATCGCTCATACGCCGCTTCCCGATTATCCTGCGCATTCCCAGAGACCGACTATGATGAACGACCCGCTTTGCCACGGGTATCACCAAACAATTACCGCACGTTTTTCTACGTAGGCCTCATCCTTCACTTTCTACACCTTATTGCACCGGTGCGCTTGCTGCTCGCCTATGCACCCTGTCGTTTCAACAGCAAACACGCTTCATGCTGCAGGAGATGAAGCCCTTCTCACATAAGGCAACCTTGAGCCATAGAATGGTACGGCCTTTGCTCTAAACGGACCAGCGCACTCGCAACCACTAAGGAGGGTTACATGGAGCCGACGCTGCCGTTTCGACAGTTATCGAGAGATTGCCGAACACCTCGTCGTGTGTTCTTTCGCTCATACACCATGGTCCTTTGTCTGTGCGCGGCAGTGCTGGGCGTTCCCGCTATCGGAATCTGCGCCTCGACACCCTCTCAGCCTCCGCTCCTCATTGAAACCCCAAGCGATATCCCCCCAGCAATCGCCCAAGCCTTTCCGTCACCTCAGATGGCCAAACGATGGGTGCGGCGGCATCGAACCATGGCGCTCAATCCGGCTGCGCTGGATACGATGCGCCACGCTCGCAAAGAGGAGAAAGCCGCGGTAACGCTGGACCTCTTCGAGACTGGAACTCGAACGCTGGAATTCGACGAGCCACAAATCCAGCGCAACAAGGCAAAGGTGTGGCACGGACGCTTACAGGGAGACTCAGAAAGCGATGTCACATTGGCGATGCGCGGCAGAAAGATGGTTGGGACGATTTACTCGAACCAACGTCTCTATAAAATTGAGCCGACTGAGGACAACCGCCACCGTCTCGTCGAAATAGACGAAGAGGCCCTGCCGCTGGATCACCATCCACTCGTGGTTCCTGATGACGGCACCCCTGCCGGTTTTCCCGCCCAAGAGCCCAACCTTGAACAGCTGGATGTCGCTGGGGCCGCAACGACTGGTGCGGTGACTACCGCTGCCGCAACGACACCGAACACGATCGCCGACCTGCTAGTCGTCTACACCTCAACTGCGCGAGCGAGGCAGGGTGGCCGGGCCGCCATGAATGCGTTGGTTGCTCTGGGCGTCGATCTTGCCAATCAATCCTACAGTAACAGCGGGATTGCGATGCAACTCCGGCTAGCCCGCGCCGCCGAGGTCGCCTACACAGAATCAGGCAATATCAGCACCGATCTCACGCGCTTGCGCAACACGACCGATGGCTTCATGGATCAGGTTCAGAGGTGGCTCCGGTTGGTTGGACAGTCCCGGGCATTCCTTAAGTGGTGCCTGGCGAGTTGCTGACTACGCAGCCGTGAGCCGTGTCGTCAGATTGTCAGAGTACACCTGGTCAGGCGTCTGGCCGTCAAGCGCCTGATGCGGTCTGGTCTGGTTATAGAATCTCAGATACCGCTCCAGGCCCTGGTGCGCCGCCCCGACGGTGTCGTAGGCATGCAGATAGACCTCCTCGTATTTAATGCTTTTCCAGAGTCGTTCCACAAACACGTTGTCCCGCCAACACCCTTTTCCATCCATGCTGATCTGAATGCCGTGGTGCGTCAGCAGCCCGGTGAACTCGCGGCTGGTAAATTGGCACCCTTGATCGGTATTGAAGATCTCCGGCGAGCCATAGCGGCCTATGGCGTCCCGCACCGCATCGAGACAGAAATCGGTCGTCAGCGTGTTGGAGAGCCGCCACGCCAACACCCGGCGACTGGCCCAGTCGAGCACTACGAACAAATACATGAAGCCTCGCGACATGGGGATGTAGGTAATATCCGCTGCCCAGACGTGATTCGGCCGCGAGATCGGAAGGTCGCGCAAAAGATAGGGATAGATCTGATGGCGTGGCTGTCGGCGGCTGAGAGACGGCTTTCGATACAGGGCCTCAATCCTCATGCGGCGCATCAGGGTCGCCACCTGTCGCCGGCCAATGACGTGGCCCTCTTGCCGCAAGAGATCGCGTAGCATGCGGGCGCCGGCAAATGGATACTGCAGATGCAGCTCGTCGATCCGGCGCATCAGCGCGAGCGCCATCTCTGATACCGGCGTCGGGTGGTAGTAGGCGGTCGAGCGGGCCAGTTTCAGCAGCTGGCATTGTCGCCGCACAGGCAGTGGATGGGTGCGATCGATCATGGCTTTGCGCTCCGCAAGCCCGCCTTGGTGAGCGCCCCGGCTAAAAAATCATTCTCCAGGGCCAGTTGGCCAATCTTCGCATGGAGGGTCTTAAGATCCGGCGTGTCTGCTAGCGGCGTGGTCCCACCAAAGACATCAGCGGCCCTCGTCAGCAATTGCTGCTTCCAGTCGGTGATTTGCGTGGGATGAACCTGAAACTGTTCCGCCAATTCGGCCAGCGTTTTCTCGCCTTTGACCGCCGCCAAGGCGACCTGCGCCTTGAAGGTCGCCCCGTGATTGCGTCTCGTTCTCTTCATCGCCTCGCTCCTTTGGTTCGCCACCACCCGGTGGCGTGGGTGAAGCCAGGCTACCACTTAGCATGCTGTCCGAATTTCCGAAGCCCCCTCTTTCATCAATTGCGTAATCAATACAAGGCCGATCTGGTCGCCTTGATCGTGGACAACGGCGGGGGCTATTGCGGCATCGCCTATGTCATGGCGAACGGCCCACGTGCCAGCTTCGCGAATTACGCATTTAGCGTGACGGATCGCGAATGCGTGGTGAACAACACGCTCACTCACGAATTGGGTCACAACATGGGGAATGCCCACGACCGCGCGAGCGGCGGAACCGGGGCCTTCGCCTACTCCTATGGGTATCGGGATACCGTTGGAAAATTTCGGACGATCATGGCGTACCCCTGCCCCACTGTCTCCTGTCCACGTGTGAAGTATTTCTAAAACCCGAAGATCAAGATCAACGGCCGGCCGGCCGGGATCAATCACAGGGTCAACCCCACGAACTCCGCAGACAATGCCCGCTCCATGAACGAGGTCCGGAATATCGTTGCCGCATGGCGTACGGGAACCTCCACCTCCGCCGCTACGTCTCCCAATACCTTGAGGAATTCTCGTTCCAACTCACCCGCAGATTCTCCCAACGATACGGGTGATGAATCGGATGACGAGTTTGACGATGAGTCAGACGACGATGCTCCTGGTGAGCCTCGCTCAGATCCTCACGATACATCGCGAGGAAAGTCTCGTGTGCCACTCCCATGAACGATAGCAGACCGGAAGGACTGAAACCCGGTCCTTCCGGTCACAATCGCGCTCAGAGGTCGCCTTCTATGTGTTATAGTGAACGAACAAGACTGCTGGTTCCAGGAGGCGATCGGTGCTCCACTTATTTCGATATCTTCTTCTCGTTGTGGCAGTTGGTGGAGTCATGAGCCAGATTGCGTGGGCCGACGAACCGCCGGCCCCAAAGAGCTTGTGGCACACCGTTCTGACTCCTCCCCCCACCAATCAACTACCGTTGCCGAAGAAACCGTGGATGCTCCGCGATCGAGAGATCGCGCTTGACCTTCCACTCCTTCAGATGCTCAAGAATGCAGAGGCCCGGCCTCTTCCTAGGATCACCGTAGAACTCTTCGACAACGCCAACCCTGAACTGGACGTCTCTTCCACGGTCTCCCGTATCAACGACACGAGTGTCGTCCGTGGGACCTTCAAGCCTCCAGTACAAGGCGACTTCACGTTTGTCATCACCGGCAATCTTCTAATCGGAACCGTCCAGATCGGTAACCGACTTTATAAAACCGACCACATCGGAAACGGTCGACTCCGGCTGGTTGAGCTCGATCCTGACAAAATGCCTCGGGACTGATACTCCTCGTCCTCCTCACATCATCAAGCCGGACTGAGATCCTCCACGGAACCTACGACTTTATTTCTGTAAGCAAGTGGGCACGTATAGATAACCACAACCCTGTATGAGCTTTTTCTCCTTAGGACCTTCGATCAGGTCATTTCTTAGAGACCGTACTTTCCTGGCGACTCCCTTCACTACTCAACCTGGATATGTACCAGAGGAACATCGTCACCATCATGATCGCAATATTTAATAAGACCCAAATCGTTAAGATAGTTATGTCACCAAACATGATACACCTATCCTTTCATTCGCGTAGCCATAAATGGTTGTATTAACCTACGAGTCGGAGGCGCCACCGATCGTATTCCTGTCACTTCTTGCTGATCAGCAACTCGCGTGCCAGCCCGTGATTGGTCTGTTGCTGCTCTGGATGTTTGGTCATAAGTTGCGGAAAAAATGACGAATGGCGTCAATCAGGGGAACAGTCTCACTCTTTATCCGAAGTAGGCCGAGAGCAAGGGGGATGGATGCAATCGATCCACCCCGTATCAGTTTCGATACGCGTGGGGTTAAGCTCATGTGACCACATCGGCTCTGAAAGGCACGGCATGGAGCAAAGTGTTGCTACGATCTCTAAGAGAGAGTAGCTATTCGCGAACGTTCCGGCTACAATGCGCTCGCTTGTACTGAAACGTATGACGATGTCGACTCCTCAAGCCAAACCGGCAACGGAAACTCACCTGCAACGGACGCTGAATGCCGCGCTGAACGACCTCGGCACGGATTCAGTCCTGGCGGCGATCTTCCATCAAGAGAATGGGCCACTGACCGAACATGCCTCGCGTGGATTCACCCACAGGGATGTTCAAGCTATTCTCCGCACCCTGTCGGATCACCGGGCCTCGGTCTTGTCGACGACCGTGCAAGATCAAGAAGGCGGACGCACGATTCGCCTGCGGTTGATTACCCCCGGAGCCAAGTCCCTGCTCGCCGTGCCACTTCGTCACCTCAACCGCGTCTACGGCTGTCTGGTCATTGGGCGAAAGGAGGGCGCGGCCTTCTCCAAAAAGGAGAAGGCGCAGCTCGAACAGACGTGCGACGGCATGACCAAAGGGTTGGACCGTGAAGGGCTCTTCAATACGAACGTGGTGTTGAGCCGTTCCTATGTCGCGCAGGAACCCTGTCCTCCACAGCAAACCGGGGCGGACCTTTTTCCACCGGTTATCAAACACTTCACTCCGGAACTCCAACGCGAGATCGAAGCGGTCTTGGCTGAGGCCCATCAGTCCGTCGCCTATGACCGAGCTTGGGCCTGCTACTATGACCCACTGGCTGGAAACGTCGAAGTATTGGGTCTTGCCGGCGATCTGAAGGGTGAACAAAAAGACACAAAGAAAGAGTTAAAGCCCGGTCAACGCCTCACCCTGGATAGTTCGGCTGCGGGATGGGCGGTGCGCCATCGGAAGCCGCGTGTAGATCACGATCTGGCATCCACGCAAGGCCGCTTTCTCGATCACAAGCATCTCTTCAGAGACCGGTTTCAGTCCTCGCTCGTCATTCCCTTTTTCGTCAAGGGTCAGGTCGGTGGAACCATTACACTGGGAGCCAAGGACTCAGACCGGTATCAAACCACCGATGCTCGCACACTGGAACCCATCATTCTAAAACTCGCGGAACTGCTGCAACCTCCCGCCCTACAGGCTTCCATCCCTTCCATGGCGATGGATCCTGGGACGACAGACCTCCAACCCGTCTCGAACGGTCCCTCGGAACCCGTCATTCGAAAGCAGGAACGCCAAGCCGCGATCGGCGAGTTCAGCGCCTTTTTAGCGACAGAGATCCGTGAGCCGCTGGCCTCGATTCGATCGCAACTGGAAGAAGTGACCGGCGAAGGGATTCTCGACTTCGATCCACAGACACGCGTTGAGAATGCCATGCGTGACTTGATCCGGATCGAAGCGATTCTCAATGAAATCCTCGACTTCGCCAAGCCGCTCGAACTCAATCGCCATCTGTGCCGGATTCCGGAGGTACTCGAGAGTGCGCTGGTGGTGGTCGGAACCGATTTTGAGGCGACCCGCATTCAAGTCACCAAAGACTATGCCAATATCATCGCGCCGGTGCGTGGTGATGAGGCCAAGCTTCAACAGACGTTCCTGAGCATTTTCAGGAACGCATCCGAGGCGATGTCTCCCGGTGGCCATCTTCATATCCAGGTCTCGCAGCATCGTGCCGGTCGCGGGCTGGAAGTTCAGATTCTGATTAAGAACGACGGCGTTCCCATCCCCGTCGAGCTCGTCGACAAAGTCTTTGAGCCTTTCTTCACCACCAAGCAATCAGGTATTGGGCTAGGCCTCCCCAGCGTGAAGAAAATTATCGAAGAACACGGTGGGACGATTGCGATCAGCAGTGCCGTCGGTGAGGGGACCACCGTCAATATTCGTCTTCCCGGGGTCAGCCGTGGACCGGCATTTCGACATCGTGGACGTGGCCGGCGTCCCCCTCGCCGACCAACCTGACGAGCCACACTTCATCGTGCCTCAACCATGCTTTGTTGGATCGTTCACAACGCCTCGACCGTGTCGACGCGGCAAGCTCCGTCATGCCACGGTCTGTTTGACAGAAAGGCCGTCCATCGCTATGATTCTGACCGCGCATGGGCCTGACACTTGACAACTCGGAACGCATGATGGTCATTTATCATTCTTTTTCCAAGGGAGAACAGGCATGAGACTTCTTACCGGTGTGCTTGCGACAGCTTCCTCCATTCTGCTTGCGTGCTCCGTCGCGTCGGCGAATCCGGCGCTGCTCCCCAAACATGAGGGCTACCCGATGCAGAACTCGGGCAGTCCGGTAAACGGCCAGCCGACCGCGAACGATCCCGGCCAGGCGAACGGGGGTGGGGAATCCTCTCTGCTGAAGGCAGCGGGATTTGACGATCACCACAGCAAGCAAGAGCTCGTGAAGACGGACAATGCGCGGATCACACAAGAGCAGGGCGCCGGCAGGCTTCCAAACGTACAGGGGCCGGACATCAAGATTGCTCCCCCGGTGACCTCCGCGACTAAGATCACCAGCGATCGCAAAATCGACTAATTTCTCATCTATCAACAGGGGAAGGCTTGGGCTTCAAGACTTCCCCTGTTTTCTTCGCCCATCCGAATTCTTTCCATACTAAAACAGTGACAGTTTCAAGTTCCAAGTGCAACGGGTGAATGATGGCGCATGTGGGCATAGACTTCTCGGGGCGTCGCAAAGTTGAGACACTTGCGAGGGCGTGTGTTCAGCCGAGCGGCGATGGCGTTCAACTCCTGTTGGGTATAG
>JBGTNJ010000099.1:0-19121 GCA_041743145.1 Nitrospira sp. | reverse complement strand
CCGTTGAGCGGGAAGGTCTCTTGGCCTGATGCGGTGCCAGCCGGGACCGTGACGGAGCCGATCAGCATCACCGCATTCGGATCGGCCTTGGTAGCGGAGACGGTTACGGTATCAACGTTGGTCGCCACATTTACGGTGTAGACCGTGGTGTTCGGCGTGAAGGTTGGAGATAAGGGTAGGGTCGAAGCGCCTGCTAACACCGTTAAGGTCGACAGAGTGTTGTCGCTTGAGGCTGCACGGTTGACCGTGAGGGTGTAGGTTCTGGGCGTTCCTCCATTCGGTGCCGTTACGTTAATGGATATGATGGTCTGTGCTCCAGCCCCGTTGAGCGGGAAGGTTTCTTGTCCCAAGGCAGTGCCAGCCGGAACCGTGACGGAGCCGATCAGCATCACTGCAGCCGCGACAGCCTTTGTCGCCGAGACATCCACGCTGGAGACATTGGTTGCCACGTTGACGGTGTAGGCTGTGGTATTCGGCGTGAAGGTTGGAGACAACGTTAGAGTCGAGGCGCCGTCTGACGCCGTCAGGGCCGACAGATTGTTGTCGCCCAATGCTGCTCTGATCACGACAACAACGTAGTTCTTCTGACTCACCTTGTTTTCTGCGGTCACAATGATATTGATAAAGGTGTTCGAGGGAACCGCCCCCGTCGCATTCAGCGTAATGGTTCTGGCCTGCCCGGAGTTGGTGGCTGTCCCATTCACAGTCATAGTTGCGGTAGCATCTTGGAGGGCTGGTGTCACCATGACGCTGGCCACGTTACTTGCGACATTGACCGTGTAGCCGACTGTGCCGGCGCTGAAGGGTGGGGTTAATGTCCCCGGAGAAATGGCTAAGTTCTGGAGGTTTGCGTTACTGGATATGCCTCTGCTAACGGTTATTAGGTAGGTTTTCTCGGTGCCATTTTGCGCGGTCACAACTATGCTGATAATGGTGATCGAACCCGCTCCGTTCAACGAAATAGGTTGGGTTTGGCCTGAGGCAACGGGTTGTCCGTCTAGCGTCACCGTTGCAGCAGGGTCCTGGAGGGTAGGGGTTATCGTGACGCTGCTAACATTGTTGGCGACATCGACCGTATAGCTGAGCAAATTTGCATCGAATGTGGGAGCCAGGGTTCCAGGAGAAACGGATAAGCTGAGCAAGGAATTGTTCCCTGCCAAACCTGCTCTATTGAGGAGCACGGTATAGGTTCTCGAATTGCTGCCGGATTCTGAGACAACGATACTGACAGGGGTCGTCGATCCAGCTGGCCCTAGGGTAATGGCCCGGCTCGTCGTCGTCACACCGTTGATGCTCACGCTGTCGCCTGCAACTGCTGGCTGAGCGGTGACGGTTACCGTCGTGATGTTGCTGGTCAGATCGACGCTGTACTGTGTGGTTGAACCCTTAAACGCTGGTTGAAGCGTCCCGGGTGTGATGGTCAGGCTGGCGAGCTCTACCGCGGGGTTGACCGTCGCTGAGTCTGCGCAGCCGTAAGCTCCCAAGCCGATGGCCGCAAGAAGGACGGTTGTGAGATGAGCTTGGGCTACCGACGTAAAGATGTGTTTCATATGGTGCCGCCTGTTTTTGGTTCTTGTTTAGTTGAGGGATATGGGGATCAACCCCTCAATGAACTCACACGGTAGAGCTGGATACTACGGGCAGGTGTGAATTCGGTCCAGCCCTACATAGGTAAGGGTTTGCCGGTCTTGAAGGTGTGACGGGTAAGAGGATGAGAGCAGGTTCTCATGGTGGAACGTCCACTGACACAGGAATAGCGGGCATTCTTGATGAGAAATCTCAGCGCTTGGCTTCTGGACCGTCTTTCGATCTGGCAAGGAGCTCTGTTTTAGTGGGGATCTGAGTGAGAAGATCCGGACGTACTTGAAACACCCCGTGGAGCCGTTGGCCGGTGGCATAGAGCAGATCGCCTGCCCGGTTCCCGAGCGTCAGCTTCCCAATCGTTCTGCCGTCTTTACCGGTGGCAACAAATTCAGCAGTTGGTGCCAGCAGCCCATAGGGAGCAAGTGGTGCGGATTGTTTCATCACACGCTCTTCTGCGGGAAGGTTCGCCACACGGCTGACAAACAGATCAGCGGCTTCCTGATTGACTTTCACCATGGGCTGATCTTCAAGTACCCACTCGCCGCTTTGATTGATCAGCACATACTGCCTATCTCTCGTCTTCACTGACAACATGGCCACGTCCGTATAATCGAGACCGAGGAGTCGCTTATCCTGAAAATTGAAGAGATCTCGTGTCAGGTCCTTGATCAAAACAGGGTTAATGCGATAGAGCGGCCCATCCGGTGTGGTCTCTGCAATCGCCTCACCACTCTGCAGGTCAGGTTGATATAGGCGGACTGACTGGTCGCCTGCCGCGGTAGACAGCGTAACCTTCACTTTTTGCGTCGTGAGGGTCGTGGCGACGGTGTCTCGCTCCGGCCCTGGGTCGATGATGCTCAGTCCTTTCAGATCTTCCAACCGAAACATCAATGACCGAACCTCATTCTGGTCAGCTTCCGCTTCGATAGGATAGATGATCTTCCATAAGGGCCGAGGCTTGTTTTTCGCCATGTTGTCGATCACGATTTCGGTGGTCGGATACGTCAGACGGACTCGTTCGACATCGTTTTGCACAAAGCGCAAGAGCTCCTTCCGGCGGAAGGTCATCAAGGATTTATTAATGAAGTCTTTCGGCGCGAGGTTAGTCAGCAACACGTGCCGGTCTGATGCACGAAGGATGTACAGGGTGTTGGAAAGAGGACCGCTGTCGCCGATGGAAATTGTTTCCTGCTCAGCCCCCGCTGCGATGGTCAGGGTGGTTACCGGTTCTTCAAGCCCGAATGACGCCAAGGTGGTGGCTTGCTCTTCGAGAGTTCGGGTGATGGTCCCTGTCACCAGCGCCCGAATGAGCGATTGCACTTCGCGATTGTCGGCGTCTGTTTGAAGCGGAGCAACGATCGACCATTTCCCCGGTGAGTCCCGCTTGAACCTGATCGGTCCCTGAGCGGTGGTGATCGAAAGTCCGGTAATGGCGGTCTCAGAGAACGGTAGAAGTTGCTTCTGCGCAGTTTCCTGTTTCTCTTCTCGTTCTTTGGTGGGAAGCTCCACAAGGTAGAGATAGCCGCCTAGACCAGCGAGAATCACCAGGAGTAGCAGTGTGGGCCAGTAACGTGACATAGACTAGAGGCGTCTGCGCTTTCTCCATACGATGATGCCAGTGAGCAACGTCAGGAGGGGAAGGAAGACGACCTGAATATAGATCAGCGTCCGTTCCTGGGTGGGGTTGGGTGTGAATGGCCGCAACGCCGGCTCTTTGGGTGCGATGGAAATCAAGTCTCGTTCCTCGGCCAGCCAACCCATCGTATGGAGAAAGAAGTCGCTGTTGCCGGGGAAGTTGAAGAAGGCATTGGACACGAAGGTGGAGTTGCCGATTACTGCGATGGCCGGGCGAGGTTCTCCTTCTTCCGGGGCCTTCTTGGGCGACAACGCAGCGGCCATGGGGAGCGGTCCTTTCACATCTTCCTTTTCGCTTAAGCTCACGACGCGCCCTTGCATGTTCGTTTCGGCCCAACTGTTCGGCGACGTGCGAGCCAGTGGCACGAAATCCCAGTCTTTCCCGACTTGCTCATCGAAGGTCACATGCCGGGATAGCGGCAACAGCACCGCGGACGTGAGGTCCTGCGTGATCTCATGCTCAGTAAACGTTCGGACCAACAACGCGGTGAGGTCTCCTTGGGCCAACCGATCTTGAAGGTCTACCAATACACCGGGGCCCAAACCAAGACCCCAATGAGCAAGCAATGTTTCCAGACCGGTCTGGGTATCGGGATCGGCCAACACTAAGAGGTGGCCACCTTTCTCTACGTACCCCCGAATACGGTCCTGCTCGTCCTTCGTGACGGAACGGCGTGGACCGGCTAGCACCAACACCGACGTGTTGTCCGGCACGGCTGACTCCTTGAGGAGCGAGATGGTACCGACGTCGTAACCTTGTCGAATCAGGGCTTCTTTGGCGATAGAAAGGCCGTTGCGTTCCTTGTCTTCGACATTCAATTCGCTGTGGCCTTCCACAAAGACAATACGTTTTTTGGAATCTTTTGAGATACGAATCAAGGCACCGGTCAATTCGACCTCTGACGGCGAGGTAACGCGGATTGTCTGTCCATCACTCTCGAATATAGCCGTATCGGTTCGGAAGATCCCATAGTTCTGGGCCATCTTGGGCTGTTTCTCAGGATCGATGAACTCCACGCTGAGTTTGGTAGAAGCTTGTCGATAACTCTCCAGTCGTTCTTTAAATGCTTGATAGCCAGGATCCTTTTCCCGAGTGAATACAGTGATTTTGACGTCGCGCGGCAACGTTCTGAGGACGCGATAGGTTTGCGGCGCAAGCGTGAAGTTCTGATTTTCCGAGAGATCCCATCGCACGGAGTGGCGGGAGGCAAGAAAGTTCACGATGACCAGGATACCCGAAAACAGCAGGATCATCAGGAAGCTGTTCAGTCCCATCTTGGTGGAGCGCCGACTGGAGAATGCCTTCACAGCCTCAAAATGAAAGACGAAGAACAGCACCAGACAGATGAGCGCCACCCCCTCTGCAATGGTGACGGCCCACAACCAGTCCGGTCGAAGGCTGTAGGCAATCATGCCGCCGATTCCGAGTACGACTCCGATAAGACCGAGGGGAATGGATTTTAGCTTCATTTCCAGCGTGTCGATTCCACGATGCGATGTGTGAGAAACAGCATGAGTACGAGTCCGCTTCCGAAGTACACGAGATCGCTCGTGTCGATCAATCCTCGAACCAATCGGTCGTAGTGCTCCATGTAGGACACATAAGAAATAATCCGGCCTGCCGTGGTATCGCCGAGGAGACTTCCCAATCCGGCGATCAACCACATGGACAGCAGCGTGCCGAAGCTCACAAAGGCGGCGACGATCTGATTCTCCGTCAGCGCCGACGCAAACACCCCGACCGAGAGAAACAGCGCTCCGAGCAGCGCCATCCCCAGGTAACCGGTCCAGATTGGATTCCAGTCAAAATCGCTGAACAGCATCAACACGGTCGGGACCAGCACCGTTAACCCCAAGAGACCGAGATAGATCAGCAGGACACTCACGAATTTGCCGATGATAATGTCATTGATCCTGATAGGGGACGTCAGTAAGAACTCAAACGTTCGCAACTTGCGTTCTTCTGCGAACAGCCGCATGGTCAGGATAGGCAAGATGATCAGCAGAACGATCCGCACGCTGGCAAAGAGGTTTCGGAAGACCAAGTCGTTCAGGTTGATTTGGGCCACGCCTCCCTGCATTTGCATCAGCTGGATGGCTTGCGCTCCGGCAAATCCGACATAGAGATAGGAAAGTAGTCCGAAGATGAGCAGAAAGACCGCTCCAACGACGTAGACGATGGGAGAGACGAAGTACCCGCGGAGTTCTTTGGCGATGATGGCTTGCACAGGAGACATACGATTCCTACGCGTCCGTCCGTTCAGCGGAGGCACTGACCATCGCCTCGGCCGGCTCTGCGAGGTGATCCTCGTGGCGCGTGAGCTGGAGAAACACGTCTTCCAATGTCATGGATATGGTACGGAGTTCGAGCAAGCCCCAGTGGGATGAAACCACCAGACGCGCGATTTCATCGCGCAGATCACGACCCAGCTCACATTCGAGGAGAAAACTCCCTTCTGCCTGTCCTGGCAGAACATTGAGAATGCCTGGGATCGCCCGAAGTTTCATCTCGCAGTCCGGAGGGACAGTCTTGAGGACGATTGACACCTTCTCTGATTGACGTAATCGAGCTGACAATTGTTCCGGTGTGTCTTCCGCAACGATACGACCCTTGTTGATAATGACAACCCGCTGGCAGACCGCAGTGGCCTCCGGGAGGATGTGCGTGCTGAGAATCACAGAATGGGAGCCGGCCAGGCTCTTGATAAGCTCTCGGATCTCAATGATCTGCTTTGGGTCGAGTCCGACCGTCGGTTCGTCGAGGATCAGGACAGGAGGATCATGAAGGAGGGCTTGCGCCAGTCCCACGCGCTGGCGATACCCACGGGAGAGGTTTCCGATCAGCCGATGACGCACCGAACCCAGCTCAAGTCTGCCGATGGTTTGGTCGAGCGCTGCCGTGAGCTTCTGTCCCGTCATGCCCCGGAGTCGCCCGACGAAGGTCAGATACTCGGTGACGGTAAGTTCCTGATAGACCGGTGGAGTTTCCGGCAGATAGCCGATCTGCCGCTTCACGTCCAATGGCTGATCGGTGCAGTCAAATCCCGCCACGCTGGCGCGACCTTCCGTAGCCGGCATGAAGCAAGTGAGAATCCGCATCGTGGTCGTTTTGCCCGCGCCATTAGGGCCAAGGAATGCCAACACCTCTCCCTTGGCCACCGAGAAGGTGACGCGATCAATAGCCGTATGATGGCCGTACCGCTTTGTAATGTTTTGAACGTCGATCACGAAAGTGATATCGGTGCGAACAACTTGAGAAGACTGGAGTGGTCTCGTTCTCGAAACGACAACTTCGCGGACACCACGGGGATCTTACTCACAACCTCCGAGGCAGTCAATACGGCCGTATGGATCAAGAATGACGGGATGACTGCATCGATGTGAGGGATCATGCGCAAGTTTCGTCGTCAAGGACAAGGATCGATCTCAGATGGGTTTGACTCTACGAGGAGCTTCTAGTCCTGTCGCCAGCGACTCGCCAACTTCTGCTGTTGAATTTAAATCCTATCTCATCTATATGTGGACTACGAAGAAGCCTGCCGTGTTCATTTTTGGTATGGGCATTCTCTTCATCGATCAACCGATGGATTCCATACGGAGGTGGGGGAAACAGGTACTCCTGACGGTGTTGTTGAAATCCTATCCCTTTCATACTCTGATCTCTACTCGTCCAGGAAGTTAACGATGTCAGCAGAGGGAGGCGGCTCGTAGCATGGACACCTACTCGTATCATACTCGGCTCTCATCGTCAGGTTCTCTGGCACTCATCTTCTGCCTTTCATTGGGGGCATGCTCGTGGGTTCCTAAAGGAGATGTGCAACTCGATGTCGGTATCAAGGATCGAGGAGTTGCTTCCTGGTATGGCGCGCAGTTCCACGGCAGGAAGGCGGCGAACGGTGAGCTGTTCGATATGGAAGCTTTGACCGCCGCCCATCGAACTATGCCGTTAGGAAGCGTGGTTCGTGTCATCAATCTGACCAATGGCAGACATCTCTATGTGCGGATTACAGATCGAGGTCCTTATGAGAAAGGGCGAATCCTCGATCTTTCACGTCGTGCGGCCCTGCAATTGGGGATGGAGCACAAAGGATTGGCCTATGTGCAAGTCGAGATTGTCGGCGAGCACCGCCCCGATCTCATGTGGCTTTCAGAAACGTTCACCGGACGAGTGGCGTCGGTTCTTGCCGATACCAGATCTCGGCCTGACCGGACTGCATCCGGCATGACTTCTCACACTCGAAATCTTCAGGGCGACCTCTGGATAGCACGGCGAAATCGCTGGGCCTTGGCGATGCTCGCCGTCGATCATTCAATAGGAACTTCGGTGGCCGCGTTAGTGCTCGCCTAACCTCACTCTCATTCATTCCGTCCAGGTTGACAGTGCGTAAAGGTCTCCACTAGACTGCCTCCTCCTTCTTATTGAAGCTGACAGGGCGTGAGTTATCGAACGGGAGGCACAGATCGATGGCCAAAAAGCGGGCAGCGGAACCGGAAGAAGCGAAACTCAAGAAGAAGATTGTCGCGAAGCGCACCAGCCAGGATAATCCGCAAGGACACAGTGCGCTCAAATCTCTCAGGAAGCGATTGAAGCGGGAGCAGCGCAAGCGGCGGGCTCTGGCACAGCGGAAAAAACAAGCGGCCGGAAGCAAGGGGGCGGCTGCCACGGCATCGAGTTAATGAGTTCGTGCCGGTATGTGCGTCTAGTATTCCTTTATGGAGCAAGAACCAAAACCTTCATCCCTGGGTACGAATCCCCACAGCCGTCAGGCCAGTGATGGCCCTCTGAGTCACGTCGCGACTGATTCGACGCAAGGTGAGTTGCTTGCCCCTGCTGAATCCGTTGCCGTTGGACAAGAGGCGGTCGCTCTCGAGGAAGAGCAAATCAAAGACGAGATCGATATTCAAATCGATCTCCTCAACGAACCTGATTGGGTCGTCCGTCGAGAGGCCGTCATCACGCTCGGGGAGATGGGTGATGAGCGGTGTGTGGAGCCATTGGCTCGCGCGTTACGCGATGGGGATTGGCAGGTCCGGGAAGTTGCGATTGAAGCGATGGGCCAGGTGGGCTCTCCCGCTGTCGATACGCTTCTTAAACTGCTCCGTGACTGGGAAGTGCGCAAATACGCCATTTTGGCGCTCGGAAGAATTCGCGACGAACGGGTGCTCGATCCCTTGATGCTTCAACTTCGGAACGAGGAGTTTAAGGATGACGCCATTCATGCCTTGGTGGAACTCGGTGAGCCTTCCGTCGAGAAGTTGATCGGGGCGCTTCGGGACAAAGACGAAAATGTTCGCAAGAGCGCGGTGCTGGCTTTGGGACGGATCAAAAGCAGCGATGCCATCACACCGCTCATCGACATGCTCGGTCATAAAGACTGGTTCACTCGGCTGACGGCGGCGGCTGCTTTGGAGTCGATCGGCGACGAACGGGGACGTGAGGCCATCAAACCATTGCTCAAGGACCCGGACATGGTGGTCAAGATGCGCGTCGAGCGCATTCTTGCGAACTGGAAGAAACAGTCTATTTCCCAGCCGACCAACGCCTGAATTACTTGCTCAGTAGCTGATCCATCCTCAGCTGCAGCTCCTCCAACTTCTTCAACGTGACGGGTTTCCCCATCGTCAGTTCCAGTTTCACCTCGCGCAGTGACCCAGCCAGATCGCGTAAGGCATTTGTCATGGGGTCGGCTTTGGCTCCCTTGGTGATGGCTTCGACCGAATCAATGGCTTCGGCTAACTCCTTGGCTGCGTCGCCGTAATTTCTGTCGACCATGTGGGCTTTGGTCTGTATCAATCGAGATTTGGCCTCCACGAGTCCTTGACGCCGGCGGAGATCGCGCTCGATCTCGAGCGTGGTGTCTACCACATTTCTGGACACATCCTTCAAGGACTGTTGCAGCTCAGCGACGGTTCGCTGGAGCGTGCCGACGGGCCGTTGTCCGAAATAATAGCCCGCCCCGAATGCGCCGACGAGCAGCAAGAGCACACTGAAAAATTTCACCATAGTGGTCCCTCGTTATCGGCGACGTTTCTCTGAACTCTGTTGAGTGATCTGATGAAGCAGGCTATGCGCTGACGCGATGCGCACCGCTTCATCAGAGTCTTGTAGGCCTTTGACCAGTACCGGGACGGCCTTGGCATGGCTCTTCCCCAACGCCTTGGCGGCCATCAGTCGAGGGAGGGGTTGCTGGTCTTGTATAAGATTTTGCAGGAGCGTCAGCGCCTGTTCGTCCGAAGATGCGCTCAGAGCTTGGGCGGCTGCACTGCGAATGGAAGGATCTGGATGTCGTGCCAGATCGCCCGCCAGAGAAAGCGCCGAAGCATCTCCGAGGCGGAGTAACCCCTCAACGGCACTGGCACGGACGTGA
This sequence comes from Nitrospira sp., assembly GCA_041743145.1. Classification (GTDB taxonomy): domain Bacteria; phylum Nitrospirota; class Nitrospiria; order Nitrospirales; family Nitrospiraceae; genus Nitrospira_D. Next base: position 9,534 of record JBGTNJ010000099.1, on the reverse strand, counting down.
GGATTTGGATCCCTGGTGAGCGCCAGCAGGAGGGGCCGGTTCTCCTTGATACCAAGTCTCCCTAAACTTGTGGCGGCGACGCCGCGAACCATTCCCACCTCATCCCCGATGGCATGCGTTAAGGGGGCCACACCGCCAGGGGAACCGAATTCGCCCAGCGCCCCAGCGGCGAAGGCTCGCACCGATGGATCGGGATCATACACCGCTTGGGATAAGACTGCCAGGCTTCCTGGGTGCTTGAGGCGTCCTAGCGCACCCACCGCCGCCATTCTCGACTCAGCATCCGGCAAGGTCGCTGCGCTTTTAATATCGTTCAGTTTCTCAGAGCGCCCCAATTTGACCAACGCAGCGTATGCGAAGACGGCTTCAGGTCCGTCTTCGGTATGGGCGACATCGAGGAGCCGTTGTCGGATATCGCTCGCGTTCGCGTCACCCAAAGCAGTCATGGCGGCAATGCGGACGGTCGGCATCTCATCTCTCAGTGCGCGACGCAACGCCCCAGATTTCGCTGCGAGTCCGGCTTTCCCGATCGCCTCAGCGGCTCGCGCGCGCACGACGACCGATGTATCCAGCAACCCATCCTCCAATAATGCGGCGGTCTCCGGGAGGCCCAATTCCGCAAGAGCCGAGTAGGCGGCCATGCGGACGTGTTCATGGCGGTCGCGGACGTGGCTGGTGATCACACCGAGCGCCAATGGGCGGAGAAGCGAGTAGTCGTGTGGTGGCCCAGACTGGTGCAGCTTGGCATAGATCGTGAGGGCCTCGTCTGTTCGTCCGAGCCGGACGTAGCTCAGCAAGGCGAGACGGAGGAAGGCTTTTGACGGGGTCACATCGGGTGGCAGTTCCCTGAACAGATTCGCCACCGCCGGATAATCACCGGCCTTGAAAAGGGCTGCGGCCTTCGATTCGACCGTGGGGGGAGGTCCTGCCGATGCGGCACAAAGAGGCACCGTGATGAGGCCCAGCATGAGCGCCCCCGATATCACCACGGTGGCCATTCGGTTGTGCCACAAATATCGCCGGGGATACCGATTCGTCGGGTTGAGCCGAATTACCATGTCGTCGGCAGACGCACCGTCGCGGGATGGTACATTAGGCTGACATAATCTTTGAGCATACGCGTCGTACAGAACTGAGGCGCGACGGTGCGTATGCATTCTTTGACCATTTGGAGCCAACCTCGGGGAATATTGTCTCGATCGCGTTGGTAGAATAACGGGACGACCTCTTGTTCCAACACGCGATAGAGCTGCTCCGCGTCGTGATGATCTTGTGCCTGCGCGTCGGCCGGCTCGCTCAACGGTTGAATTCCCCACCCGTTGGTCCCATTGTACCCCTCGACCCACCACCCATCGAGGACACTGAGGTTCAACACACCGTTTAGGGCGGCTTTCATTCCGCTGGTGCCGCTGGCCTCCATCGGAAAACGAGGGGTATTCAACCAAATGTCGACGCCTTGGACGAGGTACTTTGCCATGTGCATTTCGTAATCTTCAAGGAATGCAATGCGGCCGCCTAGCTTGTGATCATGGCAAAAAGACAGTACTTCGTGAATAAAGTATCGGCCCGGTTCATCGGCTGGATGGGCCTTGCCGGCAAAGATGAGTTGGACCGGCTGCCATCGGTCTTGGAGAAGGGCCTGCAGCCGTTCCAAGTCTCGAAAGAGCAAGGTTGCTCGTTTGTATGTTGCGAACCGTCGACCGAACCCGATCGTCAACGCCTCGGGGTCCAGGAGTGTTCCACGGGTGATCACTTGTGATGGTTGTAGATGCCCATGCATCCACCCGTTTCTGGCCCGTTCACGAATGAAGCCCATCAGTTTCCGCTTTATCGTCTGTCGAACCGCCCACAGCTCATGGTCGGGCACATCCATCACGCGCTGCCACATGGTCGGATCATCGCAGGTCTGGGTCCAGGTTGGGCTGAGGGACTTGCTGTACAAGTGGTGGAGTTCCGGTGAGATCCATGTCGGCACATGAATGCCGTTGGTCACGCTACGGATGGGGATCTGGTCGGTCGGTAATCCCGGCCAGAAGTGCTGCCACATTTCTCGTGTCACACGACTATGCTCACGGCTGACGCCGTTGACGTGGGCCGACAAGCGCATGACAAGCGCAGTCATATTGAAGCCGTGCCCGCCTGATTCGGGAGTTTCACCAAGGCGGAGAAACTCGTCGCGCGAGAGCGCCAGTTGTTCCCAGTACCCGGCAAAGTAACGATCCATCAGATGGTGCGGGAACACGTCGTGCCCGGCGGGTACGGGTGTGTGCGTCGTGAACACGGTGCTCTGACGGACAATCTCAGTGGCTTCAGCGTGGGACGAGCCCTTTTGAACCAGTTCCCGTATCCGCTCCAATGTCAGAAACGCGGAGTGACCTTCATTGGCATGCCACACTGATGGCGAGATGCCGAGCGAGCGCAGCATGCGCACTCCGCCGATGCCCAACAAGATTTCCTGACAGAGCCGCATTTCCTGATCGCCGCCGTACAACCGGGCGGAAAGGGCGCGGTCCTCCGGGCTGTTTTCCGGCACGTCCGTATCGATCAGATACAACGGGATGCGGCCCACCAGCACTTTCCAGACCGTCGAACTCACGCGACGACCGCCCATGTCGACGACAAACTGGCACGGTTCCCCCGATAGAGTTCGTGCCAAATTGACTGGAGACTCGTCGCGGTTGAACGGAGCGTAGGCCGCCTCTTGCCATCCTTCCGGTGTGATTCGCTGGCGGAAATATCCTTGCGGGTACATGAACCCGATTCCGACGAGCGGGAGACCCAGGTCGCTCGCCTCTTTGCAATGGTCCCCTGCCAAGATGCCGAGGCCGCCGCTGTAGATGGGAACGGAGGCGTGTAACCCGAATTCGGCCGAGAAGTAGGCGATGGTTGTTTTCGTCAAATCGGCATGGTGCGTCCCGGCCCAACTCTTCTTATTGGCCAGATATTCGTCGAACAACCGAAACACAGCCGAGTATTGGCGCAGAAACGATGGATCCTCGGCCAAGCGCGTCAACCGGTCTGGTTTGACATCGGACAGAAGTTTCACCGGATTATGGCTCGTGAGAAACCACAGGGTCGGATCGATCACTTCGAACAGTTGGCGAGCTTCCAGCGTCCAACTCCACCACAGATTCTGAGCAAGTTCGGGTAGACGACTAAGATTCTGCGGGAGAGAATTGTTCACGACATTGGGAGAGTCCACAAGCGCTCCTTTGGTCAAGATCACACAATTGGTATCGGCAATGACGGGCGATCACTGGTTGGGATCAGGCGTTCCCGGCCTTATGCCACGAGGCCCATTCTTTGGAGAATGCCACGGCGGCATAACGTTCGCCAAGGATTTTTGCGACTTGATTGAGCAGTTTCGTGAGGTGCTGTAGTTCGGACGGCGTGAGGTCTTCGCGGAACCGTGGGTGAAGTCCCCAACGGGTTTCGACTTCGTCGCCCGATACGCTCGACATCAAGCTGACGAGCTTGATCTCCTGGCCCGTCGCTGCTCTTTGCTCGGGCCCGTTCCCAACGGTCGGGGGTGCCACCTGCGACGCGTCCTGAGAAGAAGGGGCTTGCCCTTGCAGCACCGCGCTGAGCGCGGGAACGACCGCGCTGGCGCAGAGTGTTGCCGCCGAGCTGAGTTGGGCATTGCCGGCTGTGCCGAGTGCCTCCGCCACTTTTTTGCCGAAGTCGTGGAACATCTCCTCTTTGGTTTTAGAGTCTTCGGAGATCAGGAACTTGTATTGCTCGTACGCCTGCCGACTCTCTGCCACGGTCGTACCGATCGTCATGACGATTTCCATCTGATCCGCGTTGTTCCCGAAGGCCGGTTCCAGAGCGCGCTTCAATTGTTGCGTGACGGCGTCTTCTAGCCCGTTCATGAACTCCATCTGGTCCTTCAGCGGGATGTGCAGGGCTACCAGACGATCCGTGAGATTGAACATGATCTTGAGGAATTCCAGATAGATACCCCACTCCTCCCGGCGCTTGAGCTTCAGCGCTTGCTCGGGCGCATTCCGCTTCACCATCGTGACCGATTCGCCCGACACGGCGAGCATCAGTTCGGCCAGCTGGTGAAGTCGGTCTTTGTATTCAGTATTGGCGGTGGCCATAGGTTTGCTCAAAATTAACGAGGATTATAGCGGAGACTTGTGGAGGGAGAAAAGAGGTGAATTCAGCAAGGTGATGTTTGCTCAATACATCGGATACGACTCCAATCGAGGTTATTGGTCTGGAGGGACAGAAGACTTAGAGCTTGCTGGGACTAGCCAAGTGCCCGACGGTAAAAAAGTGAAAAGCCTAACACAAATCCCCGGTAAAGTAGCGCCTAGTTGAGCACGCTCTATAAGGGCATGCACCTCGCCTAAGGCATCCCCCGTCTTATAGCAAGCCTGAGCAAGCATCAGCCAAGCTTCAGCAGCTTCTGGGCTTGTGGTCTCAATCGGGTTATACCCGGGTTTCGTGGACACCAGGCTAAGCCCCACCGATCTGCCGTTCAAACTCCAGCGGGCTTAGATAGCAGAGAAAGCTTCGAAAATTTGGACAGTGTGCTAAGTGGGAGCCTGGTTTCACGAACGCCACTAGGGTGGCGAGCCAAAGGAGCGAGACAATGAATCGAACGAGACAGAATCACGGAGGAATCTTTAAGCGCAGGTGGCGTTGGCTGCCGTCAAAGGCGACAAGACCCTGGCCGAATTGGCTGAGCAATTCAGCGTCCATCCCACTCAGATCACCGTTCTCGCGTGTTTTCATGCCAAACGTGATCCAGTGATCTGGAAAGAACGGGCGCGATGATCATGGACTGTCGCTGACAGAGAGTGCAGGGTCTTTGCTTGAATTACTCTCTCTGAACCCGTGTGAAGTTTCAGCCGACCGTTTCCCTGCCAGCTGACTTCCTACACTGGTTGCTGTGCCTCAGTCCTTCCGATACATTGATTCCTATGTGGGAGCGATGAATTCTGATTCAATGTTTACAGTTCGCGAGAAAGAGCCCAAGTCGCCTATTGAGGTATTGCCGCGTGATGAGGGACGTGAACACCTCCTCACGATCGCGGACATTCTTGCCAAGGTGATGGATACGACGATCAAGATTCCCGGGACGTCGTGGTACATCGGGTTGGACCCGTTGCTCGGACTGATCCCTGGCATCGGCGATCTGTTGGCCAATCTTATCGGCACGATCATCCTGGGGCTGGCGACGCGCTTACAACTTCCTCGGATTGTGCTGGCCCGTATGAGTCTCAATCTACTTATCAATGGTACGGTCGGAGCCGTTCCGATTGTCGGGGATCTTTTCTCGGTCTGGTTTCGGAGTCATTCGAGAAACGCCGCGTTGCTGCGCGAGGCTGCGATGAAGCCGGATCGCGAGACCCACGCCGATTGGTTCTATGTGGGTGGGATTATCGGGGGCACGGTGGCCCTCCTGCTGCTTATGATCGCCTTCATCATATGGTTGATCTACAAGCTGTGGATGATGGTCTCAGGTGGATAGGAATGGGAAGTCGAGTGTGGTATAGACGAGCCTTCTTGAATGACTAAACTGCTGAATACCTCCGGCGCATATCTCCATGGAACGAGAAGTTAAACCCTATGTGCTGAAACGGTCTGCGGAGGACGCTGTGCCCCGCACGTTGTCGATCGACTACGCGGCGGCGCTGAATCCACAGCAACTGGCCGCAGTGACGGCGGGTGATGGGCCATCGCTGGTCATTGCGGGAGCTGGGAGTGGCAAGACGCGCACGCTGGTCTATCGCGTGGCCTATCTGATCGATTCGGGGGTGGATCCTTCGAATATTCTTCTGCTCACATTCACTCGTAAGTCCGCACAGGAAATGTTGGAGCGGGCTGGCGATCTCATCGGGATGAGCAGCCGGCGGGTCTGTGGAGGGACGTTCCACTCGGTGGCCAATATGCTGTTACGGCGGCATGGCCGATCGATCGGGATCGAGCCTGGTTTCACGATTCTGGATCGGGGTGACGCGGAAGATTTGATCGCCCTGATGAGATCGCAACTGGGGCTCAACGAAAAAGACAAACGCTTTCCCCGCAAGGGGACCATCATGGAAATGATCAGTAAGAGTGAGAATACCCTACACAGTCTCGACGAAATCATTCTGGAAGAGTTCAGTCATTTTGCCGATCATTCGGAGGATCTCGGGCGACTCCAGAAGGCCTATCAAACCGCGAAGCGTCAAAAACAACTCTTGGATTACGACGATCTGTTGGTGATGCTGCGGCAGCTGCTCTTGCTGGATGAGACGGCTCGCGCGAATATTTCCCGTCAGTATCGCTACATCCTTGTGGATGAGTACCAAGACACGAATCGGTTGCAGGCTGAGGTCATCCGACAACTGGCGACGACATACCAGAATGTGATGGTGGTGGGTGACGACTCGCAGTCCATCTATGCGTTCCGAGGCGCGACGTTCAAGAACATCATGGAATTTCCGCTGCTGTTCCCTGGCACGACGGTCTATAAGCTGGAAGAGAACTACCGCAGCACGCAGCCGATTTTGAATCTCGCGAACTGCATTATCGAAGAAGCGGCGGAGAAGTATACGAAGCGGCTTTTCACGAGAAAGATCGATGGGCCCCTCCCGTCGTTAGTCGAAGCAGCAGGGGAAAATGCGCAGTCGCGATTCATTGGCCAGAAGATTCTTGAGCTTCGCGAAGAAGGGGTGCCGCTGGATGAGGTCGCGGTCTTGTTTCGATCGAGTTTTCATTCGTTCGATCTCGAAATCGAGCTCTCTCGGAAGGGGCTACCCTTTATTAAGCGGGGCGGGGTGAAGTTTATCGAGACTGCCCATGTCAAAGATTTGCTGGCACATGTGCGTGTTGTCTCGAACTCGCTCGATACGGTCAGTTGGCATCGTGTGCTGATGTTGGTAGAAGGCGTGGGGCCGAAGAAAACCCAGGATTTGCTCGCCGCGATCATGAAGACAGAACGACCCTACGATGTGCTGCGCGGAGTGAGTGGGCGCTCTGGGCCTGGCCTCAAGAACTTGGCCAATACACTGGAGAGCTTAGCTGGACCGGAGGATCGGCAGCCTGCTGAACAGGTCAATCATATCTATGAGTATTACCTTCCGATCCTGAAGGACCAATACGACGACTATCCGAAGCGGACGAGAGATCTGGACCATCTCCATACGATTGCCGAGGGGTATCATGGCATCGATGAGTTTCTGGCTGATTTGGCGCTGGAACCGCCGGACGGCAGTGCGGTGGATGTAGAGGCGGGTGATCGGGATGATGAACGGATGGTGCTCTCGACGATTCATTCCGCAAAAGGACTGGAGTGGCAGTGCGTCTTTGTGATCTGGGTGGTCGACGGACGGTTTCCGTCAGCTTATTCCTTCCTCACCGAGGACGAATTGGAAGAAGAGCGGCGGCTCTTTTATGTGGCGGTGACTCGAGCCAAGCGGCATTTGTTTTTGACGTATCCCATCAATGTGTACGATAAGACGAGCGGAATGTTGCTCTCAAAGCCTTCAAGATTTCTGGACCATGTGTCTTCCGATCTTCTCGATACCCTTGCTCTTGTAGAGGAAGGTGGACGAGAGGGATGGGGGATGGCGCCAGATTCATATTATTGAGTGATCGCGGTGTTGTATCACTGCGCGTTCCTATTCTTTCCTGTGCCCATGAGTCGCTTCACCATTCAACTATTCCTGGCGTGGTGTTGCTGGTCGATGTGGGTCCAGCCTGCAGAGGCTGCTCGTACAGCCAAGAATGAAGAGAGTGGTGCAGGGCAGATGTGGGTGAGTTTAATTGATGATGCAGAACGCTTACTGTTGCCCACGAAATTCCTGAAGGCACTCCCGCCAGACTTTATTCATGTTGAATTCGACGACCTGCGGACCTACGCAGCGGAGTACCACCCCGAGGATCATCGAATGGTGCTCGACCGGTCATTGTCATTCAACGCGGCTGGAAGGATGCTCAAGCCGCTGAGCAAGATGACACACAAAGAACTGGACGTGCTCTATCACGAGCTGTTTCATGCCTATCTGGATTACCTCACAGTCATTGAGACGCAATCCGATGGAGGCGGCCATCGTTCCGATGAATTGCTGCATTTCGCCAGGGAGCAACAGGCCTGTCGATATGGAGAAGTGCAGATCACGCCGATTGTTCAACGAAAGGACGAGACGGAATCGCGCTATTTGACGCAGGCGGAATCGTGGGAAGCATTGAACGAAACGTGGGCGGTCTTTATTGGTTGGGCCATCTGGAATCAACTTGAAGTGCAGCACAAGACCAAGCGATCAATGTTTCAAGAGCCGCGGCAAGCTGCTCACTGGATACACCGGTTCAAAACGGCTTTTGAGAAAGGGGAGTTTCGCGGGTACTATGTTCCAGAGGATCCGGATGAACGACGTCTCGCACGGAAAAGATACTTAGCGCAACAGTCGCAACTGGCTGTGGAAGAGGCCATCGTTTTGATCAATCAAGCACTTGGTTTTCAAAGTAATTTTACTGAGCAGCTGACGGCTTCATTGGGGTCGCCTAGGGTGTCATCCTGTTCCACCGCAGGGGGAAGATAGAATAAAAATTCCCAGAGTTGAATTCTCCTCTTGACACGGCGAAAGTTCATCAATAGAATCCAGCATTTCGTAATCTAGCCTGTCCGAGCACACCACTGGAATCAATCTTGAATGATTGAGGAATAAGGCTGTGCGCGGGGAGGTCTACTTGTCTTTATGGGCAGCAAGTCGGAGAGTGTGTCCTCAGTTGAGCGATAAATCTTAATTCACGCAGACCAATGAAGAATCATCGCGGGCAGGTACCCAAGTGGCCAAAGGGGGCAGACTGTAAATCTGCTGGCTTATGTCTTCCAAGGTTCGAATCCTTGCCTGCCCACCATGCAACGCCTGGTTCGTGCCGGCTGAGCTTTATGAGTGGGCAAGTCGGATATGTAGTTGAGAATGTTTGGCTTGGCGCGATATGAGCGGAGACTGGGGCAATGGGCGGGCGTAGCTCAGTGGTAGAGTTCCAGCCTTCCAAGCTGGCTGTCGTGGGTTCAAATCCCATCGCCCGCTCCAATAATGATGGTGCTAGGGCGGTCAAGCGCAAGCCGAAGTGCATGCAGATGTCTGAAGAGGGGGCTTAGCTTTACTGATGGCGCATGACGTGCCGAATGCCCACGTAGCTCAGTTGGTAGAGCACGTCCTTGGTAAGGACGAGGTCACGCGTTCGATCCGCGTCGTGGGCTCCACCCCAAGCTTGCTCGTACCGCGAGCCATAAAATGGTTTCCGGCGAGCGGATAGACACCTTTTGGAGGCGACCGGGCTACTCCTTAAGTATGTGGGCTCTTGGATCTACATAGGTTTGCTCGTGCTGTTGCTCGATGGAATGTGTGGCAGAACGGTACCAGCGGCGGTTTTAGAAAAGGAGTGACGTATGGCGAAGGCGAAATACGAGCGGAAGAAGCCGCACGTGAACATTGGGACGATCGGGCACGTGGACCATGGGAAGACGACGTTGACGGCGGCGTTGACGAAAGTCTGTGCCGACAAAGGGATGGCGAAATTCATCAGTTA
>JBGTNJ010000098.1:0-21749 GCA_041743145.1 Nitrospira sp. | reverse complement strand
CGCGGTTTCGGGCGGTCCGCTGGCGGCCGATTCCCAAGAACAATGACTCCGGGCCAGCGAGTTTCCAGCTGAGTACCCGTATTGATCCAGGCGAAAACAGAGATCTTCGTGTAAACGTGAATTAATCAGACGTTCCCTAGTCTGGTTCCCACGTATGTATCGAACGGGGATGAAGACCGGAAAACGATAGTGGCGGCCGAGAGCAAAGGACATGATTGACCACCGTGCAAGAAGAGCGAGCCGTATTGTAGGAGGGCTACGGCTGGAGGCGCAAGCAGCTTTGACCAGGTTTCTTAGGCGACGACTTGGTTAGCCTTGTCGATAATCTGCTGACTCACCTAACACACCATATCTCGCCTTTACCTCTTGGTCGCATCGGGTGAATTTAAGGCCGCCAGCTCTGCGTAAGTCTCCAATGTTCGTCGCGCCGCTTCTTCGTCCAGTTTGCTGATGGCAAAACCGACATGGACGATGACATAGTCGCCGACCGTGGCTTCCGGCACCAGTGCCAATGAGATGGATTTCGTCACGCCGCCGAACGATATTGTTGCGGTGCGGAGCTGGTCGTCCTCGATATTCAGAACTTGTCCTGGGACCGCGAGACACATACTAGGCGCTACCTCCCCTACCCATCCCCGGTTGGTGCGCCGCCACCACCGCCTGCCCCAGCGACAGCCCGCCGTCGTTGGGCGGGACGAGCGTATGGCTATATACCGTGAATCCTGCTGCCTCCAACCGTTGTCTCACGAGTGACAGCAGCAGCCGATTCTGAAAACAGCCTCCGGTCAGAACGACGCGAGGCAAACCGGTGGCTTGGGCCACGCGAACGGTCGCTGCGGCAAGCCCGGCATGAAACCGGGCGGCAATCTGTTCAAGCCGATGGCCTCTGCGAAGATCTTCCAGCATGGCGCTCACCATAGAACGCCAATCGATCATCCACTTCGTATCGGGACTGTGACTGGGAACCAGATTCATCGGATATCCTTCTACCATTACTCCGCCTGCCTCCGCTTCCTTCTCCGCAGCAAACTGGACCGCCATTGCCGCCTGACCTTCAAATGAAGTTTCGCGGCAGAGCCCTGTGAGGGATGCAACCGCGTCGAACAGTCGCCCCATGCTCGTCGTCCAGGGCGATGCGACGCCGGACCGGAGCAGACTTCCCCATCGCGCCCGCTGACCGTGCGTCACTCTCCAAGAAGGAAGATCATGCTCCAGCATGTTCTCGCCCATCAGCTCCCACAAGATCGCTGCAGCAGATCGGCTCGGCTCCTTCATGGCCGCTTCTCCGCCCAACAACCGAAAGGGTGTGAGGGAGGCAAACCGCGTGAACCGTCGATAGCCCGCGATGAAGAATTCTCCTCCCCACACCTGACCGTCTCCTCCATACCCAGCCCCGTCCCAGGCGATGCCCAACACTTCACCATCAAGTTTGTGTTCAGCCATGCAGGAAACCACATGAGCATGGTGATGCTGCACGGGAATCAACGGAACAGACAGAGTCGCAGCCAGCTCTCGCGCGAAACTGGTCGAGCGATAGTCCGGGTGGAGATCGCAGGCAATAGCCTTCGGTATGACATGACGCAATTGTTGGAGGTCTTCGACTGCTTGCCGGAAGGCTCTGTCCGCTTCAACAGTAGAAAGATCGCCGAGATGTTGGCTGAGCATCACGCGATCACCTGTAAGAAGAGCAACGGTGTTCTTGAGATGTCCGCCCACGGCAAGGATCGGGCTCTGCACTTCTTTGGGCAAACCATCACTCCATCGAATAGCCTGAGGCACATAGCCTCGCGCCCTTCGAATGATCATCATGGCACCATTCGGCTGTTCCGTGTCATCGCTGCCGTTGCTGTTCGACTTCCCAGCAACCATCAATACAACCGAGTCATCGACCGGCCTTGCGATCGGCCGGTCATGTACCAGCAGTGCATCGGCAATGCCTTTGAGTCGAATCACCGCGTCTCGCTCGTCTGTCACGATCGGTTCTTCAGATTGATTGCCACTTGTCGCCACGACTGGATGCTGAAGCGACGCCATCAAGAGATGATGGAGAGGTGTCGCAGATAACATCGCGCCGAGATAGGGATTGCCCTGTGCCACCGCATCGTCTAGGCTTGCGTCTCGTCGCTTGCGAACTAACACGATCGGCGATTGTGGCGAGCTGAGCAATGCCTCCTCCTCCAAGGACAACAGGCAATAGCTTCTGACTGCTTCAATTGAAGGGAACAGTACTGCAAACGGCTTCTCCGGTCTTCGTTTCCGATTTCGTAAGCGCTGGACGGCCTCTTGTGACCTTGCATCAACCCAGAGTTGAAATCCGCCCAATCCTTTCACCGCAAGGACGAGTCCTTGTTCCAGAAGAGACACTGCCCGTTGTAACGCCTCGTCCCCATCTGCGACTTCGTGACCCTGCTCATTCCACAAACATAGGCTCGGACCACAAGTGGGACAGGCGATCGGTTCCGCATGAAAGCGTCGATCGGTTTTAGCTCCATATTCTGCGTTACAGGCAGAGCAGAGTGTGAACCCAGCCATGGTCGTATTGGACCGCTCGTACGGAATGGCCGTGAGCAGGCTATAGCGTGGGCCACATTGAGTGCAGGTGAGGAACGGGTACCGAAAGCGACGGTCGTGTGGGTCGGCGAGCTCTCGCTGACAGTCGGCGCAAGTGGCGAGATCCGGAGGAATGACGAGGACTCGTTGGCCGGATTCCGCGCTCTGGTTAATTGAAAAGTCGGCGTCGTCGAGCACTGGAACGACCGTCGTGCTTACTGTCTCGACGGAAGCTGATGGCGGGGCGTCGGTGCGCATCCTCTGGAGAAAGGTCTCCACAACTGGCACACCCCCTTCTGCTTCGATGAGCACGCCGTTGCTCGTGTTCTGCACCCACCCAGTCAGCCCCAACTCATGAGCCAGCCGATAGACGAACGGGCGGAATCCCACACCTTGCACCGTTCCCTCCACCTCGACCCGCACGCGCTGTGCAAGAGCGTCACTCATTCCTGGACTACCAATTCGTGGAGCACGACTTCCGGTTCTGTCGGTCTCGCGATCACTGCATCCCCGCAAACCGGACAGACATCACCTGATTGAGTAACCATTGTGTCTCGAGTACAGCGGGGGCACCAAGCGTCTCCTGGGACAGGGATGATTTCCAATGCCGCACCTTCGGCCTTCGTGCCACGAGCAGCCAATTCAAACGCCATCTGCAACGCGGAATGATCATGAGTCAGCAAGTGAGACAGTGCGCTGACCTTGAGTCGCACGGCGGACAGTCTGGCGGATCCAGTTCCGTTCAGCTTCTCCTCGACAGCCTTCACGACTTGTGTCATCAGATGAAATTCATGCATGACAGGCTTCACATTCCTGGATGATCTGTTTCACGACTTGATCCAACGCCTCGCCCATAGGAGGCGACAACGGTTGTCCGACTTCCGTAGTCCCTACCTCGACTCCGTACACGATGACGGTCGCTGGAAGGACATCCATTGCTCGGGCCAGCTCGATCGCCTCCGATACCCCGATGGCATGGCTGGAGCGAGGAAAGACTTGTCCACCGATCGGGCTCACCGAAGCATCGAGTCGATAGATGCTGCCAGGAGCCTTCCCACTGCGCGCAGCATCGATCAGGATCACGGCGGACGCACCTTTCATCAGTTCGATAAGGTCAACGCCCACCATCCCCGCCTCGATCACCTCGGCACGGTCACCGATTGTGTGCCGAAGTCGACGGACAGTCAGAAGACCGACGGCATCATCACCTCGCAAGTCGTTGCCAAGGCCGATAATCCGAATTGAGGAGGAGCGAGGACCGTTTTTTCTCACGCGCTGCTCTCCCTTCTGATTTCCAGATTCAGAAAGTGGGTCGCACAGGAAATGCACGGGTCGTAGCAACGGATGACCCGCTCGCAGGCCTGTGCCGCCTTTTTATCGGGAAGAGATAGGAGGCGCGGCATGAACAGACGTAGGTCCTGTTCAATGCGAGATTGGTTCTGCGACGTCGGGGGAACGATCTTCGCTTCACGAATCACGCCGTCACCATCCACCTTGTATCGATGATAGAGAATACCGCGAGGCGCTTCGGTGCAGGCCATACCGATGCCCGGCTGCACCGTAATAGGCGCTGCCGGTACGGGCGGAGGTTCGTACCGCTCGATGAGCCGCAATGATTCTTCCAGTGCGTAGAGGATTTCGACCGAGCGCGCGATGATTCCGTGAAACGGATTACGCATAGGCAATGAAACCGCACAGTCGGCCAAGACCTGCTTTGCCAACGGCGTCAAATGCTCAAGATTCAAGTTCAGACGAGCCAGCGGGCCGACCAGATAGGGCGAGCCTTGCAAGGTGCAGTGGAGGGCGGTGGAATAGGGGACCTGGTGCTCGGTGAAATGTCGCTCGAACTCGTTCACCGAGATCTGCAACCCGCTGGAGGCGACGATCTGCCCTTCGTTGAACGGATACTCATCAGGGTGATGGAGCGCGACATCGTTGTAGTCAGAAGTAAACTCCGGATAGTCGAACCCCGCGACCCATCGCACGGTCTCCACCGCCGCATCGCGTGCCCATAAGAGTTCGTCTTTCATCCCCTCCAACTCGCGCCTCAGTGGCACTCGCGAGAAGCCACCCACCTTCACGGAGACCGGATGCACCGACCGGCCACCCAGCAACGTCATGATCGCATTGCCGGCTTTTTTGAGCCGCAAACCACGAGTCACCACGACTGGATGGTCTTTCGCCATCGCGATGCCATTCTCGTACCCGAGAAAATCCGGCGCCTGAAGCAGGTAGACATGCAACGCGTGGCTCTCGATCCACTCGCCGCAATAGATGAGCCGTCGGAGATCGCGTAATGCTCCCTCGACGCGCAGACCAAAAATCTGTTCGAGCGCATGGACGGCACTCATCTGATACGCCACCGGGCAAATGCCGCAGATCCGCGCGACGATGTCCGGTACTTCGTCGTAGTGCCGACCCTGCAAAAAGGCTTCAAAAAACCTGGGTGGCTCGAAAATCTTGAGTTGTACGTCCTGGACTGCGTCGCCCTTCACCGTGACACGGAGCGCGCCTTCCCCTTCCACGCGGGCCACCAGATCGACGGCGATAGTCCTCGTGTGCGTGTGCTCTTCAGACATTCAGACCTCGAAGGATGTTCCGCTTCAGTACACACGTCACGTCTTTTTCTCCCAAGCCTCGCTCTCCGTGCGGAAGGGCGACACAGACCCGTTGATGCCGCGAAAACGGCGCATGACTTCGACCGGGATCAGTTGCAGCTCGCGATGGAAGCGCGTTGCGAGCGAGACCGTGTTGGGTGGAAGACCTGGACCTTTCCGTTCTCCCTCGCTTGGCCCAAAGCAGCCGTAACAGTCACGACCCATGCCGGGACAGATGGCTCCACAACCAGTCCGCGTGACTGGCCCGAGGCACGGTATCCCTTTCGCCACCAGCACACAGACATTTCCCCGCCGCTTGCACTCCAGACACACACTGTCGCCCGGCAAACGGGGGTGGACTCCAACCACGAGATCCGTGATGACACGCAGCAGCTGATTCTTATCGATCGGACAACCCCACAGCTCGAAGTCCACATGAACATGTTCCGAAATGGGAGTGGACGTACTCAGGCTCTGAATATATTCCGGGCTGGGATAGACCGCTTGCTTGAATGCCTCGACATCGGCCCAGTTACGCAACGCTTGAATGCCGCCGGCCGTCGCGCAAGCCCCGATCGTGATCAACACCTTCGTCTGTTGCCGTACCGCGAGAATACGATGGGCATCTTCTGCGGTGGTGATCGACCCTTCCACCAGCGCGATGTCGTACGGCCCCGGCTTCATGTCGCTGGAGGCTTCTGGGAAATAGGCAAGATCCAGCGCCTCTCCCACGGCAAGGAGGTCTTCCTCAAGATTCAGGATGCTGAGCTGGCACCCGTCGCAGGAGGTGAACTTGAAGACCGCCAGCCTTGGCCGTTCTCGCTGTGCCTCCGGCTTGGACATTATTTCGCTTCAGACTCCTGTTCGGCCAAACCACTGCTCAACTCGATCGTAGCGCATAACCGGACCGTCTTTGCACAAGAAGTACGGACCCATTTGACAATGACCGCAGAGACCGATGCCGCATTCCATATGCCGTTCGAGCGACACATAAATGGCCCTCTCCGGAATCCCGCGCCTTATCAGAATTGGCACTCCCAGGCGCATCATGATCTCAGGCCCGCACATCAGAACCGTACTCTTCGCAGAATCGATCGACACCTGTTCGAACAGTTCCGTCACTACACCGACGTGATAGCGCCAGGTCTTATCCGGCTGATCGCTCGTCAACAAGACTTCGGTATCGGGATGCCGCCGCCAGGCATCGAACCGCTCACGATAGAGAAGATCGTGCGGCGTCTTGACGCCGTGGAGGATTTTGACCGACCCATACTGCGCTCGTCGCCGGAAGATGTATTCAATAGCCCCCACAACCGGGGCACATCCCAGGCCACCGGTAACGATCACGACATTCCGTCCCTTCGCCTCTTCCAGCGGCCAACCTTCTCCAAACGGACCGCGGATGCCTAAGATCTCACCAGGCTGGAGATCGGCAATCGCCTTCGTAGTTCGGCCCACGGCACGGATGGTATGGTCGAGCATCTCCGGTTCATCCGGGTCGGACACGATGGAAATTGCCACCTCGCCGACGCCGAACAGATAGACCATATTGAACTGGCCAGCCTTGAATCGAAAGTGCTCCCGTGTTTGCTCGTCGACAAGCTGCAACCGGTAGGTGTTGATGTCTTCGGCTTCTCGAATCTTCTCCACTATGGTCGCAGGATGAATAACGTACGGATTGACCATCAAATCAGCTTCGGCTTCCACGGCTATGTGCCTTCTAGCTGCTGACGAGTGATGGACGGCTGGGTGCCCGGCGTCAGCAACGCCGGCAATTCCTCGGTCAAATCAATCCCGACCGGGCACCAGGTGATGCATCGGCCACATCCGACACAACCGGACGTGCCGAATTGATCGATCCACGACGCCAGCTTGTGTGTCAGCCACATGCGATACCGATCCTTGATCGTCGGGCGAATGTTCTTCCCATGGATATAGCCGTGCTCCTGCGTAAAACAGGAATCCCACAACCTCGCGTGAGCCGTTTGCTGACGCGAGAGGTCCGGTGTCTCCTCGACTGTATGACAAAAGCAGGTCGGACAGACCATTGTGCAATTCGTGCAGGCGAGGCACCGCCCTGCTACGTCATCCCATCGCGGATGTTCATGGGCATCATAGAGGGCTTGCGGCAAGCGTGAGTGATCGAGCCGTCGCACCTGACCACCTGCGCAGGCGTCGATACGCGTCACTGCCTCAGCACTCAGTTGTTCTGAACCCGTAGACAAGGAGAGGTTGGAAAGAAGATCGCGTCCTGCCTCGCTGCCCGCTTCGACTAACAGCTGGTCGTCCACCTCGGTTAAAGCGAGATCGAAGCCGCACTTGGCACGAGGGCCGGTCTCCATCGATGCGCAGAAACAAGTTTGTAGTGACCGTGTACAGTTCACGGCAATCACGAAAAGCCCTTCGCGGCGGGCCGCGTAGTAGGGATCCCGATACGTATCGTTCAGGAAAATCTGGTCTTGAATCACCAGCCCGGCGAGATCACAGGCTCGGGCCCCGATGACAGCCACCTTTTCCGGTTGAGGGAGCGTTGGGCTCGTGGTGAATCCATCCTTGCTCCGCTTGATCTGTAAGAGCGGCTCACGCGGCGCAAAGACGAACGGCTTCAGCGATTGCGGTCCATGAACGACACCGAAGATTTCCTGTGAGCCGGTCTGTTCCAGCCGGTAGCGTCCCGGTTCCTGTTGATCACGCCAACCGATCGGCAACTCGGACACCGAGCTGATCGTTTCCCAGACAACGGATCCTTCTCGCACGATGGGCCCGACCACTCGATACCCCTTCGCGCTCAAGGTATCGAGCAACCGTTGGAGGTCGGCCGCCGGTAGGACAACACACGTTTCTGAGGCAGTCGTCATAATACGAATTCCCTCGTCGCGCTCCAACATGCTGGCCTATCGTTTCACTCACCATGCTAAGGGTTCGTCCTGGCTCTTGCAAGACAAGGTCCATCATCTCTGAGCGGCAATTTCATGAGTCGGTGTGGACTACAACTCAGAATCCTTTGCGTCTAGTTATCCGGACATGACTCGCAGCTCGGACTCTCTACGCCTTGCATTCGAGACTGGCGATTTCCCGCTCAGCCTCCAGCTTTCTCTTTCATTGGGTCAGAAGACACCTTTTGCTCTCTCCGGGAACAGAGAAGCTCCTTGTGCATCTTGGATGCCACTCGGGGTGGCCGATGAGACGACAATGCCAATTTCCTGAAAACGATGCTCTTGCTGGCATGCGGTGCTGTGGTCAGCAACCGATCAGCATGGACACCTCGGCATAGGCTGGGGTATTTCGGGGCAATGCTGGAGGAAATCCTGTGGCAGATTAGCGCACGTACCAAGACGCCTCTCCGTGCGGTTCACATCAAAGCACTCTCTTGGAGGGAGACACCAGGCTAGCGAGGTGAATCCACGTGCTCACCAGGTCAGCTCACTTCGAACCCTGGTAGGGATCGTCGAAGATGGTCTCACACTCCAGACATCGAACCTTGCCGGTCCGCTTGCCGCCCCTGGTCAGGACGTCATCAATGAGCCGTTGGTGTGTGCAGCAAACGTTCGAGGTGGTCTTGCTTGATTTTCGACCCGTTTCCTGAATCAACTGTGTTTCCATGGGCACCTCCGCTTCTCCGAGCGTCGAATGGTCGTCTCCTGGCACTTGTTGAGATTCATCCATCGAGGTTAGGCAAAGACGACCCTAGCACAATTCCCCATTTGGCGGAGCTAGGGATTCCCTAGGCCAGTGCGACTATTTACATGGTGTTTACAAAGGAGCCGGCGATGACGAGGAAGCCGCGACCGGGACGGCGTGCTGGGCCTGCACCCGATAGGTTCTGTCGCCATCCAGCGTCACACGAACCTGCCCAGCTCGACTCAGGTAATCGATCGAGATAAACACTTGGCTCCAGGTGAGCTCCGGACAGAGGGCCAGTACCTCTTCCATGGAGCACTCAGTGCCGCGCTTCTCCAACGCATGGTGCACACGCACTATGATCGCCGCCAGCACCATCAAGACACCCCCCCTTCTGGTAACCTCCACATTTCATGCAGCGAAGCGGTGCATCATAAGGTGAACGAATTGCGGAGGCATACTAGGCGAAGCCTAGGTGCGCGATGAAATATTACCTGAATGACTGTACTGAACCATGTTGGTGACGAACGATGAGGATGTTCAGAGGCTCACTAAGCCCTCGCTCACGGCATACTTGGTGAGCTCGGCAACTGAATGGAGATCCAGCTCCTCCATGATCTTGGTCCTATGGAATTCCACGGTCTTGATGGAGATGTTCAACATGGAGGCGATCGACCTGTGGTTTTTCCCCTCCGCGATGAGTTGCAGCACTTCCCGCTGGCGTGGCGTGAGGGCAGTCACAGGCCGTTTACACACAGAGCCCTTGGATGGATGGAGTATCGCCCCCATCATATCCTTGGTCACCGCCGGCGTCACGTAGTGCTGCCCCCTCAGGACCGTCTGGATGGCCTGCTTGAGCTCCGCCGTCGCGGACTGTTTGACCAAATAACCTGAGGCGCCCGCCTTAAAGGCCTCGGTCACGTAGGTGGGTGTGGCATGCATGGACAAGAAGATCAGTTTGGTTTCCGGCACCAGTTTCGTAAGTTGCCGTGCTGCGTCCAGGCCATTGAGCAGCGGCATGGAAATGTCCAAGAGAATAAGGTCCGGCCTCAGCTTTTTTGCCTCCTCGACCAAAGCTCGCCCATCTTCGACCGTGCCGACCACGTCCCCTTCCTCTGCCACCAGTCTTCGGAGACCAGCCAGTACGAGCGAATGGTCATCCGCCATCAGGATACGAGGACGAGTCACGGTGTCTGCTCCTGGAATGGAATCCAGGCACAGACCTTGGTCCCGCCCGTCGGCCTGGAATGGATGTTGAGTAATCCGTTCATGAACCGCAGCCGTTCCTTCATACTGATCAGTCCCAACCCCGGATGGCCGATTTTGTCGCGTGCGTCGAATCCCCTGCCGTTATCGATCACGGAGAGGCCGACCCCTTTCGACGAGCCGCTCAGCCTGACCAATACCTCTGTAGCCTTCGCATGCTTCGCAACATTCTGAAGACTCTCCTGGAACACGCGAAACAGGCATGTCGACCAATCAAGGGTTGTGGATCGGGGATAATTGTTGACCTTCAAGACGATGTGGAGCCCCGTCCGCTCGATCGCCTTGCCGATATGATCCTCGATAGCCGCCTGTAGCCCCAAATGCGTTAGTAGAGGCGAGTGCAGCCGGTAAGCCAAATCATGAAGGTCGTTGCAGAGCTGCTGCAGTTCTTTTCGAAGGGGCTCCAGAGCTTTGCTGATCAACTCCGGCAGGAGCGGAGGTTGCTGCTGGAGTGATGTCACATCAAGCACCAGTGCGGCCAGCCGCTGGCTGAAGTCATCGTGCAGATCACGTGCGATCCGCTGGCGTTCGCTGTCCTGAGCCTTGAACAATTTTTCAGAGAGTATTTGGAGTTCTTGTCGTTTCCCTTGGAGTACCAGCTGGTTCTGCTGCAAGGCCAGCTCGGACCGCTTCTGAGCTGTCACATCCGTCTCCAACACCAACACCCCTCTGATCTTGCCAGTCTCGTCGTGATCAGGCATACAGTGCACATTCATCCAGCCGGCATCGCCGTTCGACAGGACCATCGGATAGAGAAATGACGCCTCCCGGCCTGCGAGTGCCTCCTGGAGGTGTGATTCGATCGTCCTGAAATTGGTGTCACTCGTCAGATCCTTGACGTACTGTCCGGTCCGTTCCGATGCAGATCTGCCGAAGAGCTCGGCATACCGTTTATTCACAAAGCGATAGCGCAATTCGGTATCGACATAAGAAAAATAGGCTGGGACGTTGTTCGCCAGGAGATGGAATTCATGCTCTCGCTTCCGTAAGTCGGCTTCTGCCCGCTTGCGCTCTGTGATGTCCAGGAGGACTGTCCGCCACTGGGTGATGTGCCCCGGCTTCCCGCGCTCCGCAAGGCTCTCGAGATAGAGGCAACAGGAGGCGCCGGATCCTTCCCTGAGGTCCACTTCGCAGGTTTGTCGCGTGCCTGTCTTCAAGACATCCTGATAATGCCGGTGAATGAGGTCCTGATCCGCTGCCGCAATAACGTGAGCGAGTGATTGTCCGATCAGCTTTCCCCGGTTGATGCCGAGCAGCGTCGCGGCCCTCAGATTAGCCTCCACAATCGTGCCGGACGCATCCAGCATGAGATGGCCTGCCGGGGAAAAATCGTAGAGATCCGCATAGCGGTCACGGGCTACTTCGAGTTCCACCTGGGTCCTGCGCAACTCGTCGTTCTGCATCTCAAGCTCAATCTGATGAACTTGTAGTTCATGCACCAACTGCTGCACATCCTTGACCGGCATGGCGGCCACATCGCGTTTGGTCGTCCGGAGGAGTGCCTCCGCCTGTCGGCGAAACCCGGTGGGCTTCGTGGGTCCGTCTGGCTTCTTAGCCATCGACGCTCTTCCCTTCCCCCGCCTTCACCTCTTCCATGGCCAGCAGAATTCGGCCCGACTGTGAGACGTCCTTCTCCAGCCGTCGGCCATTGAGTATCAGCACCTTGCGGCCAATGCGGGGGAACGTCTTATCCACGACAAAATCCTGGAACGAGGTATGCTTGGGCAAAACCTCCTCCAGGGTGGAGCGCAATTCGGGAATGTTCCAGCCCCCGTCGCAGAGGTGGTAGAGAAGCTGCTGCTCGACCTCGCGCGGCGTGACATGAAAGATCCGGTAGAAGGACTGGTTCACCGAGACCACACGGAGCTGATCGTCCAGCACCAGCAGAGGTTCACGCACCGTCTCCACGATACTGGCGGCCACGCCGCGCACCGCTTCGATCGCCCGCTCCGCCTCCTTGATCTTGGTGATAGCCAGGAACGTCAGCACCAATCCATCGATGGTATTTTTGGAGGTCCGATAGGGCAGGATCCGCATGAAGAACCAGTTCCCGTCGGCGCCCTGCACCTCCCGCTCCTTGATGACCAGCGTCTGCAACACGTCCTGCGCATCCTCCAACAGCCGGTCATAGGTCAGCTTCGAGACGATGTCCGAGAGCGGGCGTCCGACGTCGACGGCCATCAGGTTGCTCACCCGCTTCGCCGCCGAGGTGAACCGCTTGATATGCAGATCGTTGTCCAGAAAAATAGTCGCGACCTCGGTGCTGTTCATGAGATTCTGCAAGTCGTCGTTCGCGTCCGCCAGCGCATCGAGCTTGCCCTGGAGTTCGGAGTTGACGGTGATCAGCTCTTCATTGAGAGATTGCAGTTCTTCCTTCGACGTTTCCAGTTCTTCGTTGGTGCTTTGCAGCTCTTCATTGGTCGATTGCAGCTCCTCGTTGATGGACGTCATCTCCTCATTGGAGGTTTGCAGCTCCTCAATTGTCCGTTGCAGCCGCTGCTTGGTGAACTCCAGTTCCCGTCGAAGCCCGGTCTCCCCGGGTTTCGACGAGACCGCCGCTCGCGCCGGTCGGCCCTTTCGTACGGGGGTCTTGTCCACAGGCTCGGTTTCAAACGTCACCAGGAACAACCCCTGGAGGGACTCCGGTTCGGCAATCTTCCTGACCGCCAGATTGACCAGAATGAAATCGCCGTTGGCCTTCACCCGCACGCCACGGCGCACGACCTCATCCTGCCGGCCAAGCGCCCGATGGAGCGCGGTCGCCAGATCGTGCTCCAATCCTTCCCGTGCCATCTCGACCAACTGGTGTGTGGGCGGACCGGGGGCCGGTTGAAGATAGGCCCCCGTATGCCCGTGGATGTACACGACCTCGCCTCGCTGGTTGACGACGACGGCCGTCGGCGCGAAACGCGCGACCAACACTTGCCGGATCAGATCGGGAATCGAGGCGGGTCGCGTCGTGCCGAGGGGCCCCTCGAAGTCCGCGCGGGCCTCAGTGCTCTTTTTCATCAATCCACTGGGAAACCGATCCAGCCGAGGAAACGTGAAGGGCTCCTCAGACCGCCTGAACATTTTCCATTTCCGATCGATCACTCTGTAGAACCGCTCAAACCCGCCGATCGTTTCGGAAGAACCGAGAAACAGGATGCCGCCCGGTTTCAACGCGTAGTGGAGCAGCGGCAGTATTTTTTGTTGCGCCTCGGCATCCAGATAGATCAGGAGATTGCGACAGACCAACAGGTCCAGCTTCGTAAACGGCGCATCGGTCAGGATATTATGGGTCGCAAACACCACCCGGTCCCGAATGTCCTTCCTGACCCGGTAACTGCTGTCTTCCTGCCTAAAGAACCGTTGGAGCCTCTCCGGAGCGATATCCCCGGCGATGCCGATCGGATAGAGGCCGGCGCGTGCCGTTTCGATGGCTCGGCCGTCCAGATCCGACGCAAATATCTGCACCGCGAGACGAAGCTTTCGCTCGGTCAGGTACTCACCGATGAGGATGGCAAGGGAATAGGCTTCCTCTCCCGTGGAACAACCGGCCACCCACACACGCAAGGTCGCCCCCCCGGGCTTGCCCTCCACGAGCGCGGGTAACACTTTCTGTTCAAGGACCTCGAAGGCCTGCGGGTCGCGAAAGAAGCTGGTGACCCCGATAAGCATCTCCTGAAACAGGGCATCGAGTTCGTGGGGATTCGCTAGCACAAACCGGAGATACTGTTTCAGGTTGTCGATCTGATGCGCGTTCATTCGGCGTTCGATGCGCCGCTGAATCGTGTTGGCTTTATAGAGTGTAAAATCGTTTCCGGTCCGATCGCGCAACAGGATGAAGATCTTCTGGAGCGTCTGAGCCGCATCCTCTTCGAACAGCGGCAGGGCCGGCGTTGTAAGGCTGCGGGCATAGGCCAGCAGCGGCTCCGACATCTGGCCCGCCGGCCGGACGACATCCACTACGCCGGCGGCAATGGCGCTGCGCGGCATGCCCTGATATTTGGCGGCCTGCGGATCCTGAGCCATCGTCATGCCGGACTCGGCTTTAATCGCGCGCAACCCCAGCGTCCCGTCGGTGCCGGTCCCTGAGAGCACGATCCCCACAGCACCTTGCTTCCGATCTTCCGCCAGGGAACGAAAGAAGTAATCGATGGGCAGGGGCACCCGCTCCTGCGAGGGAGGCTCCATGAGGTTCAGGGTGTCGTGCAGAATCGCCAAATTGGTCCCGCCCGGCGCCAGATAGACGCGATTGGGCTCCACCTCCGTCCCGTCTGAAACCTCAGCCACTGGCATCGTGGTCCACTTACTGAGCAGGCCCGGCAGGAGACTGACGTGACCGGCATGCTGATGCGAGACTACCACGAAGGCCATCCCGCTGCCGGGAGGCGTGTGGCTGAGGAACTCTTGCATGGCTTCCAACCCGCCGGCGGAGGCACCAATGCCGACGATCAGACGATTGCGCGATCCTGAGGGCAGGATCGTCGATGGTGCGGGCGTCTCTTCTGGCGGTGTGACCGTCGCCGGTTGTCGCCCGGCAGCATTCTGCTTGCGGCCTTTAGGGACAGGAGTTGCCTTTGGGGGAATCTTTCGTCCTGCAGCCACAGAGTCTTCTCCTCGGCATGACTGAGCCCGCAGCATCGGAATCTGGCATCCGCGGCCAGAGGATCGGGAAGGGTCAAATCTTAAGCCTTTTCCCGATGCCGCACAAGCCGGTCAGTCGCCACCAGGCAGGGTTAAACAACTTTCCCTTCAAAGATCGGAGGGCCAGGTTGGTACGGACCCACCTCCGGCCATCAGCTGGTGAAGGAGGGCAACGTGTTAAGAAGCTGCGGGGGTATTGTCGCCCTATTCATCAGTCTCTTGCGTAGCATCGAGGACTTTATCAGCACCATGCTACCGAGCACACCTCCTCTACAGAATACGGAACGCCCTCCTTCTCATTCAGGCTCACTGATCTATCGCGCGTTGCCTCAGTGTGTTTTGCTCGTTGGAGAACACCAGAGAAATCCCTGCAGCGTCTTGCACCAGTTGCACAGTTTCCGTTGTCACAAAAAGCTTCGGCCTCACCTCTATGACTAATCAATCACATCTTTGCCGTCGGTGTGGCGGAATGATGATCGAGACTTATTCGGATCTGCTCAGTACAAGTGAGAAGGGCGAAGACGCGTTTGGCTGGCGCTGTGTCAACTGCGGGGACTACATCGACCGGCAAGTCCTCGCGAATCGCGACCGGGAACCCTTCAGCGCACGGAGTTACCGGCATAGATACGCGCTGATGACTGGCTAGAACCCCGGAGCTAGGCGGTGCGTCCCCATTGTCCCTGGATTCAGCACCCGATCATGCACTCGCCGGCTCTGAATTCATTGCCGCTCGATGATGTTTCTAAGCCAGGGCCTGGATACGAATTTTCACTTCTTCGGGATCGCACACTCCCCGCAATAAGAGCATTCGTTCGGGGATCTGTGAACGAATGACCAGCGTACCGATTCCGAAGAACTGCGCGACGAAGCCTTGCCGTATCGTCACCTCGCGGATATCACTCAGAAGAATGGATTGAATCACGCGTCCCGTATAGCCGTTGCGCACCATGATCTGATCCCTCGTGAGTTCGTAGTGTCCCCAGTGCCGCAGGAATATGGCGCAGGCAAGCAGGATCCCGGCCCCGATCACCCACATCTCCCATCCATCCACACCAAATCTATGAAGCAGCGCCGCACGTAGGGCGGAGAGGGCGCTCATGAAGTAGAGCCAACTGAACTGGGCCCAGGAGGGAAAAACCTCCCAAACCACTGGTCGCTCCGGCTCCTGCTTTTCCATGAGTTGCTGTGTCGTCATTTCACCGTCACTAGAGCCATCCTCGCTCCGCCTTGTCGGCCCGTTCACTCTAACAAGGCGATGAGGGGAAGATCCACAAGAGAGTAGGAACCAGAATCAATGTCCGGCAACGCGTGCACCGCTGCGAGCCTGACCTCGGCCTCCCAAAGCTTTGCCGCTGCTTCTTCTACATGGCGGGACACGGTCATGTTGCCTCCTTCCTCCTATGTGATGTCACTTTCATCAGCAGATACATCGACTTTATAATGAACCCCATGACACATTCATCCTTCACCATCTCGATCGCGATGGTGGCACCTCGCCCCAACCATTACTACTCTCTCGGTTGGAACAAATTGCTCGCCACCGTTTGGTTCAGGAGCAATTGGGGTGCCGACAGTCGTGTGATCACCTTTTGAGTGAGCCCGAGCGATTGTTTGCTGAACAAACTCACCGACATCGGATAACCGCCAAGACATGGAACTCATAGATGAGAGAATTGCCGAGCTCTCACCGTTCAGAGAATCCATGTGCCCTTTCGCAACATCAGTGAGTGGAGCTTTGTGGCAGATTTCCTCAGTGAGGTTGCTTTCCGGCACCCACCGTTCGATTAAATCTTTATTATTTTCGACTGGTTGCGCGCGCTCTCTTCATCGCGTTGCGTGGCGCTCTTCTTGCCAAGACTCAGATATGGTTGGGAGATCCTGCACCGAATCATTGGTACAGAAGAGAAGGTAGTTTCTTATGAGAACGAACACGTACGTACTCGCTGTGGCTTTTGCATGTGGGTTGGCGAGCAGCACAATTTCCGTCACTAGTTCCTCGGCGGAGACAATTCAACGGACGGTCCAGGGGACAGTGGTCGCCACGAATGTCGACGTTGATCCACAGATCATCGTGGTGGAAGTCGTGCTCCCTACTGAGGTAGAACTCGTAGTCGGAGCTCGTGTAGCGACAGATACGAAGATTCTGAAGGGGAAACAGGCTGCTCGGTTAGCCGATATCCAAGTCGGTGAGAAGGCGGATATCACGTACGTGAAGACGCCTGACGGCTTGATCGCTCGATCCATTCACGTTCGATAAGGAGGAGGAATGATGTCCCCCCAGGTTCGTCGCCAGTATCACACGCTTGTGCTATGGCTGACCGTAGTCATGATCGTCTCGGGCTGTAGCGGGCGGAAAATCGTAACCTCGACGGAGGATCAAGCGTTCCAGGCCGGTCCTCCTCCTGCACCTGTCGTCGAAGAGACGAAAGTCCTACCCCCAACGAAGCCGGAAGCGCCGGAGGTGCGTGTGGAGGAAGAGCCTGTTGCGCCGGTGACCCCGGTTCAACCATCACCTCCACCAATCGAACCGCCGGTTGAACTCTCGGACGCCTATTTTGATTTCGATCAGTATGCGATCCGCGCAGACGCGCGATCGACGTTGGAGCATATTGCCGGCCTCCTTAAATCGGAACTGAATCAAGGCCTCGTGATCGAAGGCCACTGCGACGAGCGGGGCACCAGTGCCTACAACTTCGTCCTCGGGGAACGGCGCGCTCAGGCCGCCAAACAATTTCTGCAAGACCACGGTATGGATGCATCTCAAATCCAGCTCACCAGTTACGGAAAGGAACGGCCCTTCTGTACCGAGCACAGCGAGGCATGCTGGCAATCGAACCGGCGTGTGCATTTCAGGAAGCCGTAAGCGGCATTGCGGGGCGGCGTCTCCCGCTCCAGTGGCGAGAAACAACTCGCTTCAACCTATATATTTCGGGAGGTTTTTGTGAAGCATTTACTTATGCCGCTCATCGGTGGGATGGGGCTCATCGCTCTCATTGGATGCGCAGGAACCGGTGAGGTAATCCCCTTGCACCTGCACGTAGCCCCAGTAGGCGCTAAGAAGATGGTGAAACCGGATGAACCCCTAAAGGTGGCCATCGGGGAATTCGTAGATGGGCGGAAGTCTCAAACGGGCCTCGGAGTACGGACCCACCTCTGGGGAGGCGTCAGCTATTTTGACGTCCCGGGAAACAATCCGGCCGACACGGTCGCCCGCCTGTTGACCAACTATCTCACAGCCAACGGCTGGAACGTCTTGAAGGAGGGTAGCGCCGAGCGCGCAGATGTCATCCTGACGGGAAAGCTTCTTGAGCTGTTCGTCCATGCGAAAAGCCGAGTCGGCCTTACGAAGATGAAGACAAAGACGAAGCTGGCCATTCAAGCGAAGAACCTGGCGGACGACAGCAGCGTGCGCATGACGTTGAACGGCACAGGATCTGAAGATGTCTTCTGGTTTGACCGGAAAGATTTGGAGAAGGTCGTCAACGAAGTCCTTGCCGATAGTTTCAACAAGTTGGTTCAGGACACAACTGTCGTGAATGGGATGCTCCGGCTCACAAACCCGTAAGAAGACAAACGGTCATTCCTGCAAGAGGAGGCCAACAATGAAAGTCCAAGATATCATGACCAGCGACGCCCAATGCTGCGGTCCTGACACGAGCCTGGCCGCTGCCGTCAAAATGATGTGGGACAGCGACTGCGGGGCTCTTCCCGTCCTGAATACCCAAGGTCTGGTGATGGGCATGATTACGGATCGCGACATTTGTATGGCTGCCGCCACCAAGAACAAGCCCCCGTCCGAGATCACCGTTTGGGAAACGACGTCGGGGAAAGTCTACACCTGCCTGCCGACCGACGACGTCCACACTGCGTTGGACATCATGAAACGAGAACGGGTCAGACGACTACCGGTGGTGGATGAGGAGGGTGTGTTCCAGGGGGTCATCGCGATGAACGACTTTCTCCTTTCGGCGCAGGAAGCAAAAGGAAGGAGCATCCCCGCTGTGTCATATGACGATGTCGTGCACACGATGAAAGCAATCAGTGCACACCGTATACTTGTCGGCACTTGAAACCGTGTTGAATCCTGAGTCCTGGGTTACGGACACAGGAGTCATGTCACTCGGCACTCCCTCAACTCAAAACCGGAAGAAACATGTATGTATCGTCGTGTCTTGGCGTTCGACTTCGACGGTACGCTTGCTGTAAACGGGGGTGTCTCTCCCGAAGTTGAAGCGGCCTTGGAGCAATGCCGCGCGAGCGGACACGTCCTGTTCCTCGTGACCGGCCGCCGTTTCGAGACCGTCGCACTGGGCCATCTTGGTGAGATGTTCTCCGGAGTCGTGTGGGAAAACGGTGCCGTGCTATCGCACGCGGCAAGCGGAGAGACCTACCTCCCATTCGGGCAAATTGATCCACGCTTGCTCAAAGCCATGGAAGACGCAGGAATTCCCTTTGAGCGGGGCTTGGCGATCGCGGCAACGTGGACACCCCATGACCAGGCCCTGTGGCGCATTATGAGCTCACTCGGCAGCAGTACCTCCCTCGAATACAACAAGAGCGCGGTCATGGTGCTGCCATCTGGAGCGACGAAAGGTTCTGGACTCGAACGGCTGCTCGCCATGTGCGGTCTGTCTCCAAGAAACCTCGCGGCGTTCGGAGATGCGGAAAACGACCTGTCGATGCTGAAGTTGGCTGAAGTTTCGGTCGCGGTGGCCGATGCGGTTCCCGCCGTCATCGAAACAGCTGATGTTCTTGCCACGGCGCCAGGCCCTCAAGGCGTCCTTGAAATCCTCAAAGAGTATCCATTGAGCGGCAAATTTCTCGATATCCCACTCAAGCGTGAGCGACCAATTCTGCTGGGGCAGACAGAGTCCGGCACGGCCGTCCATATCCCTGCGGCACAGCTCGCCGGCCTTAATTTGGGAGTCTTCGGCAATTCGGCAACTGGTAAGTCATGGATGGTCGGATTGCTTGCGGAAGGACTCCATCATGAGAACTATCAAGTCC
Source organism: Nitrospira sp. (assembly GCA_041743145.1). Taxonomy (GTDB): domain Bacteria; phylum Nitrospirota; class Nitrospiria; order Nitrospirales; family Nitrospiraceae; genus Nitrospira_D. The sequence goes on along the minus strand of JBGTNJ010000098.1, from coordinate 2,079 downwards.
TCCTCATCGATCCCGAAGGAGACTTTCGTGGGCTGCGCGTGCTGCCCCGTTTTGTCTCGGTCAGCGGTGACCGAGCGACCCTTCCCTCGCCTTCCGCCGTCGTTTCGCTCCTCGACGAAGGAGGCGTGTCGTTGGTCCTTGATATGAGCCGCTATCCGATCCCTTCGCGCAATAACTATGTCGCCGAGTTACTGCGTGCCCTGCGGCCGGTCCGGGAGAAAAAGTTTCGTCCCCATTGGATTGTCCTGGATGAAGCGCAGGAATTCCTGTTTGAAGGGAGCGAGGTCACTACGTTGCTCCGCTCCGTTCTGAACACCGGAGGCTGGGCCTTTGTTTCTTACCGTCCCGATCGCCTCAGTGAGCCAGTCCTTGAATCTCTGAACCATCTCTTGTTGACCCGGATCACGGACCGCACGATCTGGGATAGCCTGCGCACCCATTGTGCCTCGTGCAACTTGCAAGGAGCCAGTCTCGATCAGATCCCGATGGGCAGCGCCTTGCTCTGCGGGGGCGACATCGTCCGCATGCGCCCAGCAATTCGCAGGGTCCCCCACGTCCGTCACCTGTACAAATACCTCGATATCCCGCTCCCACCCGGCAAACGATTCGCATTTCGTACCGAGCACGCTCATTTAGGCGTCGAAGCCGCGAGCTTGTATGAACTGTGCCGTCTGATTCCAACGCTCCCCTTGGAGAGTTTGGAGTATCACGATCGTCGAGATGATTTTGCGAAGTGGGCGGAGTCGACACTCGGCGATGCAGGGCTCGCCTCACGTCTCCGAAAGGTGGCGAACCGCCGCTATCAAGGAGAGGACCTCCGGGAAGCGCTCAATCAGACCGTGTCCACGCATTACGAAGAGATCCGCCGATTGGGGTAACCTCGTCGGACTGGTCGACCCACCGGTGCTCATTGCGGCGCTGCCAGACGGATTATTGAACGAGACCTATTGAGGTGGATGGACCGGGATTATGTTTCGCAACGCCGTCATGCGCCTCATCAGTCGTGCGACCCATGTTCTGCCGATCGATCAAAGCAGCCACCATCTGGCGAATCTGGCTCTCGACGCCGCCGTCCTGGCGCGAGGGAACAAGCTCATCTGGTTCCCCAAGGGAGGACGGTCACGCAACGGCGCCCTCCAGCCGTTTCAGCCTGGTATCGGTTTGATTCTTACGGCGCATCCGACGCCGATCGTTCCTGTCCGGATCAGCGGGGAGCTTCAAGGCCCTTCCGATCGGGACTTGGTGGCCGAGGCGAGGGCGGATCCACGTCGTGTTTGGGGAGGTCGTCGCCCCTCATTCCCTCGCTGGACAGAGTGACGGCCGCTCTACATGACCGGGTCGCAGAGTTGAAGTGCGCTGGGTGATGCGGACGTGCAATTCATCGCTTCCAATATCCTATTCTGCCACAGTGATCCAGTACCCAGTCTTGAGCGGACAGGTAGGCCAACTCCGTCGGTTGATTTCTCGCGAAAGACGGTTATCTTATAATTGAGCGGAGGCCTCGGTGAGAGGAACACTTAAGAAAATCGAGGTCGAGCGCTGGGGTGGTGAGCAGGCCCGCCGGTAGCAAGCGGGAAGCCTAGACCCCTCCAAGACCTCCATCTTTCACGAACAGCTCTCTGGACCTACCTCCGCTCTCGTTTTTTGCTACCCTGTCACGCCACTCATGACACACTAGTTCAGGTGAGCTTATGAGGTGTATTCGTCGGGGTATGGATTGCTTGTTGGTGAGACGTCACGTTGTGGTGAGCATACACAATAAAAACGGCCCGCTCTCGTGTGGAACGGCGGGCCTGTCACCTGGCCGAGATCAGATCCAGCAACCCTTCAGTCGCTCGAGGCTGATTGCTCCGCGCCTCAATCTTCGTTCAGGCTCGAATTAACCCTCTGCCCGTTGGCTGCACAAGAGCGGGTCTCAGCACTTGAGACTGCCAACCTCTCTAGCAGTCTGCTGAAAAACCCTATTCTCCACTGGTATTTCGGTTTTTCAAGGCAGTGGCACGTGGCCTGGCGGAGGGGTGCCTCCGGTGTAGCGCCTCATTGTGGGGGGGCAGCCCCCACTATCCTGTTCTCGGCAGC
>JBGTNJ010000097.1:0-96589 GCA_041743145.1 Nitrospira sp. | reverse complement strand
ACGCGGTTTCGGGCGGTCCGCTGGCGGCCGATTCCCAAGAACAATGACTCCGGGCCAGCGAGTTTCCAGCTGAGTACCCGTATTGATCCAGGCGAAAACAGAGATCTTCGTGTAAACGTGAATTAATCAGACGTTCCTTAGTTAACTTCGTCCGCGAGTATGGGCGATCTTGTGCCACATCCATCGACCTTCAAGAGCCTTCCGCTCTTTCTGAGTAATGACGTGATGGCCTCTCGTGTGCAGAATGTAATCCAGCAGCGTGCTGACGGGGACGAACCACCCGTTCATCTTGCTCAGTCGTTCCATGATCATCCGAAAGCGTCCGTGAATTCTCCCGTTATCGAGAAAGCCAGCGGCCAAATGCGTATATATGATGCACGCACCACCTTCGTTTGCCAATCTGTCCTGGTCTACTTCACTCACCGTCGCATTGAATGAATCGACGTTTGCGCCTTCTGACGAAGCAAACCAGTAGTTGACGAACGGACGAGCAGGATCGTGATAGGGCATCACCGGACAGGCCTTGAGTGTATTGATGTCTCCATACACAAAATTCCTGACGTACTTTATCTTCTCTCGGCAGAGGTCGCCCCAGAAGAGCGGGCTCCCTTCAATGTGGCCCTGAGACAGGCTGCTACCTCCGTTCCTGCTCAGAGTCAACGTGTTATAGACAAGCCGGCGGACCCCAGAAACACGGGCGTTTCCCCAATAGATGTTTTCTCGACAACCAGTATGATTCGCCATCGAAAAGGGATCATGGCCAAGATACTGTCGAAATGCCTCCAAGCCGCGAGCAGTTTGCTCCCGACTCGATGTGTGATAAGTGGCGTTATGAAGCCCGATCTCAAATCCCTGGTCTCTCAGATCTAGGACCAACTTAAGATACCGTTCATCTTCACAAGTGGTTCCGCCGACCTTTGGAGTGCAGTTTCCTCGTATGGGCCAGACCGCTTTTGTCGTTCGCATGCCGAGATCTGCCAGAAATGAGTACATTTGTTTCGCGTTTTCCACTGAATCAAAATCAGGGTCGTCAAAAATGGTGAAGGCAAAATCTTTTCCGTCTGGCCACTTAATTTTTTGGATCATTAGGTGCCTTCTTCAGCCGCTATCTTGTGGAGATCCTGTCTCTATGCAGACGTTTGCATGCATCGAAGTGCCTTCGAAAAACTTCACGTACAGCATGCCCCTTCATAACTATCGGTAATAACTCGCGATCGCCTCGACCACTTCGGTCTGCTGAGCCGATGTGAGCTCTGGGTAGATCGGAACAGCTACAGTTTCCTTAGCCGCGCGTTCTGATTCCGGAAAATCGCCGTGCCTGTAGCCCAAAGACTGGAAACATTCTTGCAAATGAAAAGGAACCGGATAGTAGATCTCTGTCCCAATTCCTTTCTGCTTCAGGTACGCCATGAGGTCGTCTCGACGCTCCGCGCGGAGGACGAATTGATTATAGATGTGATAGTGCTTCACACCCGCGGCCCGATATACGGCTTCTGGCAATCGTATACTCCCTTTCTGCACAAGCCCACTCTGCTGAAACAGCGCCTCATACCGGTCGGCATTCTCTTGGCGCCGCTTTGTCCATTCATCCAAGTAATTGAGCTTCACGTTGAGTACGGCAGCCTGAATGGTATCGAGTCGGAAGTTTCCCCCGATCAGCTTATGGTAGTACTTCGGCTTACTGCCGTGGGCACGTAGGATGCGAATCCGTTCGGCCAGGTCCGAATCGTTGGTCACGACCATCCCCCCATCGCCTAAGCATCCAAGATTCTTGCTCGGGAAAAACGAGAGACAGCCGATCGTGCCAATGCTGCAGACCCGCCGGCCATCTCGATATTCCGACCCAATGGCTTGGGCCGCGTCTTCAATGACGCTTAGATTGTGCCGCTTGGCGACATCCATAATTGGGGCCATATCAGCGGATTGTCCATAGAGATGAACGGGGATGATCGCCTTGGTCTTCCGTGTGACGGCCTTGTCGAGCTTACCAGGATCGAGATTAAATGTACGTGGATCAATATCGGTCAACACTGGTCTAGCGCCAAGCCGAGCAACTGCCCCCGCCGTAGCAAAAAACGAATACGGGGTGGTGATAACCTCGTCGCCAGGTCCGACTCCGAGAGCCATGAGCCCGATCAAGAGTGCATCAGTCCCCGATGTGACTCCGATTCCATATTTTGCCTGGCAATAGGCGGCTACCCGCTCCTCTAACTTTCCCACTTCCGGTCCAAGAATAAACGCCTGGCTCCTGAACGTCTGTTCCAACGCCGCCATGATCTCCTTGTGCAGCGGTTCGTGATGTGCCTTCAAATCGAGTAATGGAACTCCCATGCCAATCTCCTTAATTGATTGCTAGCTTGCCTTCATCCCTGTTTTATCTGAGAGATACTGCCGTCCACATATGGAGCAAGACGCCTTTTTACCCTTGACGACAAGTTTCACACCGCATACACACATCCAGCCCGTTACCCGACCCGGATTACCGACGACCAACGCGTGATCCGGAACATCCTTCGTAACAACCGTCCCCGCCCCGACAAGCGCGTATTGGCCGATGGTGATCCCACACAAAATGGTTGAATTCGCTCCCAGCGTAGCGCCACGCCTCACAAGCGTGGATCTCAGCTCCGTCATCCGCGGGATCTCGCTTCGGGGATTAAAGACGTTCGTAAAGACCATCGAGGGGCCGCAGAACACGTAATCTTCGAGCGTTACGCCTTCATACACAGACACATTATTCTGGATTTTGACCCCATTGCCCACGGTAACATGGGGACCAACGACAACATTCTGACCGATCTTGCAGTTCTTTCCGATGTGCGATCCTTTAAGAATATGAGCTGTATGCCAAATGCTGGTTCCCTGCCCAATCTCCACTCCTTCATCGACGAAAGCAGATTCGTGGGCGAAGTACGGTTTGTTCTGCTTTGGCATCGATACCGGCTTCGATGCAACCTGCTGCAGCGCTTCTTGACACTGCTGTAGCACGGATAATACGCGCAACCCTTCTTCACCATCCGTTCTCGGCCTGGTTCTGGTCGCCACGCAATCCAGAAAATGTTGGCACTCGATGCGCAGTGGCTCACCCTGATCCAGTTCGACAGGCTCAGCATCAGCCTTGTTTGCTACAGGAATGTTGTCCTTCCAATCGATGGAATGGGGATACAACAACAGCTTGTGTTTCTTTTCCATGTCATCAAACACAGCCATCTTACGGTCACCCACTACAATCAATTTCTGTTCCTTGAACGGGTGGAGCCAGGAGACGAAGATATGGGCCTTCACGCCACTTGGGAACGACAGGAGGCTGATCGTGACGTCGGCAATCTGTTGGTGAAGATAATTGCCCCCCTGTGCTCTGACGATATCGGGCATTTCGTTCAACAGCCCTAAAATGACTGAAATATCGTGTGGTGCGAACGACCAGAGAATATTTTCTTCCCGGCGGATTTTCCCCAGGTTCAGCCGGTTCGAATAGATGTACTGGATCCGTCCTAAGTCACCCCCACGAATCAGTTCCTTCAACTTCAGTACCGCCGGGTGATACCAGAGGAGGTGCCCCACCATGAGTATACGTTCGTTCTTTTTGGCCAGAGCCACCAGCTCTGCACCCTCTTGGACTGACAAACAGAGCGGCTTCTCCACGAACACATCCTTGCCCGCCAACAGCGCCTCTCTCACTGCATCCGCATGGGCCTCGGCCGGCGTGGCAATGGCAACTGCGTGGATCGAGTCGTCCCTCAACACATCGGAATAGGCTCGGAACGGTCTCACCCCTGGAAACTGCTGCTTGAATGACTCCAACCGTTCAGCATCGCTGTCGCATATGGCACCTAGCGCGTTCAAGCCACTGAAATTCCGGACCAAGTTTTTCCCCCAATAACCGGCTCCAACGACTGCCACCTTAATGCCGACATCCTCATGATGATCAGAATCCTCATGATGATCAGATGAGCCACTCATTGCTTTCCCTCCCCGCGACAAAGAAACCGTTTCAACACACCTGAATGCGATCGAACAGTGCCAAAGACTCCTTGGACAGGGTCAACCGGACTTTACCAACGTGGAGTCATGGGTAGACGCCACAGTGGAAGCCCTCGCACCTTTGATGAGACCCCACAAGAAACCAATTGCGTAGGCCATGTGCATTATAGCTGCAGCTATGGGAAACAGTGCGCCAACTTTCCACCCTGCACGACGAGATAGATGAAGCCCAACGCCAGAGAGGATGAGCACATAAGCGCATGGCCCCGCGAGCATGAGAAGGCGCCAGCTATCGGGTACAATTGCAGCGAGTGTACACGAAGCAATCAGCCCGATCAGAAAGATGAGCGGAACAAGATGGCGAAGCGTGGCAGGCATCCGATGCTTCCTGATGACGGCGACTCGCCAATATCCATACTCAAAATACTGACGGAAGAGCGAACTGATCGTTTCTCTCACGAAATACGTCGATCGCGCGCGAGGAGACAGAAAAACCTTTCCCCCTTGTTTTGTAAGACGGTAGTTGAGCTCATCATCCTGATTACGCACCAACATTTCATCATAGAGTCCAATTTTGTCAAAGACTTCTCTGCGAAACACCGGATAGCAGGCTCCTTCAGCATAGCCTTCGAACTTAGGGTGCCTATGCCTGGCGTTGCCAATCCCTACAGGATGAGACATCGCGGCAGCAACGGCCTGACCGAACAGGCTTTTGCCTGCACTGATGATCGGCCCACCGACACAGGCTACCTCAGGGTGTTCATCGAGCAGTTCAACACAGATCTTTAAGTAATCAGCGGCATAGTCGCAATGCGCTCCCAAAATGGCGATGTATCGTCCGCGAGCCTCCAGAATACCGACATTCATCGCGCAAGGAGTGACGCGACGGGGATTATCCACGACCCGCAGTTCTGGATGCTCTTGGGCGAGGGCTTCCAAAATCGCGCGAGTTCCGTCATCCGATAGGCCGTCAGCCACAATAACTTCCATTCCCCCTGAAGGCCGATCCTGATCAAGAATTGATCGTACACAAGCCTCAATATGTCGGTTCTCGTTCCGGCAGGGAATGATCACGGAAAGCATAGGTGTCCTCTCCCGGATAAACGAGGTACTTGGGTTCATTAAAGAGCCATAAAACTTTCTATGTGACCCTGGAATAAGGGCCTTCGCGTTTGAGATCCTCGGCGGCACTCCACATCTGATCACCCATGATGCCCGGCAAGCCGGTGCTGCAACTGTGTCTGAAAATAAAATCTCTGCCTCTTGGACAACGAATAGAGAAGATGGGCACCCGATGGGCCTTGCATCAGAACCATGAATGCAATGCGGCAAACAACACAAGAACGACCAGGATCGGAACGGCTAGCATGTCTAGCAATCGTCCAGGTGCACCCACAATCACATATTGAGATCCGCCTGTAACCATCTCCCTTTCTGAACCTAGAATTGGTTGCGCATATGCTGACGTGGCCGCGGGGCTCGCACGACGCGATAGGTGTCCGTGCCCTGCGTCAAGGCACGATGCATCGGGTCCTTACCCATCAGACGCATGACGAGACCCATCGGCGTAATAAGAAGATAATAAATGATCCCGAGTATGATTTTCGTATTGATCGCTCCGAGAACGTGGCCAACCTTCATCCATCCGCCGTGAACCTGTTTCAAGCTCTGCGGGGCAATCGCACCCAGAGCAATGAGCAGGCTCCCTAGAATCACTCCCCACCAGCGCGGCGACTCACTCCGGAACACAACAGGCCACAATCCAATTACCGTAAACACGCCTCCGACGAGGAGACCAAACTGCCGCAAATCCTTCGTAGTCGGCTGTTGATTCGTTCGATCCATTGCGCCTTCTCCTAATCAAGCTCGAATTCTTTTTGCCAGTTGGTATCGTTCTCCAACGGCTTCTGTTGCGTTTTATACAGGATGCAGTTTTCCAGGACGAGCACATCCATCTCCGTCCGCATAAAACATCGGTAGGCATCCTCCGGTGTCGACACAATCGGCTCCCCTCGAACATTGAAAGAGGTATTCACCAGAACAGGATATCCGGTCTGGGCTTCGAACGACTTGAGTAGCCGGTAGTACCGAGGGTTGGTCTCTTCATGAACCGTTTGGATCCTGGCAGAGTAGTCCAGATGCGTCACGGCGGGAATATCGGACCGCTGCACATTCAATAGATCGATCCCCCACAAATCGGACCGGTCCGCCGATAGTGCGAGTCGTCGCTTTTCCTGCACCGGTGCCACCAGCAGCATGTAAGGGCTGTCCGTGTTCATCTCGAAGAAGTCAGAGACCCGCTCCCGCAAAATCGATGGGGCAAAGGGGCGGAACGATTCGCGATACTTAATCTTGAGATTCATGACCGACTGCATCTTCGTATTCCTGGCGTCGCCAAGGATGCTTCGGCCGCCGAGTGCGCGCGGGCCAAACTCCATCCGGCCCTGCAACCAGCCAACCACTTTCCCTTCTGCAAGATCGTGTGCCACTCGGTCAAAGAGCTGATCGTCGTCCACCAATTCATACGGCGCCTCAGCCTGCTTGAGAAACTGCTCGATTTCGGCATTGGTATGTCGAGGTCCTAGATAACTCCCGCGCATCCGGTCAACGCCGGTAGAGACCCTCGGCTGATCATCATATCGATACCAGGCGCTCAAGGCAGCCCCCACCGCCCCACCCGCGTCCCCGGCCGCCGGCTGAATCCAGATCCCCTTGAACGGACCTTCGCGTAGGACCCGCCCATTCCCTACACAGTTGAGCGCTACTCCACCGGCCATACAGAGGTAGTCGACTCCGGTTTCTCGATGCAGAGTCCTGGTCACACGGAGCATGACCTCTTCGGTCACTTCCTGGACGGAACGGGCCAGATCCATCTCCCGTTGCGTCAACTTACTCTCCGGCTTCCGGGGTGGCCCACCGAACACATCATTGAACTTGCCCCCTGTCATGGTCAATCCCGTGCAGTAGTTGAAACAGTCCATATTCAGGCGGAACGTCCCATCAGGCTTGAGGTCAAGGACGTGCTCATAGATCGCTTTGACGTATTTAGGTTCGCCATACGGAGCCAAGCCCATGACCTTGTACTCGCCGGAATTGACCTTAAATCCGGTATAGTACGTGAAGGCGGAGTAGAGCAGGCCCAAAGAATGGGGAAACGAAATCTCCCAGAGCGGCGTCAAGGCGTTTCCGTCGCCGAGCCATGCGGACGTCGTGGCCCATTCCCCGACGCCGTCCATGCACAGAACGACCGCCTTATCATAGGGCGAGGGATAAAAGGCGGAGGCCGCATGAGATTCATGGTGCTCCCCGAACAGCAACGGTGGAAGTTCTGTTTTCTTCATCCCCGGAGCCAGCGCGATAAATTCCTTCGCAAGGAGATTTCTGAGTAACAACTTTTCCTTCAGCCACACCGGCATGGCCGCGACGAACGATTGGAGTCCCTTCGGGGCAAAGGCCAAGTAGGTTTCGAGTAAACGTTCAAATTTCACGAGCGGTTTATCATAAAAGACTACGTACCGGAGGTCTTTTAGGGCGATTCCTCCCTCCTTTAAACAGTAGGTCACGGCACAAGAAGGAAAGCTTGGGTCATGCTTCTTCCGGGTAAACCGTTCCTCCTGAGCAGCAGCAATGATTTCTCCATCGCGAATCAAACACGCAGCGCTATCATGATAAAAGGCTGAAATACCTAGGATGTGATCCATGGGCTCTCCTCTACCTCTTGTGACTCAACCCGAAGATACCACGCACAAAGCAATCTGGGGCAGCTGGGTGTGTGGCATGCCGACCAAGACCTAGGCTCAAAACGGTGGTGATGACTAGGGCCTATTCGAAACTGAAGAATCCCACTCCGGTAGACCTCTCCTGTATCAGGTCAGGTGCCTCCACCACGGTATTCCCAAGAATTCTGTGACTCGGTGCTGGGTTGACCCTCACGCCACCCTGGTCATTCACCAAACACCTGTTATGCGCAGGTTCAGCCTGACCATCCTCCGCCTCTAGAACAAGGTATAGATAAACGGGGCGACCGCCGACCCTTGCGTCAACACAATCAGTGACCCGAACAGGAGCAGCACCACCAGAATCGGCAAGAGCCAGAATTTCTTGCGCTCCTTCATAAAGGCCCACAGTTCCAGGACAAATTCGCCCATAGCTTTTCCTCCTTTGACGGATAAGTATTGGTCCAGCCGCGTCGTCGATGGCAGGCCACAGTAACTATCGCAAGGATTCGGTCATGGCCGCTTCTTGGCCGGCAGCGGCTTGTCTCAAGGCCTCCTGAATAACAGGGCCCAGACATTTCGCAACCGCTGCATTACCTGCCGGGGCATAATGGCCACCCTGCATAAACCGATCCGCCGTCTTCACCTCGAGCAAGCAGGGGGTAGGGTCGACAGACTCAATACCGGCAGCACGCAGGACCCTGTCCGCATACGAGTTCGTTCTCCCAAGCTCCTCTCTCCCAGGAAAGTATACCGCTACAGGCATCGTCCCCTCCTGAGCTGCGGTCTGGACGAACGACTTCAAAATCAGGGCGTTGATCGACACAAGCGCCTCGTCTGAGAAATCGGGAGTCACGTCCAGCTCATGGCGAAACAACGACACGAATAACCGAAAGAGATAAGACGCGTGATAGAAGCTATGCTGCCAGGTGCTCTCCTGGTAACCGTAATCATGCTCAAGGAACGGAAGTTCATCAATCGATGGATGGGAAAAGATGGCTTCTGGACGAAGGGGAGGCGAATTCAGCTGCTCAAGCGTTCCATCAGCCAGGACGAAACGAGGCTTGGAGAACGGCATATCCCAGTGCGGATGGGCCAAAAAGGGATACACCGTCATCGTACGCCGTAAATCATAGGAGAATAGGCCAAAAATCACCACCTTCGGCTTCGACCTCTTAGCATCCTTCTCATACCGTAGATACGCCTGGTCGACACCATAGCCTGGAACTCCAAAGTTGAGGATCTGGACCCCGTCACCCAACATCTGGCCCAAGTGATACCCCCAGCTCTCCTCATACCTCACCTCCTCGCCAAACGTGTAGGAGTCCCCGACAAGAGCAATAGTCGTCTTTCCTTGGGTCTCAGTGAACGCAATCCCCATATGTGGAGTGCGAATCCCTCGCGGACTGGATTCATAGAGCCCGTTGGCACTACGCCTATTTGGTCCCACGCTCCAACCCATTCGGTCATTATAGACCAGATAGGAGAGGTCCCCACTGGCTTTCTCGATCAGCTCGCGGTAGTGGCGCCGCGTCAGGTCCCAATTTTTCGGCTTCAACGCTATCTGCCCAAACACTTCACCATCCCCATAGATCCGGGAACCAGCTCGAACCACCAACTCACCAGCAGCCATAAACAAGAGGACGGTGACGAGGTTCATCGCCACGATCAAGCGAAAGTAGCGCGAGGGCGACCGTCGATGCGCCCGATAAATATGGAGGATGCACCCGCCGGCCACCAGAATCACAACACTTGCACCGAGGAAAATCAGGCCTGACGGACTTGAGATGAACACGCCGAGAGACTCATTCCCTTTCGCGTGCAGAGCCAGTACGAGAACCACAAGCGAAGCTTCCAGAATGCACAGAAGAGCAAGAAAGAGCACATCTCGTTTTGGCAGAGCAGCATCTGATCGCATCGGTTTCGCTAATTCCTTTACCTGGGTCTTGTACAGAAAGCCGGGGAAGCCATTGCAATCAAGACTTGCTTCGATCTATCCTACGTCTTTCTATGCATGCTGGCAGACGCACTCAACTGTCAAGAGGGAGTGGCGCCTGGGTAAGAGTTGACTTCAAGTAAAGTTAATGTCTAGCCCTCACGACCTTGGGCAAGCCTGCCGGCAGGTGGTGTAGTCCCAAAGCGGATCTCTCATCCTTCAAACACCATCTTCAGGGTAGGATCAGCTTTAATCATTAGACCCGGCAGTAATGCAGCCATTCAGAGGGACGACACGTCGATCTCGCAACGCACAGTTATCACGTCAAGTCTGACCACACGACACTTCTCCACTTATCTCACCGCGGAGATATAACTCACAATATCGTCGGCCATGTGCTCGGCCATCACTCGATGGCCCTCAGCATTGGGGTGACCATCCACCTTGGAGAGCACCAGCGACGATTCATCGAGCCCCTGATACCATGGTCCCATATCCTGGACCGGAAACCCCTGTACATGACGAACGACATCTTCAAACAACGGCGTATTCTCGTCCGAATGCGACCGCCTGAAGAACACGATGAGCGGGATCGTATTCTCTTCACACATCGCAACGAGTTCACCTAAGGCTGACATGGATCGCCGCCACCCCTCTCCACCCTGTAAAGGATTCGACGACTGCCCTTTCAGTCTATTGCGGACGGCATAGCGATAGGTGTGATGCGCCAACCGATAGGACCAGAGCTTCCCCAACATCTTCTCCACCATATCCTTGAACGACTTAGGTCCTGCCCATGGATTAAACGGTCCCCGATTCTCTTCTATGTCATTCCCAATATAGGTCAACAGCACCAGATCAGGCTGAAGCATAATCCCTTCTCGCTTGAAATAGGTCACCTCCTGAACCGTGTTGTACCCCCCGACGCCACTGTTGATCACGCGCACCGGCCGTTGCAGGCGACCCGGCAGTAACTGTTCGAGCCTGGAGGTAAAGATTTCGTGCTGTGGCACTCCGGATCCAAAGGTCACCGAATCACCCAGCGCCAGAATCCGATATTCGCCCTCGGCTTTGGGCAAGATGGGCCGATCGCGTAATCCTCGTTCATTATAGGTCACCAGTACATCGCCATAGCGCTTTTCCCACGACGGCTTGTGCCTGAAGATGAGGTCGTCATCGGCCTGCTTATCCCGGGTGTATGCCCCCGACATCTCGTAGTAGGAGATTCCAAGAGGATCATACAGACGAATGCCCAGTTCGACCACACCGATCGAGACGAGTAATGAGACAGCGCTGACGATGATCCCGGCTCTCGCCTCGTAAAGCTTCACGTACCATGATGACTTGGCCAGGGAGAACGCCACAGCCGTACCAACCAACAGAGCAAGCAGAGAGGCGTAGTTCCAGCTATACCGACCCAGCACCGCCGCTGGATCCGAACGATGAGTCGCCGCGAGCAAGACCACTATCCATGCCAAGGCACTTATGCAAATCTTTAGGTTTCTGGTATTGGCAAGTGCCATTCGCCTCATTCTCGTATGGTAAGACGGGATCAGAAGGGATACTTAAAGACCAGCTGCTGGGTATCGTAATCACGCCTCGCGCAGCTCCTGAAGTAAATGGTCGAGACTGCCTCCTCTTTGCCCAAGACCACAGGATAACGCTTAATGGGACATTTACGCCCTTACAAAACCCTAAGAAAGCATTCCTTTGTGTCTCGCTATGATGGCCTTGTACAGCTGCCCGATCTTTTCGCTCCATAGATCAAGCGAGTAATTTTCAATGACGAGCTGTCTATTTGTGAGACCAAGGGATTGCTTTTCATCCGATGCCAACGTCACGGACTTTTCCATCAGTTCGGCAAGCATCGTCCAGTTCTCAGAAGGGTATAACCAGACGCCTTTCGAACGGCCGAAGGTTTGACGGACGGGATCTATATCCGAGCACAGAATCAGCTTTTCCGATGCCATGGCCTCAATTACAGCGTACCCAAACCCCTCCCTCCGACTTGCCGACACCAATACATCAGCACCGTTTAGCAGAGCGGAAAAGTCCTCGACAGGGTCGACTACAAGAAGCGCCTCACCAAGAGTGGAGCCACAAGACAAATGCGATACAAACTCTCTCGTTTGGTCCCTCCCCACGACAAGGAATCTGCAATGCTTGTATTTTCTGCTCAACTCTTCTGCCGCCTTGAAGAAAATATCGAGGCCCTTTACGAGTGGATTCCGACCCAGAAGCAGGAAGACTATGTCCTTCTCTGAGATTCCCAGATTCTTGCGCACTTCAAGCGAGACTTCCCGCTTGTGGAGGAAGCGGTCCGCGTTGACACCATTATATACCAATCTAGATTTACCTGGCGCTATGCCCGCCTCTCCGTTGTCCTTGTATACCCCATCTCCAACAGCAATACAGTAGTCCCCCAAGAGGTTGAACAGCAATCTGTTCTTCAAGATATCCTTCATACACTGCTTAACACTACGTCCAGACCGAGAATGATAATGCCAGATGATGCCGGCGTTCTTGAATGCCACGTATTTGAGAAGAATCGCCGTCAGATCAAAAGTGTAAAAGTGACTATGCAGGATGACCGGTTCACAATCCGACAGCAGACCACGGACTTGTGCCGCGACATTTCTCATGCGTGGAACGAAGCCATACCCTATCCCCTCCTCATCCAGCTTCGACAACCAACCCCTGTTCTTGGCTCTGTCAATAAATACACAGAACGTGGCGAGCCCTAGCCTGTCACGACAGTATCGGCTCAAAAATATGAGAGATTCGATAAATGCCCCCCCATACTCCGGCCCGAAATTACAAAGGTGGCAAACGGTTGGATCTTTCATGCCTGGTCACATCACCCATGTCCAGATTAACGTTTTCAAACTAAGCCTTCCTGGGAAGTGACCGGTGTGAATGTACCCACCACGTGCCCCAACCAGCGGGCTCAACCATAGAGCAACGTATTTAGCATCCTTCAGCTAGCTGGAGCAATTATTCTCACATTTGAGTTCGAGTGCGTGTTCGGGGAGACCCACACAGGAGTACAGACCCTTGATGCATCCTCGGGGTCGGCTCGTCCAAATACTGTTCTACCCACTGACCAACCTCATGCAGGAGCAACTCGGATAGACCACAACCCAGATAGGCGGGGCCTGGCAGTGTCTGTTTGAACCTACACAGCCTACAGCCCAGGAATCGTTTCAAACCAGCTCGACCAATTTTTCTGCCATTTTATTAATGACTTAGAAATATGCAAACTGGCATGGATATCGCTCATGGACTTACTAAAGAGAGTTCTTGTGAACCTCGATCGAGTGAACCGTTCAGAACATTCCCGCAGCCTCAGTGTGTTGCCAACTATTTCATACAGGAGAGTCCACATGATTCGATTCAAACGAGCAATCGGTGCCTGCATACTGGCTAGTGCCCTCATGCAAGCCGTGGCGGCCCAGGCAGGAACTTACTATGTCGCAACGACCGGGAGCAACAGCAATCCCGGCACCAGCACGAAACCGTGGCGGACGGTGGCCTATGCCGTGTCAAAGATGATTGCGGGAGATACCACCTATGTGAAGGGTGGGGTGTACAATGAAAATAGTATTGTCTTTAGAACATCTGGAACCCAGTCGGCTCCGATTAAGCTTCTCAACGCTCCCGGCCAGTTCCCGATCATTGCCTGTAACCAAAATCAACTTACTCAGATTCTTTTTCACAACAGGTCTGGTCAGAAGTATCCCATCGGGTGGATCACGATTGAGGGGTTTGAAATACGGAATTGCCACAATGGAATCAAGTTCTATAATCTTAATAATAGCACGATACGACGCAATTGGATTCACCACTCTAGAGGAAGCGGGATTTTTGGAAATGGCACTAAGATTCTGATTGATCGGAATAGAGTTAACAACAACGGGACTCCATCTACGGGCGGTCATGGGATTTACACGAACGGGTCGTATTACACTATCGTCAACAATCTCATCTACGCTAATGAAAAATATGGGATTCAGCTCAATGGCTCCAGTAGTTCACTCTACAATTCTAGTAAACATGCTGGACCAGAGTACGCGCATTCTTATAACTGGACCATTACCAATAACACCTTCGCCTATGAAAGGATTGCATCTGGCATGGTCGTATGGGGATCGACCTGTAATAACGCCAAGATAGAAAATAACATTTTCTATGAGAACGGCGTCACCAGTTCCTCCACCGGTACTCAAGGAATTCAATTCGTATCAACGACTTGTAAAGGAATTGTGATCAGAAACAATCTTGCCTACGCTAGTGGATCCGGAGCTTCAAGGTTTCTCGGCACTGCGGCGAAGCAAGGGACCCATTATACGCAATCCGGCAACATCGTGAATACGCTCAGGCCGGCATTCGTCAATGCCCCAGCGACGCTCCCGAGCTCTCCCAATTTCGCCTTGCCCTCTGGAAGTTCGGCCATTGACAAGGGCTTGGTCACTAGTACAGCCAAAGTAGCCTTCAACGGTACTTCTCGCCCCAAAGGATCAACCTATGATGTTGGTGCCTATGAATACAACGGGAGCACTTCCCAACTGCTCCTTGCGGCGCCAACTTCCGCTCAAGCATTCTGAAGATGTCTTGGTACTGGGGCAACCGATCGGCTGCCCCAGTTTCCAAATGCCGCTTCGCCTTCCCTCGTGCTTTCCCCTCGGCGATTGGATCACCCCCCGGTAAGGTCTAGGTTTTCCCAACTCAGGTGCCAGACAGATCGCGTTTTTGACAGTTCCCAAGTCTTGAAAACTCCTGTTCGAACGGTCTAGCATTAGACTGACGGGACGATAGTCGCAGACTGTGCTGACGCGGTCTGAAGCTCCTTTTATGCACCAAGAATAGGTCACATGGACAGTTTTGAACTGGGTTAGATGAAATCTGAAAATTTTTCCTTTATTCCTGCTTATTACAGAATGTCCTTCTTGGCATCATGGTTGCTTACCCTCATCATGGTTGCTTACCCTGAAGGATGCTCAGAGCTATGTCAGGGGTAAGAGATCAAGACAATAGCCTCAGAGTCAGCATGGACTGATTATTAAGGAGACTCCACAATGATTGGCCCCAAGCGAACAATCGGTATGTGCTTGCTGCTCAGCGGCCTCTTGTCAACCGTTGCCGCCCACGCCGCGACGTACTATGTCGCCACGACCGGGAACAATAGCAATCCTGGAACAGAAGAACAGCCGTGGCGGACCGTTGCCTATGCCGCTCGCCAACTGTTCGCCGGAGATACGGTCTACGTTAAGAACGGCACATATACTGAGGAACTGATTCAAATTAGACGATCAGGTACCGCGTCAGCTCCTATCAAACTCCTGGCCTTCCCCGGGCACGCGCCAGTCATTTCGTTTAATGATTGCGGGTTATCTTGCCCTAGAAAAGAGCGAAAGTACCTGAATATCATTCTTCAAGTACCTCCCGGCCACAATAAAGAAATAGCCTGGGTTAGTGTTGAGGGGTTCATCATTGAAAATGGCGTGAGCGGGTTCAAGTGGTACCAATGCCGGAACTGCACATTTCGACGGAATCATATCCGCAACACATATGGCAGTGGTATCTATGGGCGCGGTGCTGTCGATACTGTGATTGACGGGAATATCATTGAAAGCGCCGGTTCTCCCGAAACCGGCGCTCACGGACTGTACTTGGCCGGATCGCGGTATATCATCACAAACAATCTGATTTACGGCTCTGAAAAATATGGCATTCAGTTGAATGGGATCGAAGACCCGAACAATACAGTCGACTTTGCGGGGCCGGACTTTGCCATGACGCAGGACGTGCTGATCGCCAACAATGTCCTCGCCTATAGCCGTATCCGCGCTGGTATCGTCGTTTGGGGGCCCCGCGCAAATAGGGCCAGAATCGAGAACAACATTTTTCATCAAAACGGTCAGGATGATGGAAACATCAACGGCATTGCCTGGGTGGGTTGTTGCAGTACGGGCGCGCAGATCCGAAACAACATTTTCTATGCGACCTCGCCGAGAGCATTGACCGCCATTCAGAGTAATGCGACGGAAGGAGTTCATTACACACAGTCCGGCAACCTCATTAACGCCAGTGAGCCCGGATTGGTCAACGCTCCAGCGACTCTTCCCACACTGCCGGACTTCAGACTAACCGAACGAAGCTCGGCCATCGATAAGGGCTTGCTCCTCACTGCGGCCAAAACAGCTTTCGACGGAACCAGCCGACCCCAAGGACGCGGGTACGACATTGGCCCCTATGAATACAGCGCTGGCAACGACGCTCAATCACCCGCTGCACCAATTGCACTCCAAATTCGCTGAAGATCCATAGCTCCCCCCCGCCTTTTTTATAGGCAGAGACTTACCGATGAAGTACAACACACAGTCTTGGTGTATACTCAACATCACCATAGTGACACGCGGTCATTTATAGCGACTTGGTTTCTTTCCACAACCACCTTCCCACATATGTATAAGTTTTATCTTGAGCTTGTGGCCGGTCTCCTCGCTCTCGTCGCCGGAATCTTTGCTGCGAAGAACGGTGTAACCATAGAGTGGTTAGTCCGTGGGGTTCTATCCATTGCAGGCGCACAGGCAACGAAGAGCGAAACCATGGCGTGGGTATGCTTCGGACTTGCAATCGTATTCCTAACTCTCGCGCTTCGAGGATGGATGAAGGTTAATGGTTTTCACAAATGGAAACGGATCCTCTGGCCAGTTGTTCTTACTGTCGTTCTCTGGCTCGGCTCTTGCTCCATAATAGGATGGCCTGGTTGGCCCGAAGTCGAGACCCTGCACTCCGAAAGTACCAAAGGTCAAATGCTCGCTGGCGCGCGCCTTAAAAAGGCCAAGCTAAATGGCGCAAATCTTCATATGGCTATGCTAGCCGGAGCTGACCTGCGCGGATCTGATCTCGCGTCTGCAGACCTACGGGGTGCGATGCTGTTGGGCGCAAATCTGAGTGGCGCCAACTTGGTAAATACGAACTTTGAAGGGGCCATGCTTTTGGGAGCTCGAATGGAGGGAGCGCGGATCGACGGTGCCGATTTCAAGAATGCAGCATTCCTTACGCAAGAACAGGTTAATGAAGCTTGTGGAACGCCTAAAGTTCTACCTGAAGAGATTAGAACGCCGAAGCAATGTTAGTTCAAGAAAAATGCCTGTTGTCCGGTCACACGTTCACCACCCTCATATTCGTCGCGGCCCGGCTACGCCATATCGCGGGCAATGTTGAATTCCGTTCATCATTCGAGGGCTCACCACAAACCACTATTAGGACGCAACACCAGGAATTTTACAAACTACAGCTCGAAACTTTCCACTGGCGCCCCGAGGAATTTCTATCACTGACTCTATCACAACCTCTACATCCCCCATTCTCTCTTTGAGTCTTTCCACAATCACACGTTCATGACGTGAGCCAAAGTCAGGAGTTGGAACAACTTTTACTTTCACGCAATCCAGGGTTTCCTGTATTATTTGGGCTTCTCGTATGGCAAGGTCACCCTTAAAAACTGGACTTAATCTACCCACACGCCTCCCATCCTTTGTGTAAAGGACGTCGGCTATCCTTCCGTCTACCGATGCGATAACTGGTAAAGTCCGCCCACATTGGCAAGTCTCGGAACTATTTTCGAGGCGTCCTTGATCGCCTACACGGTACCGAATGAGGGGCATATCGGCATTCAGTAGGCCTGTACAGACAAGATCACCGGATTCCCCTAGCGCTACTGGTAGACCCTCCCCTATGACTTCTACAAACCCAACCTCAGGCCACAGATGCAGCCGGCCTGAAGTGCACTCGCTAGCAATGGCAACCATTTCTGCCATGCCGTAGGATTCGCGAACTGGACAGTTGAACGCCTTGGCAATGGCCTCCCGTTGATATTCATAAAGAGGCTCGGCGCTCGTGAGCGCGACGGCCATGCGCAAGTCCTGACGTCCTGATTCCAAGGCCGTCTGTGCTAATGCATAAAGCGAGGAGGAATATCCGTAGAGATACGTCACACGATAACGCACGAGGGCATCGAGATAAGACTCCATGAGATCCGGTGCAAGGTGATAGGAAGACATGTAGAGCTGATTCAACCCCTGGTTCCATACCCAAAATGGGGGCTGCTGTTGACTCACGGGAGTGACTAATTGACCGGCGATCATCGCACAGCGTTTGTGACGAGTGACTCCATTCCAGTAGCGGAATCTGGCCTCATACCAGGCAGCCATCGTGCGTATGGTCTGTGGGCTCGCCCACAAACTCAATGGCTTCCCGGTGCTCCCACTCGTCTGCTCATGGAACATCTTGCGCACATCACAGTCATCGGCCACGAATGCACGGGCGTTTTCCCTGATCGCATCTTTCTCCAGAATCGGCCAATTCTCCAAATACTCCCAGGAAGCTCGATCCCCTAGCCGACGTCGCTCAGCCCACTGTTTTCGATAGTATGGAACCTGTGTCGCTGCACGATGGAGCACATAGGCCAACCGTTCTTCTTGCCAGGCATGCCATTGGTCTGGGCTCCAACCTTCCCGACCGATCGCTTCTTCAGCCAGACGTTCGGTCTCTGGCCCATATCTCCAGGATCTGAGATACAGCCCACGCACGCTCGCCGCAATCGAACGTAGTGATACCGGCAAGCTATAGTAAATTTTAAGCCACGCAGATGTCATACCGTACGCTTTTCGGCAACATCCTTAAATAACCGCTCCCATTGGGGAAGGACATTAGACCAGTCAAATTGCTCAACTTTTAAGCGGCCATTACGAGACAACCGCCCGGCCACTCCTTCTTCCTCCATGAGACGTCGAACTGCCGTCGCCATTGCTACCTCATCGGTGTCAGGGACAAGGAGCCCATCGCACTCATCTGCGATCAAGTACGGAATGCCGCCCACTCTAGTACTGACAATGCACACACCGCAGGCCATCGCTTCAAGTATGCTCACCGGCGTATTGTCTATCCTCGGCGTATTGAGCAAGATATCTCCTTGATTGATCCACTCAGGAGTAGTAGCTTTAGGGACAGCCCCGACGAACGTTATCCTGTCAAGGACTCGGAGCTTTGCAGCCAAATTCCTGGTCAAATCGAGACTTCCATCTTTCTTATCGGGCCCAATCATCACGAGATTCACGGAGGGATAATCCTTGGCAAGCAAAGCGACGACTTTTACCGCCAGGGAGGGATTATAGATATTATGAAAGGCTCGCAGCCATACCAAGTTCGGCGCGGGACGGTTTCGATGCTTGAACAGATACTTACTTATCTCCAACGAATTCGGTAAGCGCACTAGGTCTTTTCGATAAACCTGCATCTGCTCGAAGAGATAGGCCGATGGAGTGGTCACGACATCTGCACTTTGCAGGAGACTGAGAACCCTCTTGGTATGCCTTTGCGCGAATACAGGAAGATTTCCTCCGTGCATTGTCAGAATGTACGGCTTCCTGGCCATCCTCAATGCTCGACACACCAACTCAGCCCACAGAAATGACGGTCCGCTATATACATCGACCTGGGCAACTCGATACTGGGTTCGCTCTCGCCATACCGTCAGCAGAAAGTCAGCTAGACGAGCAACAGGAGCAGAACGCGAAGAGGTCGTCATGACTTTCCAGCCAGCAGCCTCGAGTCCAACTGCTAGATCTTCGCACACCCCACGACTTCCTCGAGTAGCAGACAGGAAATTGCCAATCAAAAGCACTGCTGGCCGATTCTCATCATCAGAATTCCGCAAATGCTAGCCGTCCTTCCACCCTTCAGCCCGGTAGGCCTCAAAGACTTGATTCCGGAAGCGACCAAGCCCGAGTGCCTGCTCGGCCTTTCTTCGTCCGGCATCTCCCATTCGGCGACACAACTCTCGGTTGTTGAGAAGGGTTGCAATATGATCGGCGAGTGCGGTTTCCTCCTTTTGAGGCACAACAAACCCCGTCTTGCCGTCATCAATCAAATAGGGAGCATCACCCGCGCCGGTGGCGACCACGGCACGACCACAGGCCATAGCCTCCATGATGACATTCGGACAGCCCTCATTCTCAGCGGTATGCACCAAGAATGCCGCACCAGCAAGCAGGTCTGGAATATCATGGCGATTACCCATGAACCGAAACAGATGCTCAACATGCAGCCCTCTTGCCATGGCCTCTAGCTCTTCTCGCAATGGCCCTGAGCCGGCATGGCGTACCTCAAGCTCTAATCCCCTCCCGGCAAGATGCGCAACGGCTCGAAGAAGGCGGTCCCAACGTTTTACTGGAAGCAGGCTTCCCACCGCCAGAATGTATCCATATTGAGGATGCGGTCTAGGAGAGAACCGATCGAGATCGATTCCATTTGTGACGACGTAGATGCGGCGAGGCCTAAAGATTGTAGTGGACTGCTTTGCCTCCTGCTGTGCGCTAAAGCTGTTGTAAACTTGGCCTGGGGGCCATCGCCCACACAGTCGCCTAGCCACGTTTCCCACATCCCGGCTCCCTAGGGGGAACTTGCCTCGCACTGATCCTATAGGTATAGCTACAGTACCTCGCGCAGCCCACCAGGCAAGGATGTTGGTATAGAACGAGTACGAATGGATCACCTCCGGTTGCAGATCAGACACCAAACTGCACAGAACCTGCCACTTACCCAATCGTGTTGGTTTAGTGCCTAGGGTGACCACGGGAACTTCGAGCGCACGAATTAATGGGGCGTAATGATCGTCGGGAGAACTCCCCCATACCGCCACGATTGGCTTATACCGCCTTCGATCCATAGATCCTATCAGGTAGAATAGCTGTCGCTCCATTCCCCCTAAACCTAATTGTCCGACAAGATAGAGAAGACGGCAGTTCACGTGGATGAATCCTATGCGGGCAGCTGCTACAACTAGAAATCTTCCTATCTGTGATGGAAGAGAATATTGCCCGGCACGTTATGATGATAGGGAATGCGGTTCCCACCAGGTGAGAGCAATACTGTCCAGGAGTCCACTAGGCTATTGAATTCTGTCCCTTGTAGTAGATAGTGCCAGCTCAATCGAATCAACCTTTCACTCTACCTAGGGTGGCGATCTGGGCTAGTGTTTCTATCGGCGCCAGACGGAGACCTGTTTCCTTCGACTGCCGGCACGATGCCACTAGGCCAGATCCATTGGCGAGCACCTATCAACATGCCTACACCAAGGGCATGTGCTTTGTCAGAAAAATCAGTTCCGTAAAGCAAGAGTGCACCCAGCGAGACCATAATCCCCACCAGCGCAAGCGGAAGGCCGTCACGACCGCATTGGAATGGAATTGACCGATAGGCATACCATATGATCAACAGAAATATCGAGAGAGCAAGAATTCCCCAGAAAATTGTAAGCTGTATAAGTGCATTGTGCGCAACATGTATCGACACCGTGGCTGACTTTCCGTCGGGTGACAGTCTGACGCCGGCAAACCCCTTCTCGAATGCCCACTTGTTATAGAAATTTCCTGCACCAACACCGGCCAGGAGGTATTCCGGCAGGCGTTTGAGCGCGTTGGTATATAACTTAGCACGGGCTTCCATTTTGCCACTCGCTTTCACCTCGGTCGAGAACGCCATACGGGTCCAGACAGCATCAGGAACCACTGCATAAATGCCCATACCTAAAACAAAAACAAGGACCAATGCTTTTCCCTGTCTAAATCCGCGAGTATAGAGAATCACTGCAAACCCCGTAAGCATCACGACAACAGCACCTCTGGACATCGCCAAGAACGAGGCAGTAGTGCAGAAGGCGACAATTCCCAGCAATGGAGCCCTGAAACGCTTCCACTCGTCCGACAAGCACAGAGCGAAGGCAACTAATGCTCCCTGCGCGCACACAAAGGCTAATCGATTTAGGTTGGCTCCCATGAGCTTTTCACTGAATGCTTGCCCCCGAAGCACTTCGGCCTGTCGGAAATCATCAGCCTCCATTCCCTGTAGAGTTCCATATCCGGTCGAGTAGAGGGCGACTGATACCCACAACCCTATCACGATGTATCCGTACATACCTGCAGTCAAAGTCAACCGATTTCTACATAGGACCGCCACAGACATCATGCCTACGATCATTTCTACAAATCGTTTAGACTGTGTATAGTCAGGCAGCGGACTCGAAAATTCTAGAAGGACACTAACGACGACAAAGGCATAGGCTGCGATAAAAACCGGGTGGTGCCAAATCGCGTCCAAGCTCTTAAGACGACTTACAATGACATATGCAAGGATCGCGGCGAAGAGAAGAAAAGAAAAGCTCATCCCAGCCACCGAGGGAAAATAATTTTCCAACGGTAACGCGACTATGGCAGTAAAAAGCAGGCATCGTTCGACCAGGGTAGAGCGGGAATAGGGTTGTACGATGTGTCGCGCCGCGACCGATTTCTCGCCAGCAGGCGGGCTTTGGTCCAATCTGGTTGGTCGGTTAATCGTAGAGGTCACAAGATTGTCTTCTACTTAGGTATACAACGACTATTATCCGCCGTGTCGGCTGTGGGTCACCTTGGCTCATTTGCACTGTGCCGACCGCTATTTCGGTCTCTCGCATGATACATGACCGCTATCTAGTGCCGCCACCCCTCGCAGGAGGGTGTCGAGATTTTTAGAAATGGTCGTCCACGAGAACAATTCAGTATTTTTCGGCTGATGAGCTTGCCCCTGAACCACTTCTCCAAGGAACGATGCCATTTTCTGAATCTCGCTGCCCCTAAAACTCTTCACCAATCCAGTGGAGGCTGTAAGGGCGCTGGCGTCGCTTCCCATCGGAGCAATGAGAAGAACGGGTGTTGCCAACCCGACCGCTTCAAATATTTTTCCTGTCACGATCCCCTTGTCCTCTAATGTTTGGTCTTCAGACACCGATGTGATCACTACCGCAAGGTTCGCGCCTTTGACGGCCGATAATGCTTGTTCCCTCGGCACTCTTCCGTGAAGGACAAGTCGATCGGACAGACCAAACCGATCCGCCTGTTCGCGAATATGCGTTTCGTCTATACCATAGTAGTGAAAATACCATTGCTTCGCGTTTCCCTGAGAAGACTCCCTCAGGAGCTGCAGCGCGGCCAGGAATGGCGAGATGCTGCGCTTTGGCGGGTAGAAGATTCCTGTATACACAAATGCACAATGTCCGAAATCGTGCGGCTTGACTGCTGCCATCTCGCTCGAATCGTAACCATTCGTCACGACATGAAGCTTTGCTTCAACATTGAACCGTCGACCCAAATCCACACCCCATGAAGGCGACACGACAGTCACTGCTGCACAACCTTGAAGCAACCTCCCCTCTTCCCGGATTGTTCCCAACCGTGGGGGGCGATCATGATGAGGATTGGCAGTCCAAGGATCACGGTAGTCCAAAACATAGGGTCGGCCGAGCTGGTCTGAAAGACTCTTTGCAAGTCGGAACCCCACGAACGGCCCTCCAGAAGCGAGGATTACATCCACATCCTTCTGGCTCAGAGTAGCACAAGCTTGCTCTACTGCGTTATTCCAACCTACATAGAACTCAATCCCCAAACGCAGCGCAATGGTTCGACAGACTCCTGCGACAAGCCAACCGAGGTTCTGATTCCACCACTTCACACTGCGTGGCAATAGACATCGCCATCCGTGGCCAGTCAGGATCCGCTTGATGCCCTCTCGTTCTAACTCAACCGAGACCTTCCCACAGTCTTCCACATTTCGCAATATGGCGGGATCTGGGGTTACCACTGTCACATCCCAACCCAGCCTGGTCAGGTGCATTGCAATGTTCCAAGTCCTGACACAGCCGGGCCTCTTGGCCGGCGGGAACTGATATGCAAGAAAGAGCAGTTTCGGGCGCCGCTTCGGCGCAATATTGCTGGTGGCAAGCTTGTCGTTCCAAGTCTCGTACCGCTCTATTTTCATGATTCCGCTCACCGCCACTTCTCCCCTAGCTTTACATCCCAGCTTTCTGGCCGGAACTGGATGCCTCCTCCTGCGGGTGTGAAGGTGAGTTCTCCAAAATATATTCTCCCGTCAATGTTGTATAAATCAACACGCACAAAATCGAAGGGTGCTGACAGCCGCGATGCGATGGACTTCATTTCATCAAGATTCTTTGGTTTTGACAGGTGCGGTCGCAATGCCCCCTCTCGGTAATACAGATCGAGCAGATTCCATTCCGTGTCAAAGAACGAGTTGATGTTGTCATGTGCATGGTTGCCCATTTGAATCACCTCTGGATGTCCTCCAAAACACCAAAATCTATAGTCCAGAGGGCACTCGCCGTCCTGGTTCGTTAGAAATTCCTCAATCAGTACCCTCGGTTTGATGTGATAGTATTGAAATTCCCGATTCGCCCAATAGAAATTTGTTTTCAACCAACCTGACACTCGGCGCTGTATATCGGTTCGATCGGCATCTCCTTTGACCACAATGACTTGGTGGCATGCGTGATTGGACTTGATCACGTACTCTGTCGGCAGTGAGTCAAAAGGGATCGCGTTTGGGTCTTCTCCGTGCCACAAAAGCTTGATCAAATACTCCTCTCCCACCTTGCTTGCTACATACGCTCTCACTGCATACTTATCGGCAAGCGACGTAAACTCAGGATGTTCTCCTCGGTTCACGGCTATCATCCTTCTGAACAGCTTTTCAGTAAATCTCTGTGGATTCGCCACGTCTAATGGTTGCCCATGCAAGCGAGCATACTTTTCTAACAGAAAGGCTTCACCATCCGACCGATGCATCAAGTCGCGCTTTACGCTTCGCAACTTGTCGAAAATATGATGAACCCATGTGCCTCGTAACTTGGCTCGGAGAGCGGTGGCTCCGGCTGGTTTGACAGAATGGTCCATCTTTGTAACTCCTCGCCTAAATTGACTACACAGAGGTCGGTCATCTCGTCAGGGACGATACCCTAGGCCTGGAATCTAAATATCAAGCGCTTTCTTTAGTCATTACCAGTTGTCGTCCGTCGTGTGTGACACTGCTCCAGCCGGAAACTGCAAAGATTCACCATCATCGTTTTGTGGCGCCGTAGCAACATCGTCGATGACAGACGTCTAGACCGTTCCAAGTTTTCGCGCAGCAAATCGATCTCTATAGGGGGAGCCGAGTCGGTTGCACATTGAACCGGCAATTTCATGGACTAATGTCGCCCAATCAACCTGTTTCGCGATGCTACGGCGTTTCTCGATCTGATCGATCGACACAGCGTCTGGTGCCAGCGATTCAGTCAACGCTTGCGACCACTGCTCTGGCGTATTCGCCAGCTTAATGACATGCGCAAAGTCCAGCAGAGACCGAATTGGACTTCCCACAATGGGTTTTCCCCCGGCCAGATATTCATGGAGTTTGAGGGGATAAATGTATTTCGTGTAATCGTTCATCCTGTATGGAAGCAAGCAGACATCCATATGCTGAGGGTAGGCGCAGGCGATCTCTGTTGGTTTGTGTCCAAGAAAATGCACGTTCGGCAGTTCGGATAATTTATCCACTAGCAGCGCATCTCCTCTCAGACTATTCCTCGGCCCAACGAAGACAAAGGACCATTCAACATGGTGCGTGGCCAACCCCAGCAAAAGCTTCAAATCCAGCTGCGCCTTGATGACCCCGATATAGCCGACTCTTGGATGGGGAATCGCTCTTAAGTCAGCCGGCTCTTCCTGTTGAGTCGCAAATGCCCGATAATTCACGCCATTGGGAACAAAGAGCGTATTGGGATTGAAATGTCCTTTACGTTCCAGCAACGCCGGAGAATGAATGAACACTTGATCCACTCGCTTGATCAGCTGGATTTCTTGATCTGTCAGCGGCAGCTCGGACGGAGAGAAAGAATATTCGTCGACGATATGATAACAGCTCAAGTCATACACATCGCTATTCAAGACATCGTCGAAATGCGGCCGCCAGAGATAAAAGATGATGGTCTTGCACCCGCGTCGACGAAGAAATGTCGCAGCACGACGACCTCTTTCTACCGCGGTCCAGGAGGCAAGCCAAGCCGGTCGGCCAAATTGAGGTAGCCACCTTTCTGGCTGATACACATCAAACCCCTGCGGCAATTCTTTCAGACGATGGACGCGATCTCTCGAACTTTTTCCACCAACCCCAAACTCTCTCCAGCCCCCGGCAGGCTCCGCCCATACAACATGAAAATACTCCGATAGGCGAGTCAGCACCTGGTGCCGTGACAGCCAGGGTCCGCCCCATGCTTCCGGCACAAACGCGACCACGCCGATGTCCGGAAAGAGCGGGCCAGATCGGTCTGTTCGCTCTGCTGCATGCTCAATATCCCGGGAAACAACGTCAGCCATTCTCATGTACCTCGAGTTTCGGTCCAGACTCAATGCCCGATTCGGTGCGTGGCCGGAGCGATGGGAAGGTGAGGAGTGGCCATACTGTTCCGCTTCAAAAGCTTTAAAATATCAGAGATTGCCTTCTGGTCATCGGAGACATGCTCCAATTCCAGCGCTCAAAGACGAAACCGCAGCCGCGGCCTTTGACACCTTTTTTACAGACTTTAATAGACGCCCAACCGCTTCCTTGGGATTGAACAGATAATCCATGGCCCTTGAGCACACCGCCATACACAATCTTGATACGCTGAGCGGGTACCCAATGTTTTGCATTTTTTCCCGGTGAAATACCCAGAACGCTTTTTCTCTGCGGGCAAACACTGAGATAGCCAGATATCGATAGTACGCTGCCAGATAGCGCTTCAGACAGGCCTCTAGTTCGCCTGGACTCAACACAGCCGGCCCGAACTTCAGCAGTCTATCAATACGATTAGGTGCGAAGGTGTTGTACCGCTTACAAAAGGCTATTTCCGATCCCTCCCGTTTTCTGATATAGGTCAAGACTTGGTGAACAAAACCAAAATCCCAACTGCTTAGGATCTTCAAACACACCTCCGAATCGCAGTGGGTGTTGGACTCGTCGTAAAATGAGTCCACAGCTCGTACAAGATCGGACCGAAACAGGATCGCCGTCGGAGTTCCAAACACATACAGGTTGCCTAACAACGTTTGCCTGCAGATGTCTCGACCTGGTATCACGGTATCGGTATACGGCAGACCCACGCCCTTCACCTTGGTCCCACCCAACCAGTATGCCCCGACGATGGCCACGGTCGGATGGGCTTCGGCCAATTCGACCATTTTCATGACACATTCAGGAAAGATCCAATCATCTGCGTACACGACTTTACAGTACTTGCTGCCCATGGAAATTTGACGCATGGCGATGTTTCCGTTTGCATCGCAACTAACAAATTCCTGGTTGGTGTGGATCCGAATCCGCTTATCTTTCTTGGCATAGGACTCGGCGATTTCAAGGCTTCGATCGGTACTGCAGTTATTGACGATGCAATATTCCCAATTCTGATAGGTTTGTGCCAATACGCTTTCTATGCACTCAGCGAGATACTCCTCGCAATTATACACAGGCGTAAGCACGCTCACGAGAGATTGTGATTCTCGCTTCATACCTTCCTCCTTGAGTGATTATCGAATCATCACAATTGGAAAATGGGACCGAGATACACAGGACGGTGGAACGGAGTGGGATCGAGACTCATCGTGCACCTTGCACACACTTCACCTAGGATTCAGAAGGCACGCCCTCAGGCTGGGTGTTCTCGAGGTTCAATACGGTCTTCCAGTCCAAGCGAGGTCTGACCACGCCTCTGAGCTTTCCAGCGAAGTCAACGCGGGCCGAGTCCTCCTCACCGCTGTCCACCACAGAGAACGCCACGACTTGCTTTTCGTAAAATTGTTTGACTCGCGGGTCGACCGTCTCAAGGTACGCGCTCACGAACACGGTGCCCTCTGCCAAATAATTTCCTGGAATCCAAGCCGTACTCTTGTAGCGCCCAGGCGGCCTGACACGCCCACGCCAGTTAGAATCGTATTCAATCGAATCGATGAGACAGACTCCCTCATCATTCCATAACTCCATGGAAGGCATGAGTTTGTAGCCAGGCTTGAGCACCTCGTACTCCATCTCGAGCCCAACTGGCTTTCGGATATCATAGGCCTCCTCAGACCGACCATCGCTGGTACGAACTCGCACAGCCCGTAACATAACCACCTCTCCTCTGGGGGCCTTGAGCGGATCCGTCCATTCACGAGCAGACATGGTGCCAAGTTCTGAGTGTAGGTAGGCATTCACCACCTCGTGGGAATTCCCATCTCGACACAGTTTCCCCTCTTCCAACAAGATCGCTCGCTCACACAGCCGCGTGACGGCCGGCATGTTGTGGCTCACAAAAAAGATGGTACGCCCTTCCTTGGCCACACCTTCCATTTTTCCCAAACACTTCTTCTGGAAGGCAGCATCTCCGACCGCCAACACCTCATCGACGATCAGTATTTCCGGGTTCAAGTGAGCAGCCACCGCAAACGCCAATCGCAAGGTCATGCCGCTCGAGTAACGCTTGACCGGCGTATCAAGAAACTGCTCCACTTCAGCAAACGCGACGATTTCATCCAACTGGCGGGTAATCTCGGCCCGTTTCATCCCCAGAATCGTCCCATTCAGGTAAATATTCTCACGACCGGTTAGTTCGTTGTGAAAACCAGTCCCCACCTCCAAAAGTGCCGCCACGCGCCCATCAATCTCTATCCGACCGCTGGTCGGTTCCGTGATACGGGACAGCAGTTTGAGTAACGTGCTCTTCCCCGCGCCATTGCGGCCTACGATTCCGACCGTTTCGCCTCGCTTCACATCGAACGACACATCCTGTAAGGCCCAGAAGAGGTTCGATTCCACGTCCGGCTTGGTGGATTCTCCGGATCCACTGTTTCTTACCAGTGGTGTATGCCCGTTCTGGCTCCACAAAGATTTCAAGCCCGACATCAGCTGATCACGCAAGGTATTGTGATTCTTGCGCCGGGCACCGATTCTGTACTGTTTCGAGAGCCCCTCGACACGAATTGCGATATCGCTCATGGTATTTACTTCACACCGTTGTTGAACAGGTAAGATGGGATACAGGAAACCGGCCGCCCCAGGGAAGCGGCCTTGACGCGGCCGTGAGGACCACAGCTCTTATTCAAATTATGTCCGCAAATTGCCGTTCCATTTTCCTGAAATACACCAGACCCGCGGCTATCAAGGCGAATAGCACGAGGATACTCTCCATCATCACCACTGGATCAGGAGAAGTCCGCCCCAGCAGCGCCCAGCGAAAGCCCTCAACGACTCCGACCATCGGATTGAGGCCATACAGCCATTTCCACTGGTCCGGCACGAGACTGACTGGGTACACAATCGGGGTCAGATACATCCATATCTGTATGACGAATGGAATGGCGTGGCCTACGTCTCGATACTTCACATGCAGCGCAGAAGTGAAAAAGCATATCCCCATGGCCGTGAACATCGCAAGAAGTATGAAGGCTGGTAGCGTGATCACCTTCCAGGTGAGTGGCATTCCTGCATAGATCAGCAAGCCGAACAACAGCACCAAGGACAATGCAAAATCGACTAATGGCGATACAACCGTGGCGAGGGGAAGCCATAACCTTGGAAAATAAATCTTGCCGACCATTCTGCCATTTGCGACCACACTTTCTCCTGCCCGGGTCACGGCTTGAGAGAAATACATCCAAGGGAGAAGGGCGGTGAGCGAGAAAACAGGATACCATATGCCGTCAGAGGGCACCTTTGCCATTTTCCCAAATACTGCCGTAAAGATCAGCATCGCGATCAACGGTTGCACCAGCACCCACGCTATGCCGATCGCAGTCTGCTTATAGCGGACCGTGATGTCACGCCAGATCAGAACGTACCCCAACTCGCGGTACTCCCAGAGCTCGGACCAGTTCATATCGAAACGGCTGCTCCGCTTCTCGATGATGAGTTTCCGTCTGGGTGGATGTATCGTCGCTTCTGCTTGAGCTTGTGTGCCCACGGCTTACTCCCTGTCACCTAGTCCCATGATTCTATTTCCAATGAGTCCAATGCAAACGAGAGGGTAAGCCCTACTTGATGACGCGATACTTGGTATTGCAGTTCCGGACGATCAACATCAAGGTTCGAGAAGAGATACAAGATCTGAGCGGTGATTGTTCTCGTCACCTTATAACTGAGCCCTGACGACGCATTAAAATAGTTAAACGTACTGTCCGTGTTGGGGAACAGTTCATTCATGGCATATCCGACACCCCCATTGACGGCAAGTCGCTCGTAGATTCTGTGGCTGATTCCCACCCGTGCAAGGTTGCTGATCATCGCTCCCCCTTGCAAAAAGCCTATGGGCCTGCCTGCACGTGAAAGAGTAAAAATGACGACCGTGTCCCGTTCAGGTCTCGTGCGAACCTGAAGAAGACCCGATGGGAATATGCGACCGACCGGTTCGGCAAACGTGACCCCTCCCTGAACTGTGAGGCTCCACTCCTGGAACTCCTTGCTATATTCCCCCGCCATTGTTACGAGATTGGTACTAAACGTTCTCCCACCAGTAGACCGCGACTGTGTAAAGAACGTCTGCCGATATAAGGCTGCGACACTGTCGGTTCGCGTCAGTTGATATCGAGGTCCTCCATACCAGGTGTGAGTCATGGTGTCGAATAATGTGCTCTCGAGAACGTCCTGTCCTCCTTGAAGTCTACCGAACTGTCGAAGTCCGAACGTATAGCCTCCTTCAAGAGCGAGGTCTCGAGACACAGGATATTTCCCTTGGATTCCAGTTGTGTTGATGATCTGGTTCGACCGAAATCCTTGGATGCCTCGAAGGAAGATATCGTCCTCTAGGGTTACAGTCCGTACCCCTCCCAGAAATGCAGGAGGATCGGGGCTATATCGTAACGACTCGATGACGCGCAAACTTGCTCCTCTGACAAACTGATCAACCCATCGATCTAGGCTGATGGAGCCTCGGACGTCCATCCCGAAAAAATTCCGATTTGTATTTTCTAGATAAGCATTGAACGTTCCTACCGCAGTAAGAGACGCCTCGATGGCGCGACTATCGTGCAACACCTGCGCCCCTCCGCCTACGATCGTCAAAAAATCATCGCGCTGCAAACCAGGAGCTAGCAATTCTGCCGGCCTATTCCATATATTGGAATCGTACCGTCCCGTCAGGGTCGCCAAGGGGACAAACTTCGTTTCCGCATAAACCAACGCTGGTTGCATGGCCCCGCAGGCAAGTCCAACCAGAACCGCGACCCACAACAATCTTCTGAACTCAACGCACCGACAGATCCACACGAGAATCACCACACTCCCTTTCGAACGGAGCAGTACGCGGAAGATCAGCCCAAAACCGCTCAAACCAGCCTACCGCATGCATGAATATGTGAGATACTAAATCCAGCGGTCTATCAGACGCTCTGCATCACCATGTAGCTCATCACGGTACGACGAGCGTATCACCGGAGGCCAACACGATGTTACCCGGCTCGCCACGACCGCTGACGAGGTCACTATAACGCAGAGGGATGTGGATCTCCTGACGTTTGTGGCCTGGGCTTTCAATCACTCGTACGACCTGTAGTCTATTCTTACTCGCATAGTTTGTGAAGCCCCCAGCCATAGAAATCGCTTGGAGCACCGTCACGTAGGACTTGAGCTGATACTTGCCGGGCTTTGCGACCTCACCCAACACAAACACTGCATAACTGTTAAGTTCCTTGACATTCACCGATACTGAAGGATTCTGGATATACCCTTTGAGCCGCTCAGTAATCTGGGCAGCCAGTGCCTCGGCCGTGAGTCCTGCTGCTTGAACATCACCGATGATGGGCATTGACACGTAGCCATCCGGTCGAATCAAGGTCACCCTGGACAAATCTGGGTTCTTCCACACATTGATTTCGATCTGATCCTCAGAGCCAAGAAGGAATTCGGTGGGAACATCTGACGCCTTATATTCTCGCGATGTCACAGGGCCAAGACAACCAGCTTGTGCGATCAGGGAGCCCAACAAAATCCCTATAGAGAAGATTCTCATCATCGATCGAGCCGGCACTCTTGTAAAAATCGCGTAGTTATCCACCGTCATCCTTTCTGTCATCCCCTATCGACCTGGGAAGACTACCATCGACTCACTCGGAACGACCAGCGTATCACCAGGTTTGAGTTCAAAATTATCGCTGATCCCACTACGGAGCACGATATCGTCATAGCTTGCCGTAAATCGCTTCATACCAGGAGCCGTTTCAATAAATCGAAAAATGACGATCTGATTTCTCGCCGCCGTCTCCTTGAAGCCACCCGCGATGGTAATCCCCTGCAACAGCGTCGTCTTGCTTTTTAACGGGTACTTCCCGGGATTCGCGACCTCGCCAAGCAAGAAGATGTTCGAGCTATTCACTTGATTCAAACTGATTGCGACGACCGGATTTTGAACGTATTCTTTCAATTTTACCGTCATTTCATCGGCCAATTGCGTAGGCGTTTTCCCTACCGCCACGATGTCACGAATGATCGGCATCGAGATCCTTCCGTCAGGACGGACTTGCAGCTGTTTCGATAGGTCAGGATTCCTCCAAACGGTAATGTCCAACACATCCTCGGCACCGATGATGTATTCATTGCTGACCGCATTGGAAAGCTTCTCGATTAGCGGCACCGCCCCGGTCGGCTCCTTGCTCTCCTTACTCATCTGTGCTGCCAACTTTTCGCCCTGACTTACAGGAGTAAGGGATGGGGATAGGGTCGTGTCAGTCGATGCCTTTGCTTGCCCTACGACCGGCGTAGCAATACGAGTTTCACACAATCCGGACTCGGCGCTGGTTCCAAGCCAGAAAAGGACTGTTGTGATATACAGGGTGCGATTCATGCTTCTTGTCTCCTTCTCTGGTTCGAGCACCCACTATTGTGTATCAACACATCACATTACTCAACTTTCCCGTTTGAATCAATATTGCGTCCCCTTGCCAAGAAACCCACCTGCTGACGACAAACGACTACCGAATACACCACCTCTTAGGCTAATGAATCGGTTCGGGATTCCACTAATAACGCATCTTAACACCTTAGGGGCATACCGGATCCGTCATGGACGTGTCTGAAAGTTCCGTGAAGCAACGGCAAGTGTCGCTCATGGAGAGATGTCTTGCTTCGCCGCCTTCACCGAGGGTAGCGTGGTCAACTCCACGGCAGAATGTGGGGCCACACCGCGAACGGCATCAAGGTACCGTACTTGGAGCGCACGTAACACGGGTGAACTTTTAGAAAGCGGGAGCAGTTCAATCGATTTGGCTACTGGTAATTCGTGAAGGGTTCCACAAAGGCCGATCTCGTCTGCCACGAGCAATTCGGTCCGATCGATTGGTCGCCGCTCGAACTTGATCCCTAACGAGTGGGCCAACTGTTCGATGAGATCAACTGTGATACTCTCCAATGCCCCCTCAGCTGCCGGAGGGGTAAATACTATCCCGTCCCGTACGATGAGAATGCATGAGGCGGTCGCTTCTGCAACTCGTCCCCAAGGATTCAGCAAAACCATATCCTGACATCCACGTGCTCGGCCTTCGATTCGTGCAAGTCTAGCCACCTGGTAGTTTGTGCCTGTCTTTACGCGCGCTGGAAGCGCCACATCGGCACTGCGTCGCCATGTACTCACTCCGAGATCGATAGACTCTGGCACATGTTGGTCCTGGTGATAGGCCGTTAAGATAAGATCGGCAACCGTATCCTCACCCCAATGCCCTTCCGTCACAAACAAAGTAGCCCGTACCCACATGTCCCGCCCTGGTTCGACTAGAGCACCTACCAGTAGATCGATCGCTTTGCTAAACTCCTCGTAACTCTGGTCGAAGGGAATCTGTAGCACGCGGGCAGACCGGCATAGACGGTCGTAATGTCGACGCAATTGTACGATGCCGAAAGTTCCATCTGCCTGCCAGTACCCCTTCAGCCCCTCAAAAACATTGAGACCACGGATAGCAGCCTCACATCCAACATGGATGAGGGCTTCCTCCCAGGAACGTAATTGTCCACCCATGAATACGAACTTTGGTTTTTGAAGAATGGCCACGATCATCGCCTCGCAATTGTGACTCTATTTACATTCGGGATAGCCAAGACAAGCAATCCAACGGAATTACGCCACCGAGGAATCTCGAAGAAGGCCATGCTGCAAGAGGATGGCCGTTTCCTCACGGATGACTTTGAATGGATAGCCGGAGCGCTCAGCAATATCCAACAGAGAATGCTGTCCATCCGACAAATTAAGGATCCAGAGCAGCGCCAGTTCGGAACGGTGCTCTCCCGACTGCCCGCCGACCGCACGATACAATCCTCTTCGACCAAGCTGAACCTCGCAATATGGATTCGTGCCGATATAGGTGCCATTCTGCTCCAACACGTCTATAGCCTCTTTGCATAAAGAAAGCGTGTCAGCCAATGACTCGGGTTTGACAAAGTCCAAGTTGTCCGCAGAGGTATGATATTCAGCGTATTGCCCATGAGGAGTCCGCATCAGACATCCCACAGGAAGATTAAACCCCGGCGAGCAATATTGTCGTTCGTCGTATCCATACGGGTTAAAATCAATGACCCTGTGCCCCTGCCCCTTATGCCGCAAGACATGGCCAAAGGCTCGGTCGACCTCCGCAGTTCCGTTTCGGCTTCTCTTGTACGTGAAAGACCCGGCATCTCCCACTCCGGTCAGCACGAAACCATGCTTGATTCTGGTTACCAGCCCTCTATTCGTTGCCAACCAAGCAATTGCTCCGATGGTCGCTGGAACAAACAGGATTCGATAGGAATACCGACGCGACTGGGCGCTCAGCCACTGGGCTAGAAATGTCGCTACGGCAATGCCAGACAGATTATCGTTACACAGCGATGGGTGACAGACGTGACATGAAATAAGTATTTCCTCAGAGTTGTGGCCCGGGAGATAGCACTCGCCGTACGTCAGTGAGCCAGGGGACAAGGTAGACTCAATACAAACTTCTAATTCCACCCCCTCCGGCAGTTCAGACAACTGCTTGTGTGAAAGACAAAATCCCCAGTTCTCGCGGTAATAAGACGTCCGGTAGGGAATCCATGCAGGATGGTCAGGAAGCGAGTGGAGATGAGGTTTCAAGTCGGCAAGCGTCATCCTTTTATGGATCGGTACGCTGTAGTTGACGACATGAAGATTACACTGTTGAAAATCAATAAGGCGCTTGCCACTGGGATCCTTAATAAAGGCGTCGGCAATGTTCCATTCCAGCGGTACAGTCCAATCGAATACCTGGGTACCACTTCGCACTTCATGAATATCGAGTGGAATCTTATTCCCTATATACGCCAACGTCTCGCGTACACCATTACCGGTAATACTGCGGCAAAATGGAAACAGGTCGGCCATGAAGTCGTGCATGGCTTGGCCCAAGTTTGTTGGCGATTCTCGCTCTTGGCCATCCCTATTGATATGCTGAAGTTCCACCTGGCGTTCTCTTTCGCGGCTAATGGACTGTGACGTCGGGTAGAGGAACGACAAATCGCCCACCCCATTCTCGAATAAACCGCATCTGCTCCATAATTTCATCCTTAAGATTCCACGCGAGAATGAGGAGATAGTCCGGTTTGGTTCCCTTGACTGCGTCGGGCGAAAGGATCGGGATATGGCTGCCCGGCAAATATTGTCCTTGCTTATGCGGACTTCGATCCATCGTGTAATCGATGAAGTCCGTTCGAATGCCGCAGTAATTCAACAACGTGTTCCCTTTGGCAGGAGCTCCATAGGCCGCAATAGTCTTGCCCGCGTCCTTTGCATCGATCAAAAATCTGACTAGGTTCCGTTTTACCTGTGTGACCCTGCCCGGGAAGGAAAGATAGGGCTCCAGCCGATCGAGGTGAAGATCTTTTTCTCTCTGCGTGAGTTCTGTTACGCGTGGACCGATAGGCAGTGCATCGTATTCGGCATGCCGGCCATAAATGCGCAGAGAGCCTCCATGCGTCGGCACTTCCTCCACGTCGAACAACACCAACCCATGTTTAGCAAATACTTGCTCGACAGTGGAGAAAGAGAAGTACGAGAAATGCTCATGGTAGATCGTATCGAATAGTCCATCCGCCATCAAGCGCACAAGATGGGGAAATTCCATCGTCACGCCCCCTTCCGGCTTCAGTACCATCTTGATGCCTGCCACAAAGTCGTTCAAATTTGGGACATGCGCCAACACGTTGTTGCCGATGAGCAGGTCAGCCTGCCGGCCTTCCTCCTTCATTTCCAGCGCTGTTCGTGTCCCGAAAAATTTGACGAGACTCGGAATGCCGCGTTTCATCGCAACTTCAGCAACATTTGAGGCAGGCTCGATACCGAGCACGGGAACGCCTTTCTCGACAAAATACTGCAGGAGGTAGCCGTCATTACTCGCTATCTCCACCACCTGACTCTTACTGTTCAACCGGAATCGCTCGACCGCCATTTCCACGTAGGCCTTGGCATGCTGGAGAAAGCTGTCGGAAAAAGAAGAGAAGTATGCATAGTCGCCGAATATGGCTTCCGGGCTCTCGAATTCTTGCAGTTGCACCAGAAAACACCCGTCGCAGACGAGCGCATGAAGGGGATAGAATTGTTCCACCTGGTTCAGCTGTGTCGGCTTGATATAGCTGTTTGCGAGGGGAGACATACCCAGATTAGCAAATGTGTGCTGTAATGACCGAGCGCAAAAGCGGCAGTTCCCATGATCCATTAAAGTGCTCTCCCTTAACTCATCATGAGGTTTCGGCTAGACCAATTCCGGTGTATAGCCCACTCCTCGCCAAATCACACCGGCGGTCGCGAATAAAGCTGGATCGAAAATCCCTCGACCATCGACAAGGAGAGGATTATGCATTCGCTTAGCGAATTCCGTGGGTGGGATAAGGCGATACTCGGGCCAAGCCGTCACCACACAACAGGCATCGCTATCTTGGATTGCGGCTAGCCAGCTATCGACAAAATTTACTCCTGCAAAATCAGGATGCCTTCTTGCCTGAGGCAGTGCGATTGGATCATGAGCAACCACCGTCGCCCCCTCTTTCATCAACTCCTTAACCAGCGGAAGAGCCGGTGACTCTCGGAGATCGTCCGTACCGGGTTTAAAAGACAGGCCAAGAACCGCTAGACGTTTTCCGGAAAGGTCCATTTCTTTCTTCAAGAGCGCGACCATCCGAAGTGGTTGCTCTTGGTTGATTTGCAACACTGCGTCCAGAATTCGAGTTTGCTCTCCCACTGTACGACCAAAGCCCCGCAACGCAGCCACATCTTTCGGAAAGCAACTACCCCCGAATCCTAACCCATGCCAGAGATACTCCGTCACTCCTGCCGGCTCTCCTGCCTGACCATTGACGGGCGTCAACCGCCTATCGAGATGGACTCCTTTCCAGACCTGGCTTGCATCCACACCTGGAAAGGCCGAACATAAGTTCCCTATTTCATTGGAGAAGGAAATCATCGTCGCGAGCATCGAGTTTGATACATACTTAATCATTTCTGCAGTTCGTGGTGTCGTCACCAACTTGGGGCAGGCGAAATCCACATATACTTTCAGAAACTGCTCGGCGGTTTTCTTGTCCGTTGCTCCAACAACAATGCGGTCCGGAACTCGGAAATCTTCTATGGCCCTGCCTTCCCTCAAAAACTCTGGATTCATGCAGAGCCCCCATCCAACGCCAACCTTCTTCCCAGACCGGCGTTCAATGGCCTCCATCACCGGACCATCCGTAGTTCCTGGAAGAACGGTACTCTTTACTGCAATCACATGGAATTCACTCTTGTTGACCAATGCCTCGCCGACTACTTCGGCCGCTGCGACAACCTGAGAAATATCCATACGCCCATGAACCGTCGGAGTGCCAACGCAAATCAGCGTCACCTCCGAATCACGGATGGCGTCTCGTGTGTCCGTGACCGCAGACAGAGTCCCATTGGCACGAACCATTCGAAGTAATTCTTCAAGGCCGGTCTCGTAAATCGGTGGTTGACCTGCGTTGATAGCGGTGACGACTTCAGATCTGATATCGGCACAGATGACCCGATGCCCCCGTTCGGCAAGGCAGGCTCCAGAGACCAGTCCAACATATCCAGTTCCAATTACAGCAATTTTCACACGCACCTCATGAAGGCTGTTTGACAATCGCTCCGTTCACCAGCTCCTCCAATTCAGCAAACCGTCGATACCACTCGAAGAGTCTTCGCAGGCCTGACTTCATATCTACGGTGGGCACGTAACCTAATAGAGTCCGAGCCTTCTGAATGTTGGGGCACCGTCGATTTGGATTATCCGTTAAATAATCAACTTCGTCACTTGCAATGTGGATCACCCGCCGCTGGCTGCCAGCCACCTCCAACAACATGGTAGCAAGTTCCCGCATTGAAATCTCGGGCGATTCCGATCCGATATTGAACGGTTCGGCATGATGAGGAGATAACAACACGAGAAGATACCCGGTCAAGGCGTCCGACATATAGCAGAACGTACGAGTTGGGCTCCCATCCGAACGGAGGATGATATCTCGATCAGCCAGCACGTCTCGGCAAAAGTCAGGAAGCACGCGTCCATCGACTAATCGCAGTCCAGGGCCATAGTTGTTGAACGGCCGAACAATCTTGGCGGGCACACTGTGTTGCTGTGCATATAAGTAACACAGTGTCTCGCCTACACGTTTAGACTCATCATAACAGGCCCGAGGACCAATACTGGCGACATTTCCTCTATATGTTTCACTAGTTGGAATCTCGCTGGCCGGTGGATCACCATATATTTCGCTCGAACTGAAAAAGAGAATGCTTTCACACTTGTCCGATTTCGCCAACTCGAGCATGTGCCGCAAACCTGAAACGTTCGTATCGAGTGTTTCAAGAGGATACTTCCGATAGACCTTGGGGCTAGCAATCGACGCGGCGTGAATGATGAAATCGAAGCGGCCCCCTGTCCCATCCTGCCAAGGTTGGGTAATGTCTTTACGTACCAACTTTAGACACGGACTCGCGGCTGCTAACTCGTTCAGCCATCGAGGACACCCTCGAATATAGTTATCGACTGCAACAATGGACAGCTGACCATGTTTCAAAATTTTTCGATTGAGGTACGAGAAAAAATGAAGAAACCCAAATCCTAGAAATCCCGCTGCACCTGTAATAAGAATCTGCTTCCCCCGAAACGCCTCCACGCGATCTCCGAGCGCATTCTCTATTTTACGCAAATCCTCCTCCAGCCAACCTTGGGCTTCGTCATATAGAGGCGAAACATCACTCATGCAGAACCCCTTTTCTTTCATATTCAAGTAGATGAATCTTGGTGCCAACACACATTGCTTGGTCCTGACATCCAAACGACCACATCACTTGAGCACGCTCATCCGCCGTGTACATCCACCGTCTGAGTCGAGCATAATTCAGACTACACACTGCATAGGCCCCGCCTGCACATCCTCTCGAGAGGACAGTGTGACAAGCCTTCTTCAGTGATGGAGAACTCCTTCCATGACAGGATTTCTTACGGTACTGCACTAGCAGGAATCTACCTCTTCCCCATTCCAAATATACGAAACCCCTTGCGGCAATAACTGAAGACGCTCGGACATTTGATTGCGTTGATCCAGCACTACCACATCTTCCACGGTGCTTTGCCAGACTGCCAGAGATTCTCTAAATATACTTTCTCCTTCAGCGTATCCATGCAGGACCAGAATCGATCGTGCCTATACCCCATCAGTTGATTATCTTTCGTAAGTTGTTCGATAGGCTCTCGCTCCCAAGCTGTATTATCGTCCTTAATGTAGTCGATTGCCTTACGCTCTAGAACATAAAATCCTCCATTAATCCAACCTTCATCACCGTGAGGTTTTTCCATAAAATCGACTATATGGTCCTCATCAAATACCAGCCGCCCGAACCTTGCTGGAGGCAAAACCGATGTGACCGTAGCCAACTTTCCATGTGACTTGTGGAACTTTATGCTGGCCTGAATATCGACATCTGAAACACCATCACCGTATGTAAAAAGAAACGTGTCATCACCTTCAAGCCATTTCCTAAGCTGTTTGAGTCGACCCCCCGTTTGGGTATGCAAGCCTGTATCGACTAGATGCACCTTCCAGTCTTCATGCTGCTTCCCATTGTGAATGGTTGTTTTTCCGCTTTCCAGATCGACCGAAATATCCTTATTAAACGCATAAAAGTTCATGAAATATTCCTTGATCATTTCCCCCTTGTAGCCAAGCGCGACAATGAATTCCTTTATGCCATGGGCGGAATAGATCTTCATGATATGCCATAAAATCGGCTTCCCCCCGATTTCAACCATAGGCTTAGGCCGCATGCTAGTTTCTTCAGAAAGTCGAGTTCCCATTCCTCCCGCAAGAATTACCGCCTTCAAAGTTTCTTCCTCCTTCCCCTAAGCCAGAAGCATAAATGCCTCAGGTATTCTCACGTAAATCTTAACCTAATTGTCTGAAAATTTTGTTGTGCACTCGACTAAGCAGCCACATATGGAACGAGCTTATCGACTTCGATCACAACTCGAGCTTGAAGTGCCAATGTATGGAGGAGCACCATAGCTCTCTGTCGACCAGGCATTCCCCCGACGAAAACGGCCTCGAGCCCACTCAGCGGACCTCCTTGTATATGAACACGTTGGCCATGTCCTAACTTCTCAGGCCTTTGCAACCTATCTGTTTCTGAGCTGGTAACTTTTGATCTAATGGAGTCAATCATCGCGGAATCAACCTCCACTGGCCTGGAACCAAATCCTACAATCTTCCGAACACCTCTGGCATAATTCACAGTCCGATAATGTTGTGCAAGATCAATTCGAACAAACATATACCCAGGGAAGAGAGGATTGATGGCAGTTATTATCTGATTACGAACAATCCTACGCTCTTTCAGTAGTGGTAGATAACACTCAATTCCTGAATACGCGATATTCCGTTCAGCGTGCTTTTCATGATTGGCTTTTGTACTCACGACATACCAGCGCAGCTCTTGAATTTGCGATGATTGAATATCGTTCATAGTATCCATTTACTCACCCCCCCCCGCGCAAGCTACCGCCACTTCCGGCACAGCCGGATTACCAGCGGAACAAGGACACGACCAGAAAGTTAACTTGTTCCCCGGTCGTCAATAAAGAAACAAGAATGGCGAAACCTTACACAACCCAGCCCAACTGGTCATCGGTTGATGCGAAGGCCAAACTTTCAAAATTTCTTCTTACGCTACATTCACTCAATCCAATAGACCTAATCTACTAGAGACATCATGAGGTAGTGCTGAACTGGGAACTAACATACCTGTTATAGCGTCAACGATCAAAACATAAACTTCAAGCCCACGAAATAGGCCGTCTGGCTATTTGCAGACTTCCCAAATGGAACCTTTCTTGTCCAGCGCACCTCCGCAAGTGTCGGAGTTTCCGCTCTCGTTATCGGTGTTGGCACATGAACTTTCAGCACCTGTTTGATA
This sequence comes from Nitrospira sp., assembly GCA_041743145.1. Lineage (GTDB taxonomy): Bacteria > Nitrospirota > Nitrospiria > Nitrospirales > Nitrospiraceae > Nitrospira_D. The sequence goes on along the minus strand of JBGTNJ010000097.1, from coordinate 55,620 downwards.
TCCGGAGCATGATCCATGAGCACTAGCATACCCCCATTACTAATGTTCAAAGACAATGCTCGCTTATCTTTGGCAATACCATCGGTCCCCTCATCGGCGGCTGATGCTTCATAAAGGATGGTCCTGAGCAGCGCCGCTCTCTCACCATGGTTTTTATGACTATCCGCTATTGGCCATTCCCATTCTGTTGATACCACGTCAATCCCTCCTCAGCAAGGTGTCCTGGTCCTATTCACCTTATTTCGCAGTTGATTAGCTCTGCTACAACTGCAGGCATCCGCATATCGGCTAGATCTTTTTGGGGATTCTCAACCCTAATGCAGGTGAATAGTAAGTGCCGCTGCCGGAATCAACAATACCGATGACGTATGCCGCTTTCTCAAAGGTATTATGTTGACTCCCTCGAAAGGGTTAGGTACTATTCCCGTATGGATCTGAGGAGTGCCCTATCGGCCCGATTCAAATCGTCGAGGTCGAAGGTTAATCCTGATCGTGTAGAAAGATAGTGCAATCTCATAAGTTTATGTCCGATTTATCTAAAAGTATCGACCAAACGGATGCACTTGCTGATCAGAGAGCCGGGTCTGGCATTGTTGTGCTGTCGGCATCTATGCAGCTTTTACATATGAATCGGCAAGCCACAGAACTTGCTAAGAAGATCAACGCTGCCGAGCATGGAGGCAATACCGCGATTTCAGCACGCGGAGTTCTCCCAACGGCCCTGACTGAGCTCTGTGCTGAAATCATAAAAGCACTCCATATTCGAACCGAAGCCAAGGACTGGGAACAATTCGAACTAAAACGTGTGACGGGTGACCCGAATCAGCCAATCCTCCTGCGAGGGTTCGGTTTGCCAGATCGAGGAGGCATTCAATACGCCAGGCTGGTAGTTACCATGGAAGAACTGGGGCGAAAGCAAAACCTGAATACGGAGCATGCTCGAGAACGTTTCCAGTTAACAAACCGTGAGCAATCAGTAGTTGAACATCTGGCAAAGGGGTGGACGAATAAAGAAATTGCCAATGCCCTTCAGATCACAGAGCAAACCGTAAAAGAGCACATCAAACATATCATGCGAAAAACAAACGCTACCACTCGAACTGGCATTCTTGTCCACATCTTTAATTCATAGCCCTCACATAACAAGCCACATTTCCATATTCATTCCCAGCTTTCCTTAACTGTGTCAATGACACAACAGTGAGTCTCGATTAACACATTCGTTAAACAGTAAAATCTCGATATCCATAATTTTCCCATTAATTTACAAAGCCATATATTGGGCCTATTATTTGCATTGTATCTCCGGTGGCGTGAGGAGATGCATACTAATGAAGTGTAGTGACATGATCAAAAACCATCTGGGGCTAGGCCTACTTGTCGTAGGTGTGATGATTCTTGTCACGGGTTGTACAACCAGCCCTGCGACTCCGATGTCGGAATCGCGCAATAGTGGATTCATGTCGTTGTGGAACATCTATGCTGATTGCAAGTCAACCTCAGATTTAGGTCAGGCTGAATCGGACTTGAAACAGCTTCGTTCGGCGCGCGTAGAGGAACCAGGGGTGTATGAAGGATTTGTCCTTCCACTACCCACCCGTATTGAGCGCCTAGTATCCAACCCAGCTAGTCGGGTTGCGGTTGATGTCGAGGCTATGGCTTCTGCCTGTGCTTTACACGCGGGAGAATTAGCCTTGGACCAAGGGCACATCGATATCGCTCGTGACCTTTTTGTTTCGGTCATCACCCTCCATGATGGCGAAAACTCTTACTACGTGCTAAAAGCCAGGACCTTGCTGGGAAGACTCGGACAAGGGGTTAACGTTTCTTTCAACGCTCGTTAGACCCTCCCTCCTCTTATCCCTTGCCATAGACCGATAGAGGTCGATGTATTGCTGGGCCGATCGCTTCCAGGATAGATCTGTACCCATTCCAGATCTGATCAACGAGTTCCACGTTTCGAGCTTCTCATACACCTGAAGAGAAAGCATGACCGTGGAGAGCAGTGCGTCAGAAGAAGGCTCGATGAAATGAAAACCTGTTGCGCGCTTCGATTTGACCGTAGACGGACGAAACGGGACGACAGTATCCGCCAGCCCTCCGGTGCGACGCACTATAGGCACCGTGCCATACCGAAGACTGTACAATTGACTTAATCCGCATGGTTCATAGCGAGACGGCATGATCAACATGTCTGCACCCGCTTCAATGCGATGAGCCAGCCTCTCATCAAATCCAACGTACAAGCCGATTTTCTCTGGGTACTCATCCTTAGCTGCGCTAAATTGTTGCTCTAGATCGTCATCACCAGTACCCAGAAAAACAACTTGTAGCTCCATGGACATGAGCTCAGGAATAATATCGATCAAGAGATCGAAACCTTTCTGGAATGTCAACCGACCGATCACACCAAAAACAGGCACCTCAAGGTTTGGTAGGCCAAATTCCTCTTGTAACGCCCGTTTGCATGCTTGTTTCCCAGCCAAATCAGCGGCTGTATACCGAGCTGGAAGGTAGGAATCATGCTCAGGATCCCAGACGGTTGTGTCGATCCCATTCGTAATGCCTCTTACCCCATCTACTCGATCTGACAATACACCTTCAAGTCCGCACCCATATTCTGCGGTGATGATTTCCTTTGCGTAGGTTGGACTCACGGTGGAGACAGCATCTGAATAGATGATGCCATTTTTCAGGCAATTGACTGATCCATAGAACTCAAGATTACTCGGTGAAAATAGGCATGGAGGAAGTCCGGTCTTTGCGAACTCCTGAGCAGAAAATATTCCTTGGTAACCAAGATTGTGCAGTGTTAACAGGGTCTTGATCCTTTGAAGTCCCTTATACTCATGAGGCAATGCTTTCAGATAAACCGAGCACAATGCGGTCTGCCAATCATGCAGATGAAGCACATCGACTTGCTCCCCCTGCACCTCCGTCAGAATACGCAGCGCACAGAGGACCGCGCGGCAGAACAAAGTAAATCGCTCGAAGTTGTCTGGATAGTCGTGATGCTCATCCTGGTAAAGTCCTGGGCGATCAAAATATGGATCATATCGTACGAGGAACACTCTTAGTGGGTGTGAGGCTCCCGTAACTGGCACGAGTTCCTCTTCGACTGTCAGCTCCGTCTTCGTCCCCGCCACCGAAATTGAGAATCGCATGACCCCTGGGCGAGCGGTTTTGGCTGCCTGGCCTCGGTATTCAGGCAATAGCAATGTTACACGATGTCCTAACTTGGACAGCTCTATTGCCAACGCCGTGAGGACATCAGCCAATCCTCCGGTCTTTGCGTAAGGGACAGCCTCAGAGGCTGCCATTACGACATGCAAATCATCTTGTGATGTCAATGCCATGCGGGATATTGAGCAGAAGAACTAGGGCTGGAACGTCTCATCAAGCTTCGTTTTGAACCGGTCTTCATAGGCCCAGGTTTTAGCAAGAACGTGTAACTCTTCGGGTTTGAGTTTCTCTTTGTAGACCAGACGCTCATCGAGAAATACCAGCAACCAGCCACGATCGGGGTAGGCGAAATAAATACCTTCACCGGCATGGACACCAGCTTTCCATCCCTTTGGCGCCTCCCCAGTGGCAACTCGTGATTCCGGAATCACGCTAAAGTCAGGCATCACAAAAAAGTGGGTGAACTTACTATGATACAGTGGAGGAGTGCCCCACGCGTTTACGACGGCCTTGGTGGTGATTTGATCTAGCACCAGGTTGTCAGCCTGTACCAAGCGCTCTTGCTCCTCGAGTATCGGCATACCTTTGCATCCAACAAAGACCAGGAACGGCAAAAAACCGCAAAGTCCTAGCACCTTCTTGATCAAGCTGATGTCCATGGCTGCCACGTCGTGTGCCCTCACATGAGTCGTTTTGATTTTGCTTCGACCGGCTTGACCGGTTGACAGACATCGCATTGGCACAGGGCCCTCAGCAAAGAATACGAATAAATTCCCGTATCATGGCCATCGCTCCACTTGAATTGGAACGCATAACGGCCAACCGGCTGAATATCCTGAAGCATGATCAGAAGTGGTACCTCCTCACCTTTGAGGCGGCGCTCTCCTGTCCACTCATCAACACAAGCGGCACAAGGACAGTGCTGTCGTAAGTAGCGAACCGGGTAAACCCCCTGGTGACCGTCACTCCACTGAATTCCCAGTACTCCTTTGTCGCGCCATTCCATATCTCGTGGCTCTAATACGGCAACAGGCATACTTCCCTCTTCCATATATTTAGCTCATACCGACAAGGCGACCGACAGAAAGTTCACGGGTGGTAGCCGTTTACCAGCTACTACTGTCACATACCCCTCGATCGCCTCTTCTACTTCGCGCCGCACCTGCCCCGTAGCTCGCAACCTCGTGACGGTAGCCGGAGTAAGCCGAATAGCTTGCTGAAGAAATGACAGGCCTCCTCGAGAAAGCGCAACACATCGCACACGTTGGTGTGCTGCACATATCTGACAAACAAGCCCCCCAGCAATCGGCGAAAATTGAGGCTCGCCGACAAAATACGTCTTCCCACAGGAAGCACAATGATCGGTCTGAGGACGGAACCCAGTTAATCCCAGCAACCGGATTTGAAAGAGCAGTGCCGTAAAGGGCGGGTCGTCACTTTTCTGAAGCGATACCAACCCCTGCTCCAGCGTATCAAACAAGGGCGGATCTGGATCGCCATCGGGAGTAATGGCTGTCACGACGTTGACCATTCGTGCCGCTGAATCCATTAAGCTGAGGTCTTCTCGCAGCGCCTGAGAGGACCTGATAAGGTCAACGTGTGAGATTCGGAATAGCGAGTCGCCATTCTTTTCAAACAGATCCAAACGACACACGCTGAATGGCTCAAGAGCAGCACCGAAGCGGCTCTTCTGGCGTCGAGCACCACGAGCTACTCCTCGTATCTTACCCAAACTCTTCGAATAAAAAGTCACGATTCTATCGGCATCACCCCACTTGCGACTCCTCAATATAATCGCCGTCGTTTTTACAAGAGACACAACGTTTTCCCTGATCTCAACTACAGCTGCAGCATGAGCGTGCGCGCGCCATTCTTACCGGAGATACTCCAAAAAAAACGTGGCTAAGGTCAGATAGATCGTAATCCCGGTGATATCGTTGGCCGTCGTGACAAAAGGCCCGGCCGCAACGGCAGGATCGACCCCCATGCGTTTCAGGAGAATCGGCATAATCGTCGCCATACTGGTCGACACCAGAAAGGCAATGAGCAAAGAAGTTCCAACAACCATGCCCAAAAACCCTTGATGCAAGACCCATCCAACCAGTGTCAATGTCACACCACAAGCCAATCCCATGACCAAACCGATCTTTACTTCGCGAAAGAAGACCGGCCATACATGGGTGAGCTCAACCGTGCCGGTGGCTAACCCTCGAATAATCAGCGTTGAAGACTGCAATCCGACATTGCCGCCCATCGCTGCAATCACGGGAATAAAACTCACAATCGCCACGACCTCTTGGATTGTATAGCGGAAATACCAAAGAATTGCGCCGGACAAGAGGCTGCCGATGAGGTTCGTGAAGAGCCACGGGAGTCGTAGCTTCGCCGAACCAAAGCTCGAAGATTTCGAAGTCGAATCTTCTTCGATCGCCCCAGCCATCTTCAACATATCTTCAGTCGCTTCTTCCCGAATAACGTCGACGACGTCGTCGACGGTGATGATGCCCACGAGCTTGCTGTCCCGCTCGACGACAGGAATAGCCAGCAGGTTATAGCTGGCCACTTGGCGAGCAACCTCCTCTTGGTCCATATCGATCGCAACGCTCATGACCTCACGGGTCATAATGTTCTTGAGTGGTGTCGTCGGCGGAACCGTCAGGAGCTGCCGGAGTGAAAGAACACCGACTAGATGATCATCTTTATCCGTCACATAGATATAGAACACCATTTCCGCATCAGTAGCCTGTTGCAACCGGCGAATAGCTTCCTGTGCTGTCGCATCCTCCGCCAAGGAAAAGAATTCCGTGGTCATGATTGCGCCGGCAGTATCCTTGGGATATTTCAGGATGTCAGCGACTTCGGTCGAATCCTCGGCCTTCATCAAGGCAAGAATTTCCTTACTGCGATCTTCGGGGAGAAACCCTAGGATATAGGCCACATCGTCGGGGCCAAGATCCTTCAAAAGCCACGCGATATCGGAATGGAGCAGATCCGCGACCACCTGTTGAATACTTTCGCCGTCAAGCTCACTGAGGACCTGGCCCCGTTTGCCTTCGCCTCGGACCAACTCGAAGATTTCTCGCTTTTCTTTGGGCGACGAGAGGTGGGTGATGGCCTTCGCGATATCAGCAGGGTGCATGCGCCCCAGCATTCTTGAGAGGTTGGTGATCGCTCCCCGACGCAGCAACTTCTGGACAGATTGAATCACAATGTCGGACTTGGTCTGGCCACGATCTGTCTGATCACGCAACATCTCTCGCAGCCCATCGCGCTCAGACCCGCGAGAGCGCTGGTCCGCAATACGTGGCTCTATCGGTCGTTCGGCTGGCTGCATACTCCTTTAGTACCCCAACTGCACCAATGTCTGCTCATTCTCACGCCAGGATTTCCTGACTTTCACCCATAGTTCAAGAAACACCTTCATGCCGAATAATCGTTCCATATCCACTCGTGCCTGAGTCCCGATCGCTTTCAATCGCTCTCCCTGCTTTCCGATCAAGATCCCCTTCTGCGTTTCGCGCTCCACCAGGATCGAAGCTCTTATCTTTGCCAGCTTCCCCTGCTCAACAAAGGTCTCAATCTCGACGGCTACGGCATGTGGGACCTCTTCCTCAGTTTCTTGCAACACCTTCTCGCGAATCATCTCAGCTGCCAGCGTTCTCATTGTCTGATCAGTGACGACATCGTCGTCGTAAGCACCTTCTCCGGAAGGAAGATAGGGCACTGTGACAACCAGTAACCGATCGACATTGTCATCTTTCATTGCAGAAACTGGTACAACCTCTGTCCAGGCGAAGAGCTTGCCATAACGATCCAGAGTCGGGAGCAGTTTGTGCCTATTCACGAGATCAATTTTTGTAACAACAAGGATCACCGGTCTGGGCCGTTTTGCCAATGCCTCTTTCATATGTTTGATAGCAGTCATATCACCTGGGCCCGGCATGCTTGTCGCATCCATAAGCATGTAGAGAAGATCAGCCTCCTCTAACGTTTCTATGGCAGTTCGCACCATCCGACGGTTCAACAGATGCTCAGGCTTGTGCAGACCTGGCGTGTCGAGAAACGCGATTTGCGCACCCTCCACATGCGCGAGGCCCATGATTCTTGTCCTCGTAGTCTGAGGTTTACTCGACACGATCGCAATTTTCTCACCCAACAAATGATTGAGCAGGGTCGACTTCCCCACATTAGATCGTCCGACGATGGCAACCGTTCCAAACTTCATGGTTTCGACAAAGGCTCCCGTTTCTTTTCCGACCCGGGGACCAGCTGATACACCGTCTCTCCCTTCCTCACATAGCCCAGCTGTTCCCGAGCCAGCTGCTCAATCTTGGCCGGGTCGTGCTGCAAACGATTGATATCCTGCTGCAGCTCGACATTTTCTCTACGCAAGATCGACAGTTTTTGCTCCAAGCTCGTGGCCTGCTCACGCATGGACACGTACCGTGTGAGGCTCATTTCTCCTGAAAACAACGCTACGAACAGCCAGACGCAACCAGCAGCACCGACCACTTGTGCAACGGTGAAGACTCGACGCTGCCATTCCAGCCATTGACGGCCACGATTCCGCTTGATGACCATTCTGTCAATCACCAAATCAAAGAGCCACTATGCTTTAACGGACACAGCCGCTCGTCCACGATACACTGCGGTCGTTCCCAGTTCTTCTTCGATTCGAAGCAACTGGTTATACTTGGCCACACGATCCGTCCGAGACAAAGACCCGGTCTTGATCAACCCGCTGTTCGTCGCAACTGCGATGTCCGCAATCGTCGTATCTTCCGTTTCACCAGACCGGTGCGAAATGATCGCCGTGTACCCGGACCGTTTGGCAAGTTCGATCGCATCTAAGGTTTCAGTCAACGTTCCGATCTGATTGAGCTTGATCAGAATCGAGTTACCGATGCCTTCCTTGATGCCTTTGGAGAAGATCTCTACATTGGTGACAAAGATGTCGTCGCCGACCAGCTGCACTCGCTTACCCAACTTCTCAGTGAGCATCTTCCATCCCTTCCAATCCAGCTCACTCAGCCCATCCTCGATGGAAAGGATCGGATATCGATCCAACAGCGTGCTGTAGTATGCAATCATGTCCTCCGACGAACGATCTGAATTCTTTTCCGCTTCAAGAACATAACGCCCCTTTTCATATAGCTCACTTGCGGCACAATCTAATGCGAGCGCAATATCACGACCGATCTTATAGCCGGCTTCTTCAATCGCCTGAGAGATTAAACTCAGAGCTTCTTCATTAGATTGGAGATCAGGAGCAAACCCACCTTCATCCCCCACGGCCGTATTGAGCCCCTTCTTCTTTAAGAGTGCCTTCAACGAGTGAAAAACCTCGGTAGCCATTCGGAGGGCGTCGCTAAATCGACTCGCCCCTACCGGCATGATCATGAACTCTTGGAGATCCAACCGATTGTCGGCGTGCGCTCCGCCGTTGATGATGTTCATCAACGGTACCGGAAGGACTCGCGCATTGGTCCCTCCTAAATATCGATAAAGCGGCTGACCGGTTTCGTTCGCAGAGGCCTTGGCCACAGCCAACGACACCCCTAGGATCGCATTCGCCCCCAGTTTCCCCTTCGTCTTCGTTCCATCTAATGCGATCATGGCTCGATCGATACCGGCTTGATCAAACGCCTCTTGCCCTAGCAGTTCTGGCGCGATGATCTTGCTGATGTTGGATACGGCTTTAGACACGCCCTTTCCCATCCATCGCTTCTTGTCACCATCTCGAAGTTCAATGGCTTCTTTTTCCCCTGTTGAAGCACCGGATGGTACCGCTGCCCGCCCCGTTGCGCCGCTTTCAAGCGTCACTTCGGCTTCAATCGTCGGATTGCCGCGTGAATCTATAATTTGCCTACCTCTGATTTCTCTAATCGCACTCATACCGCTTATCCCTCTCTTGTTAGGCGCTCAACCTCTTCTTCAACAACTCATTCACCTTCCCCGGATTTGCCTTCCCTCCGCTCGCCTTCATGACCTGCCCAACAAGGAAACCTAGGACTTGTTGCTTGCCGTCTTTGAACTGCGCAGCCTGTACCGGACTCTTGGCCAGCACCTCGTCGATAACCTTTCCCAGAGCCCGGTCGTCGGAGACCTGGGTTAGGCCTTTCTCCTGGACAATCTGTTCTGGTGTCTTCTCAGTGCTGTAGAGTTCGGGGAAGAGGTCACGGGCTACTTTTAAACTGATGGTCCCCTTATCCACTATCTGCAATAGACTGACGAGCCGCTCAGGGCTGACAGGCGAAGCCGTGATCTCTGTCTCAGAGTTGTTCAACTCTCTCGTCAATTCCCCCATCACCCAGTTGCTTATTGTCTTTGGATGGTTAAACTGCTGTACGCACGATTCGAAATAATCCGCCATGTCCTTCGAAGCCGTCAGGATGGTGGCGTCATATTCCGGCAACCCATAGTCCGAAACGAATCGCTTTGTCCGCATCGCCGGCAGTTCCGGCAGGCTGATACGGAATCCATCGATCCACTCCTCGTTCAACTTCAACGGCACCAAATCCGGGTCCGGAAAGTAGCGATAGTCATGGGCTTCTTCTTTGGAACGCATGACCGCCGTTTCACCTCGCTCGATATTCCAAAGTCTTGTCTCCTGGTGAATCTTCCCTCCCTCATTCAGAACCCTAGTCTGCCGCTTGATTTCATAGTCGATGGCATCTTTCACATACCTGAAGGAGTTAATGTTCTTCAGCTCGACTTTCGTCCCAAATTCCTTCTGTCCAATTGGGCGGAGCGACAAGTTGGGCTCACACCGAAAACTTCCCTCCTCCATATTGCCGTCGCAGACCTCAAGATACATCAGGATGTCACGCAGGCCTCTGAGATAAGTCACCACCTCGTCGGCTGACCGCATGTCGGGTTTCGTGACAATCTCCAACAGCGGGGTGCCGGCGCGATTCAAATCCACTCTACTCCCAGCCCCGCCAGTCTCATGAACGTTTTTCCCTGCATCCTCTTCAAGGTGGGCTCGGTGGATGCCTATACGCCTGGCCCCCTCGGCACCGACAATCTCAATCCAACCATGTTGGCAGATGGGAGATTCGTACTGGGAGATTTGGTACCCCTTCGGCAAATCCGGATAGAAGTAGTTCTTTCTGGCGAACTGGTTGTTCGCTGTGATCGTACAGTTCAAGGCCAGCCCTGCTCGCACCGCCATTTCCACCGCCATTCGGTTAATGACGGGCAGGCTCCCCGGCAACCCGAGACAGACTGGACACGTCTGGCTGTTGGCCGACAAACCGAACGTGGTACCGCACCCACAGAACATTTTAGACTTCGTCCGCAGCTGTGCGTGCACCTCGACCCCGATGACCGTTTCGTAACTCACCCTCGCTCCACCCCTTCGTCGTGGACACGACCCCGTTCGCGCCGCATCGCTTCACGCCCAGCATCGAATGCCTCTCGCAGAACCGATCGCTTCGTCTCGACAAAGTCCTTTCCTTGATCGACCACGTCTTCAAACGCCTCACCGGCACGACCGGCGAGGTCACGAAGATCGTTCTCCGCACGACGGGCATACCTCCGAAGCTGGTCACGCGATTCATCCCCAGACTGTGGTGCCAGCAACAATGCTGCGACCGCGCCCATCGCCGCCCCACTCAAAAACGCCAATAAGACTGCTGCCGATGTTCCTCGATCATCCGCCATTGTGTGTCCCTCCCTGATGTTTCATGCGTTCCCGCACGACGTGAGTTGCCGCCTTGATTCCTGCCACCATGCTCGCGACATTGTTTATGAGCGTCCCGCTCGACCCACGAACGACATGATGAACCTGCTGCACTGATTCCCCGACTTCACCCACCGCATGCAGCAAGACCGCTGCATGCCCGATACTATCCTTCGCTTGACTCGTCACATCATTTACATTCTGGCTGATCGCCCGGAGTTCCGCCACGAGACCCGGTACATCAGCGTTCATCTTCGAGAGCAACTGCTCAGACTCGGCAACAGTTTTTTGGACTTGTATCAACACCGGTACCAAACACCCGACCAGCACGGCGAAGGCCACGGCCACGAGCAGCACAGCGATTTCAACGATTGTCATAGTCGGCGATCCTCCTGCTCTCTCTTATCCTCCTGCTCCCATTCTTTCCTGTACCCCTCACTCTGCCTCCTACCGTATCGTCGGCTTTTTCTGATGCCATTGTGCTGACTGCTCGTAGGCATGTGCAGCCCGCAGCACGGTCTCTTCTTCGAACGCGCGCCCGATCAGCTGTAGCCCGATCGGCATTCCTGCTTTACTGAACCCACAGGGCAGCGAAATCGCCGGCAGTCCTGCCAGATTGACTGAAATCGTAAAAACATCGGACAGATACATCTGTAGCGGATCTTCGCTCTTTTCTCCTAGCTTGAACGCCGGGGTTGGCGTGGTCGGGGTGACGATCAAGTCGACTTCTTTGAACGCGGCCTCAAAATCCTGACAAACTAACGTTCGTACCGCTTGGGCCTTTCCATAGTACGCATCGTAGTACCCGGCGCTGAGCACGTACGTACCCAGCATGATCCGACGCTTGACCTCCGGCCCAAACCCCTCTTGTCTCGTCTTTATATACAGTTCGAGCAGATCTTTGGTTTCCTTCGCCCGAAAACCGAATTTCACCCCGTCGAAACGGGCAAGATTCGAGCTGGCTTCCGCCGTTGCAATCACATAGTAGACCGCCACGGCAGCATCAGTCCTCGGTAACCGGACCTCCTTCACTTCCGCACCAAGATGCCTCAGCTCCTCGATCGCGGACCGGACCGCCTGTTCCACTTCTGGATCAAGCCCTTCGGTGAAAAACTCCACCGGCACACCGACTCTCAGGCTTTTAAGGCCTCGCTTCTGCAGCGACTTCAGATAGTCCGGTACAGGCCGATCGATCGACGTAGAATCCAGTGGATCATGTCCCGCGATGGCCCCAAGCAGAAACGCTGCATCAGACACGTTCCTCGTAATCGGCCCGATTTGATCCAGCGAGGAAGCAAACGCCACCAGACCATATCGCGACACCCGACCGTAGGTTGGTTTCAATCCCACAACCCCACAGAAAGCCGCAGGCTGCCTGATAGAGCCTCCTGTATCTGAGCCCAGTGCGGCCGCGCACTCTTCTGCCGCAACCGCCGCTGCTGATCCTCCACTTGATCCGCCCGGCACACACTGCAAATTCCAAGGATTCCGGCTGGGACCAAACGCGGAATTTTCCGTCGAAGATCCCATTGCAAACTCGTCCAAATTCGTCTTACCCAGCAGAATGTAGTCCTGCGCCCGCAACTTGGCGATAACCGTCGCATCGTAAGGCGGCACAAAATTCTGCAACATGCGAGAGCTACAGGTCGTGGGAACGCCATCCGTACAGATGTTATCTTTGATGGCAAGAGGCATACCGCTAAGCGGCATGGTCTTCCTCCAACTCTTGAGCTTCTGATCCAAAAACTTCGCCTGCATGGATGTGGATTCTTGCGTGTGAGTGACGAAGGCTCTTACCTTCGGCTCTATCTGGCTGATGCGAAGAGAATACGCCCGCACGATCTCCGCCGCCGTCACTTCCCCTGCCTTAAACTTTCTTTGAAGCTCGATGAGGCTTAATTTATGAAGAGACATGGATGGCTCGCTATCGACACATGCGGTGAGCGTGGGCAAGACGGGAGATTAGACGCCTAGCTCGGTCCGGCCTATCAGTTGACCGTCACAATCCTATTTTTTTCATTCACCCGGACGATCTTTGGTGCATGCTTCTTAATCTCTTCTTCCCCATAGTACTCGTAACAGAAAATGATTATTTGGTCTCCGACCGCCGCTTTCCTCGCCGTAGGCCCGTTCAAAATGATCTCGCCCTTTCCTCGTGAGCCATTGATCGCATAGGTCATAAATCGCTCACCATTATTCAAATTCGAGCAGACAATGGCTTCGTAAGGGAGGATACCGGCCGCTTCCATCAAGTCTTGATCGATCGTCAGGCTTCCCTCGTACTCCAGATGGGCACCTGTGACGGTTGCGCGGTGAATTTTTGAACGTAGCATTTGTCGGAACATCTATCCTTTTCGTCCTTCGTCAAACTTCGCTCGGCATTCGCATGCCTTCACGCATCAGACAGCTATTTGACGATTAACGCTCCTCCAAAATTTTAGGTACAACGAACCCGTCTGCTTCGCGCTCCGGCGCGTTCGCCAGAGCCTTATCCGAAGTCAGTGATGGGCGTGTGACATCTTCTCGAAATACATTCACTTGACCCATGACGGTCGAGGTCGGTTCGACACCCGCCGTCTCATACTGATTCAACTTGTCAACGTGTGTGAGAATCTGACTCAATTGTTTGGCAAACGTGTCCTTCTCAGCTGGCGTCACGGCCAATCGTGCCAACTGTGCCACTTTTTCAACGTCCTGTTGCGTGATCTCCATCGTCACATTTCCACAACTCAGCTGGACCCTATTCAACGGTGACGCTTTTCGCGAGGTTTCTCGGTTGATCCACGTCCGCTCCTCGAAGCACAGCAATGTGATAAGCCAGAAGCTGCAATGGAATCGTAAATAGAATCGGCGAAATCAATGGATGGGTGTCCGGCACAGTGAACACCGCATCCGCGATCTTGCCGAGTTCCCGCTCTCCTTCGGCCACGAACGCAATCACTGGGGCATGACGGGCTTTCACTTCCATCAAATTGCTGACCGTCTTGTCGTAGAGCCGATCCCGAGGTGCCAAGACCACAACCGGCATCTCTCTGTTGATGAGCGCGATCGGGCCGTGTTTCATCTCGCCCGCCGCATAGCCTTCAGCGTGGATATAGGAAATTTCTTTTAGCTTCAGCGCGCCTTCCAAGGCGATCGGGTAATTGATGCCGCGTCCCAAGAACAGAAAGTTCCGTTTCTTGTAATAGCGCTTGGCGATCGCCACAATTTCAGCCTCTCGCTGCAGCACACTCTCCACCAACACCGGGAGACGGACCAACCGGTCCAACCAGGCCTTGCCGTCGGCCTCCTTCATCACATTACGAACTCGTGCAAAATGCAAGGCCAATAAATAGAGGGCGGTAAGTTGTGCCGTGAAGGCTTTGGTCGAAGCCACTCCAATTTCAGGACCACAATGGGTATACAGCACCCCATCCGACTCACGCGCCAACGTGCTCCCTATGACGTTGACGATGGAGACAACGCGTGCGCCCTTTCTCTTCGCCTCACGCGCGGCGGCCAGCGTATCGGCCGTTTCACCGGACTGAGAAATGGTAATGAACAAATCGTTCTTCCCAACAAGCGGATCGCGATACCGAAACTCGCTGCCGATGTCCACCTGCACTGGAGTGCGGACCATTTCTTCAAACAAATACTTGCCGACCTGTCCCGCATGCCAGGACGTCCCACAGGCGACGATCCAAATCCGCTCAACCGTGGCGAATTCTTGTGGTGTGAGCCCGATGTCTGGCAGATCCGCTTCCCCAGTTTCGTAAGAATATCGGCCACGCATCGTATCCAAAATCGTCTGCGGCTGTTCGTGAATTTCCTTCAGCATGAAGTGAGGGTAGCCGCTCTTCTCCGCTGCTGAAGCATCCCACGTGATCGTCGACGATTTCCGCAACACCGCGTGGCCATCAGCGTCCGTGAGATCCACCCCGTGCTGAGTCACAACCGCGACGTCCCCTTCCTCGAGATAGGTCACTTCTCGCGTGTGTGCAAGCATCGCCATGACATCCGACGCAACATAGGACGCGTCTTTTGTATGACTGACCACCAGGGGACAACCTGACCGTGCAGCGATCAATGTACCAGGTTCTCGCTCCGAGATGACGGCCAACGCGTAGCTCCCACGCACGTCTTTTGTGGCGAACCGAACAGCCTCAGCCAGAGGACATCCCTTCTGAAGGTACTTATCGATGAGATGCGCGACCACCTCAGTATCCGTTTCCGATTGGAACTTGTACCCATCGTTACCCAGCTGCTGCTTCAACTGCTGATAGTTTTCGATAATTCCATTGTGTACCAGCACGCAGCCTTTCGACCGATGCGGATGGGCATTCTGCTCCGACGGTTTCCCATGGGTGGCCCAACGGGTGTGCCCGATGCCGACCGTCCCTTTCAGCTCGTTGGCCTTGAGCGAGTTTTGAAGATTAATCAGCTTCCCCACACTCCGCCTGACGGCAATCTTCTCGCCCTGTAAAACGGCCACGCCCGATGAATCGTATCCGCGGTATTCCAACTTCGCCAACCCCCCAATGAGGATGGGCACCGCATCTTGATCGCCGACATATCCGATAATTCCACACATGGCTTTTACCCCGAGATCAGATTAAACTGATAGGCAGACGAATGGTCATCCAGTCGTCGTGTCACCCTTTTCCTGACTTCGCGCGCTGTTTCTTCGGCCTACGGAATGCTTTCTTGGCCGTTGTTTTCGTGGCTTCCTCCACACGCGCAGACTTTCCATTGGATGTACCGATTGCCAGCACGGCTCGCCGTTTAGCCACCCATCCGACTCGATTCATCTGCGCGACACGGGCAATCGCCAATGAATCAGGCGGGACGTCCTGGGTGACCGTCGTCCCCGCCGCCACCACTGATCCCTCTCCAATCGTAACAGGTGCAATCAACTGGGTATCACTACCCAGGAATACGTTCTTGCCAATTACAGTTCGATGCTTGCGGATGCCGTCGTAATTACACGTAATAGTGCCGGCTCCAATATTGACACCTTCAGCAATCGTGGCATCACCCAAGTAACTCAGATGGTTGGCCTTTGAGCCCTCCCCCAATTCAACTTTCTTCATCTCGACAAAATTTCCGACTTTCGCTTTCCGCCTCACTACGACACCCGGGCGAAGATGCACGAATGGCCCTAGATGCGCATCATCATCGACTTGAGACTCACACAAGACAGAGGAATCCAGAATTTCGACCCGATCGCCGATGACACAATCGGCGATGCGGACGCCGGAACGGATCGTTGTTCTCTCGCCAATCACCGTTTTCCCTTCGAGAGTCACGTTCGGATAGAGGACCGTATCCTTCCCGATGGTCACTCCGGCATCAAGCCACACTGATCCAGGATCTCGCATTGTGACACCAGCATCAAGCCAATGTTCTCTGATCTGCTGCTGAACCACCCCTTCGGCAATCGCCAACTGCTGCCGCGTGTTGACCCCCAACCCTTCGTTTGAGTTGTTAAGGGTCACAGCGGCGACACGCTGCCCTTGCGCCACTGCCATCCGCACGATATCGGTGAGGTAAAATTCACCCTGTGCATTATCAGGTTTCAATTTGTCCAGCGCATCGAAGAGAAAGTCTCCGGAAACGACGTAGGTTCCGACATTGATTTCATTGGTGGCTCGTTCTGCTGGAGTCGCATCCCGATCTTCGACAATCTTGAGCACATCGGACGAAGCGACATCGCGATGATGGACATCGGACTCCCGACGAATAACCCGGCCATACCCACTGGGATCGTCGAGCTTCGCGGTCAGGATGGTGACAGTGGCACCGTGCGACTGATGAACCTGCACGAGATCACGCGCCGTCTGCTCCTTCAATAGCGGAGTATCACCGTTGAGGATGAGATACTGAGTTGGTCTTGCCGCTTTTTCGGCGACGAACACAGAACGGCCCTGCATCACAGCATGGCCAGTCCCAAGTTGATGTGCCTGCTCGACAATGCTCACAGCCTCTGCTCTCAATCTGCCCGCAATACCCGCCTCAATCACTTGCCGAACCCTGTCAGCCTGATGGCCAACTACCACGGCAATGCGATGACCCGCCAGACGCAACGCCACATCGACTGCGTAGAGAACCATCGCCTGCCCCGCGACCTGATGCAGAACCTTGGCATGGTTGGAGTTCATCCGCTTGCCCAAACCGGCAGCCATTACAATGACCCCTAAGCCGGGAATAAGTGAGGAAGGCTTGTGGTGACTCGTAGCTTGTTTCATATCCACTCCGGGAAGAGACCGTCTCAACGTAAGCGTGACAACACTCCATTATCCGATCGGTACGCCGGCATCCGGCTGTTTAACCTGGCCCCACTTCGGATCCGCATTCAAAGCTGATGCGATTGTACCGGAGGGTGTATACAGACCGCCGGAGACAATCAGTTTCATCGCTTCCTCGATGCTGATATCAACGGACATCACTTCCCGTTCTGGCACGAGCAGAAAATAACCGGACGTAGGATTGGGCGAGGTCGGGACATACACATGAATCAACGTATCGTGACCCAATGTCGTGGTCTCGCCTTTCGTCATCCCAGTCACGAATGCGAAACAATAATGACCATTCTTCGGAAATTGGATCAAGACAACACGGCGATACGACCCTCGTTCTGAAAAAGAAAGAATGTCCATCATCGACTTTAAGGTGGAATAAATCCCGCGGACAAGAGGCAGTCGGTTGAGCCAATCCTCCCAATGCCAGACGATCTGGCGCCCGATGAAATTCGCCGCAAATAACCCGACAAAAAAGATGAGCAGAACCAGAGTGAGAATGCCTAATCCCGGGATGTAGTGGTCCGGCACTAATTCCGCCATGGCATCGCCCAAAATGCCGTCGAGAGCGGTAAAGAGCGTCTTCAGGATAAGGATCGTGCCCCAAATAGGAATGACAACGAGCAAGCCCGTCAGAAAGTACCGTCTTAGCGCGGTCTTGAGCATGAATCACCGAGACATGGTCAATGGGAGAATATTCAAAGCTTTATCTTACAGAGTTCCAGACAGACCTCGCAAGCGTTTTATTGTAAATTTCAATGAGTTAGGAGATCGACCCGATGAGATTTTCTGAAGGGTACCGCTCTTGCTATTCATGATGAGCTGACATAGGATCGGCCTCCCATTATTAAGTACGCTACGAGGATTTACGGTGCCGAGTGCCTCCCGACAATCACCGGGCATCTTCATTACGCTGGAAGGCGGTGAAGGAAGTGGGAAAACGACACAGGCTCGCAGACTCTGCGCCTATCTCACCGCCCAGGGTCTGAGTGTACTACGCACACGCGAACCAGGAGGGACGCTGCTCGCCGAACGGGTTCGCAATATCCTCCTCAACCATTCCAAGGAAACCGTCGCTCCGGAAACAGAAGCCTTGCTCATTCTGGCGGCGAGGCGTCAGCATGTCGATCATGTCATCAAGCCTGCCCTCACGCAAGGAAAGACCGTAGTCTGCGATCGATTCTCCGACTCGACGATGGCCTATCAGGGGTATGGGCGTGGGCTGGACCTTCGGACCTTACGTACGATGAACGATTGGGCAACAGGAAAACTTGTCCCCCATCTCACCTTGGTCTTCGACGTTCCCGTTTCAGTAGGACTGCGGAGAAGACGAGGCCAGGGCTCAAGGCAAAATCGATTGGATCGAGAGGCCGAACGGTTCCACAAGAAAGTGCGGGCAGGATTTCATGCGTTAGCAAAGAAAGAGCCGCAGCGTATTATGATGATTGACGCGTCTTCATCTCTTGAATCTGTCGAACGCGAAGTCGAATATTGCATTACCAACTGGCTCAAAGCCCACCGTTGCCAAAACCACATCGCCCTTAGGATACATGCCCTTCGCTGAAATCACAGGCCACGAACAACCCATCTCTTTGCTCCAGGCGAGTGTACGCAATGGGCGCCTGGCCCACGCCTACCTCTTTCACGGTGAGGCCCGAATCGGAAAGTGGATGACTGCTGTACGGTTGGCTCAGGCTTTGAACTGCGAACAGCCTTCCCACACAGACAATTTCGACAGCTGTGGTCGCTGTAGGTCTTGCTTACAAATAGCTGCACGAACTCACCCGGACTGTTTCGTAATCGAACCCGATCCGGAATCAGCGACGCCTCAAATCAAGATTGAGCAGGTCCGAGAGATCGAACAGCAATTCGTCTATCGACCACTCATCGGCGAACGGAAGATCTGCCTCATCGACGAGGCCGATCGACTGACCATCGGTGCGGCCAACGCGCTCCTCAAGACTTTGGAAGAACCTCCCGGTCATGGGCTCTTTATCCTTATCACTAGCCGACCTCATGCGCTTCCGATCACCATCCGATCACGCTGCCAAGCGCTCCGGTTCACCGCGCCGGCCCGCACACAAGTCGAAGCGGCAGTGATACTCAAGCGTGAGCTCCCCCCTGCCGATGCCCATTTTCTTGCAGTCCTTGCTGATGGCCGAATCGGGGAAGCGCTCGAGACCAATGTTGCCGAAGTTCAAGCACGACAAAAAGAGTGTCTCACATTGGTGAAGCCGCAATCGTTGACATCAAGCACGGCCATCCTTGCCGCAGCCGAAACGTTGGCGAAATCAGACCGAGGAGAGGAGACACTCAGCTGGCTCACACGATGGATCCGTGATCTTGTCATCCTCATCGTGGGTGGAGACCAGGACCAGATTCTTCACCTCGACCAACTTACCGAATTTCGGCAATACGCCCCACGAGCGGACATCGACCTCCTCTTGACTCTTTTGAATGACATCGAACGTATCCAACAGCAAGCTGCGCGTCACCTGAACATGCAGATGGCACTGGAAACGACTTTTCTTCGCCTGCGGGAAGCACTTGGGCTCGTTCCAACCGCGGTCTCTGCCTAGAAATAGACGGTGCCAACCTGATATCTTGCCTTCGTTATGGCGAAGGACAACACCTTTTACATCACCACCCCGATCTACTACGTCAACGACGTTCCGCATATCGGTCACGCCTACACCACCATCGCCGCGGATGTGCTGGCTCGCTATTGGCGGCTCCGAGGATGCGAGGTATTTTTCCTCACCGGCCTCGATGAGCATGGTCAGAAAGTTCAGCAAGCCGCCACCAAGGCCGGAATTGACCCACAAGTCCACTGCGACAAACTCGCACCGCACTTTGAGACTCTCTGGAAGAAACTGAATATCTCGAACAATGCCTTCATTAGGACGACCGATCCGCAGCACAAATCCATCGTCCAACGATACCTTCAACAGCTCTATGACAAGGGTCTGATTTACAGCGATTCATACACCGGTTGGTATTGCACCTTTGATGAGCGATTTTGGACTGAAAAAGACGTGGAGGCTGGACTCTGTCCAGACTGTCAGCGCCCCGTCGAACAGCTCAGCGAGCACAATTACTTCTTCAAGATGGGTCAATACCAGGAGCAACTGCTCGATCACATCAGGAAGCACCCAACCTTCATCAAGCCGGAATCGCGGCGGAATGAAGTCCTGGGGTTCTTGCAAACTCAGAAACTCAGCGACCTCTCGATCTCGAGGCCAAAGTCACGCCTCTCCTGGGGAATCGAACTGCCTTTTGATACGGAGTACGTCACCTACGTCTGGTTTGACGCCCTGGTCAATTACATGTCGGCACTAGAGTACCTGCCACGAGAGAAACCTGTCGGCGAGCGCTTCTGGCCTGCCAATGTCCACCTTGTCGGCAAGGACATCCTCACGACCCACGCTGTGTACTGGTCCACGATGCTGATGGCGTTGAATCTTCCGCTACCGGAAACGATCTTTGCCCATGGCTGGTGGACGGTGGACGGTGAAAAGATGTCGAAGAGTCGCGGCAACGTCGTGGATCCGAACAAGATGGTTGAGCAATTCGGGGTAGATGCATTTCGCTATTTTTTATTGCGCGAAGTGCCGTTTGGACAGGACGGAGATTTTTCCCAAGCAGCCATGATCACTCGCGTCAATAGCGACCTTGCGAATGGCTTGGGCAATCTCCTCAGTCGGACACTCACTCTGATCGAACGAACTCAGTCCGGACTGGTACCGGATTCCAGTACAATTGGTCCAGCAGAGCAAGAGTTGCAGGGAGCTACGGTGAGGCTCTTAAATGAGTCATTGCCGCGCTATATCGAACAGTTAGAATTTAACCGAGCTCTTGAGGCCATTTGGCAAGTCGTTCAACTCGCCAATCAATATGTCGACAAGACCGCCCCATGGGCACTGGCAAAGCATGAGAACGAAGCGGAACGACTCAGAACAGTCCTCTATACCATGGCGGAGACACTCCGCTGTCTTTGCCTAGCAACCTATCCCGTAATGCCAACGAGTGCGCAATCGCTCTGCACTCAACTTGGCATCTCAGCTGAATTCACAGACTTCTTACTCAAAGACAAGATCGAATGGGGCGGCCTGAAGCCAGGTACCGCTATCCGCAAAGGCCAGTCACTTTTCCCACGTATCGAATCAAAACCAGGAGCCAAACCAGTGACCGAATCATCTGTCCCTTCAC
The DNA here is from genome assembly GCA_041743145.1 of Nitrospira sp. GTDB lineage: Bacteria > Nitrospirota > Nitrospiria > Nitrospirales > Nitrospiraceae > Nitrospira_D. The sequence goes on along the minus strand of JBGTNJ010000097.1, from coordinate 34,269 downwards.
AACCAACGCCTGCTACTCCAACACTCACAGCCACTCCAACACCGCCGGCTGCGCCACAGATCACCATTGACGAATTCATGAAGATTCAGCTCAAGACGGCGAAGGTGCTCTCCGCCGAGCGAGTGCCGAAATCAGAGAAGTTGATCAAGTTGCAAGTCTCGCTCGGCATCGAACAGCGCCAGATCGTAGCGGGCATCGGCAAGAGATACGAACCAGACGCGCTGGTGGGCAAAACCATCGTCATCGTGGCAAATCTCAAGCCCGCGAAGCTTATGGGTATTGAATCGCAGGGGATGGTCCTCGCGGCAGGGGATGCTGATGTATGTGGCTTGCTCACTATTCTGGAAGAAGTGGACCCTGGCACTAAAGTGAAATGACGCGGTTGACCCTCGCTACGTTCGCATTGATCCTCACGTTCATACTCCCTCTCTGCTTCCCCACTCCTGCTAAAAGCCAAGCCCTTCCTGATTCCTCACTCAACGGTGCACAACCAACGACGGTGCTTGTCCGCGTTGTCGCACAGGGAGCCATGGTGTTGGGGCGAGAGGTCGGCGGAGCGCGCATCACGATCACCGACCTGGCAACTGGTTCGATCTTGGCGACCGGCCTGCAACAGGGTGAAGCCGGCGACCAGAATCAGATCATGCGCACTCCCCATATGATGGAAGAACCGATCTACAGTTCTCGTCCATCCGCCGCCTTCACCACCATATTGCAGCTGCAGAAACCGACATTGGTAGAAATCTCGGCCGAGGGACCACTGGCTTACCCCGCTGCGTTACAACGCACCAGTCAAACCCTCTTATTGATACCAGGTCAGGACCTAGCGAACGATGGCATCGTGCTGCACCTCTATGGCTACTTGATCCAAATTGAGCGACCGAAGCCACGCAAACCATTACTCGCCAAGGATGACGTGAAGCTTCGGGCTTCAGTCAGAACCCTGTCCGGCTCCTTGGTTCGCCCCTATGGAGATTGGGACTCACGGAAGATCCGCATTTATGGAGAGCTCTTGATCGGCGACCGAGTCATCGAACGGCTCCAGATGTTCTACGATGAAGGGAGTCGTAGTTTTGAAGCTCCGTTCTTTGTACCGCCATCAAAGGACGTTCCCGATGGAATCACACTGCGTGTCATTGCGACGGACCTCTCGACCGGCAATTCAGGGATCAGCCAGGTCAATTACCCGGTGTTAAGTGAGCGGCTCCCTCCTAAGCCATCCACCGGCATGCTGCCAGATTAACTTCCCACAAACCTTCGTCATGGCTTGCCGCATTGCATGGCTCATGCGAAACTGTGTGATATGACGGTACTCGCTTCGTATGCGCACCTTCGATCGCGGCTCCAGCTGGCCCTAGTCATCAATGCCGTCATCATCGCAGCGGAGTTCATCGGAGGTTGGTTGCTCAATAGTATCGGCCTGATGAGCGACGCGAGCCACAACCTCGTCGATCAGGGCTCGCTTTTTCTGGCCCTCTATGCCCACCTGCTCACGGCACGCCCGGCTTCAGAGACTCGCACCTTCGGCTACCATCGAGCCGGAATACTTGCCGCGTTTTTGAACAGTTTCATTCTGCTGCTGACTGCCGTCGGCATCGCGATTGTCGGCGTCCAACGCCTGCTGGACCCAGTCCCTGTCGATGGTTGGTGGGTCATGGCCGTGGCCACCGTCAGTTTCGTCGCCAATCTCGGGATCGCACTGCTGCTCCAGCATGGAGCGAAAGACGATTTGAATATTCGAGGTGCATTCTGGCACATGCTGGGAGACGCCTGGGTGTCGCTTGGCGTCATCATCAGCGGTGGAGCGATTCTTCTCACAGGATGGACCGTCCTGGACCCGCTCATCAGCTTGCTGATCGTCGGGGTCATTCTCCGAGGAGCCTGGCCGATCTTTAAAGAGTCGATGGATGTCTTATTGGAATCGACTCCACCAGGCATCAGTGTCCCCCACGTCGCTTCGACCATCGAATCGATTCCAGGCGTCAAAAATGTACATGATCTCCACATCTGGGCCGTCGAGCCTCGTCTCGTCATGTTGACCAGCCATGTCATGATCGAACGCCATTGCACCCCGCTCGAGCTGCTGCAGCTGATCCAGAACCGGATCACCACGGACTTCGGCATCAAACATATGACCATTCAACTGGAGACTGAATGCTGTGATCCTGACGATATCCACTGCGACCTGCGGAAACTGACGGAACAGCACGACGAGGCACATACCTTCGCGCACCATCATTAACGGCCTCAAATCCCCATCTTATTCAGACGGTCAATTACCATCCCAGCCAAAGGGAATTACAGATTTGACAGGGTTGCTGGGGAGAATGTGGGTGTCGCGGCAGGCTTTCGGTACGTTCAATTTACCGAAGAAACAGGAGCCAGATATAGACCGCACTGATGGCAACGGAGCCGATCATGACGGGAAAGCCCAACCTGAAGAACTGCCAAAACGAGATGTGATACCCCGCCTTGCGCGCAATGTCCACGATCACCACGTTCGCACTTGCCCCGATGATCGTGCCATTTCCTCCTAAACAGGCTCCCAACGCCAGCGCCCACCACAGGGGAATGATATCCGGTTGGTGGACCAACGTCGTATAGTCTGCAACATCCGGATGCAGCGAACGGGCAAGGTCGACGATGAGGGGATTCATGGCAGCCACATACGGAATGTTGTCCACGAACGCCGACAGCACGGCTGAACCAGCCAGCACTGCGAGCGTGGCTCCAGCCATATTGCCCTCCGTAATAGTGACAAGCCGTTCTGCGAGATATCGGATCGCCCCGATCTTCACGAGGCCTCCCACTAAAATGAAGAGGCCGATGAAGAAGAAGATCGTCTTCCACTCGACCTCTGCCAGATACTTCATCTCTTCGGTTTCGTTCGATCGTCCCCGCGCATGGCCGAGCAGCATGAAGGCACTTGCCCCCAGTAACGCAACCGTGGCTGGCTCAAGGTGGACGAAGGAATGGAACGCAAAACCTAGATTGACGCCCCCCAGTGCCCACAAACAACGCCGTAGTAATCCACGGTCGCGAATCGCATCTTTCGGATTGAGCGTCATGACCGCTTCGCGCAGGTGCGGAGACACCGACATCTTTCGACCGAAGAGCATCCACATCACTCCAAGAAACACGGCCATGATCAGCAACGCGATGGGCCCAAGGACCGACAAAAAATCCAGGTACCCCAGCTCCGCTTTACTGGCGATCATAATGTTTGGTGGGTCGCCGACAAGCGTCGCTGTCCCACCGATATTGGACGACAACGCTTCGCAGAGAAGGAACGAGATGGGGTTCAGCTCCAAGCGTTTGCAGATGGACAGCGTCACCGGCGCCATCAGCAAGACCGTGGTGACGTTATCGAGCATCGCCGAGAAAACGGCGGTCAAGATTGCCAGTAAAACCATCAGGCGGAACGGCTTGGCCTTAGCCTGCTTGGCAGCCCAAATCGCCAGGACCTCGAACAAACCTGTCTCTCTGATGATGTTGATGATGACCATCATCCCAATCAACAGAAACACGACATTGTAGTCCACGCCGAATTCGTGAGAGTAAAAGGCCTCGTCTTGCGAGACGACACCAAAAGCGATCATCAAGGCAGCACCGCTCAACGCCACAATGGTCTTATGGATTCGCTCGGTCATGATAACCAAGTAGCAGACACCGAAAATGAGGAGCGCTAGACTAGCTGTCGACATGAATGGACCTTTTCAATCCTGGCATGATCGTGTGTTGTGCTGAACCGTTTCGGCATTATCCAGGGACCATCGGCGCAATGCAATCGGAGTCGTCATTTCTGGATTCCATCCATCGAAGCCATTCTTTTACATTCTCCTCTCATTTGCTCGAGACAGTGCGTATTGGAACCACGCCACACGGACCGACCTCACCCTTCAGTCGAAGAGCATCTCAGTCTTTACCAGAAGACGATGTGCTGCGAACAGAAAATTGGTTAGGCGCGGTGGAGAAGAGATTACCAGAACCGGAAGGGACCGGAGTCCAAATGCACGAACCTCGAACGTTTATAAAAGCCGACCCCGCCAAATCGCAGTTCCAGCGCTGTCTGGCGAAGTTTCTTGGGATGGACACCGGCGATCAAAAGGTCGATGGCCTGCCCCTGCATATGTAGGCTGTTTCTGGCAGCGTGTCCACCTTTCCGCACTAAGATGGCATTGTACTCGGGAGACCGAAAACCCGAGATGATGTGGATGTCTTTCCTGGCCCCGAGTTTTTTCTGCACCAAATTCACATGCTCTAACACACGCACATCGATGGCCCCAACCTCATCTGTGTAATGACAGCGCAACAGGTAATTGACATCGTCCAGCGCCTCAAGATCATACCTACCTGCCTCGTCGCGATAGGTCACGTCCAACCGTTCATCCGTCCGCACATTGACTAACGTCAGGCGTCCCTCTGGCAGCTCTCGATCCTGCAGCGGCTGTGCACCGACCAGCCGCCCACTGAGTAAGAGCGTCCCTACCAAAGACGTCTGAAGAAATGATCGGCGAGTCCAGGCCCATTTGGCCCGGTCGGCACTATCCACAGAGACCCTCCTTACATGAGCGTGGAAATTCCACCAGGGTGGGCGTTCCAAGTCTGTCGCTTGTAACAAAAATCTGAACCTCGGTCAACCCAAAATTCTTTCCCCTTTGTGGCGTTGGGCGTGACACTTTGAATTCTGGTGATAAAGAAAATTTGGTCGTCGAGAATTGAACACGAGAGAGAAAGGCCATGATGTGAAATGGAATGGACGGGGCTGATCGGCCCCATCATGCGCTCATCGTTTGCACGTACAATAGATATCCTTTATTGCTAGACAGTGTCAGGCTCCGTAGGTATGATCAACAAATATTCTTAGAGCAGCTATGGCAACCATCCTAGTCATTGATGACGAACCATCTATCCGAGGGCTCCTCAAGGAGGTCCTCGAAAAGGCCGGGCACCGTGTGCTCCAAGCAGAGGATGGGCGCAAAGGACTCGCGCTCTATCAGCAGGAGCCGGTCGATCTCGTCATTATGGATTTGTTGATGCCGGAGACCGACGGCCTGGAAGCGACCCTTCAGCTTACCCGGGAGTATATTGACGCCAAAGTAATCGCAATCACAGGGGCCCAAGGCGACCAGAACTTCTTGGATGTCGCGAAACTCTTCGGTGCCCGTCGTGCATTTGAAAAGCCGTTCGACATCAACAAGCTCCTTGAAGCGGTGGAAGAAGAACTCGCTGTCGCGTGATTCCGTCAACCTCAGAGGACCCACCTCTCCCGACTATCGCTTGCCCGTCAATTCTTTTCGAGTCAGCCCGCGCATCATGGCCGGGTCGCTGTATCCCACTTCACTCAGCGCATCCATCAAATGCAGCCCCTTCGACGTGACTAATTCCTTCGCCTTCGCACAGTTCTTCGCGCTGAACCGCGCAACTGCCGGCTGACCGTTCACGATTTGACAGGCCAACACCTCTCCATTCACATCCAGCGTGCCTCCCTGTTCGATCAACATTTTGGCCTGAGCGACGGTAATATCGTGAAGCTCGGCCAATTCCTGCAGCCCCCCGGTCTCGACAAGTCGTCCATCCGGCATGATACAGAGTCGCTTGAAATGCGGTGACCAGTCCTTGCGGAAATCGATGTACTTGATGTCGCCGCCCTTGGATACGGCGCAATCAAACGTCCGATAGTCCAATCCCAAATTCTTCTGTTCAAGTTTGGTCTTCAGCTCACCGGGCAATGTCTTGCGAAAGACATCCAGCGCGGCATCCAGCAGCGGAAGCGCTTTGGTTCGAGCCACTTGCTCTGCTTCCGCAAATTGCATGAGATCCAACGTCCATGTTTGTTTGGGCGCTCGGTTGGACGGGTCGATCCAACAGGCAAACAAGCCTCGTGTAAGAAGACCACCGACCGCTGGATACACATAAGTTCCGCCTGCGGTCAGCAAAGTCGTCATCGTCTCGAGCGGCACGTCATAACTCTCTGAAAGAATCTTGGCGTGGGCGGGGAGGTCTTCGGTCTCGGTCATTGCACAAACAGTCACATTCCCTGGAGCATCAAATTCAGAATAATCTTCGACGATGTTATAGAGCACCGTCCGCTTGGGCTTGTCGTGTTTCTTTTTGATCTTAAACATACGCTGACTCGCCCCTATTACCCGTCATGAATGGCGTGGCAAGTGGTGGTACGGCGGCAACGTCTGCAATCTTCGATCTTCGACAGGTCCGCCGATCGTGAAATGATAGAGCGATTGCATAGCGAGATCCTTGATGGAGACGACTTCATGGACCGGGTCATCGAAAAAACAGCCGATGCCGGTCGCCCGAATTCCCGCTGCCTCCGCTTCCAGATACAGGACCTGTCCAAGTAATCCTGACTCCCAAAACATTCTCGGATACCACCAGGCCCCTCGCTCCCGCAAGGTGCCCTCGAACTCAGCCAACATCCCGAGCGAGAACGCACTGTCACCAGCAATGTCTTGATGGCAACTCACTTGTACAGCCAGTTTCCTCGCATCGCCCTCCAGCAACCAATAAAGCGGCAGATCCTCAGGACAACCTGGTGCAGTGGTCCATGTCAGCTCGGGATTCATAGCTTGTTGAAGGAACGCCAGTTTCTTGGTGTCGCGCACGAGGACATACAATCCGGGCGAAAGCCCGTCCACCCGATGGACGAATATCAAAAGATGAATCGCGGGGTCATAGGGCCAGGCATCCCACGGAATCGGACGTTCCAACTGCGGTCGCTCAGCTCGCGGCATGACCCCCTGCATCATGCGAAAAAATGTGGCTGCGGAAATCGAGGTCTGGCCGTCAAACGCGACGGCGCTTCGACGCTGGCGAATGATCTGGCCGGCCAAAAGCCCAGTATGACTTGTCATTAAGACGTTCTTACTCTGGAGAGGCTGTGAAAATGCAACCAGATCCTGTCCCAAAGAATGTTTCCAGCTCGCCTCGGCTGCTTCATCAATGATGTCCCACTGGACGCCATGCTCCCCGCTCAATCGATTCGCCTTCCCATGCCATAGTCCTGCTCCAAGATCATTCACAGCGTTCAGATCAACAAACAACTGGATGTAGATTTTCTCGGGTTTCACGCACTCCGATGGCCAAATCACCGCCAAACAGTCAGGATGTTCCCGTTCGGCCTCGCCGAAGTCCTCCTTCCGATCTGTCCCGAGTAGCTTCCCCAGCGTGCATTGCTCAACTCCGTCCAACAAAGCCATGTTCCAACCCAACGTCGCCGCCGCAACTCGCGCCGAGCCGATTGCATGACCAACATCATGATTACAGTAGCGAAACGCTCGTTCACCGTACTTCCAGGCTTCACGCCAATGAACCGAGGTGAGTCCGAAGAGAAAGGCGCCAGAAGGAAATGGAGCCAACAACCGAGCAACTGACTCAGCAGGAAACTCAGCGCGCAATTCCAGCCCATGTTCCTTCGGCGCGTAATGGTACAGGCCTGGTGTCAAGCCGAGCCCTTCGATCTGTGGGATGACCACATAGCCTTCAGTCGGATGCAGATTGCCGGACGACGGATTGCTGCGCAGGGCCCACTCCGATTCCCCCGCCTTCTTCCAAGCCGACAAGGCGAGAGCATACTCGAAAAAACGTGAGAACGTTCGCACGGTCAGAGGTTGACATAAGACAGCCCCCCGTTCGTAAATCGCATCATACCCAGGCGATAAGGGCTCTTCGTCCGGCTGGAGTAATGGAAGAGAGATTAGTTGGGCACCCTCAAATCGCCTGAACGGATCAGGCTGATTCGCCCAATCAAGATACCCCAACGAGCGGGAATAGCGATTGAAGTGGTGCTTGGTTTGAACATGATAACGGATGACCTGATCAACCGGATTGGTCGACACTGGCTCAGGCGTTGTAGCGGGAATTGGGTTCTCGGTGCTCATCGAAGGATACGTGCAGTCTACAGAGCGGTGCGAGGGAAAGTAAACGCGGAATCAGATTTCTCAGAGACCGGAAGTGAAAAACATATTCGCACAGGATAAACTGTGACAAGCTATTCGCGCCCTCAGCGCCATTGACCTTCTGAAGGAACAGCGAAGGAGCAACCATGGCAAATACGAGCAGCATGGGCTTTCCAACAGGTCGTGTTGCGCAAACGCTCCGCACGATACTTTACCCCGAACTTACGGATCATGAGGTAGAAGCTATTATTGTTTGCCTTGTGGCCCACCTCTTAATTGAGAATAGTCTTAACGGTGTGATTTACCGATGGCTAAAACAGGATGCGCCAATTCTGACCGATACAAAGATCGGATCACAAGCCACAGACAAGCTCTGGAAGAATATCGTCAAAATGGACTTCGCCAAGAAGTACTCTCTTATTCAACCTTTTTTCGATGTGTGCTTTCCGAACGAGGAAGAGACTCTGTGGAAAATCAATGATCTCAGAAATACGATTTTCCATGGGAAAGCCATTAAAGATGCCAAGTACAAAGACCAATTTCTTTCCGAAGAAGCTACTGTTGAGAAAATCTTCCTTGATGCTCAGGCTGCATCTAGGCAACTTGCGAAATTTGAGGAAATGGTTGATGGCCAACATGCCACAGCCGAACGCTGGCGCAAACGATTGGAAGAGCTTGGCGAACCACTTTTCTAACCACATGCAACCATATACTCGTCTCATTGACCTCTTCTCCATCCTCCGCGTATCCTTCTTTATCATCATTGAGGTTCCATTATGCAATTCGACGCTGCACTTGCCGCTCAAGACGCTCTTCGCGAAGCAGAAGCCGAACTCGGCTCTGACTGGGACACCGCCGTTGAGCTCGAAGAGACGTTTTCATCCAATGCCGGTGCGACCGCTCGGGAAGCCTATGAAGGCCTGCTGACACTTGCACAGCGATATCCTCAAGCACATTCTTTTCATGCTTTCTGCATCTACATCACCTGGCAGCAGGTGACGGAAGAAACAATCGCACGTCACTTCGAGACAGGGATGAGGCTCTCTGAAGCGTATCTCGCCTCTCCAGATGGCAAAAGCCCGCGCGACATCGCATATGTCACCGAGCTCTATGAATCGTTCCGGGCTGGATTAGGGCTCGAAGAAGAAGACGAGATTCAGGTCGAATTTCGAAAAGACACGCCCAAAGGCGGAGATTAGCGGCAATAGTGTTGAGGACTAAAATCTGGGTGTGGGTTAGCGAATTTCTGAAACAGACGGCTGATCACTGACCGCTATGGGTTCAGGATCGGATTCGTCGAAGCCGCAATAGGGACAAGGCATACAGACTGGCCCATCACAGCAGTGATAAATATACTCCCTTCCACATCGCTTGCAGTTCGTCTGCGCCATTGCTAGGTTCTCCACGGTAGCAGACTTCCCGTACGCCTTCAAGAGTCCGGACATGTCGGATAACGATAAACATCGGGCCAGGATTTTTCTCCATCGCGGAGATCTCGTTCAGGCTCGCGCTGCCTGGGAAGCGGCGGCAGCTGATGATCGAGCCGCCGCCAATCAACAGGCACTCTCGGCTTCTCTCGGGAACCTCGGCAATACCTGCGCCCTGATGAACGACTTTCTCCACGCCGAAGAGTGCTATCGAGAGGTCCTCGATATTCAACGGACCGAGTGTGATCTCACAGCCGTGGCCCATACCTTGGTCAACCTGGGGAACCTGCATATCGCTTCCGATCATCCCGAAAAAGCACGCCCCTACTATCTCGAAGCCATGGATCTCTTGCGCCAACTCCAAGACAACCGCGGTCTCGGCATCCTGTACAACAACCTCGCGCTTCAAGAGGCCCGAGACGGCCAATGGGACCAAGCCGTGGCATCATTTAAACAGGCCCTCGACCATCACCGGACGGTCGGCAACGAAGAAGGACTCGCTGTCACGTATAGCCAACTTGGAAAGTGCTATCTCGACCAGGGAGACCTTGTTAGAGCCGAGCGCTGCCTCAACAACGCCTCGGAGCACTATATTAAGCTCGGCAACGAACCGGCCGAAGCCGCAGTCCTGCGCCTCCTCGCGAAGGTGTACGAGACACGTCAGGATTCTACTTCTGCCCTGCGATGTCTCGACCGTGTGGTCGCTCTCGATCAGCGCTATGCGTTGCCTGAGTTACAGGCCGACTCAGACCATCTCTCAAACCTAAAGACAAGCGGATAGCCTGGTCTCCATTTCGCCCCGCCCCTTCTCCCACGTGCCTTTGCCGAGAACTCGGCGCACTCCTGGACAGAATTTAGTCCTCTGCTACGTTTGAAGCGTCACGCCTGGACAGCTCTTGATCAAGTTTCACCCGACATGAGCCGACAAGATAGTGACATGGAGACTGCATGGATTGTTGTGTTCGCACCTTCGCTACTTTAGTACTTGGCGCCGTTCTGGCAGCACCCAGCGTCCAGGCCGACGATGTCGTGCCGGCCATCACTGTCGGCACGCAAGAAGTCGGACTCACGGCCGGCTATATGTTCTCGCATCGGCTCTCAGAACTACACACGACTAAGCAGCACGGACCGGCCGTCATGCCCTCATGGATGATGACGCTCACCGATCCGATCGGTGACAGCTGGTACCGTGGACAAGTCTCTCTTGGAGCAGAGATGGTGTACCTCGAGTTTCGAGAACCGCTCGTGACGCATGGCATCGGCTTTACACCGAGGATCAAGTACACGTTCGTCGCCTTGGGGCGTCTTCGGCCGTACGCGGAGTTTGCCGGTGGGCCATTCTGGACGGATCTTGGCGGACGCATTCGCGAACAAGCCAATGAGTTCAACTTTGTACTCGTAGGGGGAGTGGGCGTGTCCTGGTTCCTGACGCCCCAACTTGCCGTCAACGTCGGCTACCGCTTCCATCATATCTCCAACGCCGGAACGGCATTTCCGAATCTTGGGCTGAATGCAAGCCTGCCATTTGGTGGCTTCTCATTTTATTTCTGAGGAGACAGCAATCATGACGAGACACGCCTTTCGCTGGTCGATCATGGGCTTCATTGGAGTCGTCTTGGGTATGTCGATTGGATGTGCTCGATCAATCGAGGTGAAACCTGTTTCTATAGAGTCGCAGGCCGCTATTACCCACTCGCTCCCCAGCGACGAGCGGGTTCCCTTTGTCATGGATTCGTTTCATCTATCACGAAACGGAGCCCCGCAAGACCCCTCGACCGAAGTAGAACGACGGATTCTCAACAGGGTACAGGAAACAAGTCTCTTTTCGACGCTGATTCCACTCGGAGGACAGACAGATTCACTCGGCGAGAAAATCGTCTCCGCGCGTATCACGATGAACGAAGCCATCGAGCCGCACTCCTGGATGGCCGCGTTCAAAGGCATCATCATCGGCGGCTCCATGTTTCTCCTTTCGCCCTTCATCGATCTTGAATATGATTATGCGACCACAGTCGGTCTTGAGCTTGAGCGTTGGGACGGCCAGGTCAAACGGTATGAAGCTAACTCTTCTGGTACGGTCCGTTACAAATTGTTCGGTGCCACACCGGTTATGATCGACGAACTGAGGGGACATGTCACTGAAGCCTGTCTCACTGACTTAACCAGCCAACTCGTTCGGGACACCACACGCTACATGGCCAGCAGCGCCCCAGCGCCAACGTCCGGCATCCGCACCGTGACCGTGAAATCGAGGAGACCATCGACCACCCAGCCTTCACTTTCCGTTGTTCCCACGACCACCCCAAGACCCTAGCACCATCTCACGCCCCTCTAGCCGACTTTCTCATCTGGCCGATCCCCCTGCTCCAATGCTATAGTACCAATCAAATATCAGTACCAAACAAACATCGGAGCCATACATCGTGGACATTGACGCCTTTCGCCAGATGGTTGCCAAAAATCCCAAGGGCTTTCTTGGCCGCTATGGGCTCGGCAACAAGATCCTTCAAGAGAACGGGAGTGTGGAGGAGGCCGTCGAGCATCTGACTGTCGCCACACAATTAGACCCGACCCATGCAGCCTCACATCTGGCCCTTGGACGTGCACTGATCCAACTAGGACGGAACGCCGATGCCAAACCGGTTCTCACCGCCGGAATTGAAACCGTCCTTTCGGGACGATCCAATGGCGGTAAAGATCTAGTGCCGGACATGCAGGAGCTGTTGCGCTCCCTTGGGTGAATAATTCACTATAGAGAGAAGGAGTGACCAAGTGAACCTCAACGATGCCAGAAAGCGTATTGAATCAGCCGTCACGCAATATGGGCAACATGCCGCTCCAGCAATTGACCTCGTCATGGCCGAAGTTCGTTCTGATATGGGGGCCGGCGCATTCAACGACCTGGTCGACGAGTTCGACCTGGAGCTGCTGTACAACATTCCCCCCATGGAATCGGACCACTCCAATAGTTGAGTAGATTTTCTCTGCACCATTTGTCATCCGTGGTCCCCCCACACTCCTAGCTATGCCGTTGATCTGGGCTGCCATCTCGGGACATGGATTCGGCCACGCCGCGCAAGTCGTGCCGGTGCTCAATGCACTAGGCCGTCTCGTTCCGAACCTCCGAGTTCTCCTTCGAACCACCGTCCCTGCATCATTCTTCAAGGATCGTCTCACGACTCCCTGGGAAACGAGCGCCGTTCAGCAGGACATCGGGTGCATTCAGAACGGCCCCATGACGATCGACGTGGAGGCAACCTGGCACGAACATCACCGATTCCACGGCACCTGGAATGATCGCCTTCAAACTGAGGTTGACGCCATGCGTGCTGCCGCTCCGGATCTTGTCTTGGCCGATACTCCGTACTTGGCTCTGGCAGCGGGAAGGAAAGCCGGAATTTCCACCGTCGCACTCGTCAGTCTTACGTGGGACCTTGTCCTATCCGGGTACGAGGCCCCTCCATCGACCGACGGACAGGCGATCATCCGGTCGATTCGCCAGGCCTACGGCCAGGCTGATCTCGCGCTACGAATTACGCCGGCTCCAATAATGACGGTCTTCAAAAAGTTGGTCGACATTGGACCGATCGCCGAACCGGCTCCTTCGGCTCGTGAACAACTCACCGAGCTTCTGAAGCTAACGCCCGGAGAGCGCACCGTGCTCGTCGGATTCGGCGGAATTCCCTTGGATGCGCTCCCGTTTGAAACCTTGGAATCACTTCCCGGCTATCGCTTCCTCTTCGACGGCTCCATCTCACCGACAAGCAGGCGATTCGTCTCTACCCAATCCTTGCCGTTTTCGTTTAAAACGTTGATGGCTTCGGTCGATGTCATCATGACGAAACCGGGCTACGGAACATTAGTGGAAGCCGTGGCACTGCAGACGCCTCTGGTGTATGTGCGACGGTACAACTTTGCCGATGAACAACCGCTGGTGGATTATCTGCATCGGTATGGACGAGGGATTGAGCTCTCGTTGGAACATTTCATCCATGGGAATTGGCAGGAGGCATTGCAGCAAGCATGCTTGTTGCCGCTTACACCTGGCCCGGCTCTTCCAATCACTGGTGCCAGTGATGCCGCGACGCGACTCGCTCCATACTTTGCGAACACAGGAGTGTGATCTGTGCGTGTACGTGTCACCGTCATTACGCTGTTGACTCACTTGGTTGAGTACACAGGCTCGCTGGTCTCGCAGATCCAACTTCTCTTATATGGCGTGCTTCCGGTTCTACTTCCTCCCGATGAACTCAGTACACTGACTCGCACCTATTACAATCGAAGCTATGGAGGCCTGGATCGGAATTTCCGCGCGGAGACATACAAATGGACTCTGGAAAATTGGGAAGAAGCGGTGATGGCCAGACATATGGCATCGAAAGGAAATATCGTCGTATTGGGCGCCGGGCTAGGTCGTGAATCCATTGCCCTTGCCCAGCACGGCCATCGGGTACTGGGGCTTGACGATAATTATGATGGGTTACGCATTGCAGCAACTCGCGCCTCTGCGCTGGCGCTCCCCGTCACCTTTATCCAGGGGGACTTTCGGCTGCTCCCTGTCGGCGAAGGACGGGCTGACTATTTGTTTCTGTCCAGCGTCATGTACAGCGCGATCCCGGGCAAGCAACAGCGTCAGGAGTGTGTTCGTCGATTCCGTTCGGCTCTCGGAAGGGAGGGGAAAATCGTATTGAATTTCCTGCTATCGCACGAGTGGCAGACGAAGACACACCAAATGATTCACAGAATCAGCCGCTCGCTCCAGCGACTTCCGGGATCCAATCAATCCTATCAGCTAGGTGATTTCTGCTCACACGGTCACTTCATGCATGCCTTTCTCGACGAAGGTGAGATCCGTTCCGAGCTCACTGAGGCTGGTGCAACGATCCTTGAGCTTAACTGGAAGGAAGGATTCGCCGTGATCGCCTGACCATGACGTGAGACCGAGCACCGAAATACCTCTAGCGGGTTCCTAAGGGATTTGCTATCCTGCTGCCCCATGAACCTCGCTGCCGTGTATGCGAAGAACCCAGAGTATGTACAGCGCGACGTGGCCGGCGAATGCATTCTCGTCCCCATCCGGCGAAACCTGACTGAGTCGAACAGTATCTATGTCCTTAATGAGACGGGGGCGTCCCTCTGGCAACGGATCGACGGAACTCGATCCGTTCAAACCATCACCGACGAGTTCGTCCAAGAATACGACGTCACGACAGAACAACTATACCAGGACTTTCAGACCTTGCTCACTGACCTACTTTCAATCCATGCCATAGATGAGGTTACTCTCGCTGATGGTCTCACAGACTAAGCTCCGCTCCCTCCCCGACCGATTTCCGCTCTCCTGCCAATGGGAGATTACCTGTCGCTGCAACCTGCACTGCGTCATGTGCTACACGGATTGTCGTAACCGTCAGGAATTCATCAGACAGGAACTCAGCTCGGGAGAAATCAGCCGCATTATGAACGAGATGGCCGACGCCGGTACGCTGGAGCTGTGCCTGACCGGCGGCGAGCCGCTGAGCAGACCAGACTTTTTCTCCATCTACGAACACGCCGTTCGGCGCGGATTTCTTGTCACCGTTTTTACAAACGGCACATTGATTACAGAATCCGAGGCAGATCGATTTGCGACCTGGCCTCCTCACTGTATTGAGATCAGCCTGCATGGTTCCACCGCTGAAACATTCGAGCAGATCACACAAAACCAGGGATCATATCAACGCTGCCTCAGAGCGATCCGCTTGCTCCTTGATCGTCATCTCCCTGTTGCCCTCAAGGCCACGGCACTGTCGCTGAACCAACATGAAATCCTCTCGATCAAACAGTATGCCGCCTCGCTGGGTTCCATCCGATTCAAGCTCGGTGAAGAGTTGCGGTCCGAACTCGACGGAGGGGCAGGTCCTTTTCGATACGCGCTGTCCGAAGAAGAGTTATCGGAGTTGAACCGGCGGGATCCCCTGCTTTGGGAGGAAGCCTGCAGGCGTACACAAGCTGAACTCCCTCCTTGCAGAAGTGGGATGCAGCAGTTCCACATCGACGCCTACGGCTACTTGCAACTCTGCTCCGGAAACCGCCGCCAGAGCTACGATTTGCGGAACGGATCATTCCAAGAAGGTTTTTTTGAAGCGTTGCCGACGTTCGCCTGCGAACACAAGAAACCCGAACTCTCAGCGTTGCTCCAACCGTTGGCACATCATGGGTGAACGACGAACCATACCGACCGTTCCTTATGGCATCTTCAGCCAGAACATCCACGACCGGTCAACGCAGTCCCATCAGGTGGTAAAAGCCCAGCTCGAGTTGACCTATCGCTGCAATCTGCGTTGCCGTCATTGTTACACCGATCCTTACAATACTGCTCAGTATTTGCCGCGCGAACTGACTGTCGACGAACTGTACCGCCTGTTCGACGAGTTGCAGGACCTCGGCGTCATATGGCTGAATCTTTCCGGCGGCGACGTCTTCATGCATCCGCATTTTTCGGAGATTTACGAGCGTGCGCACCGACAGGGATTCCTGCTCCAGCTCTACACCAACGGCACACTGTTTACCCGGGGAGTGATCCAACGTTTGCAAGCCATGCCTCCCTTTACGATCGATGTCTCTTGTCACACAGTCAATGAGGCACGGTTCGATTGGTTCACGCAGGTCCCGGGCTCGTATCGCGCATTTCTGAGAGGCATGGCGCTGCTGCAAGAAAGCGGCCTGCCGTTCACGCTTAAGACCAAGTTGATGAATTGGAACAAGGACGAGTTGAACGATCTCCGGATATTCACCGAGTCGTTTGGGCAGTCGTTCGAATACACCACCTCGCTCTCACCGCGACTGGACGGCGACTGTTCTTCCCTCACCTACAGAATCTCGGCCGAAGACTTGCGCGGAATCGGACAGCGCGAACGCGACGCCGAACAGGACGAGCCCTGTGACAGCGAATCGCTGATTGGTCGGCCTGAGCACGATCGACTGTTTCGCTGTGGCTGCGGCACCAATACGATCCATATCAATGCCTGGGGTGAACTCAGCACCTGCACGTTTCAATACGAAACGCGCGTGTCGCTCAGACAGGTTTCCCTGCGAGAGGCCGTCGCTCGAGTTTTCACGGACGTGCGGGGTCTGCGCTATCAGCGCGACACATCCTGCCGCGCCTGTACCGTGCACCGATTCTGCGACAAGCAACCGACACAGGCCCGATGGGAGGTCGGCAGTCCGGACGCGCCGATCCCTTATGCATGCGATGTGGCCCATGCACGGGCACAGACTGCCGGGCAAGATCCGTTAAGGCATCCGCTGCATAACGAACCCGACAGATCATGAGTGCGCATGACACGTAAGCGACCCTACAACCAGCCGCAACTGTTTCGAGTCGATCTGGACAGCGAGCAAGCCATCATGAGTGCTTGTAGCCTACTGACATCGAGCCTTTCAAACGGGGGGAACGGTGGATGCAGACCGGCGGGAAGAGGCAACTGTAAGAAGCGATCGGGCCAGGGCAACAGAGACTCAGGTCCACGACCCTCCTAGCCGGAAAGAGGTCAGCATGAGCAAGAAAATCTACAAATCTCCACAATTATTCGAAGTCGCTCTCGACCAGGAACAAGCCATCCTGTCTTCGTGCAGCATCCTGACCTCCTCGGTCAATGCCGGCGGCATGACTGGTTGTCGTCCACCGACCGGTTGTTCGAATTACCCCGGAGCGACCCCGGCAGGGTGCAAACGATCATCCATCCCACTAACCTACATGGGCAGGACTTGCCATGACTCCGGTCCCCGAGCCTCATAGCCCAAGAACGATGAACATTGGAATTTCGATCGGCGGGTTGACCATCGAAATTCGAGCGCCTAAAAGGTACCCTTGTCTTGCCTGGCCTCTACGGCCCTTTGAGTCTTTTTCGGCGCGATCGGATGCTCCCACAGATATTCATGTGGACGTCTCGGTGGTTTCACCTCTGCCAGAATTGACCGATCAAAGACTTCGCTTTGATGCCGGGCCGGGACTCTGGAAATTGTTCGATACCGATGCCGGACTGGCAATCGAAAGTCTGCACACACTCACGCATCAACCACGAGTTCGCGCCGTTGTCTCCGATGACTATCGGATAGTTCACGCCTGGGTGCTCCCGGAGCATTTAGGTGGACAAGTCGGCTGGTGTCCGATGTATCTCTTCAACCCCGTAATCGAAGTGTGTTTTCTTACGAGGCTCGCGCGGCAAGGAGGATTACTCCTTCATGCAGCCGGTCTGACTTCTCAACAGAAGGGATTGGTCTTCACTGGACCTTCGGGGGCCGGCAAGTCCACAATTGCCCACATGTTTGCAGACCGCCAAGCCTGTGTTCTGAGCGATGAACGTATCGTGCTTCGATGTCAGAACGGCGGCATTTCCATCTATGGTTCGCCGTGGGTCGGCTCCGGCGACTATGCAGTCAACACGTCAGCTCCTCTGTCCGCCCTCTACATGATCAAGCATGCACAGGACCGTCATCATCTCACCTCGTTGCTCCCATCGACCGCCATGTCCCAGTTGCTACAACAATCCTTTCTGCCTCACTGGGATAGCCAGTGCATGGAACGAACGCTAGACTTTCTCGTCTCACTCTTGGCCAGTGTGCCTTACCAGAGCCTTGCATTTCGGAAGCAGCCCGATGTCGTCGACCTGATTCACCGCACCCCTTCGGCAACAATGGTACCGGCATGAAACGGCTTGACACCCAGGTTTTCCTCTCAACGATGGAACTTCGAGCAAGCCAAACACGCCATCCTGAAGGAGTGACATTCGAACTCACCTACGGCTGCAATCTGCGATGCGTCCATTGCTTCAACCCAACCCATCGTGCCCTACCACAGGAACTCCGCACATCAGAAGTCCTGCGACTCCTGGATCAACTCGCGGACTTCGGCGTGTTGACCGTCACGTTCACGGGAGGTGAGCCAAGCCTCAGGCCCGACATTGCGGACATTCTCCGCCACTCCCGTAGGAAAGGGCTGTTGATCCGGATTCTGGTTAACGCCACTCGAGTAACCCCCACCTTTGTATCTGTCCTCCAGGAAACTGGCACCGAGCAGATCTGTGTCTCCATCTATGGAGCGACGGCCCGCACGTATGAGCAGATGACCGCCGTGCCAGGTTCCCACGCCGCGTTTCTCCGTGGACTCACGATGCTGGCGGACGCACATCTCCCCATCATTGTCCGCATGCCAGTGACCACACTCAATCAACATGAGGTTCACGCCTGCCGCGGTTTGGCGGAAACGCTAGGAGGCAAGTTCCAATACTGTTTTGACATCACTCCGATGGTGACCGGCGACATCGCCCCCCTGACCTACAGGCTCCCGCCGGAGAGAAAAGTCACGATCGACCAAGAAATGGTCTCCGGATGGGGATCCGCCCCAATCGAGGAGGTCTGTGGCCCTACAGACGGATTCATCGAGTGCGCCTGTGGCCATACACGTTTCACGATTACTCCCTATGGAGAAATGAACCTCTGCACGGCCTTTCCAATTCCCCGATACGATCTCAAGACCGGTACAGTGAGCGACGGCTGGGATGTTCTGAAACGGACCGTCGACGAGGCTCACCCGAATCATCGGTATGAATGTCCAACTTGTGATGTCAGGTCCTACTGTCGGCAGGGACGGAACGATGCGTGGCTGGAAACCGGTGATATGAGCACCTGTCTTCCGCACTACAAACAGTGGGCTGAACTGGAGCAGCGTACCCATGCCCTCCTCAACCCTCGACGATCTGCTTGAGGCCTATACTCAGGTCAGTATCAGAAATCGGGCGATCCTGGAAGAATTCACGCTGATCGCTCAACGGTTTCATGAACAAGGGATCGCCTTCATCGTCCTGAAAGGTGCGGATGTTCTTTCACGGCTCTACGTAGTCCGAGGGGCTCGACCCCTTTCAGATGTCGACCTACTGGTCCACGAATCGGATTTGCCCACCATCGATCGAGAGCTTCGCAATCTCGGCTTCGCCCAACAGATCGACGGAAATCCAGCGTATGCGTCAGCGGAAGGAACGCTTTCCCTCGATCTGATCACAACTCTTTGGTACCTCGATCAGCAAGAACTCGCTTCGGTGTGGAAGCGTGCTCGGAGGAGACCCGTCGACGCCACGACTATTTCCTGCCTCGATACCGCCGATCTGTTGATTTATACGGCCGCTTACAACGTCATCCATCGAGGGCATCTGTCCGCCTCGTTCATGCATGACATGAAACTTCTCATCGAGAAAGAGGCGCCTGATTGGTCTGTGATCGTGGCACGAACCAGGCAGGCCAAACTACACGTGCCTCTCTTTCATGGGCTGTCGCATGTTGTGAAAATCTTTCCCGCACTCCCGATTCCTGATAACGTTCTGGCGATGCTAGGTCCCACGAAGAGACACGAGCGGATGCTGGCCTGGTTGCTTCGGAAGCTGGTGACGACTGAGTCCTTGCCGGAAGTCGGCCATCTTCTGTTGTTCCTCACGCAACCCGACAGCAATAAGATGGTTTGGCTCAAGCGGCGGCTATTCCCTTCAGCAACATTCCTCTCCTACCGGTATGGTCCGGCAGGACAAATCCTGCCCTGGAAGACGAGACTCTCGCACTTCTATCACCTATCGACCGCTGCATTTGATCTGATTCGACGGGTACTTCGTCGGCTCACAACCACACCAGCGCGCGGCTCGCTATGATCACTCGCCTACTCAGCCCATCGACCTCCTCAACCAGCTTTTCGCTAGAGCGTTTACCGGAAGCCGTTCACAGACTCATCTTACGGGAAGTGATGGCGCCTATCATACAATCTGAGAGTATGGCTCCGACGATTCAGACCGGTGACGGCCTTGAACTAGAGGATGCGACCGATCTTCGGATCGGCGATGTCGTCGTATACCGACTTGACCGGTTATTTATTTGCCACCGTATTCATGGCATTGAAGGCAGGCGGCTCTTCCTGCGAGGAGACGCCGCTACCGGCTTATACGAAGAGGTCGACGTTCAGCAGGTCGTCGGTCGGCTCGATTGTGTCTTCCGCGCTGGGAAGCGGCTCGATGTTCGCCGGCCTCGATTATCTCATATGGGAAAGCAGGATGATGCTGTATGGGGTGCGGCTTGGACGTGGAGTTCGCGACGGGCAAGAGCTATCATCTTGCGGTTCATGAACTGGATCGCTGGAGTTCCTGGCATCAAGGGCATTTTCCGCATCATCCTCCGAAGACTGATGACAATCACAATTATGGAGCGAGCGGCGCTGCAGTCCCTCGACGGATATGCGGCACGCGCCCACGTTCATCTCGATCAGCTTAAGCAATACTTGATGCCACCCACTGGCAGCGACACCCTGCTTGTAATTCACGTCGGTCCAGCCTATTTTGGAATCTGTACTCCGGATCCCTGGCGCATGCAGATCCGCCCATTTCTGCGCCCTGTCACCACTGCGCTTGTCTTGGAAGCGATTGAATCGTGCCGACCGGTCCAGCCCTCTTTTCACTCGATCTGACGCTCAACAACGGCCACTAGAAATCAATAACAATTCATTTTTCGCACTCGTACGAACACGCATTCTTTTTTGCGATTTCTTCGTGGAGCGAATCGAGGATGCTATAGTTGTGACCTGTCATTGGACGACCGGATCAATCGCCACCAATACCATTTACCATTCCATGAACCCAACTCTTCCGTACGCCGCGTCCGCTATCGATCCGAAAATAGCCGCTCGGGCCGGCAAAGGCGATCACCTCGCCTTTAGCCAACTCTACGATCAATCGAGTACGGTGCTCTTCAGCCTGGCCGTGCGAATCCTGGGGAGCCGAGAGGAGGCGGCGGAGCTCCTTCAGGACGTGTTTGTCGATGTATGGAGAAAGGCAGTTCGTTACGATCTCGGACGCGGGACACCGATCGCCTGGTTGCTAACCCTGACGCGTAGTCGAGCCATCGACCGATTACGGACGTTTCCACCCCGTGTTCGTCGCCAAAACGTCTCCACCGATGACCCACAGGATGGGACAACATCCGGGCAATTCGAGTCACCAGCCGATCAGGCACTGCGAACCGTGATCAGCAAAACCTTGGCAGACCTGCCGCTGCCGCAACGGCAAACTATTGAATTGTCGTACTACGAAGGACTGCCTCCGGTCGAGATTGCCACGAGACTCAGTCAGCCGCTCGACGCCGTCATAGCCCGTATCAGGCTCGGCATGTCAAAACTGCGAGAGTCATTGCACACCTACTGGGAACAGGACAAGTCGGCATGACGCATGACGATCTAGAGGAAACCGTTCCGCTCTACGCGATCGGCGCGTTAGAAAAGATCGAACGGCAAGCCCTGGAAGCTCATCTACTCTCTGGGTGTATTCCTTGCCGCACCGCGCTCAAGGAGTTTCAATCGGTCGCAGTCTCTCTCCCATTCGCGCTGAACATCGTACCGCCCCCACGCGCATTGAAAGCCAAGATCATGGGGGCTCGCACACAGGCGCCCCCGGCAGAGACGGCTGCTCATCCATCCGCCACACCCAGCCTGGAACCGGGCGAATGGATGAAGCACCTCTTTCCGCCAAGCTCCCCTTCAACGGCCTCGTTCGGCTTGGCGCTGGGAATGGTTTTCGTTGGAATTCTGGTCCTCTTGATGTTTCAGAGTTGGAATTCATCCCCTCGCGTAACCGAAGATACGAGGACGCTAGCGGAACTGCAGACTCAAGTGGATGCCGCCAACGCCCAGCTCTCGACTCTCCAGCAACAACTCAGCGAGCGTGAGGAATCGCTTACGCAGACTCGGGAAGAGCTTCAGCGCCGAATGGAAGAGTTAGCAGAGCTCAAAGACCAGCTGATTCACCGAGAAGCTGAGCTGGATGATCTAACAGCTCACCTGGCTGAACAAGGTGGGCATTCAGCCAGAATACCGTAGAGCCACGGGCAGCTCTGCTCCCTACTCCTTCTTTTCCGGTAACCAGCATGCCTTGGCGATACCTCATCCTGTCCCGGTCGCCAGCTCCTGTGCTAGCATGAGTTGTGACCACTAGAAACTCCACACCATCTTACTCGCTGCCGCAGGAAAACCAAGATTCCTATCACATGGAGCTGGCCCTTCAACAGGCTACGCTCGCTCCGCTGGTTGATGAAGTGCCGATCGGCGCCGTCCTTGTCTACAAAAACGAGGTGCTCGCGGCCGCTCACAATTACCGTGAAATTTCAAAGGATCCGACCGCCCATGCTGAGATGATTGTCATCCGAAAAGCTGCGGAACAGTTGAAGACGTGGCGCCTCACCGACACGGCCCTCTACGTGACGCTGGAACCTTGTCCGATGTGCGCTGGAGCGATTGTACAAGCACGCATCGCTCGGCTCGTGTTCGGCGCCTGGGATCCCAAAGCCGGAGCGTGCGGATCAATCATGGATATTCCAGGAGAACGCCGGTTCAACCATCATGTACAAGTGGCAGGAGGGTTGTTCGAACAGAAAAGCCGAGCCCTCTTGCAGGAGTTTTTTCGAGCAAAGAGAGACAACGCTTCGGAGAAGCATCGTTCACCAAAGCCGGTCATCTAGCATCACACACGCAACCAGTGAACCACTGGGCCAAGGAAAGAACAGCCCAGATAATGCCCTACCCGATCCCATACATGGCGGCGAGACACTCCACCACCATCTGAGTTTTCGGAACAGCCTCACGTTTGGGTTCGCAATGGTATCCCCGGTCGTCGGGATTTACGCCATCATGGGTGTTCAGACGGCTGTCACTGGGGGTGGTTGGTTTCCCGCACTTGCTCCTGCCTTGTGATGCAACTCCTGGTGGCAACTCTGGGCTGTGCCGTTGGTCCTCGGCAGCATTCTTGGTTTTGCAACGCTGCATGTGCTCATCGACAAAGTACGTGGCACTGCATTGCCGAAATGCTCCTCATGATGTCGGCACCTTCTGTCTGATGTACGGGAAGCAAGGCGTTATCGAGTACAACGACAGCTTGTGATACCGGCAGTTTCCCCCTCTCGATCATCGTCCTACCTGACTCACTTCCCCTTCATTGCTCGCGATCTGATTCCGTGACAAACCGTGGCGTGGCATGCTACATGTTTTCTCCAAGAGTGAGCAATATTGACCAGACTGTAAGAAGTTGCCCAAGCATAATTCTGTTCAAATTACCCTTGGTAGTTCTGAATGGGATCGAAACCGGAATGCCTATGACACGATCCGGCGTCGTCCCGTCTAGAGACCGTGTACAGCAACTAGAAACAATTTGAACCATTCCATGTTTGGAGGCAGGCATGCTCGTCTATCTGATCCACGTTCGCGACCCACAATTCTATGCCCTGCCGGCAAAAACACGTGCCGCCAACGGTAATGTTCGTGTGATGGGGTTCCCGCCCATCGGCATCATGTCGCTCTCGTCTGTTATCAAGCAAGCAGGACACGAATGCGTGATGTTCGATCAGGCCAACCCCGATACTCCGAACCAGGTCATTATCGACCAGATCAATCGAGAGCAACCAGCGCTTGTCGGCCTCAGTTTCCTGAGCACCACCAGCTATCCCTACGCCAAGATGCTTGCGCGTGAAATCCGTGCAACCAACCAACATGTCAAGCTCGCGTTCGGCGGCGTGTTCGCCAGCTTAAATGCCTCTTTGGTGAAATTGCAGTGCCCTGAAGTTGACTTTGTCTGTCGCGGAGACGGTGAGCAATTGCTGCTCGATCTCCTCGCGAATTTCGAGAACCCCCAAGATGTCGCAAGTCTGACGTGGATGAAGAACGGGCAGGTCGTCCAAAATCCCAATCGCGCCATGGAGCGGCAGCTGGATCAGTGGCCCTTTCCGGATCGCGAGAGCCTGCAACTCGACTATGTCGAATCCATGCCGCTGGATGTCCCGGTGGTGCTCTCGATGAGACGGTTCACGACGATGCAAACGTCTCGAGGATGCCCCTGGCCCTGCATCTTCTGCGACATTCCGATCTTCAACGAGGGGAAGTGGCGTGCCCGCAGCCCACAGCATGTTGTCGCGGAGCTCAAATATCTCGAAGGACTCGGCTATGAGTCCGTCGGCTTCGTCGACGATCACTTTCTGCTCCAACCCAAACGAATCGAGGCGATCTGCAACGGGATCATGGAAGAAAAGCTCTCCATCCGGTGGGGCATCGAGGGGCGTGTGGATTCGGTGGCCCAACATCTGTTTCCGGCCATGGCGAAGGCCAATTGCGGAGCGATGATGTTTGGGATCGAGAGCGGCAGCCAGAAGATTCTCGATCGTTTGAAGAAGGAACAGACGCTGGATCAGGTCACGACCGCCGTCAAGAACGCGAAAAAGGCCGGTGTGGAGATCGTGCACGGATTTTTCACGGTGGGCAATCCTGACGAGACGATTGAGGATATGGAGGCCACCTTCGACTTCGCGTCAGCCCTCCCGCTCGATACCTTCGGATTCAATCGGCTCTGTGTCTATCGGGGTACCCCTTTGTGGCAGGAATATGTGAAGCGCGGGTTGGTGAACGAAACCACGGATTGGTACAAATATTTCAAATGTTCGGAAATCGATCCGACCTGTCTCTCCGGAGAAACGATCAACCGCGTACGACAGGCCGGCATCAAAAAGCTCTTTCTCTATAAGCTCATCCATTACCCCCTCCAGACCTTTCAACTCCTCCGCCGCTTCTTTCGGTATATGCCGGTCCGAGATGTGCTCTATCTCCTCCTCAAACCCTTCATGGGCCAGAAAAAAGGCGCCACCAAAGCCGAGGTAGTGTCACGCTTGGTCGAGCATGCCGATATGAAAGATGCGGCAGCGCAGCTCACCCAGGTGGCAGATGATATGCTCCACAATGTCTTTGAAGCCTCTCGCCTCGAACGCCAGCGGATCCAGCAATCCGCCGAAGGCTCGCGCGAACTCCCGATGGTTCAACCCCGGTAGGACGTAGGCGGTCATTCCCCTGGATTTCCTAGACCGAAGTTCGCAGTTCCAATAGAAGGTATGTCGCAATACTACGATCAAGACGAATGAATTCCTTCACAACCAGCAAAACCTGTTTTACCAGGATTCAGCTGTAGCTCAGTTCAAACTTGTCAACTCAAAGTATTGATTATCAATAGATTTTCTGAATTTATCTTTGAGATTTGCCAGCTACCGCGGAATCCTGTCTGAGCTAGAATCCGCAATTTCAAAACTTCCACATGATTTGTGCTGACCGGCACAATCTGGCGACCCGCCAGGCAGCAGCGATCCAACGTGTGCCGATATCCTGTCAAAGGACGGCGACCGCGTGCGGAGCGCAGGCATTGTGCACACCATCGAGAGCCAGACATCGAATCGGATCAATGCCCAAGCGACATCGATTCAGATCCTCGAGTCCATGCGATTGTTCTTGGCTCCAATTTTGACGATACGTTCTTAATTTCGATCCATTGGACATTGGCGTGTGGAAAAAGTTCCATTGCCAACCCGCACCTAAAAAGACGGGTTGTGATTTTTCCATTTCCCAAATGGCAAATACTTGAAAAAGAGACGACTGGTAGGCACCATGTGAGCCACTATGCTAGGTGATTATCAGTCGCGAACAAAACATGAGAACCTTGAAGTGAGAACTTGCCCGACAAGTGAACAACCGAAGAGATCGTTTAAGCAAATACTTAGATTTCGTTGTCTCCATCAACAGGACCACACAATCCGATCACCTCTTTTCCATCTTCACAAGAAGCTAACCTCAGTTATTCAGATGGTCATCCCAATTCTTATCTTGTGCTTCCCACTCGGATGTTCACATACGCCACAGTACACAAGTAAGGACCTGACAATCCTACCCTGTGAGCAAAAGGCACATGAGTTCTTCTTTCCTCTTGAGCTCGACGAACACGGGAGTTTTGTGTACGACGACCAGCCATCGGAAATAACGAAAGCAATACCTGAAGCAGGGAGAATTTATGTATTCGTTCACGGCTGGAACAAGGTTCCCAAGCTGGCGGAAACGGACTATCAGGATCTGATCTGTCGTTTTTACACACACAGCAAGGCTAGCAGGAAGAAATCCATCATCATTGGGGTGTTTTGGCCTTCGGCAGAATTCCTGCCGATTTTCAATTTCTGGACAATGAAGAAGCGAGCCGACACTCTGGCGACTACCGGCTTTCAAAACTTGATGAAGCTTCTTGACGACGGCGCGAAGGCTGATGAGGAACGGCGTCATGACTTGATCTTCATAGGCCACAGCTTTGGTGGGCGCATCATCCTAAACGGCATTTCACAGTACACATCAGAGATTACTCCTGACCTTCACAGTTTCTTTTCACGCCTCAACCAGTTCCAGATTATTTTGATCACTGCCGCTATGGGTGAATACATTCTGTGGGAGACCAAAATGGGTGTAGGAAAGAACTTTGATGCCCTGAGAGCAGAATGGAATTCAGATGTGTTTTACCAGAGACTCAAGACACGAGCTCGCCGGTCTTTTTCACCTGATGAAATTCTCGTGGATCCTGCGGAATTGCGTGTTGCCTGGCACCCTAGCCTTGTTCAACTGAGCGGCGTTGTTGATCTGCGCATCTACAATATCTTCTCTTCCAATGATCAAGCAAACAAACTCCTCTATCGCATTGGGTCACTCTTTGAAGACGACGGACCAACCTGCGGTATTGGAGCCTGTGGAATTAAGCAATGGCCCAACACCGTGTCAGCCACGGCATCCGGCAGTCTCAAGACAACAGTTGATCTCTCTGACTCGAACCTCTGGAACGTTGACGCTACTGACATCATTTCATCCCACACTGATATCTACAAGGGTCGTGTCGCCAATCTTCTATGGGAGCTTATTTCCCTGCCAACGCCGCAGAATCCAGAAGTCAAGGAAGTACCCCTCCTGGTTGGACCGGGATCAGGCTTCGGCTATGGAAAGGTCTACGAGTGGATGGGGGAAGAAAACTTACGTGCCATGCAGGTTGTTAACAATTTCAGAAAAATGGGGTTGGCTGGGAGAACTTTCGTCAACCAATATGGTGCACTAGCACATCGCCTGGATGAAGCGCTAAGCACTGGTGATTGGTCAAAGGCAGAGAGGACCATTGAAGAACTAGAAAGAATTGACAAGGGCTATCCTGGGTGGTTCCTGCATATCGGACTTGGTCTTGTACACGAAGGAAAGTTTTTGAAGTCATCACAAGTGGCGTACGAATGGTACCCGTTAGGCTCATTTTCTCTCAAACTCCTCCGTGGTTTTGCACTTGCTCGACAGGGCCGATGTGAAGATGCCGAGGCAGCGTTCATCCACTCGACCAACCTGATGTTTCATGAGGTTAGATACATAAAGAACGCGTGGTGGCAATTCCCAATAGTAGAAAAGTTATGGGATCACAATCTTGTTTTTCAAAATTGCTACTTCCAAAAGACTGGTAAAGAGAACGACAAGCATAGCCCGATGCCATCTCAGCCCTCAGAAACTCCTGCTATCTCTCATCCATGACCCGGTACCCATGGACTGCGACCAGGATGGATACTCCTGCGATCTCCTCGTCGACCTGCCTGACAGAGCATGACATGAAATCGGTCAGGCAATTGGATAACCAGGGAGCACCATCTGAAAATCAGCTCACGATAGGAGGTATGCCATGACTTCCCTTTATGACTTCCAAATGTTCTCGGACAGCGTTACTCACATTGCCGCTTGCCCTACCATGACACAATGCCTCAAGGCGATTTAGCCTGGCTTTACGATGACAATTGCCATACCGAAACATTTCTAAGATACGAACAGAAAATTGGTCACTAACCTAGAAAACACCGGTCAAGGTGACATAGTCCATCGTTCCTTCCCGATTCTGAAAAATTGAGCAAGACATGAGATACCAATGCCTCTCCTAGACATACCGTTCGTTTACTTGAATCGCACCACGAATGCCCTGGTCAGTGCTGGCGGCTTCACAGTGAGATGCACAAATCACCACACCAGCTCAGAATCAGCATGAATGAGTTGGCGCTGAGGCTCATCTGGAGTGCTGAGTCCCCAGTCTGACCAAGATTAGGCAAACACGCGATGGAGATCGAACGAAACCTACTTCCGCAAGATGTGATATCAGGCTCGGGGAGCCTTTCTTGAAAACATCCCTTCAACTTGGAGACCTGAGTAGCCGAAGCCGCCTAGGCTTCTCCACCCCTACCAACCATGGCCAAGTCCGTGAGGTATCACAATCATGGAGGACGGAGTGAGTTGTTGGACATGTCCAACAAGGCTCCCTCAGATACAGGACCATGCCCCAGCCAAGCATGAACGGCATGGTTCGATTGAGACCGATCAGCGATTGCCGGAGTAAATAATCTTTGTGTTTTAGAGTTCCTACACTCGACGGCAGGGGCGCAACTCGCGCCATCAGAGACTTCAGAAATTCTGAATTCTTGACGGCGATCTACCGTCGAACACTGACATGTAACGATGGCTGCAAGTAGTCATCCATCATCTTGGATTCTGCGGTAGACATTAGATGTGCCGTGACATACCTGACCGATCGTTGATGTACTGGCTTTACACACATGAATGAAGAATATGTAGCGCCGCCTGCCTGATGAAAATTTAAGTCCGACTTCTCTGAAATGATGATCCCTAGTGAAAGTGCGCGCAGGCGGTAGAGAAACCAGCCACGGCTTTCAAAAAGTACTGCGAACAAGACTCAACTCCATCCTGGTCTCATAGAATGAAGCTCCCTCAGCAAGCTGCGGGGCACCGTGGAACTCAATTACTATGACTTCTCAGAAATAGAGAAGAGCCACGTAGCGAGCTAGTTGAGTGCTTAAGTTCAATCGGTCAAGGTTAAGAAAACTAGTTCGCATGCGATCAATCGCCACCGCTTTAATCAACAGATCCGATCACGACTTCGCGTGATCCCATCAGGGATCCGTGGGGCGGATAGTCCGTTCTGAAGATTGAATTGGTTGTGCTGAGTGGCGACGTGAAAAATCGTCGAGACTCAGGCCTGACGTCGAATCCGCGATCAGACTCTCACCCCTCTCCACTTCACCCTAAATCAAAAAGAGCTGTGGCAAGATCACCCATCATTTCATTCCGACATAACAGAATCGAGCTACAGCTTATAGTTTGCCTCAGCGAATTGGCCATATCGAACTCAGCGACAAGAGCGCGATGTCCTCCAACACCTTGGCACCCTATCGCTACTTGAGGCTATGAAAGAGCAGGATACTCAGACACGTCGAGACTGGAACAGGTGTTTAAGACATGGCAGTTTTAGAATCCCGTGCAACGCAACGAATGGGAACTGATGTTGCTTCATAGACCAGCCATCTCCACCTTTTCCATTCAGCATATTTTCTCCAACCTGTACTCGCTCAACCTACATCGCGAATGTATCATTTCTAGCTCTTCACTCTATCCATGGCCCCTCACCACATCCAATTGATGATTCGGTGAATCTTGGCTCCTACTCCAGAATATACTCGGCGATGACAAGTCCAGTCTGCGTGACTCATTCTTTCCTTCCGAGTCATGTGGGAGCACTAGAGAGCCGTCGATCCATAAGCACATCGTAGAGTTCAAGCTCAATCCTGCAGAGCGAGGCATACCATGATCTGCCGAAGTCCTTACCAAGCCGCGATGAGTCATTGTGGGATGGTCAGAGGTTTTGTTGGACATGTCCAACAAAACCTCTGAGGCGATCTATGTTATTCGTGACTGAATTGAGTTGGAGTGGCAGGAAACAATTGATGCCGATGTACGGCATAAATGACGCAAAACCATTACG
The DNA here is from genome assembly GCA_041743145.1 of Nitrospira sp. Taxonomy (GTDB): domain Bacteria; phylum Nitrospirota; class Nitrospiria; order Nitrospirales; family Nitrospiraceae; genus Nitrospira_D. Next base: position 4,224 of record JBGTNJ010000097.1, on the reverse strand, counting down.
CTGCAATGGGCGGTTCTGGCTGCCCCCCTCTCCTCCTAGGATGGGCGAGGGGGACAACTGACCGTGTTTACCTGAACGTCTCATGACACGAATAAGAGCCATTGCGATTTATTGAAAAATGAGTTGGTCAATTTGACAGTCCCTCGCTGGCACTTCCTCTTGCTTCCCATCCGCAAAATTGACGATCAGGTGATTTGGCTGCTGTGGGGCATGCTGCAGATCAACCGTGCCAGATCGATGCTGAAAAATGACGATCAACGATGGCATCGCTACTACTTGGCTGGGAATCTGTTCTTCGCTCTGCTGCTCGCCTTGCGATGAGGCGACTTTCGATTTTTTCGGACCTCTAAGTTTCTCTGACAACGCCGACACCGCTGCACGCGTAATCTCCTGAGCAGTAGCACACCACCGTTCGACATCATCAGGAAACTCTTTATGCAGATTCCGCAAATCGTAGAGCGTCTTGGCTGAGAAACATTTCCCTGTCGCGTAAATCTCATCGATACAGGCCGGTGGATCGATGAGTGCTAAATGGTTGGTGACCATGGACCGATTCACGCCAAGGAGTTCGGCAATTTGGGCCTGCTTCTCCCCCTCGTCCATTTTCTTCTTGATAAACATCGCCAGCTCACGCGGTTTCAGGTCTTCTCGCTGCAAGTTCTCGATGACTTGCTGATAATCGGTATGCGATCGATCAACAAATGCCGGGATCGTTGGTTTCCCGACTGATTTCGAGGCCCTGAGCCTGCGTGCGCCAAAATTCAAGATCCATCGCTTCTGCTCAGTGGGATGCGGACGGATTGACACCGGAGTTTTGACCCCGTGCAGCCTGATACTATTCTCCAATTCCGCCATAGTCTCCGCATCGAATTCTTGGCGCGGCTGAGCAGAGTCTTCGTCGATATCCTTGACTGGAATTTGAAGCGGGCGTCCTAAGACCTCAGCCGTCACGGTCCGTTCTTTGGCGATCGGATCTGGAGCTGGAGGAGGACTCGAAGCGGTACGATCAAGAGCCGTCAGATCTAGTGCTGCTGTCATTGGTTTTTTCATTCCGTAACCCCCATAGTATGAGCAACTTTTTGAAAGATTGGTTTGAGATGCATCCACGCATCGCGTGAACTTGTTTTTTGCAATGTCCAAATCGGTGCCCCCATCGCCTGGGCTTCGGCCACGGCCGTTCGGGATGGAATGGCGGCCATACGTCCATCATCCAGTCGAATGAACAACGAGGCAAAGGCTGTGCAGAGTTGTTCAAAATTGGCGCGTTGAAATGGTGTTGGCTCCACCAGATTTGGGAGGAGCCCGATAAATCTGAGGTCCTTATTCAGTGTACTTTGTATCTTTAAGACCTGCGCCCGCAGCGCGGCAATGCCGTCGACGGCCTCTTGATTAAGCTGAATCGGAGACAGCACAAAATCGCCCACCACAAGCGACGCGAGCACGCGAATATCAGGGTTTGGATTCGTATCAATGATCGCCACATCAAACCGGTCATCCATTTCATTGAGGAAAAGTTTGAGATTCGTCGCAAATTGGTTGTGCGCTTCTTCTCGTCTTTCGAGTTTCAGGAGATCACCATGCGACGGGACCATCACAAAGTTTCCCTCCTCAATGGTGGAGACAGGATCGATCAACAATTGATGGGATGTGGTGGCCGAAATGATCGCCAGTTTGGACATGATGATGTTTTTCGACGTATTCCCTTGATGGTCTAAGTCAATGATCAAGACTCGTTTCTTGAGTTGCTCGACAAGAAAGTACCCAAGTTGGCAGGCAATCGCAGTTTTCCCAACGCCGCCCTTCTGATTCGCCAAGACTAACGTTTTCATTGACAGCTCTCCTTCTTCACGGGCCAGTGAGTCCTACTCGCTTCTGCTTCTTTCTTTTCCGGTTGCCTGTCATACCTCGACTATTTTTTTTGACGGATTGCGTTGGAGCACGCTTGGCTGAGAGAGTTCATCGCAATCTTCACGATTCCTAGCGACCTATGGGCTTGTCTCATGAGCAGAGCACTTCGAGTATTTCACGAAAACGATCATTCAGTAGGTGCTGAACTTTGTTTGTGGGGAGCGTTTCATTGAGTCGGCTGAGAAATTTTCCTACCCTCTATATTTTCGACCGGAGCAGTATCCTAGGTGAGGAAAATTGTCAATCATCTTTATCTGAGGGGGATAGATATTTTTTCTGCTCAGCCCATACTGAAACTGGTCGTACCATTTACCATCGGCTGAATCGATCTTTCTTCAGATGGTGTCCCTTGACATCCTACCTCACACCATATAATCACCCGACCTAGCTTTTTCTCAGCCATCATGGACGTATGGGGTATGAGCCCATGGAGCTTGGAGTCATTGTGAGATCGCTCAGATCATCTGTGCCCTCATTAGTGAGTTTACTCCTCATAAGCTGTTCGCTCATTGAATCGCCGAAAGAAGGAACCCAGCCTCACACTTCTGGCCCGACTGAATCAACACGCGTGGCAGTTGTCAGTGAGGGCAATTATCTGACGTCATGCCGTGAGAAAGGCGTTCCGGTTCCACCTGCTTGGACACCGTCCTCATCAGAATGGGAACGGCACGGAAACGTTCACACCATCTTGCTCACGCCGAATAATCTGGAACAGACCCCGGTTGATGTCACCTCATTTGCAAGCGTCTGGTCGTACGCCTCGCCTGACGTGAGAGGCGCCTGTATTGCGCTGGGAAGAAGTAGCGGGACATTCCAAATCATCTGTCAAAGTGCCACAACGGGGTACGCCTGTTTTTGGAGCAGCGACCCGAGTTCACCAACCACGCGATGGACACCTGAGACGGCCGAAGTGTCGATCGACTCACTCCGTGATCCTGTCCAAGGATTTGCTCCAGGCACCGTGCCATGCACCGAATGCCATCGCGGGAACAACGCCTTCCTCTATGCCCCCGACGATCCAACCTGGGCCACGGTGTTGAGGCCAGAGCAGGTACGCCCAACCTTTACGACGCGCGTTGAGCAGTCGTCACACCAGGGGCAACTCACGTTCGGCAAGACCACCATTACGTATCCACGTTTCATCCCGATCGGTGGACAATCCGTTGCGCTCAGCAATCCACTGCCGACCACACCTGGGTGTTCAGGATCCTGTCACGAGTTACATGTGGCGATGTTACAAAAGAATCACACGGTTGAAGGCTACGTCAAAGTGCCGAGGCCCATGGGACCAAACTGCGCGACCAACTCCCCGCCTGACGATCCAACGAGAAGTTGTTATCAGAGATAACTTATTGTTATTACATGATTTAATTTGTATTCCCGTCGAATCACATAAGAGAGTGGATCAATGCAGCCTTCCACAACCCCATCACCAAAGAATTGGCGGCTGAACGCTATCATCGCACGATCGGTCGGTATTGTTGCCATCGCACTTGGATTTGTTCTCGGTATGTATGGGCTCGATCATCCTGACTCACATTGGCTACAGACTGCACTTGGGTTGCTGGTGACCGGAATGGTGGCCCAGGGGTACGCACTCTACTGTTCGATCAAGGGGATGCGGCAACACAACTCCTGATCTAAATTCTCTCGACGGACCTAGTGAGCCGGTGGATCGTGGATCCTTCTGCCTGCATCCCTCTCATCAAGGGAGCGGTCCACTTACTCCATCACATCATGATCGAGCGAGCCGATGTGGGCGCCGATCGTGTCATGAGGAACAGTCACAATTTTATCGATCATAATCTGGGAGGGCTGTTTGAGATCGTTTCTAGGCGAAGGTTCAATGGAAAGTCGGAGAATGGGCGCATCAATGATTTCGGTCGTCAGGAGGCAGATTGTGACGCTCCCAAGGGCAGAGAAGAGATCGGATTGCAGGATAAGGTCGGGCCGCGACTTCCCGCTATAATGGCCCTTTGCAGCGACGGCAAGAATATCGCCGCGTTACTAGATTCTCCGGAAAGGCGGCCAACTGGTTTAGATTGGTTAGTGATGCACAAGGCAAGGCGATTGCTTGTGAAGAGAATGGAGTGGCAAGATCAAACCTGATATCCTACGCGCCGAAACCAAAAAAATGGAGCGAAGCCTCTCGATGCGATCCTCAATGATCTTGGCCTCTAGCAGTCTGCTGAAAAACCCTATTCTCCACTGGTATTTCGGTTTTTCAAGGCAGTGGCACGTGGCCTGGCGGAGGGGTGCCTCCGGTGTAGCGCCTCATTGTGGGGGGGCAGCCCCCACTATCCTGTTCTCGGCAGC
>JBGTNJ010000096.1:0-93263 GCA_041743145.1 Nitrospira sp. | reverse complement strand
GCTGATCGCCATCGTGCCGCTCAGCGAGTGCAGTACCCCGATTTTAATCGGAGGCCCCCCGGCGGCATACGACAAGGCATAGTGGCCCAGGTTGCCTAATAACGCCGCCACGCCGACTCCGGCCGCCACGCGGCCGGTCTGCCCCAGAAATTCGCGTCGCGACGACCCGGCGTCGGTGGGTAGCCCGTCCGCGTCGTTAACGTTGTGCGGATCCTGTGTCGCTTTCGTTTCCATGTGGCATCACTCCTTGTGTATGCGGTGAGTGGCAAACTGTCGGTTGCTGCTGCTGCTTTGCAGAAACTGCTCTGAAACGATCAAGTCACCAGGCATCAGTCCTCCAACCTGCTCCCTCTACGATCAGACTGCTGCACGGCACGTCACCGAACACTCTGGCTAGTGCGCAGGCCTGTCACCCCCCTTTCTGTAAAAACGTCAAAAAGCTTGTGGATATTTTCCACCCAACGAGCGAGAATCGAAGAATAACTATTGTCGTGAGGCGTGGGTTCCGAAACAAAACTGGTTTCGGCAAATGACTTAAGGAACGATGATATTGTTCTTATTCGCAGGCCGCTCATCCCTCTCCCTGAAAGGCGCTGCAGTTATATACTGCCATTACGCACAGTGTCAATAGATTTCAGAGACGGCTTAGTTACATTGATCCCTGGAAGTCCTTGTACTGAAACCATTTTCAGACATATGGCTTAATTCACATGCTTCATTGCAGTCTCACTTTCCAATGAATGACGGTGAGGCTTCATTGTGCGGCCAATCCCTAGAGTTGGTTCTACCACTCTCACGCTTGTAAGCCTTAAGCAAGAACTTTCGAACTCGCGCCCCTGAGACAGTTCTGAAACCTATCACTTCGTAGTGGCCTGACCATGACTGGCTTGGAATTGGAAGGACAGTCACCAGAATAATTTGTCTGCTCTGCATGGCCGGAAAGGGACATGAACTAGGTAGAGCGCGCTGGCACCCGGAGAGCACGCCGGGAAATTTGAAAACCCGTCAAGTCGCGGCTGTGATCTTTTTGTGTTTACACCATGTTCCTGTTACACTGTCAACCTTGTTATGACTGTCAAACGCAATGAGTCAACGCCATGCTAGAATCAGCTCCATTAATCTTTAGGCGCCCGCTACAATTTTTATTGCTCAGCTGTCTAGCCCTCATCGCCACCGGTTGCGCCGCATCTCATCCGCCTACCGCCATTCATGATGCTGCTTTTGGCAAAGTGTTACTTGAACACGTCTCGGATAAGTCTTTTCAAGCCGCACATCCCATCAAGCTATCGGAGACGACAGTCGCAGATATCTTGCGTGGAGTACACACGAAAGAAAAAACCGGGCTCTTGCTGCTGCTCGGCAAGGCCTTGAAATCCACAAACCTCAACGACATTCGCACGTTTTCCGAGGATGACATTGCGTTCCTAACCCCACACATTACCACCGCCCTCGCGCAAGCGACCCCCAATCAGCGGGTGGGATTTCATGTGTATTCCACACCGGTGATTTCCCAACAAAATAAGGTTAGCCAAAACCCAGAAACCACGTCAGGCTATCTCTTCACAGACGGCCTGTCCCTGCATTTCACACTGACTCAGTACCGACACCGCCCAGGGAAAAAGTCTACCAGTAGCCAGAAAGAACCGCGTCCTCTTCCGGATACAGATGGCTTACGCGACCGAGAAGTCACCTTTCTCCCGGAGGCTGCCGTACGCCCTGACGCCTACGATCGTTCAAGTTGGATTGGAAAATCTGAAGATCGCTCGCTTGCGATTGATTATCAACTACTCACGAAGGTCCTAGCAGCTCCTCCACCTCAACCATCCTCAACCGCACAACAGCTTCCTGCAGCTTCGTCAGCCGCATCACCGTCTCAATCCAACCCTGCTCAAGCGTCACCGGTCGGAAAGAATGATGTTGACCTACAGGCCTTTAAGGAAGAACTGAAGGCTCTCCAAAAAAAGGTTGATGAGCAAAGCGCGGAACTCCAACGGCTAAAGAACCCTCCGTCAAAGCAAACGCCGAGCCTCTCGTCGCCATAGGCCAATCCTAGCAATCGACGTCCCGCAACAGAGCATTTCGTTTCCAATTCCACACCGACATAAAGGATGTGAGGCAGAGTTTCACCATACAGGATTGCACGATAATGGCTTTACTTCGATCCGGTGGAGTGCTGAACCGGCTAGTGAGTGGCGGGTAGGGACTCAAACATTTCCTGCAACCGAGGAGAATTTTTGACTTCAGCGCTCATAGACTGTTCCTCCTCAGTCTCGATTGCATCCACTGTCGTTTCCTCCGCCGATTCTTCTTCTGACGGCATCATTTCTCCATCAATCGGCAAGAGAGACTGTTCCGCCTCCCCAAGCTCCTTGAACTCGCGTAGCGGGGGCAGTTGCGAGAGATCGTTCAGGCCGAAGTGTTCCAGAAAGAATTTGGTGGTTCCATACATGATTGGACGCCCAGGAACTTCTTTACGCCCGACGATCCGGACCAGCTTCCGCTCCAACAATGTGCGCAACACACCGGAAGTTTCCACTCCACGAATTTCTTCGATTTCCGCCCGCACCAGCGGTTGCTTGTAGGCAATAATCGCCAAGGACTCCAGCGCAGACCGGGAGAGCTTTGCTGCTGTTTTGGCCTTGTCCAGCCGTTTGATCCAGGAGGCATATTCTTGCTTCGTCACGATGCGATATCCACCTGCGATTTCAGCGAGACGCACGCCGCATCCTTCGTGCTCCAATGCTTGACCAAGGCTCCGCAATGCTTCTTCCACTTCAACCTTGGTCACGCTACCGATCACGGACGTGAGCCGAACAACCGACAGCGATTCGGAAGAGACAAAGAGGAGCGATTCCAGAATTGCCTGAAGCTCAGCCATGTTTTGCACACGGTTAGGATCACCGGCGCGCTCGTCGGGAACTCTATTCCCCTCCTCGACGTCCATCGTGTCGTCCTCGATCATCTCCTGTGCCAAATCTGCCTCCCCTGAAGTCATGCCTCTTTCCATTCTACCCCGATATCATTAAGCTCTGCCGGATCTGGCACCAGAGAAAACGTCCTTGACACCAGAATGGGGCCAAATGTCTCGGCTTGGAACACACGCGCGACTCGCAACCGCATCAGTTCAAGCAAGGCCAAAAACGTGACCACGATCACAACCCGATGGCTCGGCCCTTCAAACAGAGCCGCGAATGAGACCGACTCTTTCCCCTCAAGCGTTTCGAGGATAAGATTCATCCGCTCCCGAACCGTGAGATTGTCGGGAATGATTTCGAGGAGCCGGCTGCTCGGATTTCGCTCGAGCACTTTCTTCAGCGCATCAACCAGATCGAACAGAGAGACATTCTCTAATGGGAGATCTTCCTCAACGTGCTCGAGCGCCGGACTATGCTCACGCCGGAAGATCTCCCGCCACATTTTTTCCTGGCCGTCGAGCTGACGCGCCGCTTCTTTATAAGCCTTATATTCAAGCAGTCGCCGGACAAGTTCTTCCCGTGGATCCGGCCCTTCCTCTTCGTCATCCTCTCTCTCATCCGCAGGCAGCAGCATTTTTGATTTGATCTGCAATAAGGTTGCCGCCATAACCAAAAAGTCTCCTGCGACATTGAGGTTGAGCTCCTCCATCGCCTCCAGATACTCCAAGTATTGCTGCGCAATCATGGCAACTGGAATATCGTAAATATTGATTTCGTTTTTCTTGATGAGATGGAGCAGCAGATCCAGCGGCCCCTCGAAATTCTCGATGCGAACTTGGTACGGCAGTTCGTCTTCTTCAAAACGTTCGGCGTGAGCATCCACAAGACACCTCTTATATCAACTTATAGAGTGACGAGCAAGTCTGAATCTATATATTGTGGATAGTCAGGCCTCATTCATTTGAGCTTTATGACGTAGGCGATCAGCAACGCCGCCACCACGAGAAAAACCAAGGTGAGGACATACTGTCCTTCCCGGGTTTGAAGGAAGCTGTCCGATTGCAGAGGGGCGAGCCGTTTCGTTTGAGCCAAGAGTGGCGGCCGGTCAAAGCGCGCCTTCGCAAGGTCGTCTGGCTGCTTGAACTCAGCGTTGGAAAAGTCGGCTGACCCTAGGAACTGAGCACCGGCAAATAGTGCATCGTTCTCAAAAACCGTAAACCCAAAAAACGTCTCGCGGCTAAAGATCGCTTCGCCAAAAGTTACTCGACTCTTGAAGTGACTTCCTGAAAATCCTGTCCCCTGGCCAAACCTCGACCGCTCAAACGTTGCTGGTTGCTCGAACGTCACTTCAAGAAACTCCGCCATGCCGTTGAAGAGCGCACCCGTGCAATTCACTGGGCCCTGAAACGTCGATCGATGAAATCTAGTGGTGGGTCCAAACTTCGTTTCCCTGCAGACTGCCTCCTTCGTGAAACGTCCCCGAACGAAATAGGCTTCCTTTTCAAACGTGGCGCCGGAGAGCTCGACCTTCCCCTGAAAAACAGAACGCGAGAGATCGACTCCTTCTCGGAAGCGAGATCCTTGGAAATCAACTGCCTCTTCAAATCGAAGCACACCCTCAGGAGACCGATGCTGTAACACTCCTCGCACCTCGGAATCTCTGATCCGCAATGCGGCCTGAACAAGCCGCTGCTCCTCCTCATTCTCATTCGGGCCGCGGGCAGTTTTGGACGCGAGGCGATCAAAGATGAGATCTCCCAGAATAATCACTCCGACGAGATCAACTTGATGCCCCTTTGCGACCGCTTCCATGACCGTCTCACCGGCCACCACATAGGCCTCGCGGTCATCTGACGAACAAGTAGGGGGAAGATGGATGACCAGTCCTGCTCCCGTATCACTGGGGGGTTGCTCAATCGCGCAAGTCGCATCGGCTTCAGATGACCCCGTGGCGGTCATACCAGCGACCGCCAAAACGACGTACCACCCAAGGCCCATCTGCGCCAGTCTTAGTAATTTCACGAGGATTGGGCGGAACTACGTCGGGGCTTGTATCCCTACATGACCGGGAGCGCAAGGACACATTCGGAAGTTGATCAGGTACCTGCCACGGGAGTCATGAGCTCCAGCAGCGGTCAAGTGGAAGCAACGAGCGATTCCAACCTAACTATTTCGCTCTTGCTATACGTTAGTTGCATCGCAATGAGACGCACTCTAGATCTCGCCATGAGAACAGGGATCAGGCGGATTCTAATTGTTACGATAATCGTCGTCCAACAAGTCCTCGGACTTCCCGATCAGCTTGTCCCCGTCATCATCAGCGTCGAGATCCAATTCTTCCTGGACCTCGTCCTCATCAATCTCATCTTCCATCTCCAATTCGTCGCTGACCATCTCATCTTCATCGAGATCGACATCCTCAGGCTCAGTAGCCACAGCTGGCTTGGCTACCACCGACTTGCGTGGAGCAATATCCTCCTCTTGGGATGCGACTTTTTTAACGGGTGCGCCCATTCGGCGAGTCCTAGAAACAGCCTTCTTGGCGGATTTTCCAGCCGCTTTCTTGACAGAATTTTTCTTTGTCGCCGGCTTAGACTTCTTGACAGCCACACGCTTTTTTATGGTTTTCTTTGCCGCCTTTTTCTTCGATGCCGATGCGGCTTTCTTCTTGCGTGACGACTTCTTGGTGACGGCCTTTTTCTTCTTGTTCGCCATTCCGATTCCTCCTCTTCGTTTCAGCGCGGCGCGACGGCCTCCATCTAGCATGAACGAACAGCCTCTTGCAACCACCTCGATACTCTTTTTGAGCGACCGGAGATTTTCTTGCTACTTAGCATTCAAAAACTTCTCAACCCTCCAACAAACGTGGGGGTTTGCGGTTCAAAGACCGGAGAAGGCATTCCCACCTCCTCGGCTCCATGCCATGCTAAGATGGAAACACGAGAACGGTCAGAATCCTTTACTTGTTATGAATCTTATGACCAAAACGCCTTGTTTTATCCAACGGTGACTTCGTGAGGCGAATACTCATGATCCTGATTGCCGTATGGGCTGGAATCGGCTCAATCGGGCTAGCATTGGACACGTCCTTGCCGACACGAATCATGATGGAGGACGGCTCACCCTACTATGTTCCTATCGCTCCAACCGTCGTAAGCTACACCCCTATCCGCTGGGACAACCCCACACCAACCCACCACACGGTCACCCACAGCGGCTGTGTGGAGGACGAGGGCTCATGCTTGTTCGATTCCGGAGCTGTGTCTCCTGGAGCATCTTTTAACGTACCCGGCTTGCCAGCTGGTCGGTACACCTACCACTGTCGCATCCATCCCATCATGCGAGGCCAGCTGATCATAACCGACAATTCTTCAACGCCTTCCCAACTATAAGTGTACTCAAATTGCTATCTTGCAGGGCAGTCGATTGGTCCTGTAGTCTGCCGAAACCTGATACAGAAAATCTCCCACTATCATGAAACCTGCTGCAACCATCCACGAACCCCATGACTTAACGGGTGGGACCCTAGGCCTCCTGGCTTGGCACATTCCTGACCTTGTTGCCTATCAACATAGCGCTGACGAGTGGTGGTTGGCCCCACTTGATGACAACCTGCCCCTCATACGGTTGAATCGCACTGGCCTGGATCTACTCAAGGCCATGACCGGCCACACAACGGTCGGCACACTCCTTGACCAATATGGCACGAAGATCTGCGGACCAGATGGCCAACCTGGCGATTGGCACCTTGCTCGTTGGGCGACTCCCAACTACTCACTCTGCTATTACGGGATTGAGCCACCCGGCGGCCACCGACATAAAGCCAAGTGGGATATTCTGCTGCAGCAGGTCCGCGAAGGCTGGTCTGGCCAGGAAGGGTTCGAAGGCGAGGAACATCTGGAAGAGTTTCATCATCACGAACTCGCCCAAAGCGGAGAAGCTGACAGTCATTTTGACCTGATCGAAACCACGGTCTCTCACTTATTCCGTGAACCGAGCGAAGCCTTGACCGGTTTGACCTACGGGCAGCTCCTCATGCGGCAGCTCCGGCGACTAGGCTGGTTCAACCCCAAACCCAAGGTCTTGCTGGAGATCGGCGGGGGCCTGGGTTACGTCGCACAGGAACTGGGCAAGGGCCTACTCCCCTTCGAGAAACAGGGGATCACCTATCTCTCGCTCGATATCACAGAACCGTTTCTGAAGCTCCAAGTCTCTCGAGCCAAGACCGGTGGATGGAATGCCACTGGCACACGTGCCAATGCCGAATGGCTCCCGTTTGCGGATCATTCCGTCGATCTGGTGATCGGCAATGAGAACATGGCAGACATGACGCCGGTGCAACTGAGCAGAAACGAGCTGGCGTCCGGGGTTGGAGACACACCACAACATCAAGAGGCTCTGGATTGGATCAGACGGCTTCGCTTGCCAATCGAGGCTGATCTCCCGGAATCCGTGATCTTTAATTTGGGACCGATTCGCTTACTTGCCGAACTGTGGCGAGTCCTTAAACCAGGCGGTCGAGCATTTCTGACCGAGTTCGGCATTGAGGAGGGATGGCCAGCGCCCGTGAAGTTGCCCGGGCACACGGAATACGAAGTCCAATACGGTCACCTGCGCCAAGCGGTGCGTTGGCTCGGATTTCAAGAACGCTATCTTTCCCTCCCGCAATTTCTGGGGCTCAAGCCGGACACGAAAGTCCTCTGCACCGGCGCCACATACACCATTCAACGATTCTGTCAGGCGATCAACAAACCCTTCGCCGTGCGCGCCTACAGCGAGAAGGAATTACAGCAAACCCTGGGCGACATACTCCCAAAACTTCAGGGCATCCATTACCATGACCTCGCCGATCCCGCCTGGTTCGGCCTTCAGGATTTCAAAGTGCTGTTGCTGGAGAAACCTGGGGGGACACCGAGAGCGCAATTCACTGAACAAAAAGGCTATCGGTGGTATTCGCAGAAGTAGCGTAGGTTATTGGGCAAGACCCAATTTTGCTTTCCACTCCCTGACATAGGCCCAATCGACATGAAGTTCGTCTTGACGAAGTTTGATTTTTTCAAGATCAGCCTGATCTTGGAGCCGACCAGCCAGTGTTATTAGTAGGATCACGACACAGGCAAATCATCCAGCATAATCCGGCGGCGACGCGCCAGTGCAGTCCGAAGGTACTCCGAGTCAGCCAGGAGCAGGTCGATCACGACTTCTTGGCGTTTCAGCACTCCCACAGATCGCCAAATCGAAATGCCATGAAAGACCATTGCAGCAGGATGCACGATGGTTGAATCAAAGAAGGAAGAAAGCAACGACTGCAGTCGCTCTCGAGAAGGTTGCTCCAGCAACAGATGGATATCGATATCAGTTGTTGCGCGTGGCTCGACCAACGCACTGTAGGCCCACCCTCCGGCCAGCGCATACTGGATACCGCGTCGATTGAAGTCCGTGATGAAAGTGGAGAGGGTTTGAGCTAGGAATGATTCTGCTGCCATGCTTGCTCTTTTGTGCGGCGAATCTCGCGCATCACTTGTACCATGGCATCGCCGTGAGGTTCACGCTGCTGGATCACCGATCGGCGCAGCGCTAATCCAAGTTCGGTCAACTCAATGGCGCGACGCAAATTGGCCACAATCTTGGCATCGTCTGGCTGGCCGGGTTGTTGTCGCATAACTGCAGGTCCTACCGATGCGATACTCGAAGTGTACAGGACTCCTCAGGCTTGGGCAATTCGATCAGTTCCTACATCAACAAACCTGGCGGCGCGCCGAAAGCTCAATTCACTGAGAACAAAGGCTAACGGTGGTATTTGCAGAAGTAGAAGCTTGAGGACACCCTGGCTAGGCTCCCCAGTTACTCATCATCTCCATGACCACTATCGTCGAAATGTGATCGTCCACCTCTCCCAGAGCTTGACCAATATTGGTCTGCTCCCTCATGGTGCTTAACCATACTGTCGTTCACCCTAGCAGTAGCTTGGGGCGACTGAACGACAGCGTGGCAAATCAAAGCCCCAAGCAAGGGCACGATCCAGATCAACAGCAATTGGTTCCTCCGCGTTCTCGGTTCGATGAATCGACACCTTATCACCAAGAAACTGACGAAGGCTTGGTAGCAGGCAACTGTTCATACTATCGAAAAAATAATGACTGTTTCGTCAGGCAATAAACAATCTCCTACGCTATTTTATGAGATAACTGTACCACAACCCCCTCTCTAAGCCCTCGGTCGCTAACTAAACAATCCATACGCCCCAATACCTCCATCACAGTCCGGATGATGATTGTGCCGGCAGCGATGACTTCCTCGCGGTTCTTCTCTAGACCCGGAAGGCCGACCCGCTCCGCTTTGGTTCTGCTAAGCAGCGTCTGCTCCAATTCCCAAATCGTCTCAAACTTCAGCTGGTAGTTATGAATGCGTGCCGACTCGTAGGTGGAAAGCTGCTGAGCCATGGCCGCCAGGGATGTAACAGTCCCAGCAGTACCTACAAACGTCGCCTGCCGATAGTCTCTGATGTTGGAAACCGCTGCTTTGGTTTCTCGTATCACCCACTCGCGCGCGAGCCGTACTTCGTCATCAGTTGGAGGATCGTGATGCAGGAGCCGCTCACAGAGTCGGACAACTCCAATATCAATCGACCGGATAATCGGTCTCTGTCCCGGCAGATCGAGAATAAATTCGGTGCTGCCGCCCCCGATATCCAATGCAAGGATGTCCGTCACCCCAGCCGGTAAGCCTGAACGAATGCCGAGTAAGGTCCGTCGGGCTTCTTCTTCACCTGAAATGACCTCGACCTCGAACCCAGCTTCGCGTGTGACACGATCGAGAAACTCTTGACGATTCGTGGCGTCGCGAACAGCACTCGTGGCCACGACCGAGGATGCCTCAACCTGATAGTCGTTGATGATATTCCGCCATTCTTTTAGACAGTGGACAACTCGATCTATTGCGTCAGAGTTCAGTCGTCTGGCCTGATCGACTCCTTCACCGAGACGAAGAATGCGCCGTTCCGATCGAAGTTCTTTGAGAGGCTGTTCGGGGATCAGGTCTGCTATCAGCAAGCGACAGGTGAGGGTTCCAATATCGATGCCCGCGAATCGGCGCGTACACCGGGACGGTTCGGTCATTGTTCGCTTCGAATCTGGTTCATTTCCGCTTCCAGCTTCTTACGTGACTCCTTGAGTCCATCAACCTGTTTCACGAGACGCACGACCTCGGCATCGTATACGACACGCTCCGCCGTTTCGCCCCGCTCCTTCATGTCAACGGCGCGCTCGCCGATGTCTTTGTACAGATCAGAAAGTTGCTGGTCGAGTTTGCGGAGCTCCAGTCTCATGCGGAGCAGCTCCGTCTCCTCCAAGGCACGTCCTGCTGCATGAACGGTCCCCAGGCGCAACGTCGCGATCCCAGCGCGCAAGTCATCTGTCAACCGCTGTAGGAAACCCATGCGACTCCTGGCCGACGTGGTTCTATGCTTTGAGCTGACATCGAGAATTCTCTCTCTATCAGCCTATCAGGTCATTTAACTGATTGAACCCAGCTCCAGCTTTTTCTCCCACTTTCGGAGCATTGCCTCACGCAACCCCTGATGAGCCTGATCTTTCAAGCCCGGATCAGATTTTAGTAACGAAAAAGCCTCCTGCCTGGCCTGCTGCAACAGATCACCGTCTCGCACCAAATTCGCCACACGGAACTCCGGCATGCCCCACTGGCGTAATCCAAAAAATTCCCCTGGTCCTCTGATACGCAGATCATCTTCAGCGATGACAAATCCATCATTCGATCGGATGAGGGCTTCCAACCGTTCTCTCGCTGAAGACATTAGCTCCTGATGTTCCTGAGAACGTTGCCCCCGCTGAGTCTTTCCCTGCCCCATACTCGCCGCCATCAGCAGGCAATACGATTGATGGCTACTCCGCCCCACACGGCCACGTAATTGGTGGAGCTGCGCGAGACCAAATCGCTCAGCATGCTCGATCATGATGATAGTCGCATTCGGCACATCAACCCCAACTTCGACGACAGTCGTGGCCACTAATAGCTGGATGTTTCCGGCCTTGTAGTCGCTCATCACGGCTTCTTTTTCAGCGGCCTTCATACGTCCGTGCAGGAGACCGACGCGGAATTCTGAAAATTCCCCATTCTGTAACTGTTCGACACCCTGAATCGCGGCTTGCAGGTCAGTCTTTTCTGATTCTTCCACGAGTGGATAGATGACATAGGCCTGCTTCTTGTTGCGCAGTTCATCGCGGACGATCTGATAGGCCCGGCGCCGTTGTCCCTCATTGAATAGAAATGTGCGCACTGGCTTTCGACCAGGCGGTAGCACATCGATGACTGATACATCCAGGTCACCATACACCGTCATCGCCAGCGTTCGGGGAATTGGCGTGGCCGTCAGTACGAGAATGTCCGGCTTATAGCCCTTGTCAATGAGCGTTTTCCGCTGTAACACCCCGAACTTGTGCTGCTCATCAACTACCGCTAAGCCTAAGCTCTTAAATTTCACATCGCGCTGAATAAGCGCGTGAGTACCGATAGCCACCTGAATTTGACCGGTCGCCAGTTGCTCAATCTGTGCTCTCTTCACCGACGCTTTTTCTCCTCCACGTACGAGGATTGCCTGCAACCCCAAGGCCTGGAGTGTTCCAGAAAGGTTTCGGTAATGTTGTTCGGCAAGAATCTCGGTCGGTGCCATCAGCGCCGCCTGGTAGCCTGATCCACAGGCCATCACGATGGCATGGAGTGCGACCGCCGTTTTCCCTGACCCCACGTCTCCCTGCACAAGGCGGTTCATGGGCCGTGGCGAGATCATATCTCGAAATATTTCGCGAAGGACCACATCCTGCGCCGTCGTAAGGCGAAATGGTAAGAGGCGGCCAAGTTTCCCCAAGAGCGGGGTCCTGGGATTGAACCGCAGTTCCTTCGGTTCCTCGTGTACTGAGCGATACCTCGTTGCCAAGGCCAACTGCAGCAGCAGAAGCTCTTCAAATGCTAACCGTCGATGCGCTGGGGTCTTCCCTCGCTCTAGAAGTTGAAGGTCGGTGCCTGTCTTGGGGAAATGAGCATCTTGCAGCGCTTCATGAATCGGGATCAACCGTTGCCGCGCTCGAAGAGGAACAGGTAAATGGTCTTGGAGATCAAGACCGTGGTCCATCAAGAGGCTTTTCACCAAGACCCGCATCTGCCGAGAAGTCCATCCTTTGGTTTCATGATAAATAGACACAATTCTCCCGACATGCAGCGTCGATTCGTTACCTTCCCCAAGAATCTCATATTGCACCACATCCATCCTTGGCACCATCCACCCCTGACGACCGGTGATCACGCGCCCGCTCATCATGACGCGAGCCCCTACTGACAGCACATCCTCTAAATAGGGTTGATTGAAAAATACGACCTGCATCCGCCCAGATTGATCTTCAACACCAAGTTCCAGCACACTCCATCGTCGATTTCTTGTCCGTTTCGCGTCACACCTTCCAATCGTCCCACAGATTGACGCGACCATACCCGGCACGAGATTCCCAATCGGTGTCATCACTGACCGATCTTCATACCTCCAGGGCATGGTCCAGAGCGCATCTTCCACGGTTTCGATACGCAACCGTTGCAGGATATTGGTGCGTTTTGGGCCGACGCCTTTGACGAACCGTACGAGAAGATTCCAGAGAGGAGGCCGCCCCATAGTCTTCACGTCGGAGCCACGGCATGACGGTGCAGACGACCCCTGGGGATGGATACGTTGTTGCTGAGCCGCTGTCTGAAGCGCGTTGATGTGCAACACAGCCGCCTGTAATCGTCGGCGTTGCTCCTCAATCGAAAGCGTCGGCTCAAAATCAACGAAGAGCTCCCGTAGCGAAATCAGGCGAGCCTCTATGGCTTTCGGATAGGTCGCTTGTTGGAGAGCAGACAAGACTTGCGCGGAGACAAACGCGCTGAGATTCGTGACGGCCTTCAGATGGGCACAACCGTCTCGGCTCGCGAACTCAATGGGGCGGGCGATGCGGTTTAACCACTCCTGAAGCGGCGTGAGTGGACTCGATTCAGTGGGAGCCGACATACGGTGGAGGATCGTAGCACAGCCTCTTAGAGTGCTCAACGAGCCATGAGGCTCGTGTATAGGAGGTCCGTCGGCTATTTTTGTTCGTTTGCTTGGTCACCTTTTCCTACGGTGATACACTCGGCTCTAACACGCATGTACCGCCGAAACATCACTCATATCTTGGTACCACTCGGATTCGGGCTTGTCCTGCTAGTTGTCTACAACCTATTTCTGAAATCTTCCGTATCGCCATCATCTACTCAGCTTCCAGAAACCATCGAGTCTGTAGCACCACCACCAACTCCTCCATCAAACAGGTCACCAGAGAGTGAACCGAAACACACTCGTGTGCTCGACCAGAGCGTGATTCCCTCCACCCCGCATGAGGCGCTGCTAGAAGCCATTCGCGATGACATCGAAAAGCATAACCTTTCGCTGGCTGAGAACAAGCTGAAATCGCTTCCTCCAGCGGTCTTGTCGAGCAGGCAATCCAGACCTTTCGTTGCGATTCTGTGGAACAATCTCGGGTTGCAGCAGGAACGACTCCACGGTACACGGGCCTCCGTCAATGCGTTCAAAAGAGCGGCTGAGCTGGATGGCTCGAACCCCATAATCCTTATGAATTTGGCCCACACCTACTGGGAGCAGCGCGACCGCGCACTCAATGCAGAGTTTCTCACGAAGCTCATGAAGCTGGCCCCGGAAGAACCGTTCCCGCACTTGGCCATGGCCGAGCTGTTACAAGAACAGGATGACCTGAGCGAAGCCGCGAAGCATCTGAGTCAGGCAACCGACAAAGCAAGGCAAGATCCGGCACTTCAGTCCTATCTGGCCGCCGTCACGACGAAGGTTCACCGCACTCAGTCAGTCGAGTCCAAGATGGCTGCACGAAACAGCGCTCATTTTGTGGTCAAGTTTGACGGTGAGGAAGACCAGGGGACGTGGACCTCAGTGCTCGAGATTCTCGAAGACGCCTATCGAGAGATCGGACAAAAGTTCGGGCATTTCCCCTCAAAGCCCATCATGGTTGTCCTCCACACCAAGGATTCGTTTCAGGGGGCGACCGGTAGCCCGGCTTGGGCTGATGGCCTCTATGATCCCTCGCTCGGGCGCATTCAGATTCCCACTCAAGGAGCGACGACTGATACCAAGTGGATCACTAGCGTGCTCCGACACGAGTATGTACATGCGCTTCTTCATGATCGTTTAGGAACAAGCACCGGAGCTCTGCCGACCTGGCTCAACGAAGGCTTAGCCATGCAATGGGCTGGAGACAGATGGCCCGATCTTGATCAAGCCACGCAAGAGGAGATCAACGTGATTCCATTGACCTATCTGGAGGGTTCCTGGGGTGCACTACCAGCTGGGACTTCTACTGTGGCCTATTTAGAAGCTAATTCAGCAACCCGGTACATGATCGAACGATGGGGAAAGGCTCGCGTCGATGAATTGCTGAATGCGCTCCAAGCAGGCTCTACTGTAGCCAACGCCTTTCAAAACAAATTGTTCATCTCCTACGAACAGTTCCAACACCAGTGGATCGAAAGTTTTGAACAGAATCGTTCCTAACGGCGAATGCCTCCCATCCAACTTCATAGATGATCGATACGGATAACCGTTAGATCGACTCTGCAGAGACCTTCTCTTCCTCAGATTGATGAGGCCAGGCTGGAAGTATAGAAGCCCGGTCACTAGACGATTCCGTTGCCCCTTCATCCGATTCTAACCGAGATAATTGATCCTCCCAGAGAACGTTCTGCCCACTGGGGTCATACATGCGAATTCGGAAGTCAAAGGTACGGGAACTCCCGGTGGAAGTCTCATCTGGCTGATTTGACAGACCGATAATCGGCTGTACCCGTGGAATTCGTATATGCGTGGCGGTAAACTCATCTTCCCAGATGGCTAAGCCTGTCGTGGCATCCAGTGCACGCAGCAAGAATACCGGTTGCTCGGCAGCTGTTTGAACAGCTTGTGTCTTCATAACAGTGGCGTACCGCGGTATCCTAGCCGAGATTACTTGAGCCTCTCCCTTTCTGTCAGTCTGCACGAGGTTAAGCCGCCCTTCCCATTGAAACGCCCCGGTATTCGCATCATAGACCCGCAACATGAAATTGGACAGGTCTGTGGCACCCAGCCCTACTCCCCCGGCGAAAATACGAGGCCCGTGCGTCGATCCACCACCATCATTTTCCTTGACGGCCAGTTCATAGACTTCGTCGGACAAGATGACACCTGATTCAGCGTCATACACCTTCACAGCAATCACCGAGACAGGCCCAATTTGGTAACCAAACCCAGCCGCCACAATCATATTGTTTCCGGCATCTACTTCAGCCCATGCCGGGCTGTTGGAGCATGAGAGACAGAATCCGACTACCATGAGCCAGGTCAGGATGGCCAAACGACCGTGGCACAACCAACTTGCTTTTAGGTCTACATCTTGAACTAAGGTAGGACGTCTCGATGGCAAAACCAAGGTGTATTGCATGTATCCTCCTCACAAGGTGAACGCATTCTGGAGGAGGGCACGTTGCTGGTAAATTCCTCGCTGTAGGAAGAGTCCCCCCGAAAGAGGGGCTGCTGGCTTGAGATGGAACCGATGGCTTTAGTCGAGGGGCCTATCTAACTGGCTTGACTTCACCAAACCATCGATATCGATGACGTGCAATGGTCCGATAGCCACGTTCTGCCAGCTGCTTTGCGAATGGGAACCGCAACCACCGCAATAGGAGCGTCCCACCAGGGAGGTTGGGAACGAAAGGGAGAAAGGCTTCGAGGCCTTGGAGCACTTCTCCGGAAGGTCTGATCAAAAAAGCCATCTCAGGGCGACCTGGACGATAGTTGTGTCCCAAGGCCTTCCTGGCCTCTTCACTCTGATACGCAAGGAACCGGACATTGGTGCCGGTCTGACCCATTTCCATCCGCTCAAGCTTCGACTTCACTGATGCACAAAGCCGGCATTCCGCCTCATAAACCAAGCGGCAGGCCTGCTGAGATAACTGGCTCGTTGTCTGCGCATCTTGTTTCACGATGCCAGTACGCTAACATCCCGTGTCTTACGGCCGCAAGACAGCCGTTGCCGACATTTTCCTCTACAGGCTATAGTTCCTAGATGAACCGATCCGCTCTGCTGGCTCTGCTTCTCGGTCTACTCGTCATTGAGGGCGGGATACTTTTCAGTGAGATTAGCGCCTCCACGCCACCCAACATTGCATGGAGGATGGGCTTTTTCATCCTCCTGCCTCTCGGGCTCGCAGTCTTAATCTGGCTTGGATTCCGGTGGGCCGCAATGGTGTGCGTAATTTATGCTACGGTTGGATTAGCAATGGATCTGGCAACCATCGTTCAGCTGCCGATACAGGATCTCGACACAGTTCATTCCTTGATAACCAGCGGAATCAGTGGGCTCTTCAACTTCCTTTTGATTGTGTTCGGCGGACGATGGCTTTTGGACGTCGGTCAGGAACTGATGCCTCCAAAAGCCCACCCTCCCAATCCTCCGTCTCTTTCTTGATAGGAAGTATCTTGACACCCGTAAACCCGGCAGCTTTCAGCCACTTCGCCGTCTCCGAGGCAGAGTAGGTATTACCTCCTTCCGTAAACAATAACATCGATACGGCGAACAAACTCGCCTCCGCAGGATGCAAGCCTTCACGATCATGTAGAAATGCATCTTGTATGATGAATCGCCCACCCGGTGCCAGCGCGGCAAAGGCTCGACGAAAGATGGCTTGATTGTCTTCAGAAGAATAAATGTGTAGGACATTTGAATACCAGATCACATCGTAAGGGCCCGGGATCGCCTCCTTGGAAAAATCGAGCGGCAGATAGGAGAGTCGTCGTGCTGCCCTGTGAGTGCTCGCGATTTCTTTCGCTACTTCAAGCGCAGGCTCTCGGTCGCAGATAGTCGCGCGAAGCGTTGGGTTCTTCTCGAGAAACGCCATCGCATAGGTTCCAGGTCCTCCACCGAGATCCAGCAGCGTCCTGGCACGACCCAGACGAACTTGAGCCGCAACCGACGGGGCGATCTCCATGGTCCGGTGGTGCATGGCCCAGGTGAATTCTCGGCGGTAGTCGGGGCCGTCAGGAATATCATGGTCGATCGGTAGTCCGCTTCGCACAGACTCCAACAGCCGCACCCAATCGGCCCAGTGGGTACGGATGAGGTTCAGATAGCCGCCACGGTATCTGCGATGTTTCCCATTCAGGGCGGTCGCGCCCAGCCGACTGTTCTTATAGATAGGCCCTTTTTTTTGTAGTACCCCGGCCGCCGCAAGATTACGACAGAGAATACTCAAGCCCCGTTCGGTGACATTGAGTTCCTTAGAAAGATCCTCAACAGTCCATGATCGGTTTCCAACAGCCGTAAAGAGATCCAGTTCCAGAGCAGCCAACAACACACGAGGCAACCGATAGGCCGATATGGCATCGCGAAACTCGCCAAATGTCTTGATACGTGGCCTCACGACGCCCTTCCGAGCTCTCGGCAGCACCAACGGAGGAGATCCTCAAGTTTTGGGCGATTGTGAAGATCGACTGTCCTGGAAAATGTGACCGCCACGAACTCGTCGGTCATTTCGGTCTCCTCAATAAACCCGGATTGGAGGAGAAGCGCCCGATACTTGTTTACCGAAGGCTGAATGAAATACTTCGCCTGCTTCGCAACTTCATCGGCTCCCAAATCTTCGGGCGTTCCTTCCGACATCAGAGCCATCGCATCTTCCATGGCGACGCCATATTGGCACACGACCTTACCTTCCGCTCTGACCTCCAAAAGCCAGCCATCTTCCCCTAAATCCATGACTAACGGTCCATTGGGTTCCAATTCGTAGAATTTTGGGAAAGATCGAACCAATTCACGGCGAAGTTGCATCCAAGCAGAAGAGACTGCCTCAGTCATGCGGACCTTCCTTGAGGAGCCTGCAGCGGAAATTGTTCGACGAGACGGGCACGCAGCCTCTTCAAACGCAGTGTGTTTTCTTCAAGTTTTGGTAAACCATACCTACGATCCATGTCTACAACCAGCTCGAGCAGGTCCGATGCCTCTCGCAAACGTCCCATCTCTTCGTAACATTGGGCCAGTAGGTAACGAGCACCACCCGTGCGGAGCTCGTCCCGTAACCGCTCAGCGATGGATTGGCTGGTTTGACAACAAGCGATGGCTTCATCATAGCGTTTTTCTATCATGAAGGTGCGGCCGATCATGCGCCATGCGTCTGCGACCCCACCGAGATTTCCCAATCGACGCATCAGCTCCAACGACCGCTCATAACACCTGATGGCCTCGTCAAACTGCCCGGTTTCCCGAGCCACTAGTCCAAGATCAGAAAATAACACGGCTTGGGCCTCTTCATCCTTCGTCTTGACCATCAGATCGAGGGCCTCCAGATAATAAGCTCGTGCCCAAGTCCACTCGCCGGCATCGGCCCGGAGATTCCCCAAATTAGCCAGCGTTGTTCCAATGCCCTTCTCGTCCCCTAGAATCTTCTGTAGTTCCAAGACCTCCTGATAATGCACCTGGGCAGAATCTCGACGTCCGCTGACTGCACAGATGTTTCCTAGGTTGCCGAGCGTTGCAACCAGCGCACGTCGATCGCCAGTGAGACGATCGCACTCCAACGCTTTGGCGTAGCAGGCATAGGCCTCTGTGTAGTGCCCGCGTGAAAAATGTTCGTTCCCCTGGCGGTTCAATTCCTCGGAAAGTCCGTTCCGCAGCGTCATGACGTGCCCACTAATAGATGTGCCACTTGCCGCTTCGCACCAGCAAGGATGGAAACACCATCTCCGACCAAAAGACTGTCGAAGGTGTACTTCAGCAGGCGACAGAGCCCCTCCTTAGCTTTTTCGACGTCGACATACTTTTCCGAGGGAAGCAACCGTACGGCGCCTGGAGGCTGGCCGATGAGTGCATCCCCCACAATCAGAATCCCCTGCCCTCTATCGATGAATAACGCAGACTCACCTGGAGACTTCTGATCCTTCAGATGGACGGCCCAAATCCCACCGGGCAAGAGCTCACCATCTTTGTACGTCTTGGTCGCGTTCGTCCCCATCAAGGCAGCATCAGCTTCCGGCACATACAATCGGCAATCGAACTCATGCTGATAGGTTGAAGCTTCACGGAGATGGTCACGGTTCGTGATGAGAATGTAATCGATCGGCGCATGACGCCGAACAGTCGCACTCGCCTCGCCAGACATCGGAGGCGGATCAATCAGAATTTTGTGTTCACCGATCGTCAGCAAAAGGCCGTTGAAGTCGAGTTGCTTCTCATCAGAAAACCACGACCACTGCCAGACTCCGGGCAAGATTTGTTTCATGGCAAGAAACCGCGTCTTATTGGTTGGAGCTCATCACACCACTGGTATTACAGAGCTGCGATCGCGTCTTTGATCGTTTTCGTGACTTTCGCCTGAATGCTTGTCTCGTTGGGCAAGTCGATCATATCGTCTTCCGGTACAGTGATAAATTTTCGGTTTGCCCCCTTCGTCAAAGAGATCAAGAACATGCTATTGGAAGGAGTAACCGGGATGACAACTTGTACGGACTCGTCAATGCCCTGCACCACTTCTAGAAATTTATGTTTCCCTTCCTCCATCTCATCCATGCAATACCCTCCTGCTGACAAGCTGACATGAACCTCCTCTTGTCAGCTTGTCGACTTGTTATCTGTCAGCGTGACATTCTTGATGCACTGGTCAACAATTTCTCAACCTCTGCAACGATCACGTCGGCCGCAGCCACATCCATGTTCCCGACCCGCTGCCAACGGATCACACCGTGCTGGTCGATCACGTAGACATTGGGGATAAACTTGCCTCCACCATAGAGCCTGTCTGTCATCTTGGCGGGGTCCAGAAGGTACGGATAGGTAATCTTGACGGGGAAGCCAGACAAGAACTCCCCGACTTCTCGTTTCCCATTGCCCGATGAATTAACACCCAGCACTACCACGTCCTTTCCTCGCGCAGACTCGTGAACCTTTTGCAATGCGCTCCCCTGCATCATACAAGGATCGCAGATATGAAAGAGTCCCAGCACGACGACTTTGCCTTTATAGGAGTCAAGCGAGACCGTTTCTCCAGTGATGGCAGTGAGGGTGAAGGAGGGCGCATTCTCTCCTAATTGGAACAATCCTGCGGCATGAACGGGTGGACTACTCAGAGGGGAACAAAGCAGCCATCCCAACGCCAGCAACATCGGCATCATGTTCACCTCCCGTTCGAGAAAGCTCATGGTTTCGAGACCAAGAAATCATGAGCTTTCAAGCACACCGCATCCTACCATGACAATTTTCAGGGCAGCAACCGCACAGGAGGCAGGCACCTACTCCGACGCAGAGTTCTCTCGTTGATTCAACATGTCCTCGAGTTGCTCTTTCGCGTTACCCTCAAATCGAACAAACTCGAGTCCAAATCGATCGCTTTGCTGCCAACGAACGATGGCAAGTGCAATAGTGATGGAAGGCCTAGCACCTGGAGGCTGCACATGGACAGACACACGCGACCCGACAGGAAATCGGACGGAGCTTTCGATCTCACCTCCGGTCACCGTCAGATTCATCACGATTCCACGTCCTGAGCCCTCGTCTCCCGTCACACTCACAGGGTAGTCGACCGGTACTCGGAGTCGACCTCTTGACTGCGGTTCGTTTGGATTGTCTTCAGAAGACATTGGACGGTCCGTACAGAACGATCTCAGCGCGCTGTTTCAAAGAGGCCGAGCTGAAGCTCTTCTGCGCGGGTAAAAGGGATAGGATAGCGCTCTGTGAAACAGGCTGTGCAGTATTGGTCGGGCGTCCTCGGGGCAGATTTCAGCATGCCGTCAAGGCTGAGATACGCCAGGCTATCGGCGGTGATATATTTACGAATCTCTTCGATCGAATGCTCCGATGCGATCAGCTCCTTTTTTGTCGGAGTATCGATTCCATAAAAACAAGGCGAAAGAATCGGCGGTGAGCTGATCCGCATATGGACTTCTTTTGCCCCGGCCTGCCGAATCATCTTGACGATCTTCCGACTCGTCGTGCCACGAACGAGAGAATCATCGATGACGACGACCCGTTTTCCCTCCAACACTTCCGGTACGGCGTTCAACTTCACCTTGACACCGAAGTGGCGAATCGATTGCTCAGGCTCAATGAACGTCCGCCCCACGTAGTGGTTGCGGATCAATCCGGTTTCAAATCTGATACCTGCACCTTCAGAATAGCCGAGCGCTGCCGGCACGCCGGAATCCGGAACCGGGATCACTACATCAGCCGACACCCATGATTCTTGCGCCAGCTGTCGCCCCAACGCTTTGCGGGTAGCATAGACGGCATTGGCCCCGAAGATTCGGCTGTCCGGCCTGGCAAAGTACACATACTCGAACACACACATGGCCGGATCCTTCTTAGGAAACGGATGGTGGCTGTCGAGTCCCTGATCGCTGATCACAATCAGTTCGCCCGGCTCAACCTCGCGAACATATTCCGCGTCCAACAAATCAAACGCACAGGTCTCCGACGCCACGATCCAACTGCTGCGCAGCCGCCCGATACACAGCGGCCTGAGCCCATAGGGATCACGCGCAGCGATGAGACCGTTGTCGGTCATCAATACGACTGAAAATGCCCCTCGCACCTGACTCAGTGCATCGATGATCCGTGCGAGAAAGGAATCAGCGCGTGAGTGCGCGATGAGGTGGATAATGACCTCGCTGTCCGATGTCGATTGAAAGATCGCCCCATAAGCTTCAAGCTCATGTCGAAGCATTTGGGCATTGATGAGATTACCGTTATGCGCCAAGGCGAGGTTACCCAGCGCAAAGTTCACGATGAGCGGCTGCACATTCTTCAAATCATTGCCGCCGGCAGTGGAGTAGCGATTGTGCCCGATCGCCATATGCCCAGGCAGCTTCTCCAGTACCGATTTATAAAAAATATCGGCAACCAGACCCATGCCTTTCTGCACGGAGAATTGTTCCCCATCTCCTGAAACAATTCCGGAAGCCTCTTGTCCACGATGCTGTAGGGCGTATAACCCCAGATAGGTCAGATTAGCGGCCTCCTCGTGGCCGAATATCCCGAAGACCGCACATTCATCGTGAAATTTATCGGGCGATATGATCGGCAGTTCGTGGTTCATACTCCTCGTCGGCCAGTCGACTCGACTAGGCTTCGCCTAACGTTCGTTCTAGAGATAATGCCCACCGGTCATGCAGCATCTCAACTGGTTGATCAATCACTTTTTCCGTTGAATGTTCATCTCCCACGTACATAACCAACCGTGTCCCCGAAATCGCTCCAATCACCTCGATCGGTACCCCATACTGGGTCGCCCGGTCGAGAATCGCTTGTCGATGGACCGGCGTTGCAGAAATCACAACCCGCGACTGACTTTCGCCGAAAAGAACAGCGTCTTTTCTCAGCCGGCCTCTTGTCAATCTTATCACAACACCAAAGGTCTGTTCGGTTCCAGACATGCAGCATTCAGCCAACGTAACGGAAAGACCGCCTTCCGAGCAGTCGTGCGCGGACTGAAGCAGCCCGTCATGAATCAGTGAAAGGACGCACTCATGCAGCGCCTTTTCCTTCTCCAAGCTCAAGTAGGGTGGTGATCCCTGCTCTCGAGCGTGAACGACCTTCAGATACTCAGTCCCTCCCAAATCCTCTCGTGAGGAGCCGAGCAAAAACACATCATCGCCTTCTGCCTTAAACCACTGGGTCATCGTTTGTTCGGAATTTTCGATTAGCCCCACCATGCCCAGCATGGGGGTGGGATAAATCGAGATCCCGTTGGTTTCGTTGTAAAAGCTGACATTTCCACTGACGATCGGGATCTGGAAATGCTCACAGGCATCTTTTATCCCTTCGATCGCCATGACAAACTGCCACATGATATCGGGGCGTTCTGGATTGCCGAAATTCAGACAATCGGTCAAGCCGATCGGGACAGCACCGGAACACACCAGATTACGTGCCGCCTCAGCCACAGCGAGACGAGCCCCTTCGTAGGGATGCAGGAGGCAGTAGCGGCTATTGCAATCGACCGTCATGGCCACGGCCTTATTCGTCCCCTTGATCCGCACCACGGCCGCATCTGACCCTGGACGGACCAGAGTGTTTGTCCGCACCATATGATCGTATTGCTCGTACACCCACCGCTTACTGGCGATTGTCGGCGATTCCAACAACGCCAGCAACGCCGCGTTCGCATCTTTCACATCGGGGATGGCATCGTAATTCAGGTTCGTCAACATATCCTGGTAGGACGGTGGTTGGTAGGGCCGTTCATACCGCGGGCCGTCGTCAGCCAATGCTTTGGCCGGAACTTCGGCGACCACCTTCCCTTGATCCCTGACGCGTAACAGCCCATCCCCCGTCACTTTCCCCACCACAGCTGCATCCAAATCCCACTTGCGGCAAATGGCGAGGCATTCGTCTTCCATACCGGCTTTCACTACCATCAACATTCGCTCTTGAGACTCGGACAACATGATCTCGTAGGGGGTCATCCCGGGTTCACGTCGAGGTACCACCGTGAGGTCCAATTCGATCCCGTTGCCCGCGCGCGAAGCCATTTCGCAAGAAGAGCTCGTCAGCCCCGCAGCTCCCATGTCTTGAATCCCGACCAGCAAATCGCGTTCCATCAATTCCAGACAGGCTTCCAACAGCAATTTCTCAGTAAAAGGATCGCCAACCTGCACGGTTGGGCGCTTCTGCTCAGATTCATCGTCGAATGAATCCGATGCCATCGTCGCTCCGTGAATGCCATCACGGCCCGTCTTAGAGCCGAAATAGATCACAGGATTTCCGACGCCCGCCGCCGTGCCACGAAATATCTTGTCCTTATGGGCGAGACCAAGACAAAACACATTGACCAACGGATTCAGGGCGTAGATGTCGTTGAAGACGATCTCGCCTCCTACGGTTGGAACACCCATGCAATTGCCATAACCAGCAATGCCGGAGACAACACCCTTCATGAGATGGCGATTTTTCGGCGAGTGCAATTCTCCGAACCGCAGTGAATCGAGCAGGGCAATGGGTCGCGCCCCCATAGTAAAGATATCGCGTAGAATGCCGCCCACACCCGTGGCTGCTCCTTGATAAGGCTCGATGAACGACGGATGGTTGTGTGACTCCATCTTGAAAACGACGCACAGCCCATCGCCGATATCGATCGCGCCTGCATTCTCCCCCGGTCCTTGCACAACACGAGGCCCGGTCGTCGGCAGCTTCTTCAAATGCACGCGGGAACTCTTATACGAACAGTGCTCGGACCACATCACCGAGAACATGCCGAGTTCCGTCAGGTTGGGCTCGCGCCCGAGGATATCGATGATTTTTTGGTATTCCTCGCCCGTCAGATTATGCTGAGCGATGAGATCTTTAGTATTAGGCGGCATGCTGGCCTGTATCATCCCCTAGCGATCAGGATGACAAGAACTTTCACCGGATGCCTTGACCTGCTCATGGCGTAGATCCACAACACACATGCACAGTTGCGAGTATTTCAAAACGTGACCGACAAGGTGACTCATGCGCCTTGCCGGTCACGCGAACTGAACTAGGAAAACCCCAATATATTACTGCACTTCAACCTGGACTGAGGCTTCAGCAGCTAATGTCTGATGGTCTTCATCTGCCGCGACAACCTTAATCTCATGGCTGCCGGGCGCCATCCCCTTGACCGTTCCCTTCCATCCCTTCTGATATTCCCCATCTACAAAACAATGAGCATGCGTCGCCTGGCTGCCTTTTGTGAGTTCATACACCACTTCGACGTCGCTCCCCACTTTGGCGCCAGCTGCTGGACTCTTGATCATCAGCTTGCTGCCATCGTCTGTCGGTGTCGCAGCGAAACCATTGACACCTACCCCCAAAGTCAACAGACCAACGACCGCCAATACTGCACCTACACGTCTCATCATGACCCTCCTCAATATGAAAGAATGATAAGATTGCGCCGCACCAACTGACTCAATACTTTACCGCGACAACTTCGCATCTTCAATCCTTTGAGAACTGATCTCGCCAAAACGTCGGGGTCTCGATTCTTCCCGTGACGGCCTACGTGCTTAACGTACTCCTACGGATTGTTTCCGCTCACAAGACGTGATCATCGACAAGAAGATCGCTCGCCCATCGTCGTTTCCCATCATCGCTTCTGCGCAGCGCTCCGGGTGAGGCATCAGACCTAGCACATTGCCTTCGGCATTGCGGATACCCGCAATATTGTCGAGTGAACCGTTCGGACAGGATTCCGGCGTCACAGTCCCATCGGCCGTGCAATACCGAAATACCACCTGAGCATTCGCTTGAAGGCTGGCCGATGTCACAGGATCGGTGTAGTAGTTCCCATCTGCGTGGGCAATTGGAATCTTGAGCACCTGCCCAGATTTGCAGACATTCGTGAACGGCGTTGCGGCATTCTCCACTTTCACGTAAGTCTCTCGACAGATGAAATGCAATGACTGATTGCGCAACATCGCACCAGGCAACAAACCCGCTTCCAGGAGAATTTGGAACCCATTGCAAATCCCGAGTACCAATCCTCCTTCGGCGGCAAACCGCTTCACCGCCTGCATGACTGGGGAAAAACGCGCGATCGCGCCTGTACGGAGATAGTCTCCATATGAAAACCCGCCCGGCAGGACCACCGCATCCAGCCCGGCCAATGACGCTTCCTTATGCCACACCATGCTCACATCTTGTCCAAACACGTCCCGAAAGACATGCTGACAATCGTGATCGCAGTTACTGCCAGGAAATACCACAACGCCGATATTCATCATCGCCTCGGAGGACAACCCTGAAGTGTCATGCACTTAACTCGTACCGATATTCTTCAATGATCGTATTCGCCAGGAGCTTCTCACACATCGACTTGACCGCAACCTCAGCCTTAGCTTTATCTGTTTCCTTGAGATCCAGCTCCATGTACTTGCCGACGCGCACGTTCGAAGCATTCTTGAACCCCAATGAATCCAGGGCATGTTCGATCGCCTTGCCTTGTGGGTCAAGAATCCCCTGTTTGAGTGTCACATGAATTTTAGCTTTCACTCTTGACTCCTCTGATCAGCCGCTTGGGTCTGGCGATCGACATATTTTTTGATCCACAAGATAGCCGCCACGGTCAGCCCTCCCGCAAACACCAGACCAACGAAGGCCCAACGCCAGGGGGATTCGTTCAATCGATACGCCATCACCCCGACGATAGCGGCCCAGACCACCACCGATGCGATCAGGCCATAATTCAGATACGCCCGCAGCATCCTCGCTGTTTCCTCCCTCTTTTCATCCGCAAACCCGCGCTAACACCTCCTGATACGCCTCTTCGATTTTCCCCATATCCTTTCGAAACCGATCCTTATCCATCGACTCGCCGGTAGTCATATCCCAGAAGCGGCACGTATCCGGAGAAATTTCATCCGCCAAGATCAGTTTGTTGTGGAAGACGCCAAACTCGAGTTTGAAATCGACGAGCTGCATCTTTCGCTCAGTGAAAAAGGGCTTAAGAACCTTGTTGACCGCGTGCCCCATCTCGCGCAGCTCACGCAAGACTGCAGGCGTGGCCACATTCATGATTCGCAAGTGGTCGTCGTTGACCAACGGATCGCCGAGCGCGTCGTTCTTGTAATAAAACTCGACGATCGCCGGATCGATCCGATTTCCCTCTTTAAGTCCAAGTCGCTTGGCTAAACTTCCGGCGACCACATTGCGCACCACGACTTCGACCGGCACGATCCGGACCTTCTTCGTGAGCATTTCTCGCTCACTCAACCGCTCGACGAAATGCGTACGGATACCGCTTTGTTCCAAGAGCCGGAAAATCCGTTCCGAGACCCTGTTGTTGATCACGCCTTTTTCGACGATGGTGCCACGTTTCTGCGCGTTGAAGGCCGTTGCATCGTCCTTGAAATACTGGACAACGTGATCCGGATCCTCCGTTGTAAAGATTTTCTTCGCTTTTCCCTCGTATAGAAGTGTTCCTATCGCCATGCTGGGGCCTCGATAATTGGGCTCACTGCGCCAATATTTCGATGATCTCGTCTAATGATTGCACCGTCCCGAGCAACGTCGGGTTTCCGAATTGGCGCGTATACTCGAATTCCATCACTTTTTCGAGCGAAAGCACCAGGCTATGAAAATCGTCTAGGCTAGAGGTTTCGAAGTAGGTGATAAAGTCGATGTCGTCCAACCCACTGGAGTGATACAGCTTTCGCTTGATGGTTTTGAGAAAGGGCAGTGTTACGACAGTATGCTCCTGCATCAAGGTCGTCCGTTTCTCCTGATCCAGCCCCCACCATTCGGCCGATTTTCTGATCGGGATGACGATGACATAAGGCTTCTCACCGGCCTCGCTTGGAGATTTCAAATCCGCCTTCAGTTGATCCGAGAATCCTGGAACATAATTTGGTTTCTTCGTAAGCCCATGCATGACCCTGACGCCTGTAAGGTGTTTTCCAAACAAGCTGCTCTGGAGATCCAGAAGAAACCCCTGTGCATCGCGCAACTCCGTCGCATGAATCCTGAACAGCACATCGCCCCGATCGGAAAGCCCTCGAAGCAGGTACACATCGATCGCCACGTGCTCGCGATGCTGCTCTACCACACCCTTCAGTGTCGCCAGTCGAGCAATGCGAGTCGAAGGTTCTAACCGGCCCCAGTCTTCTTCGAGCGCAAAGGTGGCAAACGTCCCATAGATACCAGGCTCGGCAAGAAGCTTCTCGCGATCGACCTCTGCATGGGCAAGAACTATCCAGGGACCGACCAGGCCCCAGAGGAGCAAGAGCGCGATGGCGTGAAGTCGAGCCATCATCGCACAGCCCTCTTCTTGGCACCGACTGACGACAGTCTATTTTGTCCAAACACCCGTCGATAGATCTGATCGAGATGGCGGAGGTAATACTTCGGATTGAAACAGGTTGAGATTTCTGGCTTGGTGAGATGGTGTGAAATGAAAGGATCCTTGCTCACGAGGTCCTGTAACCCGCCTCCTCCCCTCCAGGAAGCCATCGCATTTCGCTGAACCGCTTCATAGGATTCTTTTCGCTGTGCCCCCTTCTCGACCAACGCCAACAGCAATCGCTGGGAATAGACGAGGCCCCCAGTCAATTCTAAGTTTCGCCTCATTCGATCAGGATAGATGACCAGGTGTTCGATGAGATCCGTGACTTTGGCCAGCATGTAGTCGATCAAAATCGTACTGTCCGGCATGATCACCCGTTCAACGGACGAATGGCTGATATCTCGTTCATGCCAAAGCGCAACGTTTTCCATCGCCGCTACACTGTTGGCCCGCACCACCCGCGCCAAGCCGCAGAGATTTTCGGAGATAATCGGATTTCGCTTATGCGGCATCGCCGATGATCCCTTTTGGCCTTCCGAGAAATACTCCTCGGCTTCGAGGACTTCCGTGCGCTGGAGGTGGCGAATCTCCGTGGCAAATTTTTCGATACTTGCCGCAAGTAAGGCGAGTGAGGTCGCGTAGGACGCGTGGCGATCCCGCTGGACGACCTGGTTCGAGACGGGATCTGCGTTCAGACCGAGCTTCCCACAGACATACTCTTCAATATCGGGTCCCTGATGTGCGAAGGTCCCCATCGCGCCGGAGAGTTTCCCGACGGCGATATCATTCCGAACCTGCCGCAGCCGTTCCTGATGACGACGCACTTCTTCGTACCACAGCGTCAGTTTCAGACCGAACGAGATCGGCTCGCCGTGAATGCCGTGCGACCGCCCCACCATCACTTGGTTCTTGTAGCGAAGGGCTTGCCGTTTCAACACAACAAGCAACCCCTCAACTCCATTCAGGATCAGATCCATCGCTTCAGTCATCTGCACGGCAAGGGAGGTATCGACGATGTCTGAAGACGTAAGTCCCATGTGAAGATATCGATGTTCCGGCCCAACCGTGTCCATGAGCGATTCAAGAAAAGCGATCACGTCATGCTTCGTCACCTTTTCGATTTCGGAGATGCGCTCGATGTTAATCTGAGCTTTCTTCCTGATGTTCGCCGCGGTGCCGCGCGGAGCCTGTTTGGCTCGCTCAAAGGCCGCACACGCGTGCAGCTCAACTTCCAGCCAGATCTCATACTTATGCTTCAGGTCCCAGATAGCCTTCATCCGCGGACGTGTGTAGCGCTCAATCACTGTCGGATTTTCTCCAAACCGCCCGATCCGGTGATGCCCGCTTCTCGGCGAGTCGCGACTCTGTCGCCAAGACTTTATCCAGCACGGCATTCACGAACTTTGACGCCTCATCGTCGCCGAACCGCTTGGCCAACTCGATGGCTTCATCCATCGTCACCTTCGCAGGCACATCATCCAACCACAGCAGCTCATAGACTCCGGCCCGCAAAATATTGCGATCGACGACCGGCATGCGGCTCACCGTCCAATTTGTCGCATATTTGCCGATCAAGGCATCGAGTTCTTTCTGATGCTCGACCACACCCCGGACCAACTGTTCGGCAAACACTTTGGACTCATCTGAGACCGAGTATTCATGCCAAAATTCGTCAAGAGAGAGAGGGGCCTTCCCGTGGATATCGTGTTGAAACAAAATCTGCAAGGCACGCTCACGGGCCTGATGACGAGCTCCCATGGCTATCGGAATGCCAGGATGGCAAGACTGCAAGCTGACCAGACAGCAGGCTGACAAGAGGCCAGTCCGGATGGCGGATAGCAATGACTCATCGCGTGCTCCCGGCTCGTCGCTTGGCCGTCCCACTTGTCAGCTTGGAACTTGTAGACCTGTCAGTCTCTCCCCTCAACATCCTCATCACTCTTACCATCTCGATCGCTGACTTCGCAGCCTCACCACCACGGTTGAATTTCTCCGGGTCCGCCCGTTCTTCAGCCTGTGCGACCGTTTCAGTGGTCAATACCCCGAAAATAATGGGCACGCCAGTGTCTAACGCAACCTGGCCAATACCTCGGCTTACTTCGGCGCAAATATAATCAAAATGCGGCGTATCCCCACGAATCACCGCTCCCAAACAGATCACCGCATCAATACAGCCCGCCTCGGCCATCGTCCGCGCGACCAGCGGAATTTCGAATGCCCCCGGCACATGCACGACGTGGATGGCGTCCCTCTCGACACCATGGCTCTCCAATGCATCGGCGCAGGCGCGAAGTAACTTCCCGGTGACACGTTGATTAAATTTGGCCACGACGATACCAAACCTCAATCCCTTCGCTGAATGTCCAACCCTTCGATGTTTCATTCGTGAATAGCCAATGTGGCCAACATTTCGAAAAATGAAGCTGACCCTCTTTGCATCCCTCAGACCTTCTTGAGAAGATGTCCCAGTTTCGCCTTCTTGGTCCGCAGATACCGCACATTCGCAGCCCGTGGGAGGATCTCGATGGGAACCCGCTCGACAACCTTGAGACCATACCCTTCAATCCCGACGATCTTCCGCGGATTGTTCGTGATCAACTTAATCTGATGAAGGCCGAGATTTGCCAAAATTTGGGCCCCCACCCCATAGTCGCGAAGATCCGCCTTGAACCCGAGTTGCAGATTGGCCTCCACGGTATCACTCCCCTGATCCTGTAGCCGGTAGGCCTTGATCTTATTCAGTAGCCCGATTCCACGGCCTTCTTGATTCAGGTACAGTAGAACTCCTCGACCTTCCTTTTGAATCGTCTCCATGGCCGCGTGCAATTGATCACGGCAGTCGCAGCGTAGCGACCCCAGCGCGTCAGCCGTCAGACATCCCGAATGGACGCGGACGAGCGTCGGCGTTCCACCGTCGACGCGTCCCTTGACCAAGGCGATATGGGTCACTCCGTCGATCTGATTCTCGAATGCGACCGCCTCAAACTCGCCAAAGGTTGTCGGCAACCGTGCGCTCGTCATGCGCTTGACGAAGGTCTCTCGCTTCATGCGGTATTCAATCAAGGCTTTCACGGTCACGATCTTGAGTTTATGGATCTTGGCAAACCTCGTCAGCTCGGGCACGCGAGCCATCGTGCCGTCGGCGTTCATGATCTCGCAGATCACCCCGGCTGGCCGCAGTCCGGCCAACCTCGCCAGATCGACCGATCCTTCGGTTTGCCCGGCGCGTCGGAGCACACCACCTTTTTGCGCCTTGAGGGGAAAGACATGACCGGGCCGCGCGAGATCACTCGGCTTCGATTTGGGGTCGATCGCCACATGAACCGTCGTCGCGCGATCCGCGGCTGAAATCCCCGTCGTAATGTCCTTGCGCGCATCGATCGAAACGGTGAAGGCGGTCCCGAACGTAGCCGTGTTCTCCGAAGCCTGCTGTGGCAGCTGCAGTTCCTCGACACGCTCCGGTGTAAGAGCCAGGCAAATCAGCCCGCGCGCGTGTTTGGCCATGAAGTTGATGGCCTGTGGAGTAACCTTTTCAGCGGCAATGACAAGATCACCTTCATTTTCCCGGTCTTCGTCGTCGACCAGGATAATGAACTTCCCCTTCTTAATGTCTCGGATGGCGTCTTCGATGTGGTTGAACGGCGTCGGCATAAGACGATCAATCTAGCATTTCAGACTGAACCTTGAATATGATTTTTTTGAGAGGGCTGATCAAGCGTCGGGAGATCCTTAGGAGGAGAGCTCGACCGGCGACGACCTGTCGCTCCGCAACGCGACCATCACCGTGCCCCATGCACACACCGTGAACCCGGCGAACAACCAGAGTCCAAGTTCGTAGCTACCCGAGAATCCCTTCACGGTGCTAACAAGTATCGGCAGCAGAAAACCGCCGACGGCACCGGCAGCTCCAACCACCCCAGAAGCCAATCCGATGTCCGCAGGAAACCACCCGGCGACGAGTTGAAACACCACGCCGTTGCCGAATCCCATCACCGCTGTCGCCACCACCATCATCACGACAGCCATCGTGCGCGAAGGGCTGATGACCGCCACCACTGCCCCCGCAATGACAGGGAGAACATAATAGAGCGTCCGCACCCCCCCTTGCCGATCTGCCACATAGCCGCCGACCGGACGGATCAGGCTGCCCATCAGTCCACAGAGGGCGGCAAGCGCCCCGGCTTGAATCGCATCGACATGGTACACCTCATGCAGCAGGAACGGCAGTAGGCTACACAAACCCACGAAACCGCCGAACGTGACCGCATAGAGGAAACAAAGCCAGTACGCTGAACGCCGGCGAATCAGCTGCGCCGCATTGTGCCACCATGTCACTGCCTGGAGTCCTGGAACCGGCGCTGTTGGCGGCACAGCCACCACAAACACCAACAACGTCGCTGCAACCACCCCGGCCATAATGCCACAGACCTGGTGCCAATCCGTTGCCGAGGCCCAGCGAGGCGCCAAGAAGAAAATGAGCACGGTGCCGATATTCCCCGATGCGACGAGACCAAGCACGAAGCCCTGCGCCGACGGCGGATACGCACGGCTCGCAATGGGGAGCGTAACAGAAAAACTCGCGCCCGCCACGCCGAGGCAA
The DNA here is from genome assembly GCA_041743145.1 of Nitrospira sp. Taxonomy (GTDB): domain Bacteria; phylum Nitrospirota; class Nitrospiria; order Nitrospirales; family Nitrospiraceae; genus Nitrospira_D. Next base: position 60,872 of record JBGTNJ010000096.1, on the reverse strand, counting down.
ACCGAAAAGACCAGTGCATCCCCATACCCAGTCACACCGAGCCAGCCCCAGCACAACACCAGCAATTCAGCCAAGAGAATGGCGAGCGCGGTGGACCGTGCACCGAACTGATCCGCACTCCACCCCGCCACCACCCGTAACAGGGCGCCTCCGAGCAACGGCAAGGACACCAGCCAGGCGAGTTCTTGCTCACTGAGCTGCAAGGCCTGGGCGAGCGAAAGACTCATCGCCGCGGCGAGCAGCCACACCATGAAACTGACCGTCAGATGTACCCACGCCCCCACGAGCGAGGGCCAATGGCCGTTCCTCAGAATATGCCAGATCTCGGACACGCCGGCCTCCAGATTGAACATTTCACTATAGGGGAGCCCTGTTCATGGGTGCAACAGATCAGAAGATGAGACCGTCGACGCCCTGGAGACGGAAATCCTCGAACCTGTCAGACAATGAAGCAGTCGAGGCCAGGGCCGGACTCCGATTCCGTTCGATTTCTACTTCCATGCATGCGGATCCACAGAATCGATTAAGACCGGTTTTCAGCATTGTTGCCGCCCAGGAATCTGGTGTAGTCTCCCTATTGTTATGTCCATGATCGAGAAAACAGACACGCTCGACGAGCCTGAGGATTCGGATCCCACTCAGCCAAAGCTCAATGAAATTCCTGCCAGCACCGAGCTAGGCCCTGCGCCCGAGCACAATGGAGGCTCCCCCCCTAACACGACGGCCGTCGTCCCTGTCACAGCCTTGCAGCAATACCTGGCCGAGGTTCGCCGCTACCCGTATCTCTCGAAGGAAGAAGAGCTTCAACTCTTTCAGGAGTACCATACTCACGGAAGCCGCGAAGCGGCGGTCAAGCTCATTATGGCCAATCTGCGCGTATCGATCTCGATCGCGGCCGAGTATCTCCATACCGGGGCAGACCACATGGATCTGATTCAAGAAGGCAACGTCGGGTTGATGCAAGCCATCAAGAAATTCGACCCTTCCAAAAACGTCCGGTTCTATGCCTATGCCGCATGGTGGTCCCGCGCCTATATTCTGCGATACCTGCTCCATACCTTTCGACTGGTCAAGGTCGGGACTACTCAGGATCAGCGGAAACTGTTCTATAACTTAAAAAAAGAAAAGGCCAAGCTTGAACGGGATGGATTCGCGCCGGACACGAAACTACTCGCTGACCGGCTGAACGTGCGCGAACGCGATATCGTCGAAATGGATCAGCGCCTCGGCAACTGGGAGCTATCGCTCGACCAACCGATCGGTGAGGACCAAGAACACACTCTGCTCGATGTCTTGCCGTCCCACCAAGAACCGGCCGATGAACAGCTCGCCGATCATCAGCTCAAAACTCTCTTTCGCGCCAAGCTGGCTGAATTTATCAAAACATTGGAGGAGCGGGACGAGGACATTCTGAGAAATCGCATCCTGTCTGATTCCCCCCTGACCCTAGACGATCTCGGCAATAAGTACGGGATTACGAAGGAACGGACCCGCCAGCTGGAGGCACGCATCATCAAACGCCTTCGGGATTATGTCAAAAAAGACATCAAGGATTTTGATCGACTCCGAATATAAGCTCCCCTGCTTTCTGATCTCCCCTAAACACCCAGAAAAGCACTGGAAATCAGGTTTCACAATGAGTTACGATACCGAACGTTTTCAAACGGCGAAAAATGGCGGGTCGATAAAAATCCCTCGCGTCCCCTCTTGACTCGGATGAAGTAAGGGCTATCTCTATCCCGTCACAGGCTTCTGGGGTCTCAAGCGAGTTCAACCCAACATAACCGTTAACGCGTCACGAGTTAACTTTCACGAGGAGGAGGTTCTGTTTATGAGCACTGCTACGAAGGAGAAGAAAAACGTCGCTAAGGGGTTTCAGCCCTTGGGTGAACGTGTGTTCGTCACGTATACCGAGGAATTAGACAAGACTGCCGGTGGGATCTATGTGCCTGATTCAGCGAAGGAAAAACCTCAACGAGGCGTGGTCCAAGCTATCGGCAAGAAGGTGGAGAACGTCAAGGTCGGTGATCAGGTCTTGTTCGACAAATACTCAGGCAGCAAGCTTCGCATCGAAGATGAAGAATGCTTGATCCTAAAGGAAGAAGATATCCTCGGGATCTTCACCAGCTAAGCGCACGTCTCAAATCAAGCTGACAACACAGTAGAAAACGATAAAGGAGGAACCCAATGGCAAAGCAACTTATGTACGGCGATACGGCACGAGCCGCCATCCTGAAAGGGGTGAACCAGCTCGCGGACGCCGTGAAGGCGACACTCGGTCCGAAGGGTCGGAATGCGATTTTGGATAAGAAATTCGGTGCACCCACCATTACCAAGGACGGTGTGACCGTTGCCAAGGAAGTCGAACTGAAGAACCCCTATGAAAACATGGGCGCTCAGCTGGTTCGCGAAGTGGCCAGCAAGACCAGCGACATCGCAGGCGACGGGACTACCACCGCCACAGTACTGGCTCAGGCGATCTTCCGCGAGGGTGCCAAGAACATCACTGCAGGCGCCAATCCAATGGAGATCAAGCGGGGCATCGACAAGGCCGTCGAGGCCATCACGGACGAGCTCAAGAAGCTCAGCAAGCCCTGCCAAAACAAGACCGAGATCTCTCAGGTCGGCACCATTTCCGCCAACAACGACAAGACCATCGGCGATCTGATCGCAGAAGCCATGGAAAAGGTCGGCAAGGATGGCGTCATCACAGTGGAAGAAGCCAAGTCGATGACCACCTCGCTGGACGTCGTGGAGGGTATGCAATTCGATCGCGGATACATCTCCCCCTATTTTGTCACCAACGCTGAGCGGATGGAATGTTCCGTGGAAGAGCCGCTCATTCTGATCAACGAAAAGAAGATCAGCAGCATGAAGGATCTGCTCCCGCTGCTCGAGCAAGTCGCCAAGATGGGCAAGCCACTCGTCATCCTCGCCGAAGAAGTTGAAGGTGAAGCATTGGCCACCCTCGTGGTCAACAAGCTGCGGGGCCCTCTGAACGTCGTGGCTGTCAAGGCCCCGGGCTTCGGCGATCGCCGCAAGGCCATGCTGGAGGACATCGCCATTCTCACGGGCGGTCAAGTGATTTCTGAAGATATCGGCATCAAGCTTGAGAACGTCAAGCTGACCGATCTCGGCCGCGCCAAGCGCGTCACGATCGACAAGGACAACACGACGATCGTGGAAGGCTACGGCGATGCCAAGAAAATCGAAGGCCGTGTGAAACAAATCAAGGCCCAGATCGACGAAACCACGTCCGACTACGATCGTGAGAAGCTGCAAGAGCGGCTGGCGAAGATCGTGGGCGGTGTGGCCGTCATCAATGTCGGAGCTGCGACCGAGACTGAAATGAAGGAGAAGAAGGCTCGCGTCGAGGATGCGCTGCATGCCACCAAAGCGGCAGTGGAAGAAGGGGTCGTCCCAGGCGGCGGCACAGCCTATCTCCGTTGCGTCAAGGCACTCGATGGGCTCAAAGATGTCCCGGCTGAGCAAAAAGTCGGACTCGATATCGTCCGGCGTGCGCTCGAAGAGCCACTCCGACAAATCGCCGCGAATGCGGGTGCAGAAGCGTCGGTCGTCGTCGGCAAGGTTCGGGAAGATAAGAACTCCAACGGTGGCTACAACGCTGCCACGGATGAATACGTCGATATGATCAAGTCCGGCATCATCGACCCGACCAAGGTGTCGCGCTGCGCGTTGCAGAACGCGGCCAGCGTGGCGGGGTTGATGCTCACGACCGAAGTCATGATCACCGAACTCCCCGAGGATAAGAAAGAACCAGCGATGCCGGGTGGCGGACACAACCACGGCATGGAGGGGATGTACTAATAGCTAGCAGCTGATAGCTATGATGAAGGGCTCGGCGGGTAACCTCCGGGCCCTTCGTGTTTCTCAGACTGGATTTTCCCCTAGCGCTTTACTTTGCTTGCCCTGAGCATTGTGCCTAAAGCTGGGGAGGTCTTTGGCTCCCAAAAAAGAGATTGGAATGTATAGTGGACGACGGTCGTTTGCCGTTGATGGTCGACAAGAAAAAGTTCCGCTGCCTTCTTACGATCTTCCGTGCCATAGCCCATCCGCGTCGCGCACCGTTCTAATTCATGCTGGTCGCTAGGGAGTGAATGGGTCTGAAGATCATGGACCATTTGGAGTTTATGCTCCACATCGCGGAGAAAGAGATAGGCGGCCGTAAGATCCTCTTTCACTTGCGCTGAAATCAACTTCCAACGCGCAAAGCGTTCCAAGGCACCAAGCGTGCTCTTGTCGACCACCGCTGGCAGCCGCTTTCCCGTCAGCACTTGAAGGGTCTGTACGAAGAATTCGATTTCCCTGATTCCGCCAGTTCCAAGCTTCACATTGCGGTGTTCGTGTCCCCGATCAGCCATTTTCCCGTCGATCATGTCCTTGACGGCCCGCACCTCCTCAATCACAGCCGATGTCTCAGTCAGGTCCGGAAGTTTCTTGCCGACTCCAAAGATGAACGGCTTAATAGCCTTCACAAAGGCCGTTCCCAGTTCTGGCGAGCCGGCGATCGGGGAAGCTTTCAGGAGGGCCAATCGCTCCCAGGTTTGTCCGCGGGCAAGATAGTACCGCCGATAGCTTAACAGCGACCGTGCCAACTGACCGACGGAACCCTCGGCCCGTAATCGTAGATCAACTCGAAAGACGTGTCCCTCTCGAGTAGGCTCGGTCAAGACTCTGGTCAATTCGCGGGACAGAATCTCGAAATACTCTTCATTCGAAATACCGACGCCCGCCGGTTTATCGGCGCGTCTATGCCTCTGGGCTCTGGTTTCCCCGTCATCGGACTCATAGATATAGAGCAAATCCACGTCCGAGCTGTAGTTCAATTCGTGGCCACCTAGTTTACCCATCCCGATGACGGCGAATCTTGTCTCGCACCACTGTCCCCGCTTGTTTCGATGCATAGGAACGCCGTACTGTCGCTTCAGATCGACATCGACGATCTCGTAGGCGGCATGAATCATCAGGCAAGCCAAGTCGGACAATGCGCTGGTGGTCTCCGGCACCGTGGCAAGCCGGAGCAGATCCCGGACGCCGATGCGTAACATCTCGCGTCGTCGAAACCGGCGAAGTGCGTCCAGCTTCAATTCTTTGGAGGTGAGAGGCCGAATACTCTCCCGAAGCGCGCGCTCCATTCCTTTTAGCGTCGGTGGTTTGGACGACACTTTCTCCTCAGCCAACCAATAGACGAGCGTAGGGTCCCGAAGGAGCGTAAAGGTCAAGGCATCGCTGTTTCCAAAAATGACGCAGAGGAGATCAAGCATGCGCGGCCAGTCGTGTAAATAGTCGAGAAAAGATGTCCGGGAGACATACCCCAACATTCGCTCCCAGTGGTTCAGCGCTTGATCAGGGTCGGCAGTCCTGGAGATCGACTCCATCAACATCGGCAGAATATCGGCCAACCGACGGCGTTGGATAGGGTCGCCCGCCATGGCATTGAGGTTACGGTCTGCCTGATCGAGATCACGTAATCCATATGCGGATAAAATGCCCCGTACGCCCTCAACATCTCGTTTCTCAGCCAGCAAGATGGGACGAGGATCCGGCTTAGGAGTCGCACTTCTCGCCGGGGACTGATGCTGCAACGGGGGGGGCGGTGGGTTTCGTCGAGCCATGCGGCGGCATTATACTGGTAGGTTCTCCTACGCACAATGAAACCTATTCGGGTATACTGAAATCCATGCCAAGCGGCTCTTCTGACCAAACCCCTCTTATCAATAGCGTTCGTCAGTTGTGCTCAGATGTTCCGGACGACATCTTCCAAGATTTCTTCAGCCGTATGGATCAGGAATACTTCCGACGGTTCGACCCCTCGACCATAGCGGAACACATCCGATTGACAACGCAGCTGACGTCTGACCACTCCTGCACCATCGCCTTTTCCGAACAGCCGGATACACGGTTTGAGATCACGATCGTGGGCTACGATTACTTTGCAGAGTTCGCCACTATTTGCGGCCTGCTGTCAGCCTTCGGTTTGAATATTGAGGAGGGAGATATCTATACGTTCGCCGAAAAGACCGCTCCGCTACCCTCCCGAACAAGTTGGACAGGGTATGGACCGCGTGTCCGCCCCAAGGGAACCTCCGACTTGAGCAGAAAAAAGATTGTCGATGTGTTTCGCGTGCTGCCGGTGCCGGGGGAGGAATGGGACGCAGCGCAACAGGCGCAACTGGAAGAGGAGCTCCACTCGGTCATCTCGCTGCTCGATAAAGGACAGTTTGCAGAGGCCCGCTTTGCGGTCAATCGACGGCTGGTCGAGCAGCTCGGGAAACGCCGCGCATCTTTTGGTGGTCTGCTCAATCCCGTGCAGATCACGTTCGACAACAGCCAGTCTGCCATCGACACGGTCATGGATATCCGATCCGACGATACGCCGGCCTTTTTGTATGCCTTTGCCAATGCCCTTGCCATGCGCAACATCTATATTTCCAAAGCCCAGTTCGACGTCGAGCACGGGAAGATTCATGACCGCTTTTATGTCCGCAACCGCCATGGCCAGAAGCTCACCGACGCGACCGATCAGCAACAGCTGCGTTTGACGGCAGTGCTCATCAAACAGTTCACCCATGCCCTGACCTGGGCCCCAGACCCGACCAAAGCCCTAGAAGCCTTCGATCAGTTCCTCGACCTGACGGTGCAACAGACAAAGGGAAAGGCCCAGCAAGAAGCCCTGGCCTTTCTCAGCGATAAGAAAACCTTTCCTCTGCTGGCCCGCCTGCTCGGGGCCAGCGATTTTCTCTGGGAGGATTTTCTACGCCGCCAACACAGTAACCTTCTGCCTCTCTTGCAAGACTACCGAGAGGCGCCTCTCATGAGACCACGAGCCACGCTGCGCAAGGAACTCGATCGCCAAGTCACTCGGACGAAGACCGATGAGGCACGGAAGGCGGCGATGAACAGCTTTAAAGATCGCGAGCTCTTCCGCATCGACATGAAACACATCGTCGAGACGGACACCACCTTGCCCGACTTCTCCGCCGCATTGACGCAGCTCGCCGAAGTCATCGTCGATCGGAGCATAAAAGACTGCCAAGCCAAGTTGAACAAGCTGTACGGCCCGCCGCGCTTGGCCAACAAGAAACCCTGTCCGTTCACCGTTCTGGGCTTAGGCAAATTCGGCGGTGGAGAGCTTGGGTATGCCTCCGATATTGAAGTGATGTTCGTCTACGGCGACGCAGGTCGCACCGGCGGCAAAAACCCGATCGAGAACAGCGAATACTTTGAGCGGCTGGGCCATGAGCTGTTGCAATGGATCGAGGCGAAGCAAGAAGGCATCTTCCATCTCGACGTACGGCTGCGGCCCCATGGTGGAAAGGGCTCCCTCACCAATCCCTTCGACGAGATTACTAAATACTACAGCGACCGTGGTCTTGCTGCCCCGTTTGAACGCCAATCGTTGATCAAACTGCGGCATGTGGCCGGCGATGCGGCGCTCGGCAAGCGCGTCGAAGCCCATCGCGATCACTACGTCTACAGCGGCAAACCCTGGGATCTTCGGACCGCCCTTGATTTACGCCGTCAACAGCTGAAAGAGCTGGTGGAGCGCGGCACGGTGAATCTCAAGCATAGCCCGGGAGGCATCGTCGATATCGAATATGCCGTCCAGTACATGCAGATCATGCATGGCCATAAGCTCACCGTCTTACGCACCTCCAACACGATGCAGGCCTTGGCAGCCCTTGTCGATTGTGGACTTGTCACGAGGCAAGACGGCGAGAATCTGCGCAAGGCCTATTTTTTCACCCGCATGCTTATCGATGGCCTTCGCATGGTCCGAGGTAATGCCAAAGACCGTGTTCTCCCACCGGTCGACTCCGACGAATTTATCTTCCTGGCTCGTCGCGTGGGCTACACGACGGATGACTGGCAGGCAGGAGCAAAACATCTCACGTCGGATATTGAAGAGCACATGGGAAAGGTGAAGACGTTTTTTGAGAGAACGTTTGGGAAGGTCTAAGGGAAAGTAGAAGCGGATCACCGCAATGGAAAAGAAATGGCCAGCCCTAGGGAAGCCGTTGCTTCTAGGACTGGCCAGTTCCGAACCCTCTACCACACCGACGTCAAAAATCGGTCTGATTTAGACAAGAAACTATGGCTTGATATCAAAGTGAATCGACAAGCCCGCATGCACATGGATCGTTCTGATTGTGGATTCATAGGGATTGACAATTAGACCAGTTTCTTCGTCGCTGAATATGGGATTGGACGCCCCAGTCCGATCCGTCGTGAGCCCGTCGTGAAAGGCATGGGTATACTTCGCCTCAGCAAACGCCGCTACGTACTTGAAGAGAAACACCTTGAGTCCTCCCTTTGCCTGAAACGCAGGAGCCGTATGCCGCTGGTCGGCGAGAGGCGACGCGCCAGTAGCCCCACGGGCTCCACCTGGCCTCATCGCGAGCTGATGCGCTCCCCCGCCGATCCCGACGTACGGATGCCACCGCCCGTTGGGGTAAGCTTCGGAAATCCCCATCGGTCGTCGAATCATGAGATTGGCGCCGATGTAGATACCTTGTATCTCAGTCGTGGTGCCCTCAAATCCGTTTGGATTAGCTGGCTCGATCCTCCCATTAAATCCGGCCACACAGCAGGCCACGTCCGGATACCAAATATAGCCCTCGATTTCACCGCCGAGATCGAATCCCGCTAACTTGTTTCTGGTTGGAAACCAGATCCCCGCGTTGCCACCGATCGACTGTTTCATCTGATAGTCGACATCCTCAATCACTCGAGGCTGCGTTCCGTCAAGAAACGTGGCGTCCTGACTGAACGGAATTGACAGGCCCGCCATAAACGAAAGATAGGGCTCAATCGTACCGGACGAGATTGTCGGGAGCTCATCTTCCGCTGACGCGGAGAGAGGATAGCCGAGGACACAGAGGAGACAAATCATCGCCGAAATTCTCGTTTTCATTCATCGCCCTCCCAAGGTAAAGAAAACATTCTCTTCGACGAATTTGGGTCGCGAAATCTGATATCCGTCAGTATATCGTCGATGGTCAGTGAGGCGATACGAGACGATTGCGCCTTCGTTACGCCCGAATCGAGCCCCGGTTCCCCTGTTGCGGCTATTGGCATGAGAGTCCACATATCCGCTCCCAGAGCGATCATGAGGGGATGCTCTTATCGCATCGTAGAGCGGACGGCGCCAACAGTAACAACCCCACGTTCATTTTTGAAAATAGATAAAACGGATTGGAGCTATCGGTAAATCCAATATCCCATCAGGCATGACTGTGGCGACGGAATACTTGACTATTTCTCACGCCTTCGGCAGTAGTCATCACAATCCGCTCCTCTGTGGCTCCGCAACACCAGCAAACAACTCATTGAAGGAGGTAGATAGTCGGTACGCCTGCATCACGGAGTGAAGACGATGGACACGCCATAGAAATGACGCCTGTGAGGCTGTGGCGGAGGAGGATGCCAGCTGAAGAACGTACTCAGAAACCTACCGTCCCAATGCTTTCTTGACCGCGTCGCCGACCTCAGCCGGATTCTTGACGACTTTGACCCCGGCCGCTTCCAGGGTTTTCATCTTTTCGGCTGCTGTGCCTTTGCCACCGGAGATAATCGCCCCAGCGTGGCCCATGCGGCGGCCAGGAGGCGCAGTGATACCGGCGATGAAGCTGATCACCGGTTTCTTGACATTTTTCTTGATGAATTCGGCCGCTTTTTCCTCTGCGTCGCCGCCAATCTCTCCGATCATGACGATGGCCTGAGTCTCCGGGTCTTTTTCAAACAATGGTAAGACATCCACGAACCCTGTGCCGTTCACCGGATCGCCGCCGATCCCAACACAGGTCGTCTCGCCTAACCCCAAAGTCGAGAGCTGATGAACAGCTTCATACGTGAGGGTCCCGCTGCGGGAAACCACTCCGACCACACCCCTTTTGTGAATAAAGCCCGGCATGATGCCGATCTTCGCTTCATCGACCGTGATGACGCCAGGGCAATTCGGTCCAATCAGCCTCACATCCCGGCCCCGGAGCGCCCGCTTGACCTTCACCATATCGTTGACGGGAATGCCTTCGGTGATGCAGATGATAAGCTTTACCCCAGCATCGGCTGCTTCGAGAATCGCATCGGCGCAGAACGGCGGCGGCACGAAGATGAGCGAGGTGTCGGCCTGCTGCTTCTTCACCGCATCCCGCACCGTATTGAAAACCGGAATGCCTTCCACCTCTTGCCCGGCCTTGCCCGGAGTCACACCGGCCACAACCTTCGTCCCGTAGGCCTTGCACTGGCTCGCGTGGAACGAGCCTTCCTTGCCCGTAATCCCCTGCACTACCACTCGCGTATTTTTGTTGACGAGAATGCTCACGATGAACCTCTTTCTTTTCTTCTTTCTTCCCCACCACTGGCAGGGAAGGAAATCTTTCTCAGCGGGTGGCGTCGAGCGGGGGCCCAAGCGCGCGCAGCGGAAGGGACCCACAGGGGAATGGGTGTAGCGAGCACGCTTGGGTGTTCGGCGACAGGACCCGCCTCCTAGGCCGCCTTCCCCGTCAACTTCACAATCTTCTGTGCCGCTTCCCAGAGATCGTTGGCGACCTCCAGCTTCAAGTCGGACTCAGCCAGCAGCTTGCGACCTTCCTCGGCATTCGTTCCCTGCAAACGCACCACCAACGGCACCGTGATCTTCACTTCCTTTGCCGCATCGATCACACCTTGAGCAATACGCTCACACCGGACAATGCCGCCGAAGATGTTGATGAAAATGCCCTTAACGTTCGGATCCTTAAGCAGAATGCGGAAACCCGCTGCAACCGTCTCCTTCGTCGCGCCCCCGCCCACATCCAAGAAGTTCGCCGGCTCGCTACCGGCCAGCTTAATCACATCCATCGTGGCCATAGCGAGGCCTGCGCCGTTCACCATGCAGCCGATGTTCCCGTCCAGCTTCACATAGTTGAGGTTGTTTGCCGTCGCTTCTATCTCAAGCGGTTCCTCTTCGTTCAGATCACGCATCTTCTGCACGTCTTCGTGTTTGAAGAGCCCGTTGTCGTCGAAGGAGACTTTGCCGTCCAGCGCCACGACAGTCTTTTCCTTGGTGATGATCAGCGGATTAATTTCGACAAGGGCACAATCCTTCTCCATGAAGAGGCGATACAGATTTCCCAACATCTTGTTGAAGGGGTTCACGACCGCCGGCTCAATGCTGTGTAACCCAAGCGCAAAGGCGATATTCCGCCCGTTGTATCCCTGAAAACCCACGGCTGGATCAATCGGCTCCTTGATGATCTTTTCCGGCGTGTGAGCGGCGACTTCTTCGATTTCCATCCCGCCTTCGGTGCTGCCGATGAACGTGGGCCATCCGGTGTCCCGATCGACGAGAATCGACAGATACAACTCCTTCGAGATGTTCGCTCCTTCTTCCATCAGCAGACGATGGACCTTCCGGCCCTTGGGGCCCGTCTGATGGGTCACGAGCGTCTTCCCGATCAACTCCTTCGCCAAGCCGGCCACAGTCGCCTTGTCTTTCGTGATCTTGACACCACCGGCCTTGCCGCGGCCACCGGCATGGATCTGCGCCTTGACGACGAACACCGGCGTGTTAAGTTCGTTCGCCCAAGCGGTCGCCGTTTCCGGCGAGGTGATTTCCTTTCCACGCGGCACCGGCACGCCGAACTGGGCAAAGAGTTGCTTCGCTTGAAACTCGTGAACGTTCATGTTGCTCCTTCTGTCGCTCCAGGACTGAGTAACGAGGACTGTGGACTGACTTTATCTATTTTTTCGCTCAGTCCTCATTACTATCCAACTTTCCTGGTGTACGCCGGCAAAATCATCGGCGAGATGACACCGCTGGCGTTGCCATGTTTCTTTGCTTCGGCCCGGAACCGATCAAGATGCTTCAGCGTCAATTTCCCTTGTTCCATCGACCCGGTCCGTCCGGCTGCAGTCAACCCTGAGCGTTTGCCGAACACCATCAGATCGAGCAATGAGTTGCCCATCAACCGATTCCGCCCGTGCAGCCCGCCGGAAGCCTCGCCCGCCACGAAGAGATTCTTTACGTTGGTTTCTGAATTCGTATCGATCTTCACCCCGCCGTTCTGGTAATGCAGGGTCGGATAGATCAGAACTGGATCCTTACTGATATTGATTCCGAACCGATCGAACTGCATCACCATCGCGGGAAAATGCTTTTCGACCGTGCCTGGACCATGTTCGGCATCCAATAATGGCGTATCCAACCAGACTCCGATACGGCCCGACATTGTCCTGATCCCGCGTCCCTCTTCGCACTCGCGGATAATCGACGACGACACGACGTCACGGGTGTCGAGCTCGTTGACGAAGCGCTCGCCCTTGGCGTTCACCAGATGACCACCTTCTGAGCGGATCCCTTCCGTCACCAGCGCGCCGATCAACTGCTCCGGATAGACCGCTCCTGACGGGTGATACTGGAAGGTGTCGATGTGCGCCAGCTTCGCACCCATGCGGTAAGACAAACACAGCCCGTCCCCGGTCGCCCCGTAGTGATTACTAGTCGGGAACCCTTGAATATGAAGCCGGCCGATTCCGCCCGTCGCCAATATGACAGACTTGGCCGCCACGACGATGTGGCGTTGATTGTCCAGGTCCTTGAAAATGGCTCCGGTGCAGACGCCGTTGTCGTCGCTCAACAACTCGATGGCCGCGGCAAATTCCAACAGATGAATCTTCTGGTTGATGACCTCGTCCTTGAGCACACGCATGATTTCGAGGCCGGTATAGTCAGAACAGGTAAGTAGACGCGGCTTGGAGCTCCCACCACCCTTTTTGACGTGCAGATTCCCGTCGGCTTGACGGTCAAACAACACCCCGAGCTCGATGAGCCATTTGGCAATGGCGGGCCCCTCTTCCACCATCACCTTCAGGAGATCGTGGTCATTCTCCATGTGACCGCCTTTGAGCGTATCGATGAAGTGAGTCACGGGAGAGTCTTCCGGCGCAACGGAGATCTGCATGCCGCCCTGGGCCATCACGCTATTAGAGTCGCCCAAGCGAAGCTTCGTCGCCAGCATGACCTTTGAGCCGGCTCCATGTGCGTGTAAGGCCGCAGCACAGCCGGCGCCGCCGCCGCCGATCACCAACACATCAGTCGTATGTTGTGGTGTCAGCTCATCATGGTTCTGAATCGGACTGTCACCTTCGAGCAAGGTGGCCAGTTCGACAACCGTCCTGTCCCCTTCATTGGGGCCAAACCGGATCGGTCGATAGGCGCTCGCCCGAAAATCGGGATGATACTTGTGGATCAGCTGGTCGCGATCTGCAGGAGAAAATTTAGAAATGTTCTGTGTGCGGCGTACATCCCGAGTCTGGTGGACCACTTGCTGAAGCGCGTGGATGTCCATGATTTCCCAGTCAAACGTCTAAAGATTCAGAAAGCCTCCAAGCCTCAGAAACAACTTTTGGACGTGAAGGCCTTGAGACGTGCTTATTTCACCGTCGCACAGTAGTCGGCCAATTCTTTCTCGTTCATCTTAAGAACCTTATTCCAGTCGTCGTTGAATCGGCCGTCTTGGATTTCTTTGATGCGGGTATCGAGCCCAACCGGCTTGTCGGCGAAATGAGCCCCTTGCGCACGGCTCACATAAAGCGCCACGAGATTGGGGGCGATGTCGGCAATACACACCGGTGCACACATGCCACACATGACGCAGTCCATGAACATTTCAGAGACGCTCTTAAAGTCGCCGAAGACCGCCTTCCACACCCCTTCACGCACGTCGATCTTCTGCGGACAGGCTTCGGTACAGGCGTTACAGTTCCGACACAGCGGGGCTTCCGGATAAAGATTGAAGAGGTCTTGCTTGGGATCTTGGAGTTTCTGAATTTCGTAGGTCGCCTTGCGCGCTGGGAACGGCGGCATCATTGTGAACGACATCCCATCTTGCACCGCCATCTGGCAAGCGAGACAGGTACGGACCTTGGGATCGTCTTTCGTACGATAGTACGTGGCACAGGCGCCGCAGAAGCCGCCAAGACAGCCGACCCCACGAACGACGTCCATCCCCGCATACCACATCGCCTTGATGACGGTAATGCCTTCCGGCACCTCCACCTTCTTACCGGCAATCTCGATCGTCACCATCCGAGGCTTCATCACCTCCGGCTGATCGATTACATTGGTATCGTCTTGCGCCATAGGTTCCTTCGTAACACGCGAAGCGTAAGGAGCGATAGCCCCTCACGCCTCACAGTCAGTCGAAATTAAGCGATTGCATCGATGATCTTATTCAACGTCGCACTGGGCCGCATCGCCTTGGACGCCTTGGCATCGTCCGGGTGGTAGTATCCACCGACATCCTGAGGCTTGCCCTGTGCCGCGAGCAATTCTTGATCGATGGTCTTCTCGTTGTCACCCAGATCTTTCGCGATCTTCTGGAATCTATCCGCGATCTTCTTGTCCGCGGTTTGCGCCGCGAGGGCCTGTGCCCAGTAGAGCGCGAGATAGAAGTGACTACCGCGGTTGTCGATTTCGCCGACTTTGCGGGCTGGAGACTTGTTGCTCTCCAAGAACATTGCATTGGCCTGATCCAGTGTGTCAGCCAAAATCTTCGCCACCGGATTGTTTCCCACCTTCGCCAGATGCTCCAGCGAGGCAACCAACGCGAGAAATTCACCGAGCGAATCCCAGCGGAGATAGCCTTCTTCTTGGAACTGCTGCACGTGTTTGGGTGCTGATCCGCCTGCGCCAGTCTCGAAGAGGCCGCCGCCGTTCAGCAGGGGAACGATCGAGAGCATCTTGGCGCTGGTCCCGATTTCGAGAATCGGGAACAGGTCCGTGAGATAGTCACGGAGCACGTTACCGGTGCAGGAAATCGTGTCCTTGCCTTCTTTCACCCGCTGGATCGAAAACCGGCAGGCGTCCGCCGGTGACATGATTTTTATTTCAAGCCCAGTCGTATCATGCTTCGGCAAGTAGGCATTCACTTTCTTGATCAATTCGGCATCATGGGCTCGATCCTTGTTCAACCAGAACACGGCCGGAGCGCCCGTTGCCTTCGCACGAGTCACCGCGAGCTTGACCCAGTCTTGAATCGGTGTATCTTTCACTTGACATGCACGCCAGATGTCGCCTTCTTCCACCTGATGCTCTAGCAAGATCTTACCGGACGCATCCACGATCCGAATCGTCCCGTTGCCCGGCGCCTTGAAAGTTTTATCGTGAGAACCATACTCTTCCGCCGCCTGCGCCATCAAACCGACGTTCGGAATCGTTCCCATCGTCTTGGGATCGAAGGCGCCGTTCTTCTTACAAAACTCGACGACCTCGTGATACACCGGCGCATAGCTCGCGTCCGGAATAACGCACTTCACATCGGCCAACTTGCCGTCTGGCCCCCACATCTTGCCGGAATCGCGGATCACCGGCGGCATGGAGGCATCGATGATAATGTCGCTCGGGACATGAAGATTGGTGATGCCCTTGTCGCTGTTCACCATCGCCATCGGCGGCCGCTTCTGGTAGACAGCCTGGATGTCGGCTTCGATCGCCTTCCGTTGTTCGTCCGGCAAGGACTTGATCTTGGCATAGACATCACCGAGTCCGTTGTCCGGATCGACGCCGAGCTTCTTGAACGTCTCGCCGTGTTTCTCGAATACATCCTTGTAATAGACCGTCACGCCATGGCCGAAGATCTTGGGATCCGAGACCTTCATCATGGTGGCCTTCATATGAAGCGAGAACAACACGCCCTTGCTCTTGGCATCCTCAATCTGCTCTTCCAAGAACGTGCGCAGGGCCTTCACGCTCATGAAGGTCGCATCCAGCACTTCGCCGGTCTGCAACGCAACTTTCTCTTTCAATACAGTGGTCTCACCATCTGCACCGACAAATTCGATCTTCGCCGTCGTCGCCGCGGGAATCGTGAGCGATTTCTCATTCGTGCGGAAATCGCCTCCCCTCATATGGGAGACATGCGTCTTGGAATCCGAACTCCAGGCCCCCATCTTATGCGGGTGCTTCCGGGCGTAGGCCTTGACGGACAGCGGTGCGCGGCGGTCTGAATTGCCCTCACGCAACACCGGATTGACCGCACTACCCTTGACCTTATCGTAGCGGGCCTTGATGTCCTTTTCTTTGTCGTCTTTTGGATTCTCCGGATAGTCGGGCAGCTTGTAGCCCTGCTTCTGCAGTTCCTTGATCGTCGCCACCAGCTGAGGGATGGAGGCGCTGATGTTCGGCAACTTGATGATGTTGGCTTCCGGGGTCTTGGCCATCTCGCCCAACTCGGCCAAGGCGTCATGTTGCTTCTGTTCGGGCGTCAAATATTCAGGGAACAGCGCGATCACGCGGCCCGCGAGCGAGATATCGCGTAGCTCCACCGATACACCAGCCGCCTTCGAGAAGGCATTGATGATCGGCAGGAACGAATATGTGGCCAGCATCGGGGCTTCATCGGTCTTCGTATAGATGATTTTATCTGCCTTCGCCATGATGGTCTCCTCTTTCAATGATTGGACTAGTTCAGTGCGTTCAACGCCGAACCGGCCTTAAACCAGGTGATTTGCTGCGTCGTCATACTGTGGTTCGCCTGAACCTTCACATCGCCGCTCGCTTTGTGAACGACCACCGTCACCGGTTTGTCTGGTGTAAGATTTGCCAAGTCTACAACACTCAGCCGATCATTCATCTCAATCTTGTCATAGTCTTTCGGATCGGCGAACGTCAGCGGGAGGATACCCTGCTTCTTGAGATTCGTCTCGTGGATCCGGGCGAAGCTCTTCGTGATGACGGCGCGGACGTTTAAGAACCGCGGAGACATCGCTGCATGCTCACGGCTGCTGCCTTCGCCATAGTTCTCATCGCCGACGACGATGGAGCCGATGTCCTTTGCTTTATAGGCTCGGGCGATCTGCGCGATCGTGAGGTTTGATTCACCGGTCAACACATTCGTTCCCTTGCCGGGCTCAGACGCAAACGCACTGTTGGCACCGAGAAACATATTGTCGCTGATCTTATCCAGATGGCCTCGGAACTTGAGCCAAGGCCCGGCAGGAGAGATATGGTCTGTTGTTGTCTTGCCCTTGGTCTTAATCAAGAGCGGCAACTTCTCAAAATCTTTTCCGTCCCAACGCGGGAACGGTTGCAGCACTTGCAGCCGTTCACTCGTCGGCGGAATCTCGACGGTCAAGCTTGAGCCATCTGCGGCAGGCTCAACATACCCCTCTTCGCCCTTGGCAAAACCCTTGGCCGGTAACTCCTCGCCCACGGGAGGCTGGAGCTTGAACTCTTTGCCGTCTGCGCCCTTCACCGTCTGATTGACCGGATCAAAGCCCAGGTCACCGGTAATCGCATAGGCCGTCACGACTTCCGGACTTGCGAGAAACGACAGGGTCTCACTGATCCCATCGTTCCGGCCCGGAAAATTCCGGTTGAAGGAGCTGACAATCGAATCCGCCTTCCCCTTCACGCCATCTGCGCGCTTCCATTGGCCGATGCAAGGACCGCAGGAATTGGAAAGCACGGTGCCCCCCAGCTGCTCGAACGTATCCAAGAACCCGTCACGCTTCATCGTGTGATAAATACGTTCAGACCCCGGTGAAACCAGGAACGAGGTTTTCGCCTTCAAGCCGGCCTTCAGCGCTTGCCGCGCGATGTGCGCCGAACGGCTGATGTCCTCATACGAGGAGTTCGTACAGCTGCCGATGAGCGCCGCCTTCAGTTCGACTGGATAACCCTTTTCTTGCGCCTCTGCCTTCAGCTTCGAAACCGGCCTGGCCAAGTCCGGCGTATGTGGACCCACGACGTACGGCTCAAGCTTCGACAGGTCAATCTCAACGATCTGGTCGTAATACTTCTCTGGCGACTGGATGACTTCCGGATCCGCCATGAGCAATGCCTTGTTGGCCTGGGCCAATTTTGCCCAATCCGCCCGATCCGTGATGTTCAGATAGTCGACCATCTTCTGATCGAAAGGAAAGACCGATGTCGTCGCGCCCAGCTCCGCACCCATATTACAGATCGTCCCCTTGCCGGTCGCGCTGATTGTCTCGGCACCAGGACCGAAGTACTCGACGATCTTGTTCGTCCCGCCCTTCACGGTCAATAGACCGCAGAGATAGAGAATCACATCCTTGGGTGAAGCCCAGCCACTCAGCTTCCCGGTGAGTTTCACGCCGATCAATTTTGGATGGAGCACCTCCCAGGGCAAACCTGCCATCACTTCACCCGCGTCGGCACCCCCGACACCGATGGCCAAGCCTCCCAACCCTCCGCCGTTCGGCGTGTGGGAGTCAGTGCCAATAATCAGGCAACCAGGGAAGGCGTAATTTTCGAGCACGACTTGATGGATAATCCCGGCACCCGGCTTCCAGAATCCGATCCCGTACTTTTTCGCCGCAGAGGCCAGGAAGTTATAGACTTGCTTGTTCTCCTCCATAGCGCGAAGCAAGTCCTTCTCAGACCCCATCTCGGCACGAATCAAGTGGTCGCAGTGGATGGTACTCGGCACAGCAGCTTTCTTCTTATTGGCCTGCATAAACTGCAACACCGCCATCTGCGCCGTGGCATCCTGCATCGCCACACGATCGGGGCGCAGCGCCAGCATGGCTTTGCCGCGCTCCCAGGTTTGCGCATCGAAGTTGTCGGCATGGGAAACGAGAATCTTCTCCGCCAACGTCAACGGACGGCCGAATTTTACCCTCGCCTTCGCACACACGTCGGGCATCTTGGCGTAGAGCTTCTTTGCGAGCTCGAGTGACATTGCGCTCTCCTTCGAACGGGCTAGGGATATGATGTCGGGAGCGAGGGAGTTGCTCTCCCTTGCCGCGCACCCTTCACCGGTAGCCTCTGTTAGAGCGGCACATCCCGCCACTTACTAGGCAGCAGGAGCTCCCGCGGTTATTTCAATGGTGGCACTTCGCGTCGTTTCGGCGCCGCGTAGTTCACCAAATAATCGAACAATCGGATCAAACGGCTGTCTTGCCGCTTTTGATCGACCCAGTGGCCGATCAATCCGATCGTACGAGACAGGATAAAGAAACCGTTCAAACTGTCAACCGGGAAGCCGAGGTCAACTAGAACGGCCGCCATTGTCCCATCGACGTTCAGAATAAGATTATCTTTCTTGGCCGCCGTCACCTGCTCAACTTGCAGTGCAAAATCGAGGCAGGGCGTTTTGATGTTCAAACTCTTGACATATCCGACAAGCTCCTTCACCCGCTTGTCCGGATTGCGCAAGCTCTTGACGCGATGCCCAATGCCTGGCACAGGCCCCACATTCTTCTTCATGTAGCTTAAGAACTCATCCACATTCATCTTGTTGTCGACGGCATACTTGAACCAGCGTCCCGCATCCGTGACGGCTCCACCGAAACGCGGTCCGATCATGATCAATCCGGCGGCAACCGCTTGCGACAGTCCGATGCCGGCACAGGCCGCGAGGATCGTCGCATAAGCACCGCTCACACAAGGGCCGTGGTCAGCCGATAACATCATGATGCGCTTGATGATTTCGGCTTCCTGCTTCGAAATCAGCCGCTTGTCCCACAATAGCCCAATGATGTGAGGAATCTCATACCCCTTGTTGATGAGTTCGGAAGCTGGATAGCCGTCGTAGCACGGTTCATCGCCGCGGTCGTCACTGATGGTCGTACGAATTAGCGGCGCAACTATGACTTCGTCTGCCTTCATCGCTTCTTCGACCGTTTTGGGTAGCCTTGGAAGAGTGGCAGGCTCGACAACTTCCTTGACCTGACCGGACTTCAACAATTCCTGGTAGGTGTCCTTGATCGCCGGACCCAGCGCGCCGAATGTCGCCGGGACGATCGCGCCGGCCTTCTTGAGAGCGTCGGACTTGGATCGAGCTGCCCCTTCCCCTTTCATCCCTTCTTTGGCACCGGCGTGGCCGAACTTCATGCCCTTTGGCAAGCTTTCCTGACAGAAGCCCGACACAACACCGATCAGCTTGACCCGACGCTTCTTCGCGCCGTACCACTCTGCTGCCCGCTCCTCCAGGTCGCCGCCCATTTCGCCGACGATGACAACGGCCTTAGTTTGCGGATCGTTCTCGAACATTTCGAGATAGCTCACGTAGTCAGTCCCTGGATACGCATCGCCACCGATTCCGATCGCCGTCGTGATGCCGTCGGCGAACTGCGAACAAATCCAGATGATTTCGTTCGAGAGACCACCCGACTTTGTAATGACGCCGAACGAACCTTCGCGGTGGAGCTTGGAGAGAACCAGGTTGTCGAATGCACCGCCGATCACGCCCAATCGGCAGGCTCCCGCCGAAATGATCCCGATAGAGGATGGGCCATTGAACACTTTGCCGAGCTTGCGCGCATGAGCACCAAGCAGCTTGGCGTCCTTTTCAGGCACGCCTTCCGTGATCATCGACACAACCTTGATATGCGAATCATCCAGCGCTTCCATGGTGCCCTTCATCGCACGATCGGCGCCGATATAGACGAGGCTGGTGTTGATCGTCGGATGGGTTTTTGTCGCCTCCGCAATTGTCTTGTACACAGGAATGGCCATCAAACCGCTGCCGTATGGGATCTCGTTGGTCTTGCCGGCATCCGGTGGGTAGACGAACGCTTCGACGTTGAGCGGGCGCTTGATTAGGTAGCAGAACTCCGCCATACGGCGGGCCGCGTTGACACCGGCGGCGCCTCCTTGAATCACCACGCGAGTGTCTTTATTAGCCAAAATGCTCATCGGAATCTCCCTCTTTCCTAGTGCTGAGTGCTCAGTGTTGGGTGCCGAGTGAAGAAATAGCTCCACTACTCAGCACTCAGCACTTGTTTTCTTACTTCTGCAGCGCTTTGTCGACGATGTCCGTCAGCGGGGTGTTACGATCGAAGACGTTGATGTCGAAGCCTTCGTCCTTCAATGCACGCATCGCGTCGAGGCCTTCCTTTTCACGCGGCCCTCCGCGCCGGACCCAAATCTTGACGCCCTTCAACTTGCCCTCGCCTTTTGCTTTGCGGAATCCGTTGATAATCCCGCCGAAAGTCTTCTTCACATCGGTAAAGTTCGCGATCGCGCCGCCGACAATGATGTTCTTGATACCGGGCAACGAGCACACTTTCTCCGTAAGCACTTCCACCGCCCAATCGGGTGGATCGCCGGAGTATTCGGCATAATTCGCCAGCTTCCCACCACGCGCCACGACCGCATCAGAGTAATACACGCTGGCTCCCCCACCGGCGGGAAGCATGGCCGTGTCTCCACCAGGAATCTCAATGAATTTGACCGAGCCCTTGATCTTGCTGTCGACCGCCATCACTTCCACTTCGTCTTTACTGTAGGCGCGCCCGAACTCTGCGGCAAACTGGAAGTTCCAATCTGGATGGCGGAACTTCGCATCCCCATCGAGCAGCGCCACGGCATCGAGTGCGACCAGTTCGCCGTCGCTCTCGCGGACAACGACCGGGTTCACCTCAAGATACTGTGCGTCTTCGTTGTCGAAACAGGTAAACATCTTGCCGGCGAAATCAGCCATCTTCTTAGTCAGGGCGCCTGTGAACCCTGCATTTTTTGAGAGCTTTTCGAGAGCTTCGTGGCTGGGTGACTGACCGACTTCGAGACATAACCGCTTGACACGATCCCAGTTGGATTCGACTTCAATCCCTCCGCAATTGGCGACCAGGATCTCGCTACCCTCACGGGTGGACTTTACGGCACAATAATACTCTTCCTTGTGAGCGACCATTTCCGACACGATGACTTGCATTACGGTGATGCTGCCGACCTGGCGACCGATCATTTCCTTGGTCGCAGCCACGGCGCCGTTCAGATCCAAGCCGACTTTCACGAGACCGAGTTTGAAACGCGACCCAAGCGCTTCATGCGCCTTCGCCACCAGCTTCGAAGCCTTCATCCAATCGTTGGCTTGTCCGAGCTTGGCCAGCTCGTCCGCAGACGTGACGACAACATAGTTGGGAACGTGAATACCCCACTTCTTCATCAGCCCCATGCCGGGGCCCTCCAACACCTTAGCCATGCGAATTCTCCTTCATCATGAACTTAGCCGATAGGGGAGCAGGATTCTAGCGGAAATCAATAGGATGTCTCAAGACACCAGAGGGACTAAGTTCAGAGGGATCAAAAGGCCTAGAGGAACGGTGATTGTCGGCGCACAAGGCTAACCGAATGAAAATTAAGACTAAGTTCGGTTGAGCTACAATTGTGCGGAAACCTCAACTCCATTTTATTGGAGTGTCAGAAATTCCTCCTCTCGTCGACTTGTGCTGACCTTTGCTCATAGAAATTGGAATCTCGATGAAGGATCTTTGCCCGTTCGGTTGTGAAGAATCCCAGAAGGGACCTGCAGAATAGCCTTGCCCTGCCCCCCACGGTCACCGGGAAACCTGACAAGTTCGACAGATGAACGAACTGCGCTCGCTTTGGAGACGTCGGATGACGTGCCCACAGCGGTTTGGACAAGGTTGCCCCTCTTTCCCATACACCAAATGGCAGCGTTTGTATCGTCCCTCGGTGCCGTCAGGCGCAAAAAAATCACGGACGCTCGACCCTCCTAAAAGAATCGCTGCTTCAAGAACCTCTCGCATGATCGTGTAGAGACGTTCTATTTTCCGCACTGGAAGCCGGCTGACCTGCATGTTCGGGTGGAACCTGGCCCTGAAGAGAATCTCGTTTGCGTAGATGTTCCCGATACCCGCAATGACCTGCTGATGCATCAGGAGCGGCTTCAGCCGACCGCGCCGCTCCCGCAGAACTCTCACAAAGTCCTGCTTCGAGACAAGCAGGGGATCAACCCCAAATCGGCGCGTGAGGTATCGTTCAAGCCCGGTCTTGTCCAGCAGTGAGAGCCGTCCGAACCGACGAGGGTTCCAGTACCGCAACTCCGGCTCACGAGAGCCCTCGAATAACAGCCGGACATGTACGTGTTGTGGATATTTCGTCGGTACAGACCGGAACAAGAGCAGGCCGGTCATCCCAAGCTCCGCCACCACATAGCGACAGGCTTGTTCGTTCACAAATCCTAAGACCACGCTTTTCCCGAACCGTTGGACGGACTGTAAGATGGTATCTCGATACCAAGGTACGCTGCTGAGGCCTTCACGCACGATATCCGCACGCCCGACCCACACCTCACTCAACCGCGCTCCAAGGAGGCGAGTACGAATTTGTCTGGTGACGACTTCCGCTTCAGGCAGTTCCGGCATAACTTGATCAGTTCATCGATAGAAAGGACCCCCATTACGCCATGCGGCTCACGGAAAGGCAAGATGGGATTGGGAAGGCTGAGACGAGTACCGAGAAAAGGATCAGTACTGAGGCAAGCGTGAATTACACGGCGCGCCGGAGTTGGCGAACCTGTTCAATGGCAACCTGAAGATTCGGCAGCGGCATAGCGCCGGGTCGTCGAGCCATGACCAGCTTCAACACCTCATCATAGGTTCGACCTTCCACGCAACAGAGATAAGCCATGACCACTGAAACAGAACGGCCCATTCCTGCTCGACAGCAGACCAGCGTCCGGCCTTTAGGGGCGCGCGATTCAAGCCATTGGACGGCTTCCATCAGCTTCGCCGGATTAGCCTTGGCGAACTCCCGAAAGGGAATCCGATGATAGTCAACCCATTCAGCCGGTGAGATCGTAAACTCTTCAGCGACGAACAGCAGTGTGCCGACCGCCGCAGGAGGTTCCTGCGCATCATCGATGCTTCCCACTGATAGATTGTCCGTAATCATGTGCATGGCCTAGTCAGTATAGCTCGACCATGATGGCCGTCAAGTATTCCGGCTGGCACTGTGGTGTGGTTGCGATTCCATTTCTCCTCCCGTTATAATCAATACTCATTTGGCGAACAAACGGCACTTAATCTCTATGGTTACTCTAACGCAACAGGAAGTAGAACGGCGGCTGAACACAGTCCAATGTGCCATCTGCAAACAGTCCAACTTCGGCATCGATGAACGGTTTATGGGACCAGACGGAGACTGGCGGGGCATCTGCAAGAAGTGCTTCTACACCTTCCCGGTCCATACCGACATGGAATTCTATCTGAGGACGCAGCCCGATGTACCGCTTCGGTTGAAAGAGATTTCCTGCACGACATGCAATCACCGGGGGGTGAGCCTTGATTTACGAGCCACGCTGTCCGTGCGGGACGCCTATTATTTTGTCACCTGCCAGGGTTGTAAACGAGAGTTCCCGGAGAAATCGTCGTTGGAAGCCTTTGAATAAATCCACAGTCCCAGCCTCCGGTGGTGTATACTAATAGGTATGACTGAACAGCCTAAACAAACCGACCAGCCTTCGCCGGAGGAAGAGCCCAAGGTGAGAAAAGAAATCCCGCTTATCGCCATTCAGGATGATGCTGACGTAATGGCTGAGGAAATGGCTGAGCTCTTCGAAGAAGACAAGGTCTCTCACCAGCACGGCAGCTCAGAACCGGAAGCGGATTAAGTCGCACGCCCTTTGCGCTCATCTCCAAATCCAGCTTCTGCAAGAAACTTCACAATGCTGAGCGGTCCTGCCCTGCTCAAGCGCTTCGGTTCGACCGCAGCAATGTTCGCGCTGCTTACCGGCGCAACTAGCTGGCTTGCTACTTTGCAAAGCCCGCGTCCAACAGCGCCAGCCTCCTATGGAACACAGCTACTCGCCAACTGAGGCACCGTCGCCGTCGACCTAGCCTAATCCATTTGTTAGTTGAATAATTTCCTCCTCACACTTTGCCAGGCTACTTCGGGGTGCAGAGGCAGCTTCAATCCCTTGAATTCGTGCCCCGCTATTTCCTGAAACATTTTGGCAACGCTGTCCTGATCGAGATTGAGCTTTTCAATAATTCGAGTCATCCGACTGATAATACCAGGCGCAAGAAATCCTTCTTTAGGTGAAAAAGGTGGGAACTCTCGCAATAACTCCTGGTCTTTCATGCCGGATGTATTTCGGGGACCATTAAGATCCAAGTAACAGACCCAGCAATAGAACGACAAAGCCTGTTCAAGCTTGAACTCGTTACGGAGCACCTCAGCCATCTGGAAGCGGGCGTTCCTATAGAAACCCCAATTCCCATTCACGGCGTGCTCCATTGCGTCCTTGCCCAGCAAGCCCCATTTGACATCGTTCTCTGATGGCGCCGTTCCGAATAGTTTGGTAAGTCAGACGCGCTCCGTCTCTATCTTGTGTTTCTGGGCTAAATACTCTCCATGTCTTCCCTTAATTATAGACCATTGCTCTTCTAGGAGGTCCGCCTGTTGTTCAGTGACGAGGACTTTCAACTGATCTTGAGGCCTCGTACGTACATAGATGACCTTTCCGCATTGTGGACATTTCGTCTTCTTGGCGGGCTTCCGTTGTAATAGCCTGCTGCAATATGGGCAAACTGATTCTGCAACACCAATAATTGACAAATCGCACGGGGCAGGAGACTTTTTTGATATGGCGAATAGTCCCACGTGCGACTCTCCCGAAATATTCAGCCCAACGCCCACAACTACCTTTTGACCGTTTCGCAACGCTACTAAGCACCTTGCTACAAGTATCGATGGTGGTTGTTTTAAGCACAGCGAAACGATCAGCAGCGATCGGTTTCTTATTCGCGACTCCAGGCTCTTCATGAGCAACGTTGTCGCGTAGTAATAGATGGAGATGCTCTTGTAGCTTGGATGAAATGGCCGCCCTAATCTTTGATGGTGGCCAGCCGCTCTTTCGGTCTCCAGACTTCTCATAAAACTTGCCTCGATAATTTTTGGT
Source organism: Nitrospira sp. (assembly GCA_041743145.1). Taxonomy (GTDB): domain Bacteria; phylum Nitrospirota; class Nitrospiria; order Nitrospirales; family Nitrospiraceae; genus Nitrospira_D. The sequence goes on along the minus strand of JBGTNJ010000096.1, from coordinate 35,193 downwards.
CTGGGCATAGCCTGCAATTTCGCAAACTGTTGCCAAGCGAACTGCCGCCGATCCGAAGTGCGCCAGCACCTTCTCGGCAGGAGAAAGTGATTGCGTCCTGTGCATGCGCGTTATTTCCCCAATCGTCTTAGATGCTATATAAGGATGACTCTTGAGAAGCCGTCTGCCTTCTGCCAAATAATGATTAGCCACTGCTAGAAGCTGTTCGGTCTCTCGCGTCATCGTGTCAACCAATAAAGGCTCAAGGTTAGTTCACCGATGTACTGTGGACAAAGCAGCGTGATGTGGGCATTTCGGATTCGCGCTACGATGTCCACGTATAGACTTCATGCTGGACGGACAATCTGCACTACCGCATCCTGCTCGATTCGACCCAGCACCGACACCTTCCCCTTTCGCTCTTTGTGAACGATCTTTTCAATCTGCACGATCGCGCCGCGATGCCACCCGTTTAACGCTGCGTTCTGTGGGGAAACCAGGCGATCCTGGCGACCGATTTCAGACCGCCCCGTTTCATTGCACAGCCACGCCCGCTTCTCACCCTTGAGGTGACGGAGTTCACTCACCACTCGATACACATCTGGCCGCCGGTCAACGATGGTTTTCCCGTCTTTGCGCAACAATAGGTACGAAAACTTCAGCGCGTCTTTGATGAACCCCACTGCTTGATCAACGTCCCGGATGGAGTCCGGCGGTTCCCAAGCCCGCTCTTCATGACACCAATCATCTGGCTTCACCAGCGCCGGGCAATTGCTTTCATGGAGACAGGGGCTATAGATCGTGCAGTGTTTTTCTTGGAGTAATCGGTCACGCACCTGGTGCAGCGCTCGTGAGGTCTCGCGTAAGGCCGGCTCGACGATCATCATGGTTCCGTGCACGGCAAGTAACGACAACGCCTCTTCCACAAGGGCAGTTCGCGCAATGATTGGATCGCTGGCCTCTGCATGGACCTCATTCAAGGCATTGGCGAGAATGATGAGATCAAACGGCCCCTTCTTCCTTACCTGTTCAAACCAGGTTCGTCGCTCTAGATCTTCCTCACCCGTCTGCAAGTCAATTTTTCCAAGACCAGCCGCCCGGCAGTACCCATCCCATAACTGTCTGGCTTGTCTGAGCGCTCCCGTTGACTTATCAACGGCAGTAACTGATATCGCACAGGGCAACCTTCGCTGATACCACCAGTCTAGAACTGCAAGTGCTCCAGTCCCTGGCCCTGAACCAATGTCGAGAACGGAAAACCCCTCGACGGGTTCCGGTGCCGGCAGCTCAGTGAGCAATACCTGGATCTTGGCTAGATTGACCGGAAGGAAATACTGAAGATACGCAGTGGACAAGAGCCGGTCATCTAAATAGGTTTGATTCAGAGAACTGCGGTCTTTGTTGAAACGGCAGGACAGTTCCGTTATAGCCCGCACAATCTTCTCCTGCGAAAGTCCTTCTCCTTGGACAAGTCCGTTAATAGCACCAAGAAGGAGCGGCGAGATTGCGGCGTTGAGGCATTGCATCAGCCTAGTGTATGCTGAGCTTATTACGGAGGACAACTATGACGGATGACATCTTGAAAGCCTACAAAGAGGTCGAATCGGCTGTTGAGCGCTATATTAGGCTGCTACACGACCATGTCGCCATGTTGCAGAACGTGGAGCCGCCTGGATCCGACAAAGTCGTCCGGCTGACCGCCGGCTCCAAAGCCATGACTGACAGCGCATCGATCTACCTGTCCTATGCGAAGTACGTGGCTTATGGGATGCCGAATAGCGAGGAGATGATCGAGGACGAGATCCAGGGCTGAACGTTACTCATTCTAAGAATACAAAGGCCCGCCCGGCTGAGCCGAGCGGGCCCTTGCATTCTTGAACAACCCTTCGCTTAGATGCTGCGCATGAAGTGAGCGACTTCGTCGGGATCGACGACCCCCCCCATGATCTGTGACATCGCAACGTTGGTAGACTTCTTACCGCTTACACCAGATTCGACCTCATCGACGATCAATTCGACTGGCATCGACTGACCGCCATACACACGCGGGCCACCGATGATCTTGGCCTTCGAGTACCCATAAATCGCAGTCGCCACTTCTTTGGCCAGCCAGCCGACATAGTTAAATTCAGGGATGACGATCAGCTTGGCCTTCGCACACAACAGACGGAGTTCCTTCGTCGGAAACGGACGGAGGGAGCGGACCTTGATCAGTCCGACCTTCATGCCCTTTGCCTGACAGAGACGAACCGCTTCGCGCGACTGCGCGGCAGCGCTGCCGGAGGCAATGATGATGACTTCAGCATCTTCAACATTCTCCGCCGTGAGTAACCCGCCCATATACCGATCGATGTATTTGCGCGATCGTTCGACGGCCGCCCAGACTTCCTGTTGCCAGACAGCGTGAATGTTGTATGCCATAAAGTTCGACTTCTGTACTGGAGCATCGCGTGACAGACGCGCAGGAGGATTCTCCGCATCGAGCACAGGGACGGCACCACGCCATGCTTCGCGCGGCGGCAACTTGATCCCACGATCCTGCATGCGCACATACCCACGAGCATGGGTCACAAAGAAGCCGTCGCAGCAAACCCCGACCGGCAAGGTCACATCATTCTTTTCGCTGATCGTGAACCCGGCCATCGTGAAATCGAACATGTCTTGTTGATTTTCAGCGTGAAAGATAACCATACCGCAGTTCAACAGGTAGGCCACTTCAATGTTGTCCGGTTGAATGGCCAGTGGCGCGTTGACGACGCGGCAGGTGAACATGGCCACGACTGGAAGACGGTGGCCTGGCCAAGAAGCAATGCCTTCGAGACCACGCAACGTGCCGGGACCGGCCGTCGCGGTGTAGCAACGGACACCTGCCCGTGAGCCTCCGGCAATGGCCGCCATCACGCCGACTTCTTCCTCACCGCGATAATACTCTTTCACATAGCCTTCACCATAGAGCACGCCGACAAGCTGCATCGTTTCGCTCTGTGGGGTGATCGGATAAGCGATAGCCAAATCCACGTTCGAGCGGCGGATCGCCTCCTTGGCCGCTTCGCTGCCTGTAATGAACTCTTTTGTCCGAGGCGCTTCGTGAAACATATATTCAGGCGTGACGACGAGCTGTCTTTTGGCTTCGCCATGCGGATCTGTTTTTCTATCTGCCTTAGGTACTGCGACGCTGGTAATCGGATCGCCCTGGGGATTAGTTTTGACTTCGGTCTCGCTCATAGTTACACCTCTTGGCTAGTTCGAGCGTTGCCGCCCGGCCTTATCCTTCCCGCTTCATGTGCTCGGCAGAATGACCGAACATCGCCGCACTACCCGTACCACCTGGAGTTGGAGCAAATGTCATCGGGTTCGTGTGGGTCTTGCCACCATGCACTTTGGACTGTGTGCCGGTAAAGCGGACGTTTTCACCATTTTCCGGCAACTTAATCCCCATCTCCTCACGGACGCGTTTGAAAATCTGCGCCACGCGCTTGATCTTCAGGGTATCAGAATCTCGGATCGTGAGCATGGCGTCTTCGTGGCCCTGCTCAGCACAGATCGCCGCGGTACAGCAATTTGTTCCTGCCCGAATCATCTTGAGGGTGAGATTCGCATAATGGCAATGCACACCGATGAAGATGCAGGCTTCGATCTTATTGCCCCAGATCGTCAAATTTGGATGGTTGGGGTTGATCACTTCTTCAGGGTCGATCTTTGGGTACTTCGGCCGATAATCCGGCATCGGGATGACCATGACTTCCGGAATCTGCGCGGCAATTTCCAGCGTCGCCTTCGCTTTTTCCACGGCATGATCGTTCCAAGCCCAGAGTAGCAGCGGTCCAGGAAAGAGCGTTGCGTTCGGGCTCGTCAGCATCTTACGAGCCATCTCTTCAATGACAACTTCCTCGTTCGGCTCGAGTAATCCGTAGAATAACCCCTGGCCAGGATCCGGTAGCGACACACCCATCTGCGCGGCTGATGGAGGATGGAAACCCGCAGGCCCTGGTACAATGATGCGCTCTCTCGTATCCTGTGTTGTTGCCACTCCCTTTCCCCTTTCCTCGCTCTTATCCGACGACCGGACTGGCCAAAACAGCCGTCGTGCTCTTTTCGCCGTATGTAATGTTGTCCGTCAACGCCGCCTTCGGCAACTGATCGATCATGATCATCTTAATAGCATTATTCTTGGCCATGTTGTCACAGACCCACACGCACTGCGCACATCCTTTACAACGGTCTACCGCGACATAGGCCGAGCCATACTTGAATCCCTGATCCTTCCCCATCTCTTCGCTATAAAGGATGGTGTTGGCTTCCGGACAGTACTGCGTGCAGAGCTTGCAACTCTTCGCAGCGCAGATTTCAACGCTAATATCGGCTACAAGGTACATGAAGACTCCTTTGTGGCTCGCCTACGCAGTGGCAGTGGCCGTGGCCACTGGTTCTTCTGCGCGCTTGACATCGGCTGCGGCCCACCCATGGTTGACCGCGTAGTTCCATCCCGCCCGCATAACGGCCACGTTTTTGTCGATCAAATCCTGTTTCTTTTTGAACTTCCGTTCAACGACACTATCGAGCGCGGCAGTCCCGCCAGATACCACAAAGCCTTTGCCGAGGAACCGGTCCTTTACGGCCTGGTCCAACCCCTCCATGCTCGTCAGTCCCGTAATCGCGCCAATACAGCCCATCAGCGCCATGTTCGTGGCAAGATCCATATTCGCCACTTCCAGGGAGATCTTTGTCGCTGGGAAGTAATAGAGCTTCGCCCGAAGCTTTTCCAATTCAGCTGCCTGATCTCTATGGAGATTCATCGGCCCATCATTGTTGATCAAGGCTACCCCGTCTTCCTTCAGACCGAAGTAGAACGGCATCGTATACGATTTGCCGTGCGTGATGACCTGTGGGTGAAAAATGATGATAATGTGCGGAAATGTGATTTCACCAATCTCATAAATCGGCTCGTCTGACACACGGACATAGCTTTCGACCGGCGCCATCCGTTTTTCAGATCCATAAAACGGCACGATCGTGCTTTCCCCACCGGCGTTGATGACGGCCGTGCTCAGGATGTGAGAACCGGTCACGACGCCCTGTCCGCCGACACCTGCCATTCGAATATTGAAGCGTTTCGCCATTGTGAAATCTCCTTACAGCCGCTTAGGCCTTATTGGGAATCGCAGCGGCTGGCTTGGGAAGGAACTCCTTATAGCCATAGCGCTCGGCAAGATACTGCTTGGCCTCTTCGCTGACATACTCAGTGAACTGGTATCGATCGTTCTCGACCGTCTTCGCATCTTCCATGACTTTGTCGGTCGGAATAGCATATTCGATGTTGCAGGAGGTGTACGCCTGAATATAGGTAGACCCCACTTCGCGAGCGATCAACACGGCTTTCTTAATGACACTTTCGACACGGCGTGGATTATTCGGCACGACGGTTGCCACATAGGCACAACCAGCAACCTTGGCCATCTGCAACATATCCATTTTCTCGAACTTCTTCCCGAGCGGGGCCATTTTTAACACGGCACCCCTGTTCGTCATCCCGCTTTCCTGACCGCCGGTATTCCCATATACCTCGTTGTCTAACATGATGGTCGTAAATCGTTCCTTGCGGAACCAGGAATGGAGCACCTGTTGAAAGCCGATGTCCGCCGTACCGCCGTCTCCGGCCATCACCACCACATCTTTTGGTTTGTCGCCGAAACGAAGACGGAGGCCTCGGGACAATCCACTGGCCACTCCGTTTTGATCACCATAGTTACCGTAGACAAATGGGATCGCAGCCTGAGAGATGGCAAGACGCCCACATCCGGCCGTCCCAACAGTAATTGTGTCTTCAGGATTTGGAAACGCAACTATGGCGAGTCGGATGAAGAGCGTCATCGCACAGCCGGCACACATGGGGTGCTCTTCCAACACTTCCTTGAAACTCCCCATCTGTGAAACAGTGACCTTCTTTCCAAACGGTCCATGTTCCACCATGTCTCGATATTCCTTTGGCATGAACTTCTCAAATCCATTGGAAAACTTGACATAATCAAGGCTCATCAGGCACCTCCCTTTATATCGTTGGCAACGGCAGACCGCTGCTTATATTCTTTACACCACCAAACATGCATCGAAGAAAACGTGGGAACTTGAGGATTTGAACAATCGGACCACTATCTTTTTATCATTGAATATCGCGCATCCTAGCAAAGCCGAAAAAAGGCTGTCAATCTTTGCTTCGTCTTTCCTCTCATCCGTCGCTTAATCCCCATTGGCCCCTTGTGGCCTCTTGCACACTAATTTCCAACGAATCCCTTACAGATAGTATAACGTCAGGAAAATCAAAGCAACTTCAAAGAGGGCCCAAGGTATCCGAAAGAAGGCCTAGATTAAAAATGGTTAAATAGGCCATTCGCCCCAACCGGCACAGACAAAGCCACCACCTCTCAAGTATCCGTCCAAACCATTCACGACCATATCTTTCATGACAATTCATGTTTAGACATTGCCGATCAACCACATTCCGTTTACACTGCAATTTATGTCACGACGTGTTCTTATCGCGGGTGAGGATGATACTGGAACCCATGTCGGCGGAGTTCACAAGCGCCCACCGACTCCAGACGACTCACTCAAAGCCGAGTGTCCGAAGTTCATGGCCCACGGCCCTTGTGGAGGTGTGCGCAGGGGTGGGCTTTGCGAAGTCTACCCCGAAATGAAGTGTCCATGGGTCTCCCTCTACATCGAATTGGAGAAGATCGGTCAAACGGAGTGGATGAAACAAGTTTAGAGAAACGGGCAGACCAGACATGAACGGCAAGAAGTCGAACAAGAAATTGCGAAGCACGAAGCTCGGATACAACGAACGGCATGCAAAAAGCGGCATCACCGCTCCACTGCCTGAGATAGAAACTTTCCCGAATCAGTATAAGGGTTATGAAATCACGATTGAGATTCCCGAGTATACGGCGATCTGTCCAAAAACTAATTTGCCGGACTTCGGGACGATCACGCTGCACTACATGCCCGATAAAGCCTGTCTTGAGCTGAAATCGCTCAAGATGTACATCCAAGCCTACCGCAATCTCGGCATCTTTTATGAAAATGCCATCAACCGGATTCTCCACGATGTCGTAACAGCCAGCCGGCCCGTCTGGGCCAAAGTCACCGGCACCTTTACGGCACGAGGCGGGCTGTCGAGTCGAATTGAAGCCCAGTTTCCCTAGAGCTCAACGTTTGGGCTGCCGTGGTTTTGTCTAACCCAGCGCGTGCGAAACGGGGACAGGTTTTCATCTTTCCAATATGGCAACGTATGCGATCGGCGATGTGCAAGGATGCAATGATGCCTTGCAACGCCTCGTTCAGCACATTCGATTTGACCCAGCAGTCGACCGCCTCTGGTTTGTTGGTGATTTGGTCAATCGCGGCCCGGATTCGCTAGGTGTCCTCCGCCATATCAAGAATCTGGGAGATCGGGCCCTTGTCGTTTTGGGCAACCATGACCTTTTTCTCCTCGCCGTTGCCGAAGGTATTGCCACAGCTCGTCCAGAAGACACCCTGCAGGCCATCCTGAGTGCACCGGATCGTGATGAACTCATCGCATGGCTCCGTCGGCAACCTTTGTTTTATCGAGACGATCATTTCGTCCTTGTCCATGCAGGCCTACTCCCTCAATGGTCCATCGATGAGGCAGAAAAACTGGCCCATGAAGTCCATGCTGGTTTACGAAGTCGTTCGTATCGCGACATCCTCCGAGCGCTGTATCCCAGCAAGCATCTTCAATGGTCACCAGCTCTAACGGGTCCGACCCGACTCGCGACCATCATCAAGGTGTTGACCAGACTCCGAGCCTGTTCATCTGATAGCCGGATGGAATCGTCCTTCAGCGGTCCCCCTGACCGAATCCCTGTCGGCTATTTCCCCTGGTTCAGATTTTCAGACCGACGTCATGGCGATGCCACAATCGTCTGCGGCCACTGGGCTGCGTTAGGTCTCCATTGCGAAGAACATCTCCTCGTGATCGACAGTGGCTGTGTGTGGGGGAGAGAACTGACGGCCGTGCGCCTGGAGGACAGGAAGATTTTCCAAGTCCAGTGTGCCGATACAAACGACTAAGAGAGAATATTAGTGGTAGCTCTCGGAATCGCTCGGAAACTTCCCCTGTTCGACTTCTTCCTTATAACGACCAAGCGCTTGAATGGTATCGGCCTTAAGATGCGCGTAGGACTTGACGAATTTCGGAACAAAGGTATCAAAAAGCCCGAGAAGATCATAGAGCACGAGAACTTGGCCATCACAATGCGGGCCCGCTCCAATCCCGATGGTCGCGATGGAAACGGCTTGGGTAATCTTTCTAGCCAATCCTGCAGGCACCGCCTCCAGCACCAGAGCAAAGGCTCCGGCAGCTTCAAGGGTCTTCGCATCTTCTAGCAGCCTCGATGCTTGGTCCTCGACCTTGCCTTGAACCTTGTAGCCGCCTAGCGCATGAACTGATTGAGGGGTCATGCCCAGATGGCCCATGACAGGAATCCCGATGCTCGTCATAGCTTTGACTCGATCAGCCAACACGGCGCCACCTTCGAGCTTCACGGCAGCAGCCCCGGCCTGCAGCAAGCGACCCGCATTTCGCACAGCATCTTCCGGACTCGCCTGATAAGACATAAACGGCATGTCAGCGATCACCAGTGATCGCTGCACCGCACCGGCGACCAGTTTGGTATGGTACAGCATATCCTCCATCGTCACGGAGAGTGTATTGGGCTTACCCTGCACAACGACTCCCAGCGAATCGCCGACCAAAATCACCCGGATCCCTGCTTGCTCCACAATGCGAGCAAACAGCGCGTCGTAGGCCGTCACCACGACAAGCTTCTTCCGGTCCTGTTTGTACTGTTGGAATTCGAGGATCGTCATCAGCTCAATTCAGCTCTCGTGATGATCTCCGCCAATCGATGCGTCGCTTTGATCGCCATGATATGAACGCCATCGCAATGTGGTCGCACCGCCTTGATCGTCCGAACAGCGATGTCGACCCCGACATCTTCGGCTCTGTCTCCGGCAGCTTTGAGTTCATCGATCATCTCGCTGGGTACCGAGATACCTGGAATATTCGCGTTCATGAACTCGGCCATCTTGTGATTACGCATCACCAGGATGCCAGCCAAAACCTTGACCTTGAACGGCCGAACCGCTTTCATAAAGCTCGCAAACTGTTCAGGGTGATAGATCGCTTGAGTCTGGAAGAATTGCGCCCCCGCCTTCACCTTCACTTCGAACTTGGCGAGCATCGGCCCGAGCGGGTCAGCTTCTGGCGTCACCGCCGCACCGATCGCAAACGCAGTCGATCCATCCATCTTGTGCCCGGCCATATCATGGCCCTTGTTCAACCCTTGCACAAGTTGCATCACTTGAACGGAATCAAGATCGTAGACCGGCTTAGCCTCCTTATGATCACCGACTGTCGGATAATCGCCGGTGAGGCACAGAATGTTTCTGATCCCGAGCATATGTGCACCCATCAGATCGGACTGCATCGCAATCCGATTACGGTCGCGGCAAGTCAATTGCATCACGGGATCATGCCCTAATTCGTACAGCAGGCGACAGACGGGAAGCGAGCCGGCACGAACCACCGCCGCAGTATTGTCGGTGACATTCACCCCGTGCACTCTACCAACCAGTTGCTTGGCACTCTCCAATACAGGCGAGATGTTGGTTCCCTTGGGCGGATTGTACTCGACGGTAACTGCAAACGTCCCTTTATTGAGGACGTCTATGAGACGCTGAGGCTCTCGAATCATCGCTGGCTCCTTATCGCAGTCCGACTGCCCTCATAGCGGACTCCACAGTATTTTCAAGCAGCATCGCGATCGTCATCGGACCCACTCCACCAGGCACAGGGCTGATCCAACCGGCTTTTTGACTAACGGCATCGAAATCCACGTCGCCGCATAATTTGCCCTCTGGCGTTTTATTCATTCCCACGTCGATGACGACCGCACCCTCACGCACCATGTCAGCGGTGACAAACTTTGCCTTTCCAATCGCCACCAGAAGCAAATCCGCCTCTCGGCACACTGCAGCAAGATCTTTCGTTTTCGAATGACAAATCGTGACCGTGGCATTTTTTTGGAGCAGCATGAGCGCCAACGGTTTCCCGACAATATTACTCCGGCCCAGCACAACCGCCCGCTTCCCCTCAATCGTCACTCCTGCAGATTCAATCATCTTAATAACGCCTTTAGGAGTACAGGCTTCGAATACGGGATGCCCCTCAACGAGGCGACCGAAGTTGTAGGGATGAAATCCGTCCGCATCTTTGAGTGGCGAGACAGCCTCCAGGATGACCTTGCTGTCGATGTGCTTCGGCAGTGGGAGTTGAACCAAGATCCCATGGATTTTGGGATCCGCGTTCTTCTGTTCAATGAGCGTTAACAGCTCGACCTCTGTCGTACTGGCGGGAAGTTTGTGATCGTCAATATAGATCCCTGCCAACTCACACGCCTTTTGCTTGTTTCGAACATAGACATGCGAGGCAGGATCGTCACCAACTAAAATGGTCGCCAGACCAGGCTTAATCGATTTTTGAGCAAACAGCTCAGCCGACTCCCGCGCCAGTCGATCACGAACCTGTTGTGCAAGCGCTTTCCCGTCGATTAGCTTTGCGGTCACAATCTCCTCCCCATTAGCAATTTAGCCAGTAAAAATGCTGCAACTTATCAGGGGAATTTTAGGTAAGTCAACGTTTCTTGACCCCTCGCGGGCTATTGCGCCAGCCGTCAGAAATCAGGAATCTCTACTTCGCCCGCGCCCCTACGCCCTTTGCCATCCTTCCTTGACAGGCTCTTCACCCCTTGGATACGATGATCTCCAGTTCAATTGGGGACATCCCTTCTTTGCCTGTTCATTTCCACGGCCAACTTTTCCTCTCTTTGGCTCTCACATTGAGCCTTACCTCGCCCAGCGAGGCGGTACAAATCACTGGCTTGGCATCTCCCAACAGTTTTGTCGGCGACCCAACTGGCAGCGAATATTTCATCTCCAACATTAATGGTGAACCAGATGATCGAGATAACAATGGCTTCATCACGAAGTTAAATGCAGAAGGCAAGATCATCCACCTTAAGTTCATACAAGGAGGTGTCGCCGATGTTTTTCTGCATGCGCCTAAAGGAATGGCGCTTGTTGGGTCGGTACTCTACGTCGCGGATCTCGATCAACTGAAAGGTTTCGACAAGACGACAGGAAAACTGGTGGCCACCGTATCATTTTCGTCACGCTCACAGGGTCAGGTGTCGCTAACCGATGTGGCAGCTTCACCGACCGGTCTCCTCTACGTCTCGGACCAGATGGCGAATTCGATCTACCGCGTCAACCCGACAGACAATCATCACGTTGACCTACTGATTCGCGACACCAGGCTCGCAGGCCCTGCAGGGATCGCCATCCACCCCACGACGAATCATCTTATTACCGTGAGTTGGGAGAAAGGCAAAATCCTTGAAATCACTCCCGACGGACAGCTGAGCGAAGTGGAAGCGAATGGGTTTTTCACGAGTCGCTTCCAAAATCTGAGCGGAGTAGATTTCGATCAATGGGGCAACATGTACGTGTCAGACTTCACAAAGGGTAAGGTTTGGCGCATGACCAGAGACCATCGATTCCAGGTTATTGCGGAGCATCTCCCCGCCCCGGCTGATATCGGCATTGACCGTACGAACAATTTGATATTGGTTCCTTACTATTATATGCGGGCGGCCGAGATGAACGGACTGGAATCCCCGCCATCAGCAAAGCCTAAGAGTGAAAAACGCACACTCGCCGACTACGGGTTTATTCCTCCGCCTCCCAAGCCCGGCACGGAAGGGGCCACCAAATGACTGCGTGCACGTATTGTCACAGCCGAAAGGGAAAACGCCCATGTCCGGCTCTTCAAGGGTTGATCTGTAGCGCCTGCTGTGGCGAGCACCGTATAACACGGATCTCATGCCCCGATGATTGCACCTACCTTGATAGCGGCAGCGATTACCAGCAAAAACGCCTCGGCACACAATTCATGCCTCTTCGCCGAAACTTCTATCAGGAGCTGGACCAATTGGGAGGCCATAAAGCTGTCGCGCTATTCAACCTAATCGAAGTCATCACCTTCGGCTATTTTGAATCGCGCAGGGATGGGCAGGACGCTGAAATCGTCGCGGCACTGCAAGCGCTCCGTCGCACACTGAGCCCACTTCATGTTCCCACCACACCGATGCCTGTGTTTGCTGAACACCTCAAGAAGGAGTACGAGGTATTTCGCAAGCAGAACCCCGACCAAATTGCTGAATCGTCCGAGGCACTGGAAGTCCTGGATCGCGCTGCTCGGTTTGTCTCCGAATGTTCCGAGAATGATTTTCAAGCAAGCCGGTTTCTGGGAGGACTTATCGGGTATGTAAAGATGATGCATCCGGATATCGCGGCACATCTGAAGAAGACGCATGAACCGGGACACATCCTTCTGCCTGGACAATCTTTCCTGCCACCCCCCGCCGCCGACGTTCACACCCACGGTCCAGACTGCAAACACCATCATTAGCCGGTGTTTCTACGTCAATTAGACTACGGCTGTCACGGGTTGTTGCTGTAAAACCCGTTCGATATGGGCAGCCAGACGAGAATCTGCCTCATTTGAAAGAGACACAAATTGGACACCGAATTCTTGCCCTCGCACCCACCGCACGATCGCCTGATCAATATCCAGGCTGTCTTGTTGATCGGGCAACCAGAGCCGTACCATCACCAGTGGATTGCGCGGAAGATCGGAAAGGCTCTGGATTCGAACTCCATTTAAAGAGATATCCAGTACAACCGACTGTCTCAGTACCTGCCCCATGAGATAACAACTTGGATACTCAGCCGATACTCGACGATACATGCGGCGCGTCACAACGGGTTTCATGAGCCCTCCTTATGAGGAGACCAAGCACGTGACGCCAAGAATAGCCGTCAAACAGGTTGGGGGAAACCCCACGAAAGCCACCCCTCAAAAGTAAGGCGTTTTTTGATAATACCGAAGGAACCACGTGAAGAAACGAGGAAGGCGGACGAGACACCACGGAGCAATATCTAGCCGGTCAAGCACCCAGCTACGCAGATACGCACGTCACTACTACTCCACAATCGTGACCGTCATTTCCGCACGCTCTTTTGGATTATCCCGCTCGTCGCGTGGCAGATTGACGATCTTGTCGGCCACACCAATTCCTTTTTTCACTTGGCCAAATACAGAATATTTACGATCCAGAAATCGGGAGTCCTCTACGACGATAAAGAACTGAGAGCCAGCTGAATCCGGATCAGCCGCCCTGGCCATAGAGACAATGCCACGCTTGTGCGGAATATCGTTGAATTCCGCCTTTACGTTGTGGCCTGGCCCTCCCTGGCCATAGGTCTCTTTTTTGAGGGTATCCTTGGTATTAGGGTCTCCGCCTTGAATCATAAAACCAGGAATGACACGGTGGAAAATTGTCCCGTTGTAAAACCCGTCCTTTGCGAGTTTAATAAAATTCTCCACATGTCTAGGCGCAACATCTGGATAGAACTCAATCTCTATATCGCCGAATTTTGTTTTGATGATTGCCCTCGGCGCTTTCGGTGCCGTATCCGCGGCCATGATCGACTCGATACTTGTGACTGAGAACGCAACACATGCCAGCAGTCCAATAAGCATTCGCAATCTTGCTCGCTCCAGCATTTCTGCCCTCCCCGATTTTACATATGACAGAGGCCTGCTATTTTAATGGAAAATCATCCCCTCGCTCAACCCGCTCCAATGCCCGTTGCGCTGCCTGCTGCTCCGCCTCTTTCTTGCTATACCCTCGACCAATACCACACGCCTCATCATTCATATACACTTCCACCTCAAACAACTTTTGATGATCGGGCCCAGTTTGCCGCGTAATCACGTACCGTGGCAACACGTCATGGTGTTTCTGACACCACTCCTGAAAGCGGGTCTTGTAGTCACCTCCACCAGGCCTCGTTTGCAGCTCGTCGATGTAACGCAGCTCTTCATCTAAGACATCGACCGTAAAGTTGCGACTGGCCTCAAGGCCGCCATCGAGGTAGACCGCCGCAATGACCGCCTCCAAGGCATCGGCAAGTAGCGAGGATTTCTCCCGCCCTTTCGAAAGCTCCTCGCCACGCCCAAGCCTCAGTCTAGCCCCAAGATCCAGGCGCCTGGCGGCATTGGCTAATGGAGCTTCACTCACCAATTTAGCCTTGAGCTGCGAGAGGGCCCCCTCGCTTAACTCAGAGTATCGACTCGCCAGATAATCGCTGACAATGAGGGACAAGACGGCATCGCCCAGAAATTCGAGCCGTTCACTATGGTTTTGGCCAGACGCGCGTCGTTCATTCACGTATGACTTGTGTGTCAGAGCTTCTTGCAAGAAGCTTGAGTTCGCAAACCGATAATTTGATATGGCAGAAAGAGAATCGGCTGAAGAAACCGGCTTCATTCTGGTACGCGCACTAAGTGTCCAGCCTCTTGAAGATCAAACAGGCGTTCACCCCGCCGAATCCGAAGGAGTTCGACAGTGCTATCTGGATTGCAGCAGGCCGAGCCTTATTGGGAACATAATCGAGATCACAGGCTGGATCAGGATTGTCGAGATTGATCGTAGGCGGGAGAATCCCGTGATAGAGGGCCAGGACGCTGAAGACGGCTTCGATCCCACCCGCTGCTCCGAGCAAATGCCCGGTCATAGATTTGGTTGAGCTGACAGGAATACGAAAGGCATGCTCACCAAACACCCGCTTGATCGCTCGCGTCTCAATCGCATCGGCCATCGTCGAAGTACCATGCGCATTGATGTAGCCAATCTGATCGCGTTGAATACCGGCATCTTTGAGCGCCAATTCCATGCAACGGACAGCCCCCTCACCTTCTTCCGGAGGGGCGGTAATGTGATAGGCGTCGCTGTTCATCCCGTACCCAATGATCTCGCCATAGATTCTGACCCCACGCTGAAGGGCGTGAGTGAGTTCCTCGATCACCACCACACCAGCCCCTTCCCCTAACACAAATCCATCTCTGTCCTTGTCGAACGGGCGGCTTGCTTTCGTCGGCGCATCGTTCCGAAACGACAACGCCTTGGCTGATGCGAATCCTGCCACACCGAGCGGAGTCACCGCCGCTTCGGCGCCCCCTGCAACCATGACGTCGGCATCACCTCGCTGAATCAGGCGGTAGGCATCTCCGATGCAATGGTTACCCGTGGCACAGGCCGTCACGGCGCAGGAGTTTGGTCCTTTGGCACCGATTCGAATCGCCACTTGCCCAGAGGCAAGATTAATGATGGTCATGGGGATGAAGAACGGTGAGACTCGACCGGGCCCCTTGTCTTTAAGTACCTCATGGTAATGTTCAATTGACCCAAGCCCACCGATCCCAGAACCGATGTAGACCCCCACCTTGGTGGCTTCCTCCGCCTTTACTTTTAGACCGGCATCATCCACAGCCAATTGGGCAGCCCCCACGGCATAGTGGATGAACGTATCCATCTTCTTAATTTCTTTCTTTTCGATGAATCGAGCCGGATCAAAATCTTTGACCTCTCCCGCAATCTGGGCGTCGTACCTTGTGGGATCAAACCTAGTGATTCGGGCGATCCCTGACTCACCGGCGCAGATCGCCTTCCAGGTCTTCTCGACACCCGTGCCTAGCGGAGTCACCAGCCCGAGACCGGTGATCACAACACGTCGAGCGGCCGGATTAGACACCTCTGGAGGCATGCTTATGACTTTTCCTTGATGTAGTCCAACGCCTTCCCGACAGTCAGAATCTTCTCGGCATCCTCATCGGGAATTTCGATCGAGAATTCTTCCTCAAGCGCCATCACAAGCTCGACGGTATCGAGCGAATCAGCCCCAAGATCTTCGACGAAGGAGGCCTCCGGCGTCACCTCATCTTCTTCCACACCGAGCTGCTCAGCAATAATCTTCTTGACTCGCTCTTCGACAGTTGCCATCGCTATGACTACCTCCTTCCCCAGTATAACTCCATCTGCACCGCCCCATGGGGATCTGTGACGGCCGTGTGCCCAAACAATTCGCTACCCCTAGACCATCAACATCCCGCCGTTCACATGCAGGACATGACCGGTAATGTACGCCGCCTCCTCGGACACGAGGAACCGCACGGCCGCAGCCACATCTCCCGGCGTCCCCAACCGACCCAACGGGATTTGTTTCAGCAATGTGTCTTTCACATCGGTGGGGAGACCGTGGGTCATAGCCGTATCGATGAAACCAGGCGCCACCGCATTCACCGTGACATTGCGACTGGCGTATTCACGTCCGACGGTTTTGGTAAACCCGATGACGGCGGCTTTGGACGCCGAATAATTCGCTTGTCCTGCATTGCCGATGACCCCGACGATCGATGCAATATTGACGATGCGACCATACCGTTGCTTGGTCATCGGCTGCAACACGGCCTTCGTGCAGTTAAAGGTGCCGTTCAGGTTGATCTGAAGCACCAAGTTCCAATCTTCATCTTTCATCCGCAATAGCAGCCCATCCCGAGTGATCCCGGCGTTGTTGACCAGGATATCGATCTTTCCCCAAGCCTTGATAACCTGCTCAACCATCGCCTTGGTATCGTTGGTGTCAGCAACGTTGACTTTCAGGTTCAGGGCCCTTCTTCCGAGCTTCTCGATAGCTCCGACCGTTTCCAAAGAACGCCCAGGATCGAGATCGGCCACGGCAATATCGGCGCCAGCTTGGGCAAGGCTTTCCGCAATGGCCCGACCGATCCCTTGAGCGGAGCCGGTGACAATCGCAGTTTTTCCGTGTAGTGACATGACAGACCTTTCAGGCGATACGTTAACAGGCTAACAGGGAGTTCGTCACCTGGTTTCCTCTGGGGAGGCCATCAGGTTTAGCTGACCGCCGTGAGCGTCGCATCCAACGATTTTGGGTCGTTGACATTCAATACTCTCGTGTCCGAGAGAATTCGTTTGATCAATCCAGTTAGGACGGTCCCCGGACCGACTTCAATAAACGTCGTGACACCCATTCTCCCCATTGTGCGCACGGTATCTTCCCACAACACAGAGGACGGCAACTGACGGATCAGCGACGCCTGGATCTCGTTGGCTCGGCTGATCGCTTTGGCTTCAGCATTATTCACGAGAGGTGCGCGGAGGTCCGACCACGAAACTTTGGCCAAGTCCTGCGCCAATCGATCGGCAGCTTGCTGCATCAACGGAGTATGGACCGGCACACTCACCGGAAGAGGAATGGCTTTTTTACAACCTTGGCCTTTGGCCAATTCGATTGCCCGTTCTACCGCTGCTTTTTCACCGGCAATAACAACCTGCCCCGGTGAGTTGAAATTGGCAGCCGCAACAACCCCGGCAGGTGACGCAAGGCGGCACACATCTTTCACAACCTCGGCCGTCAAACCCAACAGCGCAGCCACCAGGCCAGTGCCTGGAGCCACGGCTTCAGACATGTAGCGCCCACGTTTTTGAACGAGGCCGACCGCATCTCGAAATGTGAGGCCGCCTGCCGCAACCAACGCCGAGTACTCGCCTAAACTATGGCCGGCCACCGCTACTGGCTTAAGTCCAACCGGCTCCAAAAGTTTGAATGCCGCCATACTGCTGGCTAGTAGGGCCGGCTGAGTGAATTCGGTGAGATTGAGCCGTTCAGGAGGTCCGGTAAAACACAATGTGGCGACATCGTATCCCAACACTGAGGATGCCTCCTCGTAGACGGATTTCACCGAGGGATGCGCGTCATAGAGCAACTTCCCCATTCCAACTGATTGGGACCCCTGTCCTGGGAAAACAAACCCGATTCCTTGAGCCATGGGGGGTTAGATATCTTAGAAATACCGTGCAAAGTCAACGGGAAAAGTTTTCACCTGTCACTTTCTCATTGCAACCGTGAGGTCTTGCACCTCCACCTTGCTGGTCCCTCACAGAGCGGTCGCCTACCATCGGATCATTGCAGAGGCCCACGTCAATCCAGCCCCAAACGCACCGAGCATCACCAACGACCCCTCCTTGATGCGCCTCTCGCGAACCGCTTCATCCAGAGCGATCGGAATGGATGCAGCTGACGTATTCCCATAACGATCGAGATTCAGGAGCACTTTTTCGATCGGAAGACCGAGCCGTTCCATCACCGCCCTGAGTATCCGCACATTGGCCTGATGCGGGACATACAGATCGAGATCCTCCACACGGAAATGATTGGATGACAGTGTCGTGCGCGCAATTTCTTCCAACGTGCGTACCGCGACTTTGAACGTCTCGTTTCCCTTCATCTTGATATTGTTCAGCCGCTCCGTGATCACCTTTTCGGACGGCGGAGTCCGTGAGCCTCCTCCCGGCACCATAATCAACTCGCAGAGAGTTCCGTCGGAACGGAGATCAGTGGAAAGAATCCCCCTCTCTCCATCGCTCGCACTGAGGACCACCGCTCCTGCTCCATCCCCGAATAGCACACAGGTATTCCGGTCAGTCCAATCAGTAATGGCGGACATCACTTCGGATCCGATCACGAGGACGTGACGCATCCCTGTCTTGATGTAGGCATCCGCCACGGACAACGCATAGACAAACCCACAGCAGGCCGCAGAAAGATCACAAGCCCCTGCTTTCGTCGCGCCAAGTTGATGCTGCACCAGGCACGCGGTTGCCGGAAGAGGGAAATCGCCCGTGCACGTCGCGACTAGAATCATATCGAGATCGGTCGCCGCCACACCGGCCGCTGTGAGGGCCCGCCTCCCGGCTTGAACCGCCAAGTCCGAGCAAGCTTCTCCGGTCGCTGCAATTCGACGCTCTCGGATACCGGTCCGCTCTCGGATCCACTCATCGGATGTGGCAACCATGCGCTCAAGGTCCGCATTGGTCAGCACTCTCGCAGGAGCATAGGAACCGGTCCCGGCAATGCGCGCTTTCATGTCTCGAGTTCTACCGGTGGGTGGGAGTGACTGGCTTCAATATCCTGTTGGATCAGCTCTGGGACCCGGCCATCCGCCATCCCTTTGGCTCGTCGAATCGCATTCTTAATGGCTTTGGCCGACGATCGCCCATGACAAATCATCGTAATCCCATTAACTCCGAGGAGCGGAGCGCCACCGAACTCGGCATAGTCGATTTTCCGCTTGAGATTCTGTAGAGGACCTGAAATGAGGGGATACGCGAGCCGGCCAAGGAAATGACCCGAAATTTCCTTGAGCAGAAGCCGCTTGATCATCGCGGCAACCCCTTCGGAAATCTTCAGGGCGACATTGCCGATGAACCCGTCACACACGACGATATCGGCGATTCCACTGTACACATCGCGCCCTTCAACATTCCCGACGAAATTCATCGAACTTCCCTTGAGCCGCTTAAACGCCTCTTTGGTGACTTCGTTGCCTTTACTGTCTTCCTCTCCGATACTCAGAAGACCGACACGAGGATTCGGCTTTCCAAGCAGGTGCTTTCCATATTCGTTCCCCATCAACGCGAATTGCTCAAGATGCTCGGCCGTGCAGTCGACATTCGCTCCGACATCCAGCATGATCGCTTCCCCGCTCAGCGTCGGCAGGCTGGTCGCAATGGCCGGTCGTTCAACCCCCTTTGCCAACCCTAACAAGAAGAACGACGATACCATGCTGGCCCCGGTATTACCCGGACTGACAATCGCCTCAGCCTGACCGTTCTTCACGAGTTCCGTTCCGATCCAGATAGACGAGTTCCGCTTCTTCCGTGCAACCGTGGCAGGCGATTCATGCATCTCAACAACTTGGGAAGCATGTCGAATAGAAATGCGGGAATCATGACAGGCAAGACGCTCGCATTCCTGCTTAAGAATCGTTTCATCGCCGACGAGAATGATCTCGACGTCGAGTTCTTGCACGGCCTGAACAGCGCCCTCAATACACGGCGCGGGACCATGATCGCCCCCCACCGCATCAAGCGCAATCTTCATACGAGATGGTGTACTCACAGATGGCGTCGGAAAGAGTGGCTGACCATGCGTCGCCCCCTTTGATTTACACCGGACGCGCTTGGAACTTAAGGCAACGGACCGATGTGTACACTGAGTGGCCTTCAACGTTACGGCCAAGACCGTACGCGCGCTCGTGATGAACGTGCCTTGCCCCGTCAACGCCTGGCGTCGTGGCACGCTGGCGGATGTTCGACATTCTGCTTACGCTTCCTCAACCTGAATGACGGCCTTGCCCTTATAGGTACCGCAATTCAGACACGTGTAATGCGGTAACTTCAACTCGTGGCACTGCGGACACACGGCCATTCCTGGTGGGGTTATGCGCAGCTTCTGGGTACGGCGCTTATCACGTCTCGCCCGTGAATGTTTATGTTTTGGATTGGGCATGGTAACTCCTTATTTCCGCTCGATCCCGATCATCATTCAGCGATTGCCGGACTCTCGTAGCTTTTCCTTCATCGTGCGCAATACCTGAAATGGACTTCCCGTCTGGTCCACCACACAATGACAAGGTCCTTCATTCAGGTCTGTGCCACAGCGGGCACATAACCCGAGGCATCCCTCGGAACACAAGGGATGCATCGGAGATGCGAGAATCAATTGCTCGCGTAACATTGGCGCCAGCTCCAGCTGATCACCGGTAAAGTAATACAGGTCGTCGTTCTGCTCGTCCTGTTCAACCTCAGGAGGCGCCGTCGCCTTTTTCTTTCGTCCATCGTCTCGTTTTGAAGCAGACGCCGTCGCCTTCAGTTCCCGTTCGTACGCTACGCGCAACGAAAACGCCAGCGGGTCGTCGAAATCCTTGAGACACCGCACACACTGGCGAATCGCCGTTCCTTCCACGACTCCGGTCACATAGATAGTCCGCTCGATCGCACGAAGATCCAGTCCTATTGCCACCGTTCCGCGAATAGACACATCTGCATCGGCCAGCTCCAGCTCTTCGCCTGTAAGGTCCCCCGACAAGGAAAGGCCTTCTGCTGTGATGTCCGCGATTTTCGGTGTCAAGATATCCATGGTCATCCTCGACAACGTACTGCTGCTCCATCTCAATGCGTCGGAATCACCGATCACGTTCGTTATCGCTCCTCGGCAAAGCTGATGATGGCGATATGCCGAGCCCGTTTCACGGCCACTGTCAGCTCACGCTGATGACGCATGCAATTTCCGGAAATGCGGCGCGGAACGATACGCCCCCGCTCCGTCAAGAAATTCCTGAGCAGGCCGGCATCCTTGAAATCAATCGGCGATTTATCCAGACAAAATCGGCAGGGACGCCTTCGCTGAAACAACCGACCGCCGCCTCCACGTTCGTTATCACCTCGATCCATACTGCCTCCTCATACGCTTGGCATTAACCGTCTTCGCCCATTTCATACCCGGGGTCGTCGTGCATCGGAGGTTCGGCATTCGCACCCCCGTCTTGACGCTTCGGCATAAACGTGACCGTCTGCGCAACCACTTCATGCTTGCTACGTTTCTGGCCGTCTTCGGTTTCCCATCGACGCTGCTGTAACCGACCTTCAACGATCGCCCCGTTGCCTTTGCTCAGATACTGTCCGCAATGTTCCGCCTGCCTGCCGAACACCACGATATCGACAAAACAAACCTCTTCCTTCAGATCGTCACCCTGTTTAAACCGACGGCTCACCGCTAAGCCGAAACTCGCCACCGGCGTCCCGCTCGGCGTATACCGAAGCTCAGGATTCCGGGTGAGATTCCCCAGCATGATGACTTTGTTAAACCCGGCCACCGTCGGACTCCTGTGCTGAGGCTTCCACCGGATGCCGCTCCATCAACGGTTTCTCATGATGGATCGTCAGAAACTTGATGATGTTGTCTTCCAATCGATACGCCCGTTCGAGTTCCCCGACGGTGTTGTTCGGGGCCTTAAAGTAGAAATAGGCGTACGTGCCCTTTCGCTCACGACGCACTTCGTAGGCAAGCTTCTTCTTCCCTAAATTCTCGGCTTTGATGAATTGGGCGCCGGTCTTATCGGCGACATTTTTCATCTTCTCGATGAGGGTTTTTGTCTCCTCATCAGAGACAGACGGACGAATAATAAACAGAGACTCGTAGAGCTCCATGCAGCGATCCTCCTGGACAAAGGCCCCCGAACCGGTCGGGAGCGAGGTGTAGGGCGCCTATTTGGCGCAAGAAGGGTGGACGGTAGCACAGGATTTCTCACACTGTCAATGAATCCCAGGGAGCAATCTATTCGCGGAGGTTCTTCACAAACCAGCTCGAATGCAAACGCACGATCTGATTCTCGACTTCATTAAGGTCTTTCCCTGCATTGACAGGAACAGTCTCAAATGTAACCATTGGTTACCAATCTGGCATACCATGGACCGGCATATTGTCTGCCTACAGATTCCTGCTTTTAGAATTGTGCTGGCCCGTGCCGCTGATAGCGCGCTCAGGGACAGACCAGTGGCCGTCGCACCAACGCATACGCCACGTGCGCTGATTCGAGAGATCTCTCCCGAAGCGTTTCGCGAAGGTCTTCAGCCTGGCATGCCCATAGCCCTCGGACGGCTGATCTGTCCTGGCCTACGGGTGATCCCTCCGGACTCATCATTGACTCGCGCCGCCCACCATGAGTTGCAACGGCACATCTCCTCGGTTGCACCGGTCTGGGAATCGATCAGGCCCGGCTCGCTCTTCTTAGACCTCACCGGCACCACTCGAATCTTCGGACCTCCCATCGATACGGCAACTCGCATCAGTCGAGAGCTGGCCTGTCGACAAGGATGGCCCAGCACAATCGGACTGGCTGGTAACAAGCTGGTCTCGCAACTGGCCGCAACGACGTTGGCCAAGCCGCCGCAAGTCCTCTCAATCCACTCAGGCTCGGAACAGCCGTTTCTCGCTCCATTGCCAACCCTATTGCTTCCCGGCCTTCACCGGGCCCACACCTCACGGCTTCTGCAACGATTGGAGGATTTGAACCTCCTCACACTCGGCGCGATTGCCGTTGTTTCGTTGGCACACCTGCAAGCCGTCCTCGGCGTGCCCGCCAATTTGCTGCACGATTGGGCTCAAGGAATCGATCCTTCCCCAGTACATCCACCGATCGCACAACCCGCGCTCGAACGTTCCCTTCGCCTGGATCCAGATGAAGTCGATGATCAACTCGTGCTGGGTCGGCTGTACCGATTGTTGGAGCAGCTGTGCACCACGCTTCGACAACAACAACGTGTCTGCCGGCTCATTTCGCTGACGATTCGACACAGCGACCATATCGAGCAGACAGCGGGAGAAACGCTGACTCAGAGCACCTACTGGGAGGTCGATCTCCAGCCCGTATTGACACGACTATTTTACCGATGTTTCAGCCGACGGGTGCGTCTCACAGGGTTGAGACTTCAAGTCAGTCAGCTGGAGCCGCCAGCCCAGCAACTTTTACTTTTCGATGAATCCGAGTCCGTACATCCTCCTCGCGCTCACCGACTCTCGTTGGCCCTCGATGCAATTCGCACGAAGTTCGGCGAACGAGCGCTGTCCTGGGGAAGAACACTGCAATGATGACGACTCCCTTCGTGCATCTCCATGTTCACTCCGATTATTCGCCGATGCACGGGGTGTCGCCATTGGAAGAACTCTGTACCTTGGCGCAACAACACGGCTCGCCGGCCATGGCCGTGACCGACACGAACGGCTTGTACGGAGCAATCCGATTTATCGAACACGCTACACGACAGGGTCTCCGACCGATTCTCGGCGCTGAGCTGACGACCAGCGATCATCGCGCAGTCTTGCTGGCCAAAACAACGGATGGTTATGCCAATCTCTGTCGCCTCCTGTCGGAACGCCATTGCAATCCCTCGTTCAACTTTCTCACGTCAGTTTCACAGTACCGTCGTGGCCTGATCATTCTCACGGATGATGAAGCCGCACTCATGAATTGGGTGGAAGACTCGCGGCACGATCTCTACGTCGAGCTGACCCCTGGACCAGCCATGCATGAGACACTCCTCTTCAGTCGTCGCATTCATCTTCCACCCGTCGCCACCAATCGCGTGCACTTTTCTGACCCAGATGGCTTTCCCACACATCGTCTATTGCGTGCCATCGCCCTCAACACGACTCTGTCACGATTGCCGGAAGAAGCCTGTTGTACGCCCAGGCAATGGCTGATGCCGCCCGCACTCATGGCGTCTCAGTTTCCTCATGTCCCTGAGGCAGTGGCAAACACCGTTCGCATTGCCGAAGCCTGCCACAGCGACTGGCGCTTCGGAGGCACCATCTTTCCCGCCTTTCGTCGACTGACCGATGACGATGCATTCACAACACTTCAAGAGAAGACCTACGCCGGAGCACGTCAACGCTACCAAGTGATCTCCCAAGCGATTCATGATCGGATTGAAAAGGAGTTGACCATCATTCGAGCTAAACGCTTCGCACATTATTTTCTCGTGGTGGAGGAAATCGTCCGCCGAGCCCCCCGTACCTGTGGCCGGGGCTCGGTAGCTGCGTCGGTCGTATCCTATTGTCTCAAGATCACCCACGTCGATCCGATCAAGCACAACCTCTTCTTCGAACGGTTTCTCAATCCAGGTCGGAAAGACCCCCCGGACATCGACATCGACTTTCCCTGGGATGAACGCGACGACATTTTGAACTGGGTGTTCGATCAATATGGCGAGCGTCAGGCCGCCATGGTGGCAAACCAAAACAGTCTCGGGCTCCGAGCCGCCATCCGCGAAACGGCGAAGGTCTACGGCATGCCCGCTGAAGAAATCAGCACAATGTCGTCGCGTATCGTACGGCAGAAGGACATTCTGAATTTCCCTGCCCCACCGACTATCGAGCAATGGCTCTGTCGACTCTCCCAGATATTCAACCTAAAAGCACCCTGGCCTGAAATCCTCGCTCGGACACTGAAGACACAGAACCACTTCCGCCATCTCTCCATGCACTGCGGTGGAGTCGTCATCGTACCGGACGAAATCCGGCGCTACGTGCCGGTGGAATACACGGCCAAACGCTTGCCGGTCATCCAATGGGAAAAGGATCAGACGGAAGATGCAGGGCTTGTCAAAATCGATATCTTGGGCAACCGGTCACTGGCTGTCATCCGTGATGCTCTTGCGACCATCGCCAAGCATACGGCCCGGACGATCGACTACGAAACGTGGGATCCGTTGGAAGATGCCGCCACCCAAGAAGCGATCCGATGCGGCGATACAATCGGCTGCTTCTACATCGAATCGCCTGCCACACGCCTCTTGTTGAGGAAATTGTGGCTCAGCATGCCTCTGCATCGCCGCAAGCAGCTGGATGTCTTCGAATATCTGGTGATGGTTTCGTCTCTGGTCAGACCTGCTACTAATGCCTTCGTCGAAGAGTTTATCCGCCGAGCGCAAGAAGGTTCGTGCGCCTCCTGGCATCCTAAACTGAAGGGTGTTCTGGACGAAACACACGGCATCATGACGTACCAGGAAGATGTGACGAAAGTGGCCATGGCACTTGCGGACTTTTCCATTGACGATGCCGACCAGCTCCGGAAAGTGCTGAGCAAAAAGCACAAAGCTAAACAGCTGCAGCATTACCGTGTGCAATTCTTCCATGGTGCCGCGAAGAACGGCGCTTCACTCGAAATAATCGACGAGATCTGGAGGATGATCCTGAGCTTCGCCGGCTATAGTTTTTGCAAACCTCATTCGGCGAGCTATGCACAGGTCTCATTCAAGGCTGCGTACCTCCGCACCCACTATCCGGCAGAAAGCATCGCCGCCGTCATCAGTAACCAAGGCGGCTTTTATTCCACGTTCGCCTATATCTCGGAGGCCAGGCGCATGGGACTGGCAATCCTTTTACCGGATATCAACGAAAGCGACTGGGCCTACCATGGCGAAGGCGAGCGACTGAGGATGGGCTTGATGCAGGTGAAGACCATCCCGAAAGAACTCGGCGAGAAGATCGTCGAAGAACGCACGCAGAACGGTCCGTACCGGTCGTTCCAAGACTTTCTGTGCCGTGTGAAGCTGGAGCCGGCCCAGGCCAGAGCATTGATCCGCGCTGGTTGCTGTGACTCCATTGCCGGTGAGCTCACCAGGCCAGCCTTGCTGTGGCGGCTGTACGCGGGAAACGATACCGCTGCAGGCCCCTTACCGATCCCGGACGACTATGCTGCCGCTCAGAAGCGAGCCCATGAGATCCAATCATTCGGCTTTCTCGCCAGCCGCCATCCGCTGACCCTTTATCGAGCGCTGATCGAGCGGCTGCAACCGGTACCTGCTTCCCAGATACATCGCTACGTCGGCCAGCGCGTCACCATGGTTGGTGTGCTGATTACAGAGAAGGCGGCTGAGACGAAACACGGGCAGGCCATGGAATTCATCACGCTGGAGGACGTCACAGCCCTCTATGATGCCACGCTGTTTCCAGAAGTCTATCGCCGCTGCTGCCATCTGCTCTCCCCAATCCGGCCATATGTGGTCCGTGGACTGGTGGAAGAAAGCTTCGGCATCGCAACACTAACTGTGCACGATCTCCAACCATTGGAGCCTACAAAGGAAGCTAACGGACAACCAGCCCACTATGAGCACGCCAGTGGGCGATTGTGCCCATGAGTTATAGAAAGCACTCTATAACTCATCATAATATCGGCTAATCATGAGCCATAAGGTCGGATCAAGTACGCCTTGAAAAGCACAACGCATCGATCGGTTTAGAGACCGACTTATGCGAGACGGCCAGACGTGAGTAAGACCAGCCTCTTGGGCACCGGCACAGCTATCAAATCCATTCAATTTGACATATTGACGCCATAGGTATATGCCCTGACATATGCGGACAACCATTCGCCTCGACGACCAACTCCTTAGATCAGCCAAGCGCTTCGCCCAGGAGACCGGCCAATCGCTGACGAAGCTGATCGAAGATGCGCTGCGTCATAGGCTCGCCCGTCGCGAGGCCAAACCGACGCGCAAACCGGTAACACTCACCACCGTATCCGGGCGCGGCCTCCGCTCCGGCGTGGACATCGACGATTCCGCCGCCCTCCTCGCCTTCATGGAGCGGCCTCATGGTTCTTCTTGACGTCAATGTGCTGGTCTATGCCCACCGCGAAGATGCGCCCCATCATCGAGAACACCTGGCCCGGCTCGAAGCACTGATTCAGTCAGAGCAGCCATATGGACTGTCCGATCTCGTCTTAAGCGGGTTCCTTCGCATCGTAACGCATCCCAGCGTATTCAACCCTCCCAGCAGCATGGAGAAGGCACTGGCATTTACCCTGGAACTCCGCGATCAGCCAAACTGCACACTCATCCATCCCGACCCTCGCCATTGGGACATCTTCATTCGACTTTGCCGAACGGCTGGCATCAAGGGCAATCTCGTCCCTGATGCGTTTCTGGCTGCGCTCGCGATCGAAAGTGGGAGTGAATGGATCTCGACAGATCGCAATTACCATCGATTCCCTGGCCTGCGCGTTCGCCATCCGCTGGAATAACGCCCTGCCCACCCTCATGACGATTGAGGACAAAACGGCTAAAAAACCGCCAGCGAGTGAGCCCATTGCAACCTTTTATCGGCTCACACTTAATGCTTTTCATGAGCCGATTAGTTGATGTAATCGGCTCATGTCTTACAATTGGCAGCAACCAGACTGGCCAGAATTTCGATACGACCTCTCCGGAATCGAAGAGGTCCTGTTCAAGCTTGCCGAAAAAACTGGCCAGGCAAGTGGATTCCTCAAAGGGCTGTCGGCTGACGCGCAGATGGAGGCCATGATCGAAATGATGGTGGTCGAAGCGATTAAGACCTCTGCAATCGAAGGTGAACTGCTCAGCCGCAAAGACGTCATGTCCTCAATCCGAAGGAATCTGGGGATCGAGACCGGCCATCCCACTGGAGACAAGCGCGCCCAAGGCACCGCCCGCTGATGCTCGCAGTCCGCAACAGTTTTGCTGCCCCTCTATCGGAAGAGACGCTCTTCGAATGGGACCGCCTGATCATGACGGGACACCGGCATATCGCCGCGGGGCTACTACGCGACTAAGGATGGCGGGTAGATCAGCTCCAAGGTACGCTGGAGTTGAGCCCGAACCTTTTCGACCAACGCCGGGAGGTTGGCCGGCCCGAACTGTGTGGTAGCGACAGCGGAGGGGTGGAAGGGCAAGACCTCACGGCGCCGGTTCGGCTCCAGTTCTTCGTTGTCTGCGACGACACCTGCCAAATGAACAATAGACGCATCAAGGGCGAATTCACCAGCATCTTTCGGACTCAGTTGGCAACGGACGGCCTGTTCGATGTGCACCGGCAGGCCCCAGGACCAGATCAGTTCGGCGCCTACTTCGGCAAAATCGCAGCCGATATTGGACTGCTCCACCTCAGCCAGCGAGGCTTCGAGGTACCCTGCTTCAATCAGAGCGGACTGGGCCCGCTGCGGGACGGTCTGGTAGAGGACGAAGTGGCCGATGTCGCGTAGTAACCCTTCGACAAAAAATCGCTCGCTGTCGTCGATACCACACGACTTCGCCATCTTTTCGGCGAGTAGGGCACAAAATATACTCTTGCGCCAGAACTTGAGCGCATCCATGAGGTGATCTGGCATCCCGGCAAAAGTCCGACCAACGGTGGTCGCAGCGAGGAGGTCCGTGACGGCCTGGAGGCCGATCAGATTGACGGCGCGGGTGATGGTGTCGATCTGTTTGGGGGCTCCATACTGGGGGCTATTAGCGATGCGGAGCAGCCTCACGGAAGCGGCCGGATCCAGCTTGAAGGCATTGGCGAGATCCTCCATAGTTACATTGGGATCATCCACCACATCCCGCACACGGGAGTAAATCTCCGGCAACGTGAAGACCGACGTGCAGGACTGAACCAGTTCGCTGGCCAATGGCATGATGCAGAATCCTCCCAGTGATGCGCTGATAGGGAGAGGCTCCCACCTTCACCCTATCAAGCACGAATGGATGGCACGGTCGTGGCGGGGCAACCTGAATGATGGCCTCACTACGCAACCATCCAACATGAAAAGGCCCAAGAGAGGTTTACGACTAAAGTAGAGGCACATCCCTCGCACTTCGCCCGGCCTACGTCTTCCCCTCGCTTGAGTGTAGCCGATCTGCAATAGCCTGCAAGGAGAGGATGGTTATTCAGCAGACGGACGGGGCAACAGATAAAAATATTCCTTGCATAGATTCATGGTTGTCGTGAGGTAGGCGTTCCTCTCATAGAGAGGTTCAGTCCACCTGATCACTCTGAGGTGCTTCTCCTTCTTCCCTTCTACCCGGACATCTCTCTAGACTTCCCTCCCACTTCCTCGTATTGCCTCGCTTTGCCCCTGCGCTTTAGGATGCCAGCGGTAGCAACCTGACCGCTCACCCACTGAGGAATTTGTATGGATGCTGGTTTTTGGCACAACAGCTGGCAGATGAACCAGACCGGATGGCACGAATCCACCGTCAACCCGCTGCTGATCACGCACTTCCCTTCCCTGAACGTGCCTCCAGGCGGGCGAGTGTTCGTGCCGCTCTGCGGCAAGTCGCTCGATCTCGGCTGGCTCCTTTCTCGCGGCTATGCAGTCGCTGGAGCAGAATTGAGCGAAGTGGCTGTGACGCAGCTCTTTGCCGAATTTGGGATGGAGGCTCGTTTTTCGGAGGGTGGGAAGCTCAGTCTCTTTCAAGGAGAAAAGATCGACATCTTCGTGGGTGATCTCTTTGACCTGTCGCGCGAGATCCTCGGCCCCGTCGACGCGGTCTATGACCGGGCCGCATTGGTCGCGCTACCGGAGCCCATACGGGCACGGTACACGGCGCATCTCAAGGCCATCACGGCGTCGGCACCCCAACTCGTCATTGGCTATGAGTATGACCAGACCGTCGTGCCAGGGCCTCCGTTTTCCGTCACCTCCGATGAGCTCCATCGCCATTACAGCGAGGGCTACACCCTGACGCAGCTGGCCCGTGTGGACGTCCCCGGCGGGCTCAAGGGGAAATGTCCAGCAACAGAACATATCTGGCGGCTGAACACACGGCTGGGTTAACAGCTTCGTGGGCTTCAAATCGGATAAGGGAAAACACAAGGGTTGGGAAGGCAGTAGAGAGAACCCCACGGATGATGGGCTAGATGTTAAACCGGAAATACACGAAAGATGCTGGGAATGATCCCACGCGCGAGGAATACCCGAGCTGCTACGCAGCCATGGCATGAGGATGGATAAGCGCCAGGGTGTCATGGAGTTGCGCGTGGGCATCTGTGAGCAGCGCCGGGAGGCTGGGTGTCGCAAACTGCGTCGTGGTGATGGCGAAGGGGTCAAACGGCAACCCCTCACGTTGCCGGTTCGGCTCGAGTTCTTCGTGATCGGCGACGACGCCGGCCAGATGAACAATGGACGCATGGAGGGCAAAATCGCCGGCCTGATTTGGGCTCAGTTGATAACGGACGGCCTGTTCAATCTGCATAGGCATACCCCATGAGCGAATGAGTTCGGCGCCCACTTCCGCGAAATCGCACCCAATGTTGGACTGCTCTACCTCGGCAAGTGAGCTATCGAGGTAATCCGCTTCGATGAGCGCAGATTGAGCCCGCTGCGGGACGGTCTGGTACAGCACGAAATGGCCGATAT
This sequence comes from Nitrospira sp., assembly GCA_041743145.1. Taxonomy (GTDB): domain Bacteria; phylum Nitrospirota; class Nitrospiria; order Nitrospirales; family Nitrospiraceae; genus Nitrospira_D. Next base: position 4,664 of record JBGTNJ010000096.1, on the reverse strand, counting down.
CGCGCAGCAGGCCTTCGACGAAGAAGCGTTCGCTCTCTTCAATGCCACAGGACTTGGCGATCCTTCCAGCGAGCAAGGTACAGAACGCGCTTTTGCGCCAGAACCGGGGGACGTCCATGAGTTGAACTGGCATCCCGGCAAAAGTCCGGCCGATGGTAGTTGAGGTGACGAGGTCGCTGACAGCCTGTGTGCCAAGGAGGTTGACGGCGTGGGTAATGGTGCCGATTTGTTTGGGAAACCCATAGATGGGGCTGTTGACGATACGGAGGAGTCTAGCCGAGATCGCCGGATCCAGTTTAAGGGCATTCGCGAGATCATCTACGGTCGACTCGGGGTCGTCCACCACGTCCCGCACACGGAAGTAGATCTCCGGCAACGTGAAGACGGAGGTGCAGGACTGGACGAGCTCTTGTGCCGATGGCATGGTGAAAGCCCCTCCCGGTTATCCGTGGATAGAGACAGATTCCCGACTTCTCTATCGGTTCATGCGGGATAGAACTGTAGTGCGTAGGCTGGCCGGGGAAGCAACAGAAGAGGCCGGCGGTTTCGGAAGAGATGACTTAGGGCTTGCTCCCTGCCGTCACATTGAGCGTTCCATCACTCATCGCTCGAACATGCAGCCCATCAGCATCGGCGAACACGGCGACGCCTTGCATCGACGTCACGGTCCCCTGAATCGAGATGGTGGGACTCAGCGTTCGATTCAGCCCGGTCTGCAGAAGATCACGTAATCGGTCGGTCATCTGTGTCATTCCGAGCACGATTTCTGGGGTAATGGCCTCTCGGAGCGGCGCGTGATAGAACCAATCGGGGACCGCTGTCTGCAGCAGATGGGCGGTTTTGAGATCATAGCGAAGACCACTAAGAAAGACGGTCTGTGTCATCGCATTGATCTCCGGTTTCCCAATCAAATATACGTGGCCATGCGCGTCTCCTGTAAAATCAACGCGCAAAAGCACTTGGTTGCCACCCAAGCCGGAAATCGTCGCGCCTTTCATCTGAATGAAATTACCTTTATTGACGACGCGTTTCCCTCTGAGCCGGTTCGAAAGCGATTTAGAAAGCGTGCTGTAATCGACCTGGGTGTCGCTCAGAACGTGAAATCTATTGGAGGCCGAGCGCTTTCCTGAATAGCCTCCTTGGACATCAGCTACGCCGCGAAATTCCGGGGAAGCCGGTTCTGTCTCGATCTGGGGAAGTGTGATGGGTGTAGCAGATGGTTCAGCACCATAGACGATTACCGGGTTCGCAGTAATCTGAAGGGTGTCATTAACCACGTGGCCATCCCCCGAAAACCCACCATGTTTCACCTTGTCGATATTAAGCAGGAGCCAGACGTCCGGTTCCAACTGTATGGGGTTGCGCAGCGCGCTCCAGACATCTTCCGCGTGGGATCTGACGGTCAGTGCATTGAGCTGTGAGACAGCCTTACTCAGTCCGCCTTTGACATGATCCGAGAGTTTGGCATTGACGACTGGATACACGTCCATATCCGCGATACTTATTCGGCAGAGATCAATGGGATTCACCGTCACATCACGCAGGGATGCCGACACGCCGTAATTCGGCATCATCGCCATCGCGATACTTCCCTTGAGGGTGGCTTGTTTTGGCCATTCACTGCCGTCGCCACACTGGGCAGGTGCGTCACCAATCTGAGAATGGGGATGCAAACCAATCTTATAGCGAAGAGGGGCGCTCACGAAGAGCGATGACCCAGAGAGATCAATGCCTTTCCACCAATCTTTGAGCGACAGACCTCCGTTCGACACACCAGGCCCGGCACCACCCATTTGCTGAGAACCAGATCGTTCGATGGAAAAGTCATCCCGTTCTGCGTAGTATTTGTACTCCACGCCTTTGGGATGCTTGATAAAGCTCCCCCAATGATCGAACTTCTTCGGGATCATTTTCTGATCGTTTATAGCTTGGAGAAAATGCGAAAGGTCCAGCTGCACCGGGACGCTGATGACGGAATCCGTGGTCCCGACGATTGGGCTTTCTACTGTCGAGAGTTTCTCCGGCGCCGGGGGACGAATGACAAAGTCTGTATCGGAACAACTCGTCAACAACAGCACGAGCGACAACACGACGAAGACACGGTGTCCTGAATTAGGAAGCATGGGATTTCCTTTCCCATTCACTCAAAACCGTAGGTACGCCTGAGGGAAACTCACGGGGCCGTGTATACCATATCAGAACCGGGCGTCGCAAAAATAGGAGTGTGTTTGCCCTTAAAGAGTAGTCACCTATCCCACCGTCGCACGCTAGAGTTGCGCGCCACCGATTAATTGCGCACGCTTCTCATCCAACTCCGCCCAGCGCTTATACAGCCGCTCGACCTCGGCCTGCGCGGCGTGCAGTGCAGCGTATCGTTCTTGAAGCACTTCGGCAGATGAGACGATCGCCGGATCGTTCACCGCCGCTTGACAAGCTGCGGCTGTCTTCTCCGCCACAAGAATCTTCGCTTCAATCTGGTCCCATTCCTTCTGCTCGTTGTATGAAAAGCCTTTCCGTTTACTAGAACTCGGCCTCGCACGGTCTCGTGAAGACGGTGGCCGGCTCTCCTCCGAAGCCTTTTTTGCCTGTGCCGCTTCCCATTGAGCATAATCAGCGAACCACTCGGCACGGCCCATCCCGTCCAGCGCGAGGAGTCTGGTGGAGACACGGTCCAAGAGCCAACGGTCGTGCGTTACCAGGACGAGCGCTCCAGCAAATTCCAACAAGCTGTCTTCCAAGACGTCGAGCGTCGGAATATCGAGGTCGTTCGTCGGCTCGTCGAGGATCAAGAGATCAGCGGGTTGAAGCATCAGCTGCGCGATCAGCAACCGGGCCTGTTCTCCACCGGAGAGGCGCGAGACCGGTAGATCCAGTTGCTCAGGTGCAAAAAGAAAGCGCTTGGCCCATGAGACGAGATGGACAGACCGATCCTGATAGACGACGGCATCGCCGCCGGCCGGAGCAAGGGCGCGCCGCAAGGTCACTTGTTGATCCAACGATTCGCGGTGCTGCTCGAAGGTCACTACTCGCAGACGATCGGCACGCGTGATGGTACCACGATCCGGCTCTAACGTACCGGCCAAGAGCTTCAGAAGCGTTGTTTTGCCACTGCCGTTGGGCCCAAGCAGGCCGATCCGTTCGCCCGGGCCTAACAACATATCGAGGTCGGATACGATCGCCTTGCCGCCGAGTGATTTCGCAAGCCCCTTCGCAACCAACAATTGTTTGGATTTTCGTCCGGAGGCCGTGAAGTCAATCCCAGCCGACCCTTGTGGCCGTCGCGACTCCATATCCTGAAGCTCTTCGATGAGCCGCCCTGCGGAATTGATCCGGGCCTTGGCTTTGGTCGTGCGGGCTTTGGGCCCTCGTCTGAGCCATTCCACCTCACGCCGTACCCGATTGGCCAGCGACGCTTGATAATCGGCCTGCGCCTGTAACGCCGCGTCGCGCTGCTCCAGAAACTCGCTATACCGGCCATTCGCCTGAAAGACCCCGGTGGGGTATCGGCGGTTCAATTCCCAAACCCTGGTGGTCACCGATTCCAAGAACTGCCGGTCGTGGCTAATAACAATGAATGCATGGGGTTCGGCCTTCAAGAGACCTTCCAGCCAAAGGATGCCCTCGACATCCAGGTGGTTCGTCGGCTCATCCATGAGCAGCACGTCTGGTTCCAGCATCAGCGACCGCGCGATCGCCAGCCGCTTTCTCCATCCACCCGATAAAGTCGAGACGGCTTGGTCTGAACCGACAAATCCGCCGAGGCTAAGGGCCTTGGCTATTCGACCGCCCTGCTCATGCGGATCAAACCCCTCATCGAGGAGAACCTGGGCCAATACATCCTCGATCGAATGCTGCTCGCCAAATGAAGGTTCTTGGGGAACATAACCGATACGAACTTGCCGCCGTACAGACCGTACGCCGCTGTCCGGCTCTTCGAGGCCGACCAGTATCTTGAGCAACGTGGACTTCCCAGAGCCGTTAGGTCCGATCAATCCGACATGATCGCCGTCACAGAGTCCGATCGACAGACCGGTGAACAACGGCTTCACTCCGTAGCTCTTCTCTAGCAATTCACAACTGAGCAGCATGGTCGGGGGCATAATCGGTGGGTAGTGTATCCGATCGCGGGGGCCGAACGGGGATCTTTCTTCAAAGAAGGGATCGAATATACCACTCGTTCATAGTGGGCGAACGCCTATCTGGTTGTCCGAGCAGAGTCAGGTCAAAGTCCGGGCCGCGCAGACACGTGTGTTCGACACCAAGGACCGGCGGAAGATGCTTCAGGTGATCGTCATGACCTTGGCCACATACTTTGGTGACGCACAAAACACGATCCGACCCTCATGTTATTACTCTCGCTCATCCTGCAACTGGCTCCGCTCACGGAGCTGCTTCATATTGAGACTGCCAGGGTGGTGTGGTCGGCGCCCCCCAGCCATGGGGTGCAGTTCTTGTCGCTCACGGCGGTGAACCGGCAACGTCTCGCACAGTTCCTCTCGCGACGGGCGCGAGGATCCATCTCAGGCTAGCAGTCTGCTGAAAAACCCTATTCTCCACTGGTATTTCGGTTTTTCAAGGCAGTGGCACGTGGCCTGGCGGAGGGGTGCCTCCGGTGTAGCGCCTCATTGTGGGGGGGCAGCCCCCACTATCCTGTTCTCGGCAGC
>JBGTNJ010000095.1:0-145067 GCA_041743145.1 Nitrospira sp. | reverse complement strand
CTGCTCCATGGAAACTCAGCCCCGCTATTGCCGGTCGCCGATTCTCTGGAAGAGGTGGAACGAGCCCATATCCTCCGCGTCCTGCGCGATGTGAGCTGGGTCATCGAAGGAAAGCAGGGCGCCGCCGCTCGCCTTGGTCTCCATCCCAACACGCTTCGATCCCGTATGCAGAAGCTCGGCATCAAAAAATCTCGCCCCACAGCGTAACAACTAATCCAACGTTCCATTTCCACGAAATATCGTAGCTCCACGACATCTCGTAGAGGTGTCTCTCTATCACTCTGCTTCATCTTGCCGCAAATAGTTCGGCAACTCCTTGTCTCGCCAGCGATTTATCTTATTTCTTTGACTGTGGTGGCACGTGGCATCGGCCTTGCGATGCTGAATGACTGTGATGAGCATCGCAATAGAGACAGGGGGCCGAGCAGACACCCGCAAATTTGTGGAAATCATTCAATTCAAGGAGGACCCATGAAAACCGCCATCATAATCATGTCCGATCCCAAGAGTGGTTCAGAGGAAGCGCTTGGGCGAGTCTTTAATGCGCTGGCACTCGCATCCGAATGTAAGCAGAAGGGAGATGAAGTAGCCGTGGTCTTCAACGGGACTGGCACCCGTTGGCCGGCTGAACTGACCGAGCTCTCGCATCCGGCCAATGGCCTCTACAATGCCGTTCGCGATGTGGTGCAAGGCGCCTCATGCGGCTGTGCAGAGGTCTTCGGGGCTACCGAAAGCGTCAAGTCCTGCGGGGTGCCGATCGTGAAAGACCATGCTCTGGCCGGAACAGCAGGCCTCTTGAGCCTCCGTCGTTATATCGCGGAGGGGTGGAATACGGTCGTGTTCTGAGCCAAAGCGTACCGGCGGTTAGTAGAGCGCCTCCTGACCGCCGGTGAGTTGAAAGACAATAGGGGGAAGCAATGGCGACGAAATATCTCGATCTGACGTTTACAGATGCGGTGCGCCGTGCACAGGAGCAGTATTACGGGAGGGCGGGTCACATCGCAGGCGCTCCCGAGCGAGACCCATTAGGTCAAGACGAGGCGGAGTTCATTGCCGCGCGTGACAGCTTCTATTTGGGTTCGATCAGCGAAACCGGATGGCCCTACGTTCAGCATCGAGGTGGGCCTCAGGGATTCCTGCGCGTGGTCAACGAGCTGACGCTGACCTTCGCCGACTACAAAGGGAATCGACAGTTGCTCACGACCGGGAACGTCTCAGTAAACGACCGAATCGCACTGTTTCTCATGGACTATCCGAACCGGACGCGTTTGAAGATTCTTGGTCATGCCCGCGTCGAGGATGCTCGCGCCCATCCAGAACTCGTTGCACAGCTCGGTGATCCGAAGATGCAGTCGAGCGTGGAGCGGTTGGTCTTCATCGACGTGGTCTCGTTTGACTGGAACTGCCCGAAGTACATCACGCCACGATATCCTATTGAAGAGGTAGAGGAACTCACAGGATCGTTGCGGACACGCATCGCCGAACTAGAGTCGGAGTTGCGTGCAACAAGAGCTGGGGTGGGGAGTTCATCCGCCTGACACGAAGACAATGGCTTCGATTGTCGACTGGCAGCCATCCGTAGGGAGGACATGATGGCATCCGAACAGAATGCACGTCCCCCGTTCCCACCCTTCACCCAGGAGACTGCTGCCCAGAAAGTCCGCATCGCAGAAGATGCTTGGAACACACGCGACCCCGAAAGAGTGTCGCTGGCCTACAGTGTCGATAGCCAGTGGCGAAATCGCTCAGAGTTCCTAACAGGACGGGAGGCGATTGTTCTCTTTCTCCGCCATAAATGGGAGAGAGAGCTGGATTACCGCCTCATCAAAGAACTGTGGGCGTACCGCGATAACCGAATCGCCGTGCGGTTCGCGTATGAGTGGCACGATGAGGCCGGACATTGGTTTCGATCGTACGGGAACGAAAACTGGGAGTTCGAGGAGAACGGCCTCATGCGTCGGCGGATCGCGAGCATTAACGATGTGTCAATCGCGGAGAAGGATCGCAAGTACCTTTGGCCAATCGGTCACCGGCCAGACGATCACCCTGGACTGTCTGAGCTTGGCTTATAGAATTTGCGACGCTCCAGGCGATGCTGGATGGAGGAAAGCCGCACGGCATCGACCTTATTGGGTGGTCGATGGGCGTCTGTCTATAGTGAGGAGCCACGAGGGAAGGAAGTTGTCGTCTATGCAGGCAGGCAGAAGGGGCAACGAAGATGTCGCTGCCCCTCTGCGATGTGTTGAGTCGTTACTTCGTGACGCGCACTTCGACGCGCCGGTTTTTTGCCCGACCTGCCTCAGTCGTATTTGGCGCCTTGGGCTTGGTGTCCGCATACCCTTGAGTGGTGGCGTTGCTCAAGCCACCTTCTTCCAGTGCTTTCGCGGCGTTGGCGGCGCGGGCTTCTGACAGCTCCATATTCGTCGGGAACTTTTTCTTCAACGCCCCGCCGATGGGTCGGTTGTCCGTATGGCCGTCAACCGCCACCTTGTACTCTGGGTAATCTTTCAAGATTTCGCCTACCTGTTTCAAGGCGTCCGTGCCAGCGGGCTTGAGTTGATCTTCACCAGACGCAAAAAGATAACCGGACGCCAAGTTGATCAGCAGGCGCTCGTCGTTCAAATGGATTGCGATATCACCCTTGGTGATTTGAGGACGAAGAGCTCGGATCAACCCACGCTCTGCCTCTTTCAGCTTTGCCATTTCTGCAGACAAGTCGCCACGAAGACCGGCGAGTTCTTTGTCACGCTCGGCAAGCTGGCTTTCCAGACCATCCATACGCTGGTTGGCCGCTGCGAGCTGAGCTTCAAGTTCGGCGATCTGCTGCTTCGCAGCAGTCAATTCGGAAGACAACTTATCCGCTTCACCGGATTCAACTTGCATGGTGGCTAACTTAGCTGCGGCCTGCTCTCGATCGGCCTGTGCGTTCGAAAGCTGGCGTTCCAGTTCACTCACGCGGCCGTTCAGAGCCTCATTCTGTTTCCGAGCCGCCTCCAGTTCATCGGCCAGTTCGTTGCGCTGCTGCTCAAGCGCCGCAAGACGGGCTGCCCTTTCTTGCGCTGGATCGGGTGCCACGGCTTTCGTGGTGGAGGGGCACCCCGCGCCCAGGTGATAGCCATACCATCCTTTATCGACACAGACAGTCGGCTGCTTGATATAGGAAGAAGCATGGTTTTTAGAGGATGAACAACCGGCCAGCACGACTAATCCTATCAACACCACCGATGTCTTGAGCGTTCGCATAAGGATCTCCTTCTTCTCCAGTGTGCGCGGCGGACGCCCCGCAACGTGCTGGCCTAGGTTGTAGCCGCAACCCTACTGGCGGCCCTTGAGCGCATCACGGATTTCCATCAACAATTTCTCTTCATTCGTCGGCCCTGGTGGCGGTGGTGGTGGAGCAGTCTCGTTCTTAAACCTGTTCACCTGCTTGACCAACATGAAGATAACGAACGCGATGATAAGGAAGTCGAACATGCTTTGCAAGAAAACCCCATAGTTGAGTGTCGGCGCTCCTGCAGCTTTCGCTGCTGCCAACGACTGGGGGGATGTATTCGACAAATCGATGAACAAGCTGGAAAAATCCACTTTCCCCATCAGTAAGCCCAGCGGCGGCATGAGGACGTCGCTGACGAGCGACGACACGATTTTCCCAAACGCCCCACCGATGATGACCCCGATCGCCATATCCAGGACATTCCCCTTCATGGCGAATTCTTTGAATTCTCTCAGCATAGTGCTCCTCCTTATGAGAACGCTGCTCAGTATGGATACTGCAAAAACCCTATGGCAGTGGGTCAGTCTGCACTAAGACGGTAGCATTTCCCCCAAACAGAAAATGGTCAAAAGTGAACGCTATTCCATCGAGGCTGTGAGCCATGGACTCGTAGTTATGAAATTCGCATGTCGGGGAAAAGCCGACTTCAAACTGGCTCCCTGTCCAGCCTATCGTTTACGGGTGGTGTCGAACGCATAGCCCAGCGTGAGCAAGTATAAATTGTCGGTATCGCCTGTGCCGGAAGGCGGACGATTGTTGTAGCGGGTGGTCACCTGGAACCCACTCGCCAGACCGGCCAAAATCTTCGTACGAACACCGTTATCCATCGTGAAGAAGAAATCCGACGCGTTCTGGAGCGAGGGGAAGATCTCGTTGTGATGGTACAGCGTGATACGACCATCGAACAGCGGCCAATCCCATTTCATCGCGAGGCGTGCACGAAAGCTCGCCCTATCGTCGGTGATGCTGTTATCGCGGTAGTCCTCATTGAAATAGGCCGGACCGCCTTCGGCGTAAAAGGTCATCTCCTTAAAAACACCGGTGAGGTCTCCGCGCTCGAGAAATTGGTACCCCGGTCCACTGGCGATCGCCGTTCTCAGTTTCAGATTTTGGAGAAAATCGTTTTCGACATAGGCCGACGCAAACCAATACAGGCGTTTGGTGATAAAGAAGTCCAACTTGATCGTTCCTCGGGCATTTCGAACGTTGAGGCTCCCGGCGTTGTCGCCATAGACGTACCGCCCCAGCAAGGAAAGTCGGAGTTGCTCACTTCGGGCCACGAAGTCTGCGAGTATGCTGACGTTCCGGAGTTGGCTGTTGCCCGTGGATTGTGAGTAGCCCGCGTTCACGCTACCGTTATAGATCACCGGCGGTTGGACCACAGGGTTGACCTTCGTCACCGCATCCATCGGCACGCTCATCGCGCTCCCCATGGGCCCGGCTTTCAGCTTCATGGTTCCCGGCTCACCCTCTTCGGCTGTGCTGACGAGCACGGTTCCCTCCTTTAAGTGGAAAGGAATGGGATGAGAGACTGCCAGCTTGCTCACTTCAGCCCACTTAATCTTGATCAGATCGTCCGCTAGCGCAGTCTTAATCTGGAGCACCCCACCCACCATCTCTATCACTTCCCCATGAATGACACTGCCGTCCTTCAGCGTCACCACATCTAGAGCAGGTACTTCCGGCTGTGTCATCGGGGCTGAATCATCGGTAGGAAACGATGAACTCACCGCTGCGGTCGTCAGAGACAGGATCGCAATCAACGCAAGCGCAACGATGGGATGCTTCATTTATCCTCCTTGGTATGGATACGTATTTATCTAGAGCTGGTCAACGTTAGGTTGTATACGGATTGTTCCGAGGCAGTGCAATTAGAATATGGGGTTAATGCGATTATAAGGCACCATCACCGACATCTCTCCGAAGTATCTGCAACGTTGTGGTCAGCCGATTCAGCCGAGGCGCGAGAAGCCATACTCACAACGTTGCTCCTCCCGCCGTGAAGAAGACCCTGGGCTGAAGTTGAGGGCGCTGACCGTCTCCAAGGTTCATTGCCTATCGCGTAACGCGGAATCCATTCCCCTTATTGATCCAAGCCGTGTTCACTCTGCATATAGTAGCGCGGCATTTCGAATCTTCGGGATATTCTTACGCGCTTGTAGAAGCTTAGGAGGGGAGTTGCATTTCGCAGAACATCAGACGATCCTGCTCTTCCAGAGGAAACACCCCTTGCCACTCACGCCCGACTACCTCTTCAGTCGTGATGCCCAATAGTTCAAGTCCGTGATCGCTGGCAAACGTAATACGAGGTCTCTCCTCGCGAGAAGCGAGGTGGCGGGTTTTCCCAATAGTCTGCTATCGACCGAACAATCCTTTGAGCAACTCTTGTCCTTCCCGTTTGAGATCCTCCGGTTTCGTCGTGCCTTTGAGCAGACCGTCGACGGCATCTTCGACTTTCTTCTTCACCTGCTCCTGCATTTTCCCGGTGAGGCCTTTAAGATCAACTCCGTAGGTTGGTGCTTGCGCGGTGCCGGTAATCGCCAACGGGAGACTGAGCCGGCCGTCTTTCAGCGCGATTTTGACGACAGGCGACGCACCGGCGAGCTTTTGACTCACCTCCTGCGAGAGGTTCAGGTTCACAATCAAGTTCAGCCGCTGATCGAACCCGATCGTGCCGCCGCCGGTGGCCCGAAAGTCATGGCTGTCCATCAATAAATTCTTCACGTTGATGACTCCTTGCTTGATCGCAAGATCCGTCTCGATCGTCGAAAAGACCGTGGCGTTTGGGTCATCAATCGAAATACCGGCGACTTTCAGGGCCGACACCACTTCTTGGAGAATATTCACGCCTTGGATCTTGCCATCTTTTACCGCCATGTGACCGGTACCCTGCAGCGCCTTCGTCAGATCCGACATGGAGAAACCACGCCCTTGTAATGAAAGGTCCGCAGCAGCCGTTCCACTGACGGAGATCGGCGTGTCGGCGACGGCACTGAGCGCCGGACCGAGCTGAACACCTTTAACCGCAACGCCACCGCTGAATGGGGGCGCATCGGATCCAGCGACCAATTTGCCCTGCCCCTTTACCTGACCATCGAACAGTTGGAACGATAAGGAATTGAGCGTGGCCTCCTGTCCCTTCACTTCCGCTGCAATCTGGAGATTCTTGATGTCGATCGGCTTTTTGAGAGGAAGCACAATCGGCAGGTTCGCCGTATTGATCACCGGCGAGCTGACATTGACCGTGGCATTATGGTCAGCGGCTTTCCCCGTGATGGTAAAGTCGGTCTTTCCCAGGCCCAGCTGGAAGTTGATGGCCTCAAGGTCCATTTCTTCCTTCAGTGGGCCGAAGGTGCCGTCGAGCTTCACCGGCAGGTTGAATGGCTGAACAAGCGAGCCAAAATGTAAGCTCGGAGTTTGTCCGAGTCGAACATCCCGAAGGAGCAACTCCATATCTTGCAATACGTACTCAGTCGGTTTGGCTGCCGATAAGTCCCGGTAGGTCAGTTTTCCGCCGTCGATTGAAACTCGATCCACCGCCAACATCGCCAAAATTTTAAGTGGACCCTCCGCCGAGGGAACCGGCGCGCGCGAGGGAGTTTCAGGTGCTGCCACGCCTTTACGGCCGATCGTCGATACGTTCAAGACACCCTTCTGGTTCTTGATCACCGTAATGACAGGGTTACGAAGCGTGATTTCTTCCACCTCTACCTGCCCGCTCAACAACGGCATCAACTTCACACCGACATCGAGCGACGAGAGTGATGCAAACGGGCCTGAACTGAACGACGGATCGTCCAGCACGGCAAAGCCCGCCACGCTCGCACCGATTCTTGGCCAGACCGTCAAGCGGATGTCTTGCAGCTGAACCTTACGATTGAGGGCGTCTTCGATGAGTGGTTTGTATTGGTCTTGATACTTGTTAAGGTCGACCAGGAAGGGAAGCGAGAGGACGAGTCCAACGAGCAGAACCACGACGACAAGCAGCCCTAGCAGGATTTTCATCTCGATCGCCTCCAGGTGAAGTTTAAGTATAGAAACTGATTTGGTGTGAGTCAAACGAGGATCGGCTCAGACAGAATCGTGATCGCTCCCAAAAGAACGATCACTTCTCGAGCCTCGCAACTGGTGTACCGATTGGTAGCGACGTCAGAAGCAATTCGCGCGAGTAAATAGAGCCTGCCGCCAGTCATCGATGAGCGAGTTCGGTGCTCACCTCTGTGCAGAGACAGGTGTCGGCAGAGTCGTCACCTAGCTACCGTCCCGGGGAATGGCTGGATCACACCTGAAATAGAAATACCATCGGAAGCAATTGCCGGTCTTCAACGAACCCTTGTGATTTGAGGAATCGAATCAGTTCCTGAGCCGTGACTTGCGGCATCCGCGGCATCAAGGCACCGCGACGGTCAGTTCTTCGACGTGCACCAGTTTCTCATTTTGAGGGACCGGTTGCTGGTGAGCCAGGAGAGATTGAAGATGTTGCTGAATAGCTTCGCGAATATTTCGCTTGGCCTCCTCTATGGTTTTCCCATTGCTGAAGCAACCAGGCAACGTTGGACTATATGCCAGGTATCCGACATCTTCAGTTTCCTTTTCGACAACGATCTCGAAGGTATAGTAGGTCATGTGGGTTATTCTTCCGAGCCAGAAGTATATCACAAGCGTGATCAATCTCCATTCGCGACTCGTCGTTCCCGCTGACAGCCTGGATCAGCCCTTCGCCCGCACAGTGGAGCCGATGGAAGTACGGATGGCGGATGAGCGGTGAGGCAGTTGGTGGAAGAAAGTCACGCGCGCGAACTGCTCAGCGAGAACATGTTGGGCGAGATGTCGACGACAGCGATTTGGCCTCGCGTGGCGCTTTCATCACTTTGCCATACCCGCCAGGGATGGGCTCATCTCTTCTAGCCGGGGCGAAGGTCTCTTAGCATGCCCCGATACTTTCTCCCATCGACACCCGACCGAAGCTGGTCGCTGAGAAATGCCTGAAGGGCTTGCATTTATGCAAGCCCTTCAATTAGCTATTTCGTCATTTCTTGGTCAGTTCCTTTCAGCGTTTCTTTCGGTTGCCCAGGTTGCCGGATCGCACCTGACAGGCCAGGACATCACAAATGACGCGCGTGGCCATGAGGCTGGTAATCTCCGCTGCGTCGTAGGGCGGTGAACACTCGACGATTTCCATGCCAGCCAGCGGCTTCGTATCCGCGATGATCTGGAGAAACTTCAGCACTTCACGCGGGAGAAACCCTCCCGGCTCCGGCCAACCGGTGCCCGGCACAAAGGCCGCGTCCAAGCAATCGACATCGAAGCTTAACCACACCGCATCCACACCATCAAACGCCACTTCGAGCGCCTGCTTCGCCGCATTTTCGATGCCCATTTCGACGCAGTCGGTCACGGTCATGATCGTGGTTTGGCGTTCACGGCCGGACTTCACGCCGGGTCTGGGCGCTTGCCAGCCGCCGATGCCGATCTGAACAAGATTCTTGGCCGGCACGTTGGGAATGTTTGTCGCATGAAACCAGGGCGTGGTATGCATGCGTTCATCGAGATCGGTCTCCTGCGTATCTACATGCCGATCAAAGTGAAGGATACCGAGCTTCTTGCCGTTCATATTCTGAGCCACGCCCCTCACGGTGGCAAAGCCAAGCGAATGGTCCCCGCCCAGTACCACAGGAAACGCGCCGCTGGCATAGACATGCCCCACTCCCTTACTGACTTGATCGAATGTCTTCTCGATGTTGCCGGGGATGGTGAACACGTCACCGAGATCGCACATAGAGATCGACTCTCTGAGATCCACGCCGAGCTCGAAGCTATAGGTACCGTACAACGCAGAAATCTTACGGATGCCTTGGGGACCGAATCGAGTTCCTGCCCGATAGGTGGTCCCGCCGTCGAACGGCGCCCCGAGAATGGCGACGTCATATTCCCCGCACTTGCGGACATCTTCGACATACGGCGCTTTAGTGAAAGTATTGATGCCCGCAAAGTGCGGCAGCTCTCCACGACTAAAGGTGGGAATGCGGCGATCCTTGATGGAATCAGCCCCAGGCAAGCCCAATTCAAGACCTCGGGCCACTTCTTCTTCATATTTCGTGGTCGGCAGCAGCGCCTCCGCTTCGACGGCGAACTTCGCCTCCGGCCCGTATTTGTCATGCAGTGGAACTTTGCCTTGGTATGTTCTCTTTTTTGCCATGATTGCTCCTTTCTACCTGATGAATGGATTCTGACTCTGTGTGAAACTCTCCTTGCGACACGAGACTTGGCGAACGACCTGTCTTTCATTCTTGAGTTGGTGCCGACTCCCGCGGACTCAGCGGGGCATCGCTCCTTGTCGATTTCACGACCAGGAGATACAACGTGGTCACACCTAGGATACTTCCGAGAACCAGCGGGACGGCCCAGAGTTGCCACCATGGAGCATCAGGCGACACGGCATAGGGGCGTGGCCACGCGATGTTGACGAATTCAAAGAGCGACCAGAGAAACGCCGCCGTATTGATCAGTAATCCCCACCGACCGAGTTTCAGTTGACCTAGCGAGGGGTCCCAGCGCCCTGTGAGACGAGTGTAGAGTCCAACCCCCGTGGTCATCGCAAACATGGCGTACAAGCCGCCTGTGCCGAACGCCAGCACCGTGGCGACGGCTTCATCATTGAGCCCGAAGAGCAAGCCAAGCGTGGCCAGCAGCACCGTAAACAACACGGCGTTCCGGGGAGCCCCCGCCGCAGTGACCCGACTGAGGACGGCCGGCATACTGCCTTCGCGAGCCATGGAAAACACGATACGGGATGTGTACCGGACCATGGAGGATCCACACGCCAGGAACGCGATCATGACAATTAGCAGAAAAGGCGTTTCTGCCCAGGCGCCAAAGTTGTCAACGATCACCGGTGTGACGGGATCGGACGCGGCGCTCGTCTGCTGTAGCGTATCGCGGTTAAAGCTCAGGGTCAGAGCGGCGGAGTTAAAGAGCACCACACTTCCTACCATGCAGAGAGAGAAAAAGATTGCACGCGGCACCATCCGTTTGGGCTCGTGCGTTTCTTCGGCGATGGTCGAGCACGCGTCAAAGCCGATGAACGCCCAGCCAGAAATAGCAAGCGCCGCTAGAAACGCAGCGGTCTGGCTGGGAGCGGTGCCTGTCCCAAGATGGGCAAACAGTTCGGAGAAATCATGCTGCCGGAAAAAGAGGAATAACAACAACGCGACACCGAACGAGCCGACGATTTCCGCATAGACTCCCAGGGAAATGAGGAACTTGAAGACTGAGACGTGGATGAGATTGAGGACGGTGCAGACCAGCATAAACACCGCTCCCCAGATCACGAGGGTGACTCCTGCCTCACTCGCGGATCCGAAAAAAATCGCCAGCCAAACTCCGCCGGTATAAGCGGTCGTGGTGAGCATCGCGATCGTGGAACTGACGTAGATGGCTCCCGCGTACGTGCCGGTGGTTGCGCCTCCGAGTTGCCTTGCCCACTTGTATGCGCCCCCCGCGATCGGAATCTGCGAGGACAACTCCGCATACACGGTTGCCACCAACAACTGCATCACCAAACAGAGTGCAAGCGCCCCAAACCACCCGCCGCCTGTCACTACCGTCTGGACGCCTATGATGGCGTAAAGCCCGGCAACCGGCGAGACGGTCGCGAAGCCGATGGTCAGGCTGTTCCAGAGAGTGAGGCTGCGGCGGAGCGTCTCGGAAGTACCGGTAGCAGAGAGAACCGTATCCGGACTTTCGTGGCTTACCATGACAGACCTCTCTGAGCCAGCAGGAGGTCTAACTGATCCGGTACGAAAAGAGCTATGGGATGGAGATGCATAACGAAGCCTCCTGCTGGAAAGTTAAATTCCCAAAAGGCCATGTACCTCCGTACATGATCTCCCGGGTTTTTATCCCTCCGTGGAGCCTCGTTATGCGAGGCCGAAAACTCTTGGACCAGACGCTTCTTCCTACAAGAAAGGAAGCCGGAACCCTAGTTTTCCTTTTGGAACTACTTTCTCGGGATCCTATTGGCTTGACATACCAAAGTCAAGCCTCTAGACGCACACCGCGTTTTCACCGTGGACTCCGCGTCTGTAGCCTTCTCTATTCCTCTCTTTCCTCCTGATCATCTACCCCGAAGATGATCAGGAGACTTCATCCGTAGCCATGGTTCGATTGACTTTTTTTGCCCCTGGCGAGTAGGGTCCATACTCATGAGCTTCACATGAGGAAGGCGTCGGATGCAGATTCAGGTCAATACCGATAATCATATCCACGGACGTGAAGAGATCGTCGCGCTTGCTGAGACCAGTGTGGAAGGAGCAGTCGGCCGATTTCGTGATCGGATTACACGGGTTGAAGCACATCTCAGCGATACCAATAGTCACAAAACAAAAGGTGACGATATCCGTTGCGTCCTGGAAGCCAGACTAGCCGGACACCAGCCCATCGCCGTGACCCATCAGGCCGCGACAGTCGAGCTCGCCTTGAGTGGAGCGGCGGACAAACTCGAGCGGTCGGTGGAGAGCACGCTCGGCCGGCTCAAGGATCGATAATCCCTACAATCACGACTCCTCTCTCACCATCAGGAGGTCTATCGATGCGTAAACGAATTCTCGATCCAGTACCTACCCAAGTTGCACCCGATGACTCCAACTGGTTGGATCTCGACAGCCTGGCAGAGGTAGAAGTCACCTCGGAAGATCCTGCACATCCGATTGAAGCCGCATTGTTACCCAATCGGACGTCGGGATGGCGTGCGGGAGGGCCAGGAAAGCAGACAATCCGACTGCTCTTCTCTACTCCACAACGAGTTCGTCGAATCAGGCTGAACTTCGTTGAGCCAGGAACCGGACGTACACAAGAATATCTGTTGCGGTGGTCGCAGGATGGAGGAAAGACGTTTCGAGATATCGTGCGTCAGCAGTGGAACTTCAGTCCTCAGGGGGCAACGTCAGAAACCGAAGACCATCATGTGGACCTTCCTAGTGTCACGATACTGGAGCTCTGCATCATTCCCGACATCGGTGGAAACAGGGTACCGGCATCTCTTGACCAGATGCGAGTAGCCTAACTTCCCCAGGAATGGGCAGAACGATTGTGTTAGGATGCCTCACCTCGTTCTTGCGTATCAGATCTGCGTCGGTGATATCCGAATACCATGACACCCTCGGTTCCCTCACAAGCTTCCGACTATCGCTTCTTGCTCCTCATCATTCCCCCGGTGTTCATCCTGCTGCTTGCGATCGGACTGTTTGAATTCAGTTCCAATATCTCGGTCGACAACTTTCATGGCCTCACCAAGCGACTGATGCAGTCCAGCTCAGATGCGCCGGATCCGGCGTTCAGCGCCACTCTCTTCCTCGTGGAGGTCAAGTTCCGCTATATCTGGCTCACCACAGTGGTGCTGGCGCTGGTCGCCGGGATTTATGCTTTCCTCCTCTGCGCGATGATCATTTATCAATGTCATTCGCGGTCGCGGCTATGGGTGGTCACCTCCGTCGGAATAGTCTTTGCCCTAAGCGGCGTGGCCTTTATTTGGTCACTCGATGAAACGCACACACTCTACCGTGCCATCTTTGGCTTTAGTTACGATAACCTCCGCCAGGCTGGACCTCAGCGGATCAGCGAGCATCTCTTGCGCTATGTCATGGTCGTAGTGTCCGTCGTGAACGTGCAAGCCCTGATCGTTCCCGTGGTGGCACTGCTGGCGGCTTGCAGCACCCTCGCGCAGCCAATCTCAGGCCAGCCCGACCCCAAATTCTATGCATTGCAGATGAAGCGGTTGAAGGAGGTTTTGACCGCCGCCTCGGCGATTCTCGTCTCCGGTATTTTGCACATGGGAGCCTGGCTTCGGTGGCCGGCGGCGTTGGTGGCCGATAAAACCGGTCAGGATGCGGTGCTGGGCACAGCCCTCGCCATTACCCTGTTTTGGGGCGTCACCTTTACCTTGATGTTGGTGGCTACCTACCTGCCCGCCGCCCTCTTGCTTGCCCGTCGTGCTGAAGCGCTGCTCCTGGACCATTCACCTACAGCGACTGAGCCGGAACCCGACCAATGGCTGAAGGATCACGGCTTGTTCCTGTCGTTACAAGATCACTTCCCGCAGTTCGGATTGATACTCGCTCCCCTGCTCGCCAGCCCCTTGAGCTCCCTGCTGGTCGCTCCGTTGACTCCGACCAGCTGACAATGATCTCACCTTCTCCAGGTCGTTCCCTCACCAAGCGGTCCAGGAAGGATGTCGATTAACCAGCACAGTAAGGTAACGTTACCGGCAGGCGAAGTGGCAATATTCGATGGGACTGGGAGGGGCGCTCAAGGCCATCCTGATGGCCTCGTGCTCGTAACCGAGATCTTCTAAATCCTTCTGGGCGTAGGTAAGCTCTTCTTCGGTCAGATAGGCCACGGTATCTGGAATACCACTCTCTTTGAGCGCTCGCAGAATGGCGCCTAAGGTCTCTCGCTCTTCTGGTGGCATGTTCGTCCCGAGCGGAAATTCGAGCTGACGACGATAAGGGCTTTCGAAGGTTTCGTTGAGCGCCTTGATCGTCTTCAAGACCAGTCGATCCTGCTCCCAGGATTGGAGCTTGGGGCCTGCACTGGGATGGGTTGCTAACAGCTCCATGAGGGTGATTGCGTTCGTATTTAGCGACCGTCCCACGAACTCCCGCTGTGGCTCCAACCTCGTCTCGTTCATCCCCAAATGCTTCGCCACGGATTCGACCATCGCGAAGTTGATCATGAAGCTGTATTGTCCGCCAAACTGGCCATAACACGGCTTCTCTGGGTCATTCAAAACGTTCATATCGGCGGTCCCCGCATCGAAGGTGCTGAATCCAATGGCGTCTGGGGCTAGAAGCCGCTTCGCCTCTTTAAGTGTCGCATAGGCACCCACATTGACGGGCACTACCACATCTTGATCGATGAGCTGGAGAGACTCGACGATGGTTTTCCGATAAGACACGTCTTTCCATTCGACCTTGCGATACTCCTTCTCCCACACCAATTCGTCAAGGAACGGCGGAAAGGTCTTGAGCACGTCGAGGTCCTTGGCCTGGAACGCTCGAACAAATGCCGACCAATCCTGGATGACCGCATGCAGTGTTTCGCTGAGGTTAGGACGGATATACTCTTCCTCGACTTCGCCTCCGTGTTTTGCTAACAACTTGGTGGGTAAGTCATTCCACAGTTCGTTACAGATGATTCGGTCGACGGTCCTATCGTCCACCCCCGCCATATCATCAATGGGCTCGCAATGGGTATCTACACGATCCCGATGGGCTGCCAAATCGGGGTGAGCCAGAGCCCCATCCAGCACCGGTTGTTCCCAATCGACCATGATATACCGCACGCGCGGATAGATGATGCTTTGTCTATCGAGCACCTTGAGATGGCTGAGAAAACATGCGGCGAGGTTGCCGTTGCCTGGCCCCAGTTCCAATATTGTTAAGCGATCAGAGGACGATGGTTGACGACTGCCAGCCTTCTCTCGCTTCGCCACTCGCTCGTAATAATCGGCCGCCAACGCATGGGCCAGCCGGAAGTCCGCCGATGCGAACGTCTGGTAATAGGATCGGAGCTTGTCCCCTCGTAACCCATAAAAAAGCTGATTGAGATGAGTCTGCCACTGATCAAGCGGCTTATACTCTCCGATCAGCTGAGGAAGGGCTTCGGCATCTTGCAGCATGTTCTACGGTCACCGGTAATTAGTTTGATGAAGAGGCCATACAATGTGCCAAATCCTAACAGATGGCTGGAAAACGCCGCAATGGGCAACTTGCTCAGTTTATTGACAGTGCTATTCCGATAGGTGTAGCAGAAAGGCATGATGACCAGTGAATTTCATCTGGCCGGCGGTGTGATGGTGGCCGTTCTGCTGTGGTCCTCAGCCGCACCTGGCGAAGAGCCTCCCCTCACTGAAAACGTGCCGATCTCCGAGTTTCAGAATCGCACAGAAGACGTCAAGGCCTACGATTTCGACGCGCCCCCACAGGGAATGTTTCGCTCAATCGTCATGGCGGAAGACTTTGAGGAGCGCCTGGGGCCTCTTCGAACTCATGAAATCCTGCCGATCAAACCAACCAAACGCTTTCGCGCTGATGTGGCCGACATTTTCATCGTGTTTTCGCTGCATCAACATTATCAAGCCTTCACGGCCTTCGGCCGTTGCATGCCCGAACAGGTGGCTGGTGTCCTGCCCGGGACGATCGTCAGCGAAGACGCCATGCACATTGCACTGGAGGATGAAAGCGGGTATCTCAAGTTGCCGTCTCCACCGGGGGGCTGGAAGCCTGGGCGCTACAAAGTCGAGATTCATACGGGCGAGCAAGTCAACGAGATGAGCCTCATGGGCACGATGCGTTTCACCGTCGTGCCGTCCAGCAAGTAGCGTGACCACCTTTCGTATGTCCGGCCATCATGGTCGCATGTTTGACCCACTCTCGACCTTCCGTTAGAATGCCCTCCTTAATAATTTCCTCTCCGGCCGCTGCTGGAGCTTTTGCGCACTATGACACTGCCTTCCAGCCCTTGGGCCTCCGTGATCATCCCTATCAAGGATGAGCGAGACAATCTATCTCCCCTCATCGCAAGTCTCTTGAAAGTCATGGATTCCCACGAACGGTCTCGCTCTCGCCCTTATGAGATTCTCTTCGTCGACGATGGGAGCCGCGACGGCAGCAGCGATGAGTTGGACCGCTTGGCCTGTGAGCACCCAAACGTGCGGGTGTTCCACTTCGACCGCAATTATGGCAAAACGTGCGCACTTGATGCGGGCTTTCGGCGATCGTCGGGCGAGATCATCATCCAGATCGACGGCGATCTCCAGCAGGACAGCGAAGATATCTTGAGGCTGCTCCCTTATACCGCCTCCCATGACCTAGTCTGTGGATGGAGACAACAACGACAGGACGGCTTCGTGAAGATGCTCTCCTCCCGGATCGCGAACCCTGTGCGAAACTTTTTTACTCATGACGGTGTCCATGATACGGGATGCCCTCTCAAGGTCTTTCGACGCCCGGTGCTGGAACGTATCCGGCTCTTTGAGGGCATGCATCGATTCTTCCCGGCGCTCGCGCTAATGCATGGTTTCACGGTCACGGAGGTGCCGGTGCGTCATTATCCTCGCATCCACGGCGTCTCGAAATACGGCATGGGGAACCGCCTGTTCAAGTCGCTGTATGATCTGATCGCCGTACGATGGATGCAGAGTCGCGTGTTGCTCTATAGATTCCGTGATAACTGACATGCTGATGCTGGCCGCCTTCCGAATACTCAATGACCACTGAAACCATCTGGCTCGGTATCGGCTTTCTCGGCCAAGGACTGTTTTTTGGTCGTTGGTTGGTGCAATGGATTGCATCCGAGCGCAGTTCGGAGAGCCGGGTGCCTATTGCCTTCTGGTATATGAGTCTCATTGGAGGGCTGATTACGCTCACCTACGCGATCTACCGTAAGGATCCGGTGTTTATTTCTGGGCAAAGCCTCGGAGCGGTGGTATATCTGCGTAACCTGATCCTCATTCACCGCACGGATCACACGAAGAACCCGCCGCGGCCACAGGCATGAGAGAGTCTGCCGTTAACCTCAGCCGGACCCGTTCCATCCTTCACGGATAACGACCACCACCCACTATGGATCGGAGCTCATCGCAACCCATCCAGCTACTGGTTCTGATGCTCTTGGCTGGTCTGCTTTTCTTCATCGGCCTCGGCAGTATGGGATTGACCGATCGCGACGAAGGCCGAAATGCTGAAGCCGGTCGTGAAATGTTCGCATCCGGCGATCTCGTTACCCCGACCTTCAACGGCGAACTACGCGTTGCGAAGCCGGTCTTCGTCTATTGGCTGATGACCGTGTCCTACCACGTGTTTGGGGTGAATGAGTTTGCAGCGCGCGCTCCGTCCGCCTTCTTCGGCGTGGCATTGATCGTGATGCACTACATGTTTCTCTCCCGCCTTCGCGGTCCGACCGTGGGTCTGGTTGGCGCGCTGATGTTACTGTTGAATATCGAGATCCTGGCGCTCGGACGAATGGCCATTACTGATAGTGTGTTGATCTTCTTCACCACGTTGTCGCTCTATGGATTTTGGCTCGGTCTCCACGAAGAGGGTGCCGGGCGACATTGGATCTGGGGGTTTTATGCCGGCATGGCCTTCGCTACTTTGACGAAAGGACCGGTGGGATTTGCCGTCCCGCTGATGACTGCACTTCTGTACCTTCTCGCCACCCGGCAATGGCTTGTCTTTTGGCGGAGAGGCGCTCCCATCGCAGGCACTTTGCTATTTCTCATTCTGGCTGGCCCTTGGTATGTAGCCATGCTTGTTATCCATGGAGATGCGTATTCTTCCCAGGCCAAGGTTCACACCGTGGGACGATTCCTCGCTCCGATGGAAGGACACGGGGGGGGATGGTGGTTCTATTTTCCCGTCTTACTCCTGGGCTTTTACCCTTGGAGTGCGCTGTTACCTGCCGCGTTCTCCCGAGCCTATGCAACCTGGCGAGAATCCCGCGCCACGCTGTACGAGCGGAATGGATCACCTGGGACAAGAGAAGCGGAAGGATCCGGTCATGAATTGGAATGGTTTGCAGGCCTGTGGGTGATCGGGACATTCATATTCTTTAGCTTGTCGTCCACCCGCCTACCTCATTATATCGGTCCGCTGTTTCCCGCTTGTGCTCTTCTCGCCGCTTCGTATTGGGCCCACGGCCTGAAAGAGCCTTCGACCAAAGGACTGCGGGGATCAATCCACTTCATGATGGGAATCGGCTATCTCGTGGCAATCGGATTCGCGAGTGCACCATTCCTCTTCCACAAATTCTCCGGAAAGATGGTGAAAGAGTTTCCACTCGCCACCCAATTTGACCTGGGGATCGGCCCTTATCTCGGTGCGATCATTGTCGTGGCAGCCATGGGATTCATCGGCTATTATGGGTTGAACGATACGAAACGCCACCGGACCTTTGGGGTTGCCGGCGCAGCGCTCGCGAGCGTCTTCCTGCTCGCTATCCTCGCCATAGTTCCTGGGCTCAATCGCTATGCCATTGCACCACCGCAGGAATTGGCCTACGCAGCCGGGCTGAACCTAAATCCAAGCGAACAACTGATTGCATTCGGGACAACGAGGCCATCCACCGCGTTCTATGCGAGACGCCCCGTGCTGTTCATTCCTTCCAACGAACTCGACCGACTACGTACCGCCTTGAGTAAGGAAGGTCGTACGATGATTCTGCTACCTGAATCGTCTCAGGATGCCTTGCCGAAAGAAGCGGCTGATTTTCAACCGATTCTCAAACGCCATGGCTATGTCTTGTTGAGTAACGAGCAGATGGTCGACATTCCCCAGAGTACGACGACTGTTTCCCCGACAACTCCACTCAGGTTGCTTGGGCACTAGGTTGAACTAGAATTCTTCTTGGTGCAGTTTCTCCTCATGGCGACCAGGATGGCATCGGAGCGAGAGCATGGGGCCTGACTGCCTGAATCATTCCTCCACACCTGTTACTGAAAGGGCAGCACTCCGCGTGCATTAACGAGGATCAGAGCAGCAAGAACCACGCCTCCAAGTAAAGCGCTTTCTTGGACGACAAACCAGTTCGACGATTCTTCAAGGCTTCCGCGTCTCTGCCCAATGGCATCGAACCAACATGCTAGACACGTAAACCCCACAGAGGAGAGTACGAGTGGAGATGTCGTCATAGCCGCAAGCCCATACGCAATCAGATAGAGGGAGACCTTCGACGGCTCGCCTCCTACAGGTTTGGTTTGGCTTCTCGAATATATCCGTCGAAGCCATAAACCACCCACTAGAGCTACAACACCCAACGCCACAAACAGCATGCCCACGAATCCATCATCCATTTTGTGGGACAGCGTCCAGAGTACGGCAAGGACCGCCGAGACTCCGATCGCCGCATGTCGACATCCTTCCTGTAATGAAGTGCGCCATGCTTTGAGCGGAGCCGCAGCGAGCGACCCGCTCAGAATGCCCACGACTGCGCCACCAATTACATCCGTCGGGAAATGCGATCCACGAAGTACACGACTGAGGGCCACGAAAGCCGCTGCGCCAAAACACAGCGGGCCCCAGAGGGGAAATCGCTTCGCCAACACGGTCGCAACGGCAAAACTTGCTGTGCTGTGCCCGGACGGAAACGAATCCAATCCTGACACCCAGGATATTGCCATCTGCCAGTCCCCCGAGTGAACGAACTTCGGGCGAGGCCTACCGATGAGGTGTTTCAGCACATTGGCCAGGACCGCCGAAATTCCATGCGCGATTAGGGACTGAATGGCGGCGACCTTGATCGATGGTTTCTCGATGGCCCAAGCGATTGCGAGGAGCAGAATGCTCAACAAGGCGAGACGCCACCCTTGGCCAATCCAATCTCCGGTATTGCTCGTGAATGCCATCCACGGAATGGTGAGTTGGTCCCAAGGCAGATGCACCGTGACCGATCGCACATACTTGGTGATCGGCAGATCAAACTGGGCCCAGCCGAAAAAACTGATAACCAGTGCCGCACAAGAACAGCCGAATGCCGCTAGGGGCCAAACCTTTTTAAGAGGTATCGGAGCGGGTACGCCCATGTGGGTGGGATGTGTCTCAACGACTTCTGAATGCCCGGAACTCGTCACCAAGCGCTCATCGTCAATCCCCTCGACCTAAGGAACCCAGTCAGCTAGGAAGACGTTAAACTCGCCCGGAGCCTTGGCATTTCGATCCGATACCCAGACAAGCCGTTTGCCGTCCGGCGAAAACATGGGAAAACTGTTGAAATGCCCCTCGGTGGTGATCCGCTCCGTGGCTGTCCCGTCATCACGCACCAAATACAGGTGGAAACTGGGTCGACCGCCTTCTCCTCTTGTTTCTAGGTTCGAGGAGAAGATGATGCGCTTGCCATCGGGATGAAAGTAGGGAGAAAAGTTTGATGCGCCGTTCGAGGTGACTTGCTTCTTGCCTGCCCCATCTACATTGATCACGAAAAGTTCAAGTTGACCGGGCTCGACCAGCCGTTGCGCCAACAGCTCCTTGTACTTGGTGATTTCTGCGGGGTCGGTCGGATGAGCCGCTCGATAGACCAGGCGCGTACTGTCTGGTGAAAAGAATGCGCCTCCGTCGTAACCTAAGTCATCCGTAAGGCGCCGAACGTTCGTGCCGTCCAGATTCATCGTATACAAATCAAGATCTCCGTCCTTCACCGATGTCCATACGATCGTTTTTCCATTCGGCGAAATCGTCGCTTCTGCGTCGTAGCCTGGCGTGGAGGTCAACCGCTGTACTTGTTGACCATCGATACGGACCGAGTAAATATCATAGTCGTCGAGTGCCCATCGGTACGCCCCGTCCCGCTTCGGTTGCGGGGGGCAATTCGGTCCAGCCGCATGTGTGGAGGAATAGAGCACACGTCGGTCACCGGGGAAAAAGTAGCCGCATGTCGTCGCTCCCACACCGGTGCTGACCAACCGCAGGGTTTCGCTTTGCAAATCCATCACATACATTTGATAGCAACCCAGTCCGCTGGCGGCTGGTTTCGATGGTGTCGCCTGGGCATCCTTGGTCCAATCGTTGGTCGATTGAAAGATCAGCTTGGTGCCGTCGAAGGAGAAATAGGCTTCCGCGTTTTTACGGCCGAAGGTCAGTTGACGGATATTCGCCAAATGCCGTTCTGTAGAGTCAGTGGGTGCGATCGCTTCGTTCACCCGATCAGCCGTCACTCCCAATTCAGGAGTGCTCATCAACATGCAGAGCCCCACTACCCAGACCCCGGTGATCTTACGACATGTCATCAATCCGTACCTCCATTGTGTCCTCTCGACCTGGCCATATCTCTCGCTTCTTCACAGCACCGTCTTGGAAAATCACATAACTGTGCCACCCGTAATAAAACAGGAGTCGAGCCACTTTCGCAACCGCATCGGAGGTCACCCCATATAGGACCGTTATGACGCTACCCGGCACATTCGCCCGATGGCAAGAGAACAACACAGCCATGTTTGGCCCCTCATAGCTCTGGCCATCAATCCGAAAACCGGTATTCTTGAGGGCGGCACGGTCCCCGCATGACTCTAGCACGACTGATTGAACGGGTTGCCCCTGATCGGCATCAGCAAGTATCAGAACCGAGCCTTCACGAGGAAGCGTATGGCCTTCAAGCGCAACCACCTTCGTCCTTTGTGAATCCGTCGGCTCGTGCTCCTCAATACGAGACACGATCTGCTCCAGCGGAGATGCAGTGTCAGAAAACGCCCGTATCACCGTCTTGTGTGAATCGGTGATGTAACTGTTCAGGACAGGTGGCAATTGATGCCTGGCCAACCGTCGGAAAATCATCATCTCCGGGTCAAGTTCCACCCATAGTGGCGCATTGGGCAGTACAAGCTCGACGATATTTGTGTGCGAAGGGTTCAGCATCACCGATCTAAATTCGATGGTATCCTCCATCACGATCCTGATGGGAATCGCGATCCGATAGGGTTTCTCCAACTGCTCAATTCGGATGGTTAATTGCCAGGCATCTTGGTCTCCATCCTTTTTCACCCTGCGAGCGCGAACGTCTCCAAGAGAGATTATAGGAGCGCCGGGCTGTTCGACCCATTGTTCAAAGAACCACCGTAAATTCTGCCCACTCTCTTGAGAAAAGACTCTTTCGATTTCCTCCCAGCCCGCCGGTCGATTGCGATACTGGCTGACAAATGTCTTCAGACCACGCCAAAATGGCTCATTGCCAATCTCTCGGCGAAGCAGGTGAAAGACAAAGGCCGATTTTTGATACCCGATGGCATTATCCTTCTCGTCGTGCTTCCTAAAAAACTGCGACACTGCATAATCGTCTTCAGACCTCACATAAAGATTGTATCCTTGCAGCATCATACGTCTCTGCTCCAAGGCTTGGCGGTCATCCTGAGTCAATTCATGCCAGTAGTAATTGGCTAAGTAGGTCGTCAATCCTTCAACCCAGTTGCCGTGATCATCACGATTGAACACGGAATTCCCGATCCACGAATGCACGATCTCGTGGCCTAAGGCATAGGGTTGTATATAATGCCTCTTGATGCTGCCGCTGCCGAGGAGGGTAAACGACGGCATGCCGAGACCACTCGCAAAAAAATTCTCCACCACTGCAAATTTCTCAAAGGGATAGGCTCCCAATATCTGAACATACGCATCGAGGTACTCTGCGGTCGCATCGAGATATTCATCCGCCAAGTCAGCATTGTCCGACAAAAAATAGGTCTGAATCTCGACCCGCTGCCCCGTCGTCGATGTTTTCCATTCTCTTGATTTGGCCACAAACTTGTTGGCCACGAGCGTGAACGCTTCAGACCGCTCCCCAACGACCCACGTTGAGGAGACCATTCCAGCGGTTATGTTCTCCGCAACCTTCCGCCCTGATCCAACCACCGTCCACCCTTCTGGAATTTGAGTCGTCACCCGATAGGTACTGAAGGAACCCTCGACATCTGGGTACCATTGGCTTTCACCGCTCAAATACACACCCTCCAGGCCGATATGTCCCGCCGTCTCACTGGGCGTGACAAACCGCAAGTGACGGGGTTCCTTCGGAGGATCATTGATCGGCCCTCGATAGACCCATACCAACGCCACCTTGCGGCCATGCTCCTCGGGGAGCATCACGACGATCCGCTGCGCGGAAGAATCAGGAATTTGGACCGTCGTGAAGGAAGCCACCTGGCTTGAACTCTCTTGCCCAAGCGTAATCGATTCAACCTGCAACGTCTGCGCAAGCGTGAAGGTGACGGACTTGACCTGCGCAGTAACTTCCAGTTCGATCTGGTCCTTCGCCGCCAGTTCGTGTGTTGCCGGGGTCAGCCCGACTGAAATGTTGTGATGAACCAGAACATCATCGTCATTCTTAGGTAGGGCCGAATCGCCATCTGCCGTGGGGATGATGGTTAGGAGAAGACCGAGGAGGTGCTGCCAAATGACCCGTTTCTTGATACACATCAAGAAACTTTTAACACTCGCGACAGACGAGTACAAGCTGGATTGCCGTCAAAAGGCGATCAAGATCAACCGGTTTTATGAGAATTTCCTGAGGTCTTAATGCCCAGGCTTCGTCGAGTAATTCCTCGCTCTGACTCCCCGTCATGATGATGATACCGCCAGGATAGTCCTTCTCACGCAGAGCGCGAAGCACATCGACCCCAGCCATACCTGGCATGATCAGGTCGAGCAAAATTGCATCAGGTGGCCGATCGTCAATGATTCGAAGAGCCTCCTGTCCATCTTTGACGCCGAGCGCACGATACCCTCGAAGACTCAAGAATTTGACAAGGAGATCACACACAAGAGGCTCGTCGTCAACCACCAAGACCGACTCCTCAAGCTGCTGGATAGACACTCCGTTGCCTGATGGGAACTGGGTGGCAACCGGCTGCACTGACAACTGCGTGATCCGATTCACAGCCTCAACAAGGACGTCCAATGACAGCCCTTTTCTGATGAAATCGGTCGCCCGTATGGCTCGTGCTTGATTCTCCTGAATTTCAGTTGCTCCACCCCCTAAAATGATTACCGGCGCATGAGGGTCGATGGCTCGGATCTCCTTCAAGACCGAGAGTCCATCCATCTCCGGCATCCGTAGATCCAACAGAGTCACTCGAGGACTTGAGACACGAAATAGATCAAGGCCTTCTCGCCCACTGGTTGCCGTAATGACATGATACCCCTGTCTGGTGAACACGTTCTGCAACAGATCGCAATTCATCTGGTCGTCGTCTACGATCAAGAGCTTGATCATCTCTGCACATCCTATCCAGCTGTGAAGCACAGCTTAGCTTGAGAAAAAGATAGCATGAGGTGAGAGATAAGAGAAGGAAACGCGTGGTTTATAAGGAAGAGGCCGGCTGTCCGAACAAAGCCGCCACGAATGCCTCAGGATTGAAATCCTGCAGGTCATCGGCTGCTTCTCCTACACCGACTAAACGGAGCGGAAGTTTCAGTTCATCTGCAATAGCAACGACAATACCGCCCCGTGCGGTCCCATCCAGTTTCGTCAGGGCGAGTCCTGTGACCCCCATCGCTTCGTGAAACTGGCTGGCTTGTCCCAAGGCATTTTGTCCAAGGGTGGCATCCAAGACCAACAACACTTCATGTGGCGCACCGGGCAGTTCCTGACCGATCACCCGTTTCACTTTCCGTAGTTCGTCCATAAGATTTGACTTGGTGTGCAATCGGCCAGCAGTGTCGATCAGAACCACATCCGTCTTTCTAGCCTTGGCCGCAACAATGCCATCAAAAGCGACTGCTGCGGGATCGGCCCCGTGACGCTGACGAATAACTTCTGCACCAATTCGATCTCCCCAGACTTGGAGCTGATCAATAGCGGCCGCCCGAAATGTATCTCCAGCAACGAGCAACGATCGACGCCCTGCCTGGGTCATCCGTTGTGCAATCTTGGCAATGGTCGTCGTTTTTCCGACACCGTTGACTCCGATGACCAGGACAACAAATGGCTTTGGACCTTCGTTGATGAGCTGATCAAGGGTCGGACAGGATACGGTCTTGAGTATAGCGTAGAGCGACCGACTGAGAACGTTCCGAAGCCCTTCCGGAGTTTGCGCATCAACCCCTCGTGTTTCTTCGTTGACCTGCTGTATTAAGCGATCAACGACCCGAGCCCCAAGGTCGGCAGTGAGTAACGAGGCTTCGAGCTCTTCCAGTAGCTCTTGGTCGGGTGCGCGTCCAAGAAATCGATCCAGTGACTGCTGCACGACATTGCGTGTCTTGCCAAGCCCCTCATTAAGTCTTTGAAACCATCCCATCGTCAAGAAACGCTTTTCTGCTGTGGAGAAGAAGAACGAATCAATCGAGGCACTGGAGAAATCACCTGAAGAACTTTCTGTTCGCGACGTGACATCCGTGCAGCTTCACGTGGACCACGCTCGTGATCGTACCCGCAGAGATGAAGCACACCGTGGACCAACAGTGTCGCCAGTTCAACATCAATCGATCGCCCGACCTCACGAGCTTGGCGAATCGCAGTCGGCAACGAAATGACCACGTCCCCCAGCATATTCGCAGCGGGACCTTTGCCCTGGGGCATGATGGCTTCCCGTATGGAGAATGCCAACACATCAGTGATTCGATCCTGTTTGCGATACTTGCGATTCAAGCGACGTATGCGTGCATCCCCTATCAATTCCAAGCTCAATTCAGACTTCGCCTCTCCTACAGCCATCAAGATGCGTTGTGCCAGACGGATAAAGGAAGGTCGTCGGACGGTGTACCGCACAAGGCTCACCCGGAGATACACGGCCATTTACCGAGAACGCCTTGCATGGCCGACCGGCGGTGAATTAGTGGTAGTCGGCTTGCTTAAAATCGAGGATTGATGCTGTGGTGATGAGAGTGGCTCGCGAGTTTGTTGAAAATCACTATTACTCACCGCCTGATGGCGATCGTAGGCTTTGATGATGTCTTGAACCAGTCGATGTCTCACAACATCTTTCTCATCGAAGTAGATAAAGGCAATGCCTTCAATATCCCGAAGAATCTCCTTGACTTGTATGAGGCCAGACACACGGTCATTCGGGAGGTCCACTTGCGTGATATCGCCGGTGACAATGACCTTGGAATGGAATCCTAGCCGAGTGAGGAACATTTTCATTTGTTCAGCCGTCGCGTTTTGCGCTTCATCGAGAATGACAAAGGAATCGTTCAGCGTTCTCCCACGCATAAAAGCGAGCGGTGCGATCTCAATATCGCCTTTCTCAATCAACCGATTGGCCCGTTCCATGTCCATCATGTCAAACAGCGCGTCATAGAGCGGCCGCAGATAGGGATTTACTTTTTCGTAGATGTCGCCTGGCAGGAACCCTAGCTTCTCGCCTGCTTCGACCGCAGGTCTGGCAAGAATAATTCGGCTCACCTCCTTATTTATCAAGGCACTCACCGCCATAGCCATGGCTAAATATGTTTTCCCAGTGCCAGCCGGTCCGATGGCGATGACGATGTCGTGCCGCTCGATCGCTTCAATGTACGACTTTTGAGTCGGGGATTTGGGGCCGACGAAACGCTTCTTGGTGACAACCATAGCCGACTGACCGAGCACGTCTCTGACTGAGGCCTCGGGAGTTCGGCGTAAGGCGCCCAGCGCGTGAGTCACATCGTCGGCCTGAAGTGTAATTCCCTCGTTCGTGAGGGAGGCAAGTTCTAGGAGAATTCGTTCTGCTTGACGAACAGCGTCGGGGAGGCCGTCCAAAGTAAGCTCTTCACCGCGTGCAGATAGCCGGACACCCAGCTCGTCTTCAATCAACTTGAGATGTCGGTCATGGTGACCGAATAGGACAGCGGTATTGGTACCCTCTCGTAGTTTGAGTTTACGCACGAGCGGTGGTTGGTCTCCCTCCTACATCAATGCTATGCATTGTAGCAGACATGAAAAAGTCCAGACAAGCAGATGCAAGATCCTATTGAAGCTTCAGGCTCCGGGCGGGGCTGATGGGGTTTTCTGGGTCAGAGTCAAATCGAACTCCTGCGTTGCTAGACCTCCATGCTCGTCTTTCGCGACAACTTTGACATGAAACGTTCCCTCTTGACCTGTCGGGATCTGCCACCCAATATGACCTGATTCCGAACCGATGACCATACCGGGAGGAGCCATTTCCAAGTGATAGGTTAACTGATCGCCGTCTGGATCACGCGCTTGTACCGAGTAATCAAACCGGTCCTGAACAGCTGCGGTAGGAGGAGTCGATACGATTGTTGGGCCACTATTGCCTAATACCAGCGGTTCGGACTTCGAAGAATGTCCTGAGCCGGCAGGATCACTAGCTCTCACTTCAACCGCAAATCTATCAGGAGCGGCGAAGCCGGTTGTATCGAGAAAAGAATCTTCCCCCTCCTTAATGACAGTGTCATTGCGATACCATTTATAGGTAAGGTCGATACGGTCATGATCCGGGTCACTCGCCTCAACTTGTGCCTCAAGCCTATCCCCAGCTCGCGCCGTCTGAGGTATGAGTGAAACTGCTGTCACCCTTGGCGAGGCATTTCCGACGACAACGCCCGCCGTTCGATACGGCCGCCCCTTGTTCGCGCCGTCTGTCGGAATGATCTCCACAAACACCGTTTGCCCACGCGTGAAGAATTCGGGCGGCAACGTCGCATTCGTTTGACCTGCGATGAGTGCATTATCCACATACCATTGATAGTGAAAAGATATCGCTTCTCGCTCTGGGTCTTCAGACTGAATCTGCACGGCGGCAGGAGCGGCCTGGGAAAGGGGAGTATTGATGATCACAGCCGTCGTTACAACCGGCGGTTGACTACCTGAAGCACGAGTAGCTGGCGCAGTCGCCTCAGTCCCCTCGCCGCCGGTACAAGCACTACACAGCGCCATTGCCGTTATCAGTAGTCCAATCTTCAGAGCGTTGCGCATACGACTCGACATGCCCTTTATCAACTCTCAGTTCTTACTCCTTGAAATAGTGCCAATCAAGTTCCTAATCCCGCTGATGCACCCAGTTCACATAGCGGCTGTAATTGCCTTCAAGATTCACGTTCCCTTGTGTAAACGCACCGGTCGACATCTGAACGTTATAAGTGCAACCTTGTCCGCAATGGATCGTTCCGCTTGACGCGAGGCCAGTCCCTAATGACGTCCTTGAATTCACGTATGTATTACCTCCCGATGTTGTCGTGCCGACAACGGGAGCTGTCGACGCCGTTCCGGTCTTATAGAAAAGTGCAAATAGGTAGCTCGCTCCGTCCGATGCACAAAAATTGTTCGTGGGGGCGAATGTCGGGAAGAAGACTGTCCCCGCCACCAAAGTCGGATTGACCACGGAACGTTCGGCGGAATAATTTGTAGCCAATAACGTAAACGGATCGGTGAGAGTAACAGGTCCTGGTAACGTGACGTACCAGCCATCTTTCGAGGCGACCAAGCCGATCATCGAAGTCGTTCCTGTTCCATTGAACGTGGTGACACCAGGGTTGGTCGGATCGGTCACCTGATTGGTGCTGCCGCTACAGACAATACAAATCACAGCGTTGGTGACATTCACCAGATCATTATCATGACAATTCACGGTGGAAGATTGCGTACAGGTGTTACTCATCACGGAATCCTTGATTCCGAAGAGACGCTGAAGGGTGTTATCTACCTTGTCTGCGTTACTGAAATATCGACCCGTTCCGAAAAAGACCCACACCTTATCGGTATCGTCTAAAGTCACGGCCGGAGCCGACGCGGAAGGCCCAACCTCCACTGTTGTCCCAAGAGACGCATCATAGAACGTATCAATCACTTCCGTCGGAGTCCGGTTGCCTCCGTTGGAAATGCCCCATGTGTTGGGATCACAGGGTGATGTGGCACAACCCATGGTGAGACGATAGAGTTTCCCACGCCACGGGAGAGCCCCATCGTGGATCGTCCGGACTGAGTAGGCCACATCCGTCCTCCAGTCCGAATCCTTATCTACTGCGACGACATGCCCCATGAATGATGACCAGGTACCAATCGGCATGGTCGTCAAACTGCCGCCCGCAGCAACTTTCGGTCCGTTTTTCAGGTTCACGGTATAAAGTTTTGCGGCCTGGGGCATAGCGGCGGTGAGATCCGCCTTGTAGCCGTTCGGTCCCGACCCAAACAGGACATACCATTTCTCATTGGTCGGATCGATGGGACTATCGGTCTTAGGATTCATACGAGCCACAGCTGGATAGCTGGTGGTCAGTCCGAGTCCGTTGTCGCTAAACACCCAAAGCAATTTGGGGTCGACCTCTGGGTTGGTAATATCCAAGGCAAAGTAGGCGCTATAGAATGTTCGAGAGACTCCCCCGATCGTGGCCGTCATCGGGGGGGCCCCCGAGCCAGCAGTGCAGTTTCCACAACTGCCGCCCATCCGAAATCCACCGATTAACACGGTTCCCCAACCTCCAGGATGATCGGCATCCGGCGTAAAGATCCGAGCTTCAGCGATCGTCGGCTTCAGATCGACGTAGTACGCATGCGTATAATCCGTCCTAGCAAGCCACTGGAGGTGTGGTAACAGTTCCTGCGGAATGAACGACCAGAGTTCTGAACCAAGATTCGGGCCGCTTGAATTGTCTGTTGGATTCTTGGTGTACCAACCATGTTCCACGGCAGCAGCTGTGGTAGGATCGTCGCCCTTATGGTAGTAGCCTCCGTTGAAGGCGTGGAGCATGCCGTCATTCGCGCCGACATAAACGACCTGACGCCTGGTTCGATACTTCGCGTAAAAGGCCGTGTACGTGGGATCTCCGAACGCCAGGTCGTAGCGCGCCTTAGGAGCACCCACGACCGTTGGAGTCGAGTGAATGGGATCACCCAGCTTCCAGACCTTGTAGTTTCCGCTTCCGACCGGGACCTCCAGCATCCTAGTCCGTAACCCGGCGATCTCATCACCGCGAATGAAGTTGATCAAATTCGTGGCGTTGCTGCTGCCGACGCAGGTGTCCAGTGCATACCGCAGATAGTCCCGAAGCAGGAGACAATTAGCCGTATTAAACTCGATCTGTTCTGTGGGGTCGACAATTCCGTCGTTATTAGAGTCGATCCAGGTAAGTACCTTGCGGGAGGCGGATGTTACATTTGCGAGTTCTTTACCTCCCTCCCAGATAGGCATGATCGACTTGAGATCGCTGGTAAACGTCGGTGACGCACTATCTGCCACTCCGTCTGCATTGCCGTCCGCAAACTTATCGACAAGAACTCTCTGGTAGGTCGGACTCGCGGGATTATTGTCGTACCGTGTGGTCACGATCAGATCTTGATCGTACGTCAGCTTCCCGTCTTGATTCGTATCTTCTCTGAAATTACCGAACCCGTCGACGAAGAGAGCATGTGCATACCCCGTCCACTTGACGTTCGCACCCCCTTGCCCGATGTCACTCGTGTAAAAATACGCTTGATAGATCGACCCTTCTCCGGTGGCAGAGGTGGCCAGCACCGAAATGGAGGTACCCGATGCGCTTTTCCGCAGAATTGCGGTAATGGTCGCCATCAGACGGTCCTGCAAATCATCGACATTTGACGACTCAAAGTAGTTATCTGGAATACCATCGGACCCCGCCGCCCCGGTTGCATTAATCACCTTGTCCCACTCCGAGACCAGGTCTGGGAGATTGTTGCCGTTGGAATCTTCAAAACCACCGAGTTTCGCCGTATGCATGAGAATTTCTCGGCCTGCGATGTTCCCGAAGGCGAAGAAGGTATAGACCGTCAGATTCTGCAGTCCTTGTAAACAGTGGCCGGTCACATTGAGGACAGCGATAGTCCCATCGGCCGTGCCATTGCAGGGCCGCAAGTCGTTCGTATGAGCCCAGTAAGCCACGTCGTCCAGGTAGTGGTTCCCGCTGTCGCTATAGTCAGTCTTATGTTCTCCCAGCAGGTTCGCCGCGGGCGTGGCAAGGTTGGTATTGCAGGTCCCGTTGGGCGCATGGATCGTGGCGTTCCCTCCGGTACAATGCAACCCATGCTGTCCGTGGGCATAGTCCCGTAACGCGGTTGGGATGTTAGTATCCTGCGTCGGCTCTCCATCGGTCACGAGGATCACGAACGTTTTGCAACAGGGCACCACGGTTGACGTCGTCGCCCATGCCGGCGTATGGTTGCTGCCGAAGAAAAAGGGATCCCGACCGCAAGCATTGCTGATATACCCTGGAGGACAGACCTCTGCACCGGTCAAGGCCGAGATCTCTGATCCTCCGATCGAACCAGTTCCGGTGGCCTGGAAAGCTACACCATTGGACACCCCGCCTGAAAATGAGATGGGGTACACGTAGGATCCTGCGAGGTACGTACTATTGATCTGGGCGACGTAGCGAGTCGTCTCATAGAGCGACTCCGATAGCGGCGTCCAGGTGGAGGGGAACGATTCCTGGACCGCATCGATCATCGCTGCGGCATTGGTGTTAAAGGTTTCGACGCTGCTGCCGGAGAAGTCGATCGATTGACGGGAGCCGACACCGACCAACATACGGGCTCCGTCCCCGCTGGGCTTAAATTCAAACAGTCCAAAGCGAGCCGAGGCCCCGATCTGCTGGATGACGCCGGTCGGTTCCGTGCTGTAGCCGACCTTGAGCTGATACTTTCTGAGACTATAAGAATCGCCGCAGTTGTTATCGAAGGAGTTGTCATTATCGACACAGAAGTAGGCGCTGGAGATCCCGAAATACAGCGTATTCGGATTCCCCCCATGGTCGGCCGTCGGCATTCGTCCCAAATAGGTGTTTGGCCCGACTCCCCCATTCCAGTTCACGCTGTTGATCTCATTATTGACCCCGTTCGCCTGGGCTCGGACGGTCTTCAACGCGGGCGAACCGTTGGTGGGGCAGGTTCCGTCTGCCGCTCGCGCGACAAAGCAGTCACCCCCGATCATCCCTTTTTTGAGCGCGTCGAACCGACGGAAGGAGATGTAATTGAGAAAATTCCCGTCCCACTCCGTACCGGGACAAGTAGTCGCCAAAGCCGCCTTGGCAGTCGCCGGCTCGAATCGCGCGTCCGCACCGGCGTCGTAGGTGTAACACTGCAAAGAATTGAAATAACCGGAGTAATTCGTCGTGTTGGTAAACAATAGATCTCCCGCATCATTGCAGTCGCCGTCAAGCGTAAGATCGCAGGCTAGACGGCTCATGCTGCCGCTGTTGTCAAGCAACAAGATAATATTAGGTGCAACCTGGTCACTGACGAAGGGCGGCGCAGCAGCGTACTGATCCATTGTCTGTGCCTGAGCCGCACCAGCTCCGACAAGACATCCCACCAACGCAAGCGCGATGGTCCCACGAGCTGCACTATTCCGGCATTTCATGGCACCCTCCATTCGAGGTCCTGGCTGTGGCCTGTTGTGTTGCATCGACCGCCTCTTATTCCGGTAAGATCACCAACATCCAATCGATCTTATCGGTCGTCCCTTTTTGAATGCGATATTTCACTTCCATATCTACTCTCACTGCGGTTGGCGCTACTGGATCGCCATGGCGATCGACGAGCACGGCCTCTGGCGCCAAGCTGACGGTGCGCCCATCTATCTGAAATGTCGTTTCATAGATTGCCGTAATTGTTCCCGTGGGATAGCTTGCCATAGCAGAAGGCAACGGCTCATCGGCGCAACTTACTTGAGGTATTCCCGTGATGCAGGCTAGAACAATAATCGAAGACAAAATGGTCGGTTTGTGCCAACATTGCGATGAGTTTCTACCCCGATTTGCAGGCTTCATAGCGGTGTGCGGCCTCCCATCCGTCGTGTCTTAACCGTTGCTCCCTCGCTTTACGCACCCTTCACCAGTCGTGTTGAGGCAATCAAAGGTGACAATGACGCGGCTCGTGGCGCCAGTGGCCGCGTTGGCTGCGAGACAATCGACTCGATAGTACTGATCGTAGGTCGGCTTGTCTGGATCGGCAAAATCACTACCGGTCCGGCGCTTGGAGTACAGAAAATCTATGTCTCCGTTCACCACATAACCGTTTAGGTTCATCACAAGGTTCGGAGCGTTTCCCGCTCCAACCGCAACATCAGCATTGTTCCGAAGAGTGCCATTGATTTCCTGAGTAAACACCGCCTGATTAGCCGCGGGAACCGGTCCCTGCGGTGCGATCAGGGCTGCGGCTGGTCCGGTCATCTGAGGGTCATCAATCGTCAATCGAATTGCCCGGACCGCCGACCCCACACAGGCTTCTGCTGCGTCAGTCCCTTCCTCGACCATGCGTATCGCTCCGGCCATGGAGTTTTCCATCCCTGTCATGGTGAGCGCGGCAACGCCAAGTGCCCCAATGATCAGCATCAATAGCATGACCGTCATGAAGGACGTGCCTCGCTCGTTGCTTGCAAACTGGCTTGTCGTCAGAGCTTTCGGAGAAATGATCATGGTTAGAACCTTTGGTTGCGGAGTTCGATTGTCCGAGTCAACATCCGCCGACGAAACTGGAAATAGTCCGATTGTTGAGCCGCAGATGCAGTGTCTCCCAGTGCAAAAAGCCCAGTTGCATGGTTGTGATCGCTGATGACGGGGAAGGTTGTCGTATGCACAGGAATCGATTGAGCTTCCCCCATCCCCTGATCGGCTCTGGTTTGACGAGCCACGATGTTCATCTGTACCAACCGAATCGTTCTCGGGGTCATAAAGGCACCATATGGCCCGGCCGTGCCGAACCAATTGCGGTCTGTGATGAAATCCGCCTGGTCGAACTGATTCGACAGGTTGAGGTCATCCGGCTGCAGATCAGGCAGTCCACTATTGACACGCGGATCGCAGCCATCGCAGGAGTAGGCTAGTTGAAGATCTTCCACCCCATCCATGATGGGAATGCATCCTGAATTCACTTGATTGCAATTGGGGGGACCGCCTGGGCCCACCAGCCCGGCCGGGACAGCGCCACGGACCAAACAAGGGGCATTTCCTTGGCATAGGTTAAGGTTATCCGGAGGAGGAATGACTTGATAGGTGATACATTGCAGCAAATAGACCTGCGTTCCCGTTCCAAAAGCCGTAGGAGCAGGAATGGCTGGATTCAGGGTGAGCCCTCCTGGACTGACTGCCTGTATGGTCGAACCCGCCACTCCACCAATGGAAACCGGCATACCGAGTAATGCCGCCCCACCACCGGGGATCGCGTTCCCCATCGCTGTGGTTGCATTGGCGGGCATGGGGATATTCGTAATCGGCGTTTGCAGACCTCCGATGGTTCCAGGGGCCCCCGGGACAAAGACCTGCCACAGCGGTCCCACTGCGGCGATGGAATTCGTCATCGGCACGACCATCGAGATGGTATCTGGCCCAGTATCAGCCCCTAGAGGATTGTTATCGCCTGGCACGAGGGCATACGGGGTGCCATTGATGTGACACCCCCCTACCGTGGTTGTCAGGCCACGCATCCCGAACCCGGCTAGCTTCAGATCGGCCGTGATCATATCCAAGGCATTTCTGGCTGTCGCCTGGGTGCTACTGACTTGTCCGGTAATGCGCGTGGTCTTTTGACTGACCACGAGGGCTCCGAACCCCGCCGCCACGATAGCGGCGGTCATCATGGTCGCGACCATGATTTCCACCAATGTAAAGCCTCGTTGATTCGAGCCCCACAATTTTAGCGATGGTGTCATTCGGCGCCCCCTACAGATCGTCACACGCATACCCTTTCATCTACTAGTCGTGAGATTGCTACTCCGGTTCGATCAGCGTTTGGAACGCTACGGCTCGTGTGCGCTGTCCTGCCCCACGGTCATTCCACTGAATCTGTACCGTCAACTGCACAGCACTGGAATCGGGTCTGAGTGGAAGCACTGGAGCAGCCTGCACAGTGCCACGCACATTTAATAGGTTAGTGGCCAAGACCAATGTTCGCCATTGGGTGCAATCACCTTGAATTCCTCTTGTCGCCGGGATCGAGGGCGCCACAGAGAAGAAGGGCACAGGTGGAGCAGGGGCTGGGATTCCACCCGCCAAACAGTTCCCCGGTCCCGTCGTATCGATATTGTTGTAGGCCCACGCGAATCGTCGATTACTTTGGATTCTTTCCATCATGTCGGCCGCAACATTGGTGACGAGCGACAAGTCATTGGCATCCACGTTCTTCGAAAAAGACACCCCCTGCATTGCGGCCATGCCCATGACTCCCACGCCTAGAATGGCAGCAGAGATCATCACTTCTGCCAACGTAAATCCCTTTTCATTATGTAGATTCATGATCCGTTCACCTTCTGGCTCATGACCGTTCATTGACGAGACATGGATTGATTGCCTGCCGACACCAGGTCACCTTCCCCGACGGCATCAGCGAGATTGAATAAATTAGATTTGGGTCTCGTGTGCTCCGCAATTGAATGGTTTGTGTCGCTAGGGGTATGGTGCTCAACCCTCGAGGCGTGAAGCCCAGCGGGTTCACAGGGAGCGGCGTTATAAATCTGACCTTTTCCGGCAGAGTTTCTGGCCCCAGCGGAGCGGTAAACGCAACCGTGTCCAGTCCCATAGGAGCACTGGTCGGTGTTCCGGCGATCATGGCATTTCGGCTGATTGCTGAAGAACGGGCGAGGATCAGTCGGTTATAAAGGCTCGTAGTCGCTTGATACAATTCATGTTTTGCGTACATCTGAAGAAAGTTTGGGACAGACAGTGCAGCCGCGATGCTGAGAATGGCCCCAACGATGGCGATTTCTATAAGGGTGAAACCGCTCTCCTCTGACGTTGCCCGGCTCAGGATTGGCATGTTCTTCTTCATGGCGCCTCCAGATTGAGCAAGGGGCGTGCCTTTCTATGAAAGACGATCATTCCTCCTAACTCATTGATTTGGCACCGGTGATTGAATGGCTATCGCTTTCGGTTTCGCCCATTTTTCGCACTTAGGAACAACAATTTTCGTCGCGCAAGTTGTACCGTTTCGTACGAGGAACTGACCCGAGTCTGCTTGACAGAATTTGCCATCATCACTAGGGTACCGACAGTGACTGCTGCAACGACCTTACGGCTCATATTCTGAGGGTCTAGGGGATTAACCTGCATCAAATCCCGAGTGAATGGATGAAACAAGAATCTCGTAAGGTCAAAAGGTTTGCCGTCCAGCTTCCTTGTAAATTTGGAGCCACTGACGACAAGCTGGATGGAACGGTGTTAAATCTTTCGGCTCAGGGATGCGCCCTCACATCCAAACACCCACCCGGCAATGCGACGTATCTTTCACTCGAGATTGACCTATTAGACGGACAGGCACCGGTTGGTATTGAATTGGCGGCCGTGCGTTGGGTTTCAGGGCACCGCTGCGGGATTGAGTTTATTCGGGTTTCACCGGATATGCAGATGCAATTAAAAGATTTTGTGTTAATTTTTGAGCAGACTCCCTAGGGAAATCGATTGTCTCCGGCTGATGCTATTTGATCGCAACGGCGCGGACTTGACGATATGTCGTCACACCTCTTAGCACTTTCTCGATGCCATTTTGTAACAAGGTGACCATCCCATCTCTCATTGCCACGCTCAGGATCTCAGCGGTTCGCGCTTTCCCTTGAATCAGGTTCTTAAGATCTTCCGATCCAACCAGAAGCTCATGCAAGGCCACCCGTCCTTTAAACCCACTATTATTACACGCGTCACAACCCTTTCCCCGATAGAGAGTGAAATCCTCCGTGTACGTGACGGCCAGCCTCTCCCAATACCGAGCTCCATAGCCTTGCACCAGCTCGTCATATTCCTGTTGCGTAGGGTGGTAGCTCTCTCTGCAGTGAAGGCAAATGCGCTTACAAAGACGCATCGCGAGGATACCTAACATCGCATCAGCGAAGTTGAACGAGTCGCACCCCATGTCCAACAGTCGGGTGACGGTCTCCACCGCACTGTTGGTGTGTAGTGTGCTCATCACTAAATGCCCAGTGAGTGACGCCTCTATCGCGATGTCGGCTGTTTCTTTGTCTCGCATCTCTCCGATCATAATCACGTCAGGGTCTGCGCGAAGAAATGCCCGCATCGCGGAGGCAAAGGTAAACCCGATTTTAGGATGGACCTGAACTTGTCTCAAACCCTCCTGCGTGATTTCGATGGGGTCTTCTGCGGTCCAAATCTTTCGTTCATCGGTGTTGATGTGTCTCATCACAGCATGCAGTGTAGTGGTCTTTCCCGACCCTGTCGGTCCCACGCAAAGAAGGATCCCATGCGGACGTTCCGAGAGTTCCTTGACGGCTTGTAAAATCTCCGGTGAAAAATCCATTGCCTCTAGCGGCATGATTTCCTTGGCAGTCAGAAGCCGCAATACCACATCCTCATTGTTGCCGGCGGTCGGCAAGGTGGCCACGCGCAATTCGATTTCACGATCCTTTGCTAATTTGTAGCGGATTTTCCCGTCTTGGGGTTTTCGGCGTTCAGCAATATCCAAATTAGCCATGATCTTCAGTCGCGAGGCAATGGCCCGCCGATAGACGGCTGGTATGCGCATATACGTAAAGCACGTGCCGTCGACTCGAAACCGTACGGCCGTCTCTTTTCGATCCGAATATGGTTCAATGTGGATATCGGAAACCCCGAGCCGATACCCCTCCGCGATGATTTGGTTTGTAAGCCGCACGATGGCGGAGTCGTTTTCGTCGATCTCGCCGGGTTCTCCCTCAGCACTTCGCTCAATACCGGCTTCATCGACGAGTTCCCCGAGGATCTCGGTGATGGAGCCCCCATTGGCCTGTCCTGTCGCAACAAGTAAGTATTGCTCGATATCGCGCCGAAGCCCAACTGCGAAGCGAACGGTCATGCCCGGAAAGGCCCGTCTGATATCGAGGCCTTTTTCCAAATCGTGGGGATCGTTGATGACAATATCAAGAACGGTCCCTTGTCGCTTCAACGGAATCCATGAGTTGCGTCTGAGATAATCGAAGCTGAGGTTTTTTAAAAGATCTGGGTCGATGACTGTCCGCTCATCATAAGAGACATACGGACATTGATAGAACTCACTGAGTGCCAACCCGAGTGCAGCGCGTGGTACGCGGTATTTTTCCAACAAGATCATTTCCAGGTCTACCTCGCGCGATAACGACTCCTCTACCGCGGTATCCAGATCGACTTGGCTAATGAGACCACGATAGGCGATACAGTCTAAGAGACTGCGCTCCATCGTCATCTTACGGGGTTGTTTGCCCATCTGTCGTTTCTTTAGACTTGCACCCGAAAGAACAGCTCTCTTCGGACGTGTGACCAGAGTTTGCGTAATCATTTTAGCTCATCCTTTGACATCGACAATAAGAAGTTGCTTTTATGTGCCTCTATTTGAATCTTATAGCTCGCCAGAGTTATTCGCCCTACCCCTATCTCAGTCACGTGCCATCCAGGTTCCCGGAGCGCGATAGACGACCGGCAAACCCCGGAACAACCCCTCTCCGAGGTCGTGGTCGTACCACACCTCAAGCGAGCTGCCTGAGTCTGACGGCACAATCGTCTCCCCTGCCACTACCGCGCCGTACAGCTTTGTTCTTCCAGCGACAGTGATGGTACCACTGGCATAGAGCACCCCGTTGACATGCATACCCGACAAATGAACGGGTGTTCGAGCGAGCGCGTTGCTTTGATCAGTTGTTGGAGGGCTCAGAGCTTGGATGGTAGTACCAGTCCCATTTGGGGCCAGCACCACATGACCTTGCATCACTATCGTACCCTCTAGGTATGGAGCCCGGAGCTTGAGGACTCCAAGATTGTCGGGGCGTGGCGCCATTTGGTCGAGCGTATCGATAAAGATAAGACCCAACTGACCACCAGAGGCTTGCAACCGTAAGACTTCCTCCGGAGAAAGGCCTTTGCCGAACTCAACCACCCCTTGTGGATAGAGAAGACCCTCCCGATCGATCGCAAAGTACCGACCAAATCGTTTGGCCATTCGTTTCAGATGTTCGTACGGCCACTCATCGAGGCGAATGCCGGGAATAGGATTCTGCCCTACGTGAAGGTTGGTTTGGACATCCGTGGTCGGAGGAACAGGCGGTTGGGTCAGCCGCACTCCTCCTCCCACCCATGCCTCCATCCACCTATCCTCTCGCTGATCGGTTTCGTCATAGCCCTGCCCGGTCACTAGAGCGATCGTGTTTTTCCTCGGAAGATCCTTCGCCTGTTTGAGTACGAGGTCTTCACCAACTTTTAAGTCACCCCAATGCACCGTGACAGGCGATTCACCACCAGGAAGGAATAGACCCAGGTGTCGACCGACCTGGACGGCGGATTTCAGCGAAGGCAGATCCAAGGCCCCCAACTGCATTCGGATTGATTGCCGAACAGAAGGGTTGGTATTGGTTGTTATGGTGGTATCAATGGTACAAAGGAGGCCCGGATCCGCAGGAGCATACACTTTTAGCTCCTCTACCTGTCCGAGCTGTCTCATGGCACGGAACATTCCGATTTCTGGATCATTGAGGAGTCGATTATCTGAAACATTTTCCGCCTGTAGGCGAAAATCAGGCTGGTCTGTTGACCCTATAAATTGTGAGCGACCCGTGGCATCAAAAAATGAAGGCGCGCCGTCCGCATCATAATTCCTCCTGGCACGAAGTGACACGATTGCCGGTACTGCGCTCGTGGGCTGTGGGTCATGAAACCACCCCGCCACAAGTTCGGCAGATGCGTCAGCAAGTTGCTGAGCGACCGCCATCTGGCCTGCGGCGCTTGCGCTGATGGCCTCTTGTCCACTGAGGTTCAAGAGGGTCGTCGCAAGCACTGAGAGGACCAGAACGATCACCATGGCTCCTAGAAGTGCAATCCCCCGCTGGTCGCCGTTGATGTTTCTACAGGACATGATGTGTATCCTCCTAAGATCGAATGCTCACTTCCCGCACCATTCGATGCAGGGGTTGACTGGAATGAATCTCTAAAACAACACGTTTCACCTGTGAGGGCTGGGTTGTTCCCTGTCCCATGTCGTTCCAGTAGGAAAAGTGGAGATCGCCAAGCTCTCCGATCAGAACACTGGCTCCGCCATCGACCA
This sequence comes from Nitrospira sp., assembly GCA_041743145.1. Lineage (GTDB taxonomy): Bacteria > Nitrospirota > Nitrospiria > Nitrospirales > Nitrospiraceae > Nitrospira_D. Next base: position 105,370 of record JBGTNJ010000095.1, on the reverse strand, counting down.
TGCGCATGAGATTCGAGGTGCCATCTTCCTTGCCCTTCACGTAATATCTCACGCGATTATTCACCTGCACAGACGCCCCTTCCGGGAACGACATCCCAACCGGTTCCGCCAGAGTCAGTTGATAGCGTTGTCCCGTGCGAGCGAGCCGATGCGATTCACACATGTGCCGTCCACACACACTGATCGTTTTCCCCTCCCCCCATCCACTCCCATCCAGCACCGGCAGGACCGTTGATCCAGGCAACACATCGGCTGTCGTGATCGTTCGATGGTCCGCGAGATTGGCATGAAATAGGAACTCTTTGGGGGCCACTATCGCGATTGTATTGGCCGTCGCAAGTCGAACTTCTTGTTCAAAGACTTCCAGCCCCAAACGAAGATCTTGCTGATGATTCAGCATGCGGTGCTGCTTCCCTGCATGGGTCTGAACGATATTTAACGTGCTCAACGCCGTCGCCAGCACAGCAGCACCGATTGCTAAACTGATCATCAATTCGCTCAGACAGACACCGTCGGACTCGGCCAGGATCCTGACCCATGATCGACGTCGCAAGGTAGCAGTGGTGGACTTCCCGTCGTTCATCGTTGCCCCACATAGCTCGGATTCGCTCGGATAGTCGCAACATGGACCTCTCGCGGTTGGCCTCTCCGGTTTGCGTATGATGCAACGGCTCGGATTGTCACTAGTCCGGAGGTGTGGAGCGGCCTCTGAGGCTCACCCTCAATGGTCCAGACAACCGTTATTCCATCGCGTTCGCACATCGCCGTATAGATCCCATCTCCCGCCAAGGCATCCGCTCCTTGCCCGTCATCGACCATGAAGCTGTCGGGAGTGCCGTCATGATCAAGGTCATCTTCAAGAAGAGATTGCCACCGAATGGAACGTTTCACTTCGAGTCTGGCCTGGGCCAGCTCCAGCGCTTTGTTGCTCAGGCCGCCCTGCTGCGAGTATCTCGACGTGATTTCCACTGCACCCAGTGTCCCCATCAACGCAATTCCGGAAATCATCATGGCCACCATGACCTCGATCAGACTAAAACCGTCGCTTTTAAGATACGTGGTCATAAGATGGATACCCGACCTGTAATACTCACCGTGAGCGTTTTGGTCTGGCCCTCCCTGTTGTGGAGCTGGATCGTTGTTGGAGTGGCGGAGCGACCGCTTGGCTGAAACTGGATGTCCCACCCCGCACTTGGTTCTTCAATGATGAGGCCCTTCCCCGCGTAGCGATAGACATGGTGTGTGGTATTGCTAGTGACGAGTTGTGTGATCAGCTCCTGCTGTTCTGTGTCGATGACAATCCGAACTCGATCGCGGTTGGTTAACGCGAGCTGTCTCGCTAGGCGTAGGTCAGAAGCAATCTCCTCTGTGCCGCACCGGAGCTGTGACGTGGAGTGGAGTCCTAGGAAGTTGGGAATCCCCATGAGGGAGACCATAGCCAGGATCCCCGCAACCACCATGAGTTCCGCCAATGTCTTTCCGTCCTGCTTCATACGTTCCTCTCTGGTACAGCGCACATTCAGTTGACATAGCGCTATGTCAAAACTCGTGCCGCTCTTCGATAGACCATTCACGGTTCTTTGCTCGACGGCTCTCGCTTGCCTCGGCATCACGTAAGGCACTGATGTATTGAGATTTATGCAGGGTGTTGTGCTATGAGAGCACGTGGAGTTGCTGTTTGAGGGAGGAGATTATGAGGGAGACGTGTCGTGCCCGATTAGATACAGTTCTTAACGAAAGAGATACACTGGCATTGCTGTGAGGCGGCCATGGGAGCCATTATCCAGCCAATAGGTCTCGATACCAATCAAGGAGAGATTGTCCAAAGAACAGTGACACCAGCGCGCCACAGACGAGAAACGGGCCGAATGGAATGTAGTCTTCCCGACGAATCACTTTGGCTGCGATTAGGCCAACGCCGACGAGCGACCCAAGGAAGGAACCGACCATGATTGTCATCAGAGCCGGCTTCCAGCCGAGAAAGGCCCCGATCATCGCAAGAAGTTTGATGTCTCCTCCACCCATGCCTTCTTTTCCAAAGAGATACGGACTCGCCCAGGCCAGCAGCCATAAGATACCCCCACCGACGAGCACACCCAGCAAACCATTAAAGAATCCGAGTGGGAGGATCGTCGCGGCACTGAGGAGTCCCAGAACAATCCCTGGAAAGGTAATCGCATTGGGAATGATCTTATGAGAAAGATCGGTTCCAGCGACCACCAAGAGAGCCGAATAGAGTATCCCGTAGGCCGCCGCAGACCAGGTCATCCCATAAAACCATACGATCCAGACATAGCCCAAGGCATTCAGAGCCTCCACCAAAGGATACCGGTAAGGGATGTGGACCACACAATGCCGGCAACGCCCTGCCAGCAGCAAATAGCTGACGATCGGAACGTTGTCATACCACGCAATTGGATGTGAACAGCTTGGGCAATGAGATCCCGGCCACGCGATCGATTCGTGCCGTGGCAGCCGATAGATACACACGTTCAGAAAGCTACCGACGAGTGCGCCAAAGAGGCCGACAACGAGATACGCCGAGAATAGTGTTTGGCTCTCATGCATAATTGCTCAGAGTTCTTTCCTTACCCAGGAACCCTACTAGGGCCAAACTACCCGAATTTACATTCGTCACCAATCGCTTCATAATAAGGGGGTTATTGACCAATTGGTCACTCGAGTATACCTGAAACTGATTCCTATCAAAGGAGAACTCGTCATCATGGCTAAAGTAAGCGCCAAGCCACGACCTCGAAAGTCCCTCATGAACCTTGAACCACCTCCGCGCACAAGACGGCCGGAGTCGCTCACCTCACGAGAACAGGAAATTTTGGAATTAATCTGGGCGGGGTTTAAGAACAAAGAAATTGGCAACCGGCTGAAAATCAGCGTCAAGACCGTTGAGGCCCATCGCGCCAACATGATGAAGAAAATGCGAGTGTCGAATACAGCTCAATTACTGAAGACAGCCATTCAGGGTGGGGCGCTGAGAATCCGGTGAGTCAAGACTCTTGATTTGGCTTATCGCGTTGACGAACAGCCTCGAATAGGACGATCGCCGCAGCAGCGGATACATTCAAGGATTGGATCCGTCCCTTCATGGGAATATGGATACATTCGTCACAATGCTGAATGACGCCCGTTCGGATGCCTCTTCCTTCTCCCCCCAGGACCAAACCAACCGGCCCTCGTAGGTCGACCTCGGTAAATTTCTTCTCCGCTGCAGGTGTGACACCGTAAATCCAGATCCCGGCCGCTTTCAATGATTCAATCAATCTACTGGTATTCGTCACACGTGCGACCGGGATGTGATCGATTGCTCCAGCCGAGGCTTTTGCCACCACTGATGTGAGTCCGGCAGCCCTTCGCTCAGGGATAAATATGCCGTGGGCACCGGCTCCCTCCGCCGTCCGAATGACGGCGCCGAGGTTGTGGGGGTCCTCTACACCGTCCAGGATCACCACAAAAGGTGATTCGTGCCGTTCGGCTGCGCGTGTCAGAATGGATTCTTCCGTCTGATACGCCTTTGCCGCCGCAAAGGCGATGATGCCTTGATGCTTTCCGTTGGGCACGAGACGGTCGAAGGAGGAAAGTGGTTGAACGTGGACCGGAATGTGACCGGATCGAGCCAATCGCACCAGGTCAGTGAACTGCTTGTCGGTGCGGGCGACCAACAGACGTTGAATCGGTCGACTACCAGCTTTCAGCGCTTCACGTACGGCATGGAGGCCGTAGAGCATTTCCTGTTCATCAGCGCTTCCAGCGGCTTGTGCCATCGGGCTTGTCCTCGACCGTGATACCCAGTGAAGCGAGCTCTGATCTGATTGCGTCGGCTCGCGCAAAGTCTTTTCGCTTCTTAGCTTCGATGCGTTCCGCCAGTTTGGATTCGATCTGCACCTCTGTCACTGCGGGCTCTATTGTGACTGTCGGGGCAAATGATGTAATAACGACCGAAGCAGGTGGGATTTCAATGCGGACGTTGAAATCCCACCGGTCCGATTGAAACAATCCAAATACCAGGCCTAGGGAACGAAACGCCTGCCGCGCGGTATGTCTACCTTCAGGAGAAAGCCCGGCTCCCAATAGCTTGTTGACGTCACTCCGCAAGCCTTGTAAGGAAGCGATTGCCAAAGGTGTATTCAAGTCATCGTCCATCGCAGCCAGGAACCCTGCCTGACAACGACCGACCGCGTGGTCTAGCTCTCGATCCGCTATTGCATGTCCACCAGACTCAGCTAGCCGTCCAAAGAGGTCATAGAAGCCATTCAAAGCGCTCTTCGCCTCCTTCAGTGCTTGGTCCGAGAAATCGAGTGGCCCATGATAATGGGTTGATAGAAGAAAGTACCGTAGGATCTCGCCAGTCACCTCTTCAGACCAGTCTGACTTCTCAAAGATCTCGCGAATCGTGAAAAAGTTTCCCAGCGACTTGGACATCTTTTCTTTGTTGATCTGCACAAAGCCATTGTGCACCCAGTACCGTGCAAATTGTTTTCCCGATGCACCGGAGGACTGTGCGATTTCGTTCTCATGGTGAGGGAAGATCAGATCCATCCCTCCTCCATGAATATCGAACGTCTCCCCAAGATGCCGGACCGACATGGCCGAACACTCGATATGCCAGCCGGGTCGGCCTGGTCCCCAGGGACTCTCCCACGCCGGTTCGCTAGGCTTGCTGCTCTTCCACAGCGCAAAATCCATGGGGTGGCGCTTTCGTTCATCGACTTCAACACGTGCCCCTGCCTGTAGATCTTCGAGTTTACGCTTGGAAAGACTTCCATAACCTGGGTACTTGGCCACGTCAAAGTACACGTCGCCATCTACTTGGTAGGCCAATCCTTTCTTCAGCAAGGTCCCGGTCAGCTCGATGATCTCAGCCATGTGCTCGGTCGCTTTGGGTTCGATTGAAGCTTGGCGCACGCCGAGCTTTCCCATGTCGTCATGGTAGGCCTGGATAAACTTTTGTGTGACGGCCCCGCAGTTTACCCCCTGTTCATGTGCCCGCTTAATGATCTTGTCATCCACATCCGTGAAGTTCTTCACAAATGTTACCGCATAACCAGTGTATTCCAAGTAACGCCGTAGCACATCGAATACGAGCGCGCTACGAGCATGACCGATGTGACAATAGTCATATACCGTCACACCGCAGACATACATGCGGACTTTCCTCGGTTCAATCGGCTCGAATACGTCTTGCCGCCCGGTCAAAGTATTGAACAGCTTGAGCATGAGATTTAAGCTCCTGAGCTTGTTCGTCGCTTTGGCCAGTGAGACCATAGGAAATACCCAATGGCTACAGCCAGGATTAGTCCGATGACGATGTCAAATTGATGGAAGTAATCCCGAAGATGTTCCCATTGCTCGCCCATTCGAAGACCGATGTAGGCCAGGAGATAGCACCAGGGCAGAGCTCCGACAAAGGTAAACATGACGAAGCGAGGGAAGTTCATCTTCGCAATACCAGCTGGAAGCGAAATGAACGTACGCACGACCGGCAGCATGCGGCCAAAGAAGACGGCGGCTTCGCCGTATTTTGCGAACCATCGATCAGCGACATCGAGATCCTGATGGGAGATGAGAAAATATGGACCATACCGTTCGGCAAATGGCCTCCCCCCCCACACTCCTGCATAGTATGCGACGATCGAACCAAGCACATTACCGATCGCTCCAGCCAGCGTGACTCCCAGCATGGTGAATTCTCCGGTCATCACAAGATAGCCGGAAAACGGCATGATGATTTCGCTCGGTAACGGGATACAGGCGCTCTCGACAGCCATCGTGAAAACAATGCCGGCATAGCCGAACCTGGAGATACAGGCGATGACGAATTGGCTCAGTTCACTGATGACAGTCTCGATGAGTTCGCCAATCACGTACCCGACTCCTCCATAGACCCAAGAGCCGACCGTAATGCGGAAGATTTTATATGGCCGTGTTTAATCATCGGTTCCCACGACCGGAACTGATCAAGGACGCCATAGTGCGTACTATCCAAATGGATCGGTGTGATAGATACGTACCCTTCTTCGATGGCCTCGTGATCGGCATCCTTATTGCGACTCCAGGAAACTCGCTTGCCGGCGATCCAGTAATATTTACGTCCGTGCGGATCGACTTTTTCGATAATGGGATTATGGAATCGTCTTCGACTCAGACAGGTGACGCGTACGCCTTTGATCCCCGATCGTGGACGATCCGGGATGTTGACATTCAGGAGGGTCTCTTCCGGAAGACCTTTGGCAAGAACCAGCTGTGCAATTCGTGCCGCATAGACAACACCCACGTCAAAGTGGAATTTGTCCTGCCCTTCTTGGGAGACCGCGATAGATGGCACGCCGAGGATGGCTCCCTCCATCGCTCCTGAAACGGTTCCCGAATACATCACGTCATCACCAAGGTTGACTCCCTTATTGATACCGGACACCACGAGCTGAGGTGGTTTGACCATAATTTTTAGCAACGCCAGATTCACGCAGTCCACCGGAGTGCCGTTGACCGAAAAGGATCGAGTCCCAATCTGGTTCACTCTCAGTGGTTTGTGTAAGGTCACAGCATGTGCGACTGCAGTGCGCTCACGATCTGGTGCAACCACCCACACTTCGCCAATTTTGGCGAGCCCTTTTGCCAGGGCCGCGATCCCTGGCGACTGGATCCCGTCATCGTTGGTTATGAGAATGCGCATGATCGACTTTCAACAAAAAGAGCTGCCTGAGGCAGCTCCTACCAAAGTCGGTATGTGGTACCGCGTGAAGATAACAAGCCCGTCTGCCTTGAGACGCCTATCGCGTCACTTTGGACATCAATTTGGTCGGGGCGGCGGGATTTGAACCCACGACCACTCGCACCCCAAGCGAGTGCGCTACCGGGCTGCGCTACGCCCCGACATGTGCTGAACTCAGCAGAGATTCCTCGTGGTTAATAAACCGTCGACCTCCTTCGATGAAACATCCGTGCTGTCACCATCATGAGTGCGAGTCGATAATCTTCAGAATAATCCGAAGGTCCCCCATCAATTTCCTTGCGATGTCCTTCGGACGTAACTTGCGCGACCCTGCCCGCCCACGGCGGGCCCAATACCGTTTTACGCCCTCGATGGTATGTCCTTCTTCATACAGCATGCGCTTAATTTCTAGTACAGTTTCCACCTCTCGCTGAACGTAGAGACGTTGGTTTCCTCGACTCTTTTTGGGCTTTAAAAAGGTGAATTGCGATTCCCAAAAGCGGAGGACATACGCGGGAAGTTTCGTCAGTTGACTCACTTCTCCGATTTTATAGAAGACCTTGCTCCCCAGCCTGGGCTCAGTTCCCATGACCGGCCTCACGGTGCGACCGAAGATGTGGGTGAAGCAGCCTTACGAATTGACGTACTTCTTGAACACTTGGCTTGGTCGAAACGTAACGACGCGTCGGGGGGTAATCCCAATTTCTTCTCCAGTTCGAGGATTTCGTCCTTTACGGGCGCCCTTACTGCGCACAACAAAATTTCCAAACCCCGCGATTTTGACCGACTCTCCCTTCTGTAACACGGACTTGAGGAGATTCAGCACGAATTCAACGATGTCAGCCGCTTCGTTCTTTGAAATACCGACCTGCTTGAAGATTTCGTCAGCGATATCCGCCTTCCTCATGCTATCCCCCTACGTGACCATAACAACTCGCCGCGCTGCTATCCTCATGATGCATTTCGTCAATGCGATGAGTTTTGCTTAAGTTACGTGAGGTTATGAACCCTGTCAAGAATAAATTTGGAGAATGCTTACAAAAATACGCTAATCCGAGGCAAGAAGTTTGTACTCGATGCTATCCGCCAGTGCTTGCCATGTCGCCTCTATGATATTTTCCGACACCCCAACGGTGCCCCATTTATCCTTATGATCCCCTGATTCGATCAATACTCGCACCTTGGATTCAGTCCCCTTATTGGCCGCTAAGACACGCACCTTGTAATCGAGGAGTTTGACCTCTTGCAGCTGCGGATAGAACTTTTCCAAAGCCTTGCGCAATGCATGATCGAGCGCATTCACCGGCCCCGCACCGATTGCGGCAGTATGTTCCACAGCTTCGCCGACCTTGACCATCACCGTTGCCTCGGAAAAAAGAGGTGGTCCATCCTCTTGTTTTTTCTCGACAATCACGCGAAACCCCAACAACTGAAACGAAGGCCTGTGGCTCCCCATGACCTTGCGCATCAGCAGTTCGAATGATCCCTCGGCACCTTCGAACTGATAGCCCTGGCTTTCTCGATCCTTTAATGCATGGATCAGTTCGTCGACCTTGGAATGGTCTTTAGGCAGTTTGATTCCATAGTGTTCGATTTTGTCCAGCAGTCCGCTCCGTCCTCCATAGTCGGAGACCAGCATCCGCTGTCGATTGCCGATTCGGGCTGGATCGACATGTTCGTACGTCGCCGGATTCTTGAGCACTGCATGAATATGTACGCCCCCTTTATGAGCAAAGGCGGAATCGCCGACATAGGGTTGATGCTTGTTCGGCATCAAATTCGCGATTTCGGTGACAAATCCTGCCACATCCTTGAGATGGCTCAAGCGATCAGCCAGAGCATGGCGCTTCATCTTTAGCTCTAAATTGGGAATGATCGAACAGAGGTTGGCATTCCCACACCGTTCGCCAATCCCATTGATCGTTCCCTGAACTTGGAGAATGCCGGTCTCAATCGCCACCAGTGAGTTCGCCACGGCCATCTCGCAGTCGTTATGGGCATGAATGCCGAGTGGGACCACGCATTCGCGTTGAACCACGCCACAAATCTCGCGAATCTCCCACGGCATCGTCCCACCATTCGTATCGCACAAGATCACCCGCTCAGCCCCAGCCTCCACCGCTTTTCTAATCGTGGTCAGCGCATAGTCAGGATTGGTCTTGTAGCCGTCGAAGAAGTGCTCCGCGTCGTAGAAGACCCGGCGTCCTTTCCTGCGCAGGTATGCGATGGAATCCTCAATCAATTCCAAATTCTTCGCCAATGAGATTCCCAAGGCGTCAGTCACATGCAGCGACCAGGTTTTCCCGAACAGCGTGATCGTCTTGGTCTCCGCAGCGAGCAGCGCTTGAAGATTCGGGTCCTTGCGAACGGTATTACTGGCTTTTCTGGTTGATCCGAATGCTATGACGTTCGCATGCTTCAGCGGGATCGTTTTGATCATCCGGAAGAACTCGATGTCTTTCGGATTCGCTCCAGGCCAACCGCCTTCAATAAAATGAACGCCGAGGTCATCCAGCTTTTGGGCTATGCGGACCTTGTCTTCAGCTGAAAAACTGACGTCCTCAGCCTGGGCCCCATCGCGCAAGGTGGTGTCGTAGATCTCTAACGCTGCTGATTGAGCCACCGACAACTTTCGTTCAGCAACCGGCTGTTGCTCACGAGAAGCGCGGGAAGAGCCGGATTGAGTGGTTTTTCGAGCCATGGTGAGGAAGGGTATCAGGTAGTCAGGTGATCTGTCGAGGCTCGACCGCTTGAAGCGCCCAGGTCATTAATCCATTGAAAGCCCTATAAGGGGGTGCTTCCCCCTAAGCGACACAAGAATTAAGCTGCGTCGAGATCGAACGCCGTATGGAGAGACCGCATGGCCAGTTCGAGATATTTCTCATCGATGACGCAGGAAATCTTGATCTCCGAGGTTCTGATCATCATGATATTGATGCCCTCCCGAGACAGCACCTCGAACATCTTTGCCGCCACCCCTGAGTGCGATCTCATGCCCACCCCAATAAGCGAGACTTTGGCGATCGCTTCCACGACCGACACGGACTTCGCCTCAATGTCCTTCGCCACCCCTTGAATGAGCGGCTCAGCCTTTTTCAGATCGGCACGCGGTATGGTAAATGAGAGATCCGTCATGGTTGCTTGGCCGATGTTTTGAATAATCATATCCACATTGATATTAGCCTCTGCCACAGGTCCAAAAATTCTGGCGGCAATCCCAGGTTTATCCGGCACCCCAATGATCGTGACCTTTGCTTGATGGCGATCCCCGGTCACACCAGCGATAGCCGCTGCCTCCATGTCCTTCTCTTCCTTCGTCACGAGCGTTCCCTTTCCTTCTGTAAAGCTGGAATTCACTTCGACCGGGACATTGAATTTCGCCGCAAACTCGACCGACCTGGTTTGGAGCACTTTCGCTCCGAGGCTGGCCATTTCAAGCATCTCCTCATAGGCGATCCGATCGATCCGCTTCGCCGCCGGAACAATGTTCGGATCTGCGGTGTAGACACCGTCAACATCGGTAAAAATGATGCACCGATCGGCCTTCAGGGCTGCCGCCAATGCGACCGCGGAGAGGTCAGACCCGCCTCGTCCCAGGGTTGTCACATCCGAGAACTCGTTGATGCCCTGAAAACCGGCCACAACGGGAACCACTCCTTGCCCCAGCGCCTCACGGATACGATCTGCGGTCACCCGGGCGATCCGGGCCTTGGTATGCGAGCGGTCGGTCATGATGCCGACCTGCCGACCTGTAAAGGACCGCGCATCGATGCCACGCCCTCGCAACTCCATCGCCAGCAGCGCGATGGTGACGCGTTCTCCCGTCGAGAGCAACATGTCCAGTTCGCGTTCATCAGGAGCAGCCGTCACCTCATGGGCGAGTTTGATCAGCCGGTCCGTCTCACCGCTCATCGCGGAGAGCACGACCACGATGCTATTTCCGTCTCGTTGAGCCTGAGCCACACGGTCGGCGACTCGATGTATTCGCTCGACGGTACCAACCGAAGTTCCGCCGTACTTTTGAACGATCAGCGCCACAGGCTTCAGCTTTTTGAGAAGAACTTGTTCGCAAACTTGGTAGCATCACGGGCAGGGATATTGGAAACAATCGCATCAGTCTCGGTGAAACGGCGGCTGATAGCGTCCGTCCCTTTTCCGCCAATTTCACCAAACGCGTACAACGCCGGGCCCTCAATTCCTACGGTGTGGTCGCATATCACGAGAAAGCGATAGATACCTTGCTTGTCCAATCCTTCAACCAAGGGGCCGACCAAGCTACGATCAAACTCTTCGATCCCGCGGACCTTGGCGTTGATATCGGTGCCGTGGATGACTTCGTCCGTCAACTTGGCATGGACATACACAAAATCCTTCTTTGCAAATTCCTCCAATGCCACGGTAGCCTTTGCACGGAGATCACCACCATTCAGTCTTTCTGGGTCCACCGCTTCAAGGCCCGCATTGATCCCTACACCACGATACACATCGTTGGTGGCAACGACCGCCCCTGCCACTTCGTATTGTTCCACCAGGCTCGGCCACATGACGGCTCGCCCCTCGCCCCAGAGCCAGAGACAATTTGCCGGTTTCTTGCCGGCAGCGACCCGTTCACCGTTGACTGGATGATCGCGCAAGATAAAATAGGCGGCCTCCATCAGCTTCCGGAGAATATCCGCACCGTCTCCAGAGGGTAAGGCATCGGCGATCGATTGACCAAGTAACGACTGCGGATCGGTGCAGATCGCCTTTGATTTCCCATTCACCCAGACCATCAGATGACGATGGCCCGCTCCCGGATAGAACTGAATGGTTTCTGAGCCGAGCTGTTCATTGATGGCATCGATCAGTTCACGGGCATCTTCGGTCTCAATCAAGCCGGCCGTTGCATCGTCCATGATGACGTGTGCGCCCAACTTCTTGATGTCACCGCCCTTGCCCCCTTCCGGTGCCAAGGTCACCATCGTGCAGCGATACACCACATCATGCTCCGTTGCGGACACACCCAAACTGGCAGCTTCAAGTGGCCCAGGACCTGGATAAAACTTCTTCGGGTCATATCCGAGGATCGCCGTGCCGATCAGCCCACCTCCAGGGTAAACTCCGCCAGCGGGAATAATTAGTTGACCAAGTTCACCGCTCTGTGCCAGGCGATCTAGATGGGGAGTCGCGGCTACTTGGAGCGGTGTCCGACCACCCAGCTCTTCTTGTGGGTAATGGGCCATTCCTCCGGCATGTACGATCACATATTTCATGGACTCTACGCGCCTCTCAGACTTTCAAAAAACGGGCAACCTCCTCGCGAGTTGCTTTGACAGTTTGCGGTGGCTTCGACACACCGATGGCCGTATCCGCATCCTTCAAGCCATGCCCGGTAAGGGTACAGACGACCGTCTCTCCCTCTTGGAGAACCTTTCTTCGATGGAGTTTGGCCACACCGGCAACAGACGCAGCTGATGCCGGTTCACAAAAGACCCCTTCCGTAGCTGCCACGGTTGCGTAGGCTTGGAGAATCTCTTCATCCGTTACCATATCGATCAGACCGGCGGATTCCTCCACCGCCGTCAAGGCCGAGGACCAGCTGGCAGGATTGCCGATTCGGATTGCCGTGGCGACGGTCTGTGGCTGTTCGACGACTCTGCCCAATACGATCGGGGCAGCCCCTGAAGCTTGAAATCCCATCATACGGGGCACTCGCATGATCTGATTCGCCGCACGGTATTCTTTGTACCCCTTCCAATAGGCGGTAATATTGCCGGCGTTCCCAACCGGCAAGACATGCAGCGTCGGCGCGTCGCCGAGTTCGTCGCAGATCTCAAAAGCCGCGGTCTTCTGTCCCTCAATCCTGAAGGGATTCACCGAGTTAACAAGTTCAATATGGAGCGACGAGGAAAAGTCTTTCACGAGCGCCAACGCTTGATCAAAATTCCCCTCGATCTGAATGACCGTCGCCTGATGCATCATCGCCTGGGAGAGTTTGCCCATTGCGATCTTTCCGGCTGGAATCAACACGTACACTGACAACCCCGCACGAGCTCCATAAGCCGCGGCGGAAGCCGAGGTATTGCCGGTCGAGGCACACATGACGGCCCGTGCACCACCCTCGACGGCCTTTGAGATTGCTAATGTCATTCCCCGGTCTTTAAAGGAACAGGTTGGGTTGACCCCCTCAAACTTCAAATAGAGTTCGATTCCCGGTGCGATCGCCTTGGCTAATCTTGTGGCGCGAATCAGAGGCGTGTTGCCCTCTCCCAAACTGATGACCGGGGTTTTCTCGGTCACAGGGAGAAATTTTCGGTACTCCTCAATGACTCCGCGCCAGCGATTCATCGATCACTCGTCCTTGCCTTCGACCCGAATGAGCATAGTCAGTTCGGAGACGAACGGCTTTTGGTTGATTTCACGGAGCGCGGTTTGTACATCGCGCTCTTTCGCGCTGTGTGTCTTGATAACAACCGGCACTGTCTGCCCTTCACGGCGTCCTTGTTGCACCATCGAGGAAATGCTGATTCCACATCGCCCCAGCTCACCAGCGATCTGTGCCAACACGCCGGGCCGGTCCACAACTGTAAACCGCAGGTAATATAGCGAACTGATTTCTTCCATCGAACGTAGGCGAATCGGCCGTCGCTGATCCTGTTGAAACGACGCCACCGGCACTCGACCGACGATGCCTTTGAGTACGTTCCGTCCGATCGCGATCACGTCACTGACGACGGCGCTTCCGGTTGGCATAGATCCGGCTCCCCGCCCATAGAGCACGACGTCACCGACAGCATCACCTACCAATTGAATGGCGTTGTACACACCCTCGACTTGGGCGATGGGCGACGTGGAGGGAAGCATCGTAGGATGTACGCGAGCTTCGATTTCTCCGTCGACAAGTTTTGCGATCCCTAGCAACTTGATTGTGCAGCCAAACTGTTTTGCATACGCAATATCAGTGGGTGTGATGCTCGTAATGCCTTCTGTATAGATGTCCTTGAAATTGACCGGTGTTCCATACGCAAGGCTGACGAGAATCGCCAGCTTATGCGCCGAATCGATCCCAGCAATATCAAAAGTGGGGTCGGCTTCGGCATATCCGGCATGTTGCGCATCCTGAAGAACCTCTTGGAAGCTGTGTCCCTCATGCGTCATTCTTGACAGAATATAGTTGGACGTTCCGTTGATGATCCCGTAGATGGATTCGATCGTATTTCCGGCAAGCCCCTCCGTCAACGCTCGAACGACAGGAATCCCGCCGCCCACACTGGCCTCAAATCCTATATCCACACCCTTGCGTGTGGCGGCGTCGAAGATTTCCTCTCCATGGAGCGCCAAGAGCGCCTTGTTGGCAGTGACGACGTGCTTCCCAGCAGCAATCGCATCCATGATGATTCGCTTCGCCGTATCGTATCCGCCGATGAGCTCGATCACCACATCGATATTTGGATCAGTGAGCACTACTCTGGCATCCGTGGTCAAGAGCCCTGGGTTCAATCTCAGCCCCCGGTCTCTCGTGATGTCCAGATCCGCCACCCGAATCAGTTCGATTGGCACACCCACCCGACGGCTGATGAGGGCAGCATTATGCAGAAGGATCGTGGCAACTCCAGTCCCAACCGTACCGAATCCCACAATTCCAACTCCGATGCGTGGCCTCACTCTTCGCCTCCATCAAGCTTGAGGGCCTTACGGATTCCCCTGACCGCTTGCCTTGTTCGATGTTCGTTCTCTACGAGCCCAAATCGTACGTACTCCTCGCCACCTTCACCGAATCCAATCCCCGGTGAAACGGCAACCTTCGCCTTCTTAAGCAGGAGCTTTGAAAACTCCAGTGACCCCATGTGGCGATAGGGCAGCGGAATGCGTGCCCAGACAAACATCGTGGCCAGTGGCTTTCCGACCTGCCAGCCGATCCGATTCAACCCACCGACCAATGCATCTCGGCGTTTCTGATAGCGCAGCACGGTGTCTTTTACGCAGTCCTGAGGACCGTTTAGTGCGATGACGCTCGCGATTTGAAGCGGCTGAAAAATCCCATAATCCAGGTAGCTTTTGATTTTCGCCAGCGCTCCGACGACTTCGCGGTTGCCGACACAGAAGCCCACTCGCCAACCCGGCATATTGTAGGCTTTGGATAAGGTATAGAACTCTACTCCACAATCTTTCGCCCCGGGAATCTGAAGAAAACTCGGAGCTTTGTAGCCGTCGAATACCAAATCGGCATAGGCGAGGTCGTGGATCACGATCACGTTGTGTTCCTTCGCAAACGCGACGATCTTCTTGAAAAATTCCAGATCCACGATGGCTGTCGTTGGATTGTGCGGAAAGTTGATGACCAGAATCTTCGGACGCGGAAATGTCTGCCGGTAGACCCGAGTCAGATCTTCGAAAAAGTCGCTGTCCTGCCGGAGCTCAATCCCGCGGACCTCGCCGCCCGCGATGATAAAGCTATACATATGAATGGGATACGTCGGTGTCGGCGTGAGAACCACGTCCCCCGGACCGATCATAGCCAAGGCCAGATGCGCGAGACCTTCTTTTGATCCGATGGTGACAATGGCTTCAGTTTCTGGGTCTAGATCGACATCATAATTTCGTTTGTACCATCCACAAATTGCGTGCCGCAGCTTCGTGATTCCGCGCGACGCCGAGTAACGATGATTCTTGGCTTTGCGAGCCGCTTCAATCATCTTTTCAACGATATGAGGCGGTGTGGGTTGGTCGGGATTTCCCATCCCAAAATCGATGATGTCCTCACCGCGTTGCCGAGCTTCAAGCTTCAGTGATTGAACTTGCGCGAATACATACGGCGGGAGCCGCTTGATCCGATAAAAGCCGTCGCCCAACCCCATGAACTTCCCTTGACCGTTCTAGAACATTACCAACGGACTCTTCGCCATGAATGCGTGAGGGGACACGAGAGGGGCCTATTCTAATTCAGGGCTCCGGGCGAGTCAATTTCCCCCATTTTCTATGTGCTTCTGGGAGCTGGAGATCCGGACTTGTGCCGGCGCATATTCGCGACGGGTCGACAATGCCATTCTTGCCCCCTCTCGTTCCTTTCTGTTACTAATACAGGTCGGTAGCTCTAGTGATCTCCAAGCAGTGCCCTGTTCGGATGATCCGATAAGCAATCAGTGTTATGGTAAGGAGGGGTGATGGCGCGGCTCGGTGTAAATGTCGACCACGTTGCCACGTTGAGACAGGCTCGCGGAGGGACAGATCCCGATCCGCTCGCGGCAGCGGTGCTTGTTGAGCTTGCGGGAGCCGACGGTCTTGTCGTCCATCTACGGGAAGACCGACGTCACATTCAAGATCGCGATCTTCGGCTCCTTCGCGAAATGACCCGCACAAAGCTCGACATGGAAATGGCTGCTGATGGAGAGATGGTGAAGATCGCACTCAACATCAGGCCGGACCTGGTCACATTGGTGCCGGAGAAACGACAGGAACTGACCACCGAAGGTGGTCTCGACGTTGCCGGACAGCGAGATCGGATTCAAGGCATCGTCACGTTGTTACATAACGGCGGAATTCCTGTTAGCGTCTTTATTGAGCCGGATCTAACCCAAGTGAAGGCTGCACACAAGATCTCTGCTGATTTTGTGGAACTGCATACGGGTCGCTATGCGAATGCCACACGTTCGAAAGAAGCCGATACGGAATTCGAAGCGATCACGCAAGCTGCCAGGCTCTCGTATAAGCTTGGGATCGGGGTCAATGCCGGTCATGGGCTGAACTATCGCAACGTCAAGCGACTGACGCATATCCCTGAAATCGTTGAGTACAACATCGGCCACAGCATCATCGCGCGTTCCGTCCTTGTCGGCCTCGTCCAGGCTGTGAAAGAAATGAAGGCCTTACTTAGTTAGCGTCGTGGACCTGCTGGTCCGTCCGTTCACCACCCTCGGTTCATCATGACCAAGATTGTCACCGCTGCACAGATGCAGGAGCTTGATCGTAGAACGATCGCAGAGGCCCGCATTCCCGCCATAACATTGATGGAACGGGCTGGACTCGGCGTCGTGTCTTCTTTTGAGAAACGATTCGGATCCGCTCGCGGCAAGATGGTGACCATCGTTTGTGGCAAGGGGAATAATGGCGGAGATGGATTCGTAGCGGCGCGCATACTCCGCCGGCGCCATGCAAAGGTACACATCCTCGCACTGGCATCTGTTTCTGAACTAACCCGCGATGCCGCTACGATGTATAGGCAATTCGTGCGTGGCGCAGGCAGGTCTGGTGTCCACGTTTACACTTCCAAGGCACAGGCACAGGCTCTTTTGCAGGACAGTGACATCCTCGTTGATGCCCTGCTCGGAACAGGACTTTCCTCCTCTGTAACCGGGCGCTATGCCGATGCCATAGACTGTATCAACGAAGCCCTTCGTCCTGTTGTGGCCGTTGACCTTCCCTCTGGCCTCCATGCTGATAGCGGAACCATCCTTGGCCGAGCTGTTCGTGCCTCTCTCACCGTCACTTTTGGACTTCCGAAATTGGGCCTCTACCAGAATCAAGGGATTGATCACGCTGGGGAAATCGAGATTGTTGATATAGGTATCCCGCCAGCGTACGTCGAGGCGGTGGTCAGTCGTACCAGTTTGATTACGCGAGGAGCGGTGCAGATGTATCTCCCGACGCGACGCTCTTCGAGTCACAAGGGAACGTTTGGGCATGCCGGTGTTATCGCCGGGTCCGTCGGGAAAACCGGCGCCGCAGCCCTTGCCGCACGAGCCGCGCTCCGAGTGGGAGCTGGCCTCGTTACCGTGGCGATCCCTTCAAGTGTCAATGACGTATTGGAGGCAAAACTGGTGGAGGCTATGACCGCCCCAATGCCAGAGACCAAGGCGCGGACCTTGGCGCGGACTGCATTGGACCGACTCGTCTCGTTCATGGCAGCCAGAACCGCCATCGCCATTGGCCCAGGACTCTCAACAGCCCCCGAAACTGTGGAGCTTATCCAGGCCCTGACAAAACAGCTCGATCGACCAGCTGTTTTTGATGCAGATGCGCTAAACGCACTAACTGGCCGAACCGCTCTGCTGGCATCCTGCAAGACCCCTCCGATCATCACGCCCCATCCTGGTGAGATGGCGCGATTAGAGCCGGATGCAACACCTCAGACCGTCAACAGCGATCGCATCGGTGTTGCTACCCGTTTTGCGCGAGAGCGTGGCCTGTTCGTGGTCTTGAAAGGAGCGAGAACCGTGGTGGCTCGGCCAGATGGTGCTGTGGCCATCTGTCCAACCGGGAACCCCGGAATGGCGACAGCCGGTACTGGTGACGTATTGACCGGCATGATGGTGGGACTTTTAGCCCAAGGCCTGCCCTCGTGGGAAGCTGCTTGTGCCGCGACCTACCTCCATGGACTAGCTGGTGATTTGGCTGCAGCCAGCCAGGGACAAGCTGGGATGATCGCAAGTGATCTGGTCGAGCAGATTCCCTATGCACTCAAGCATGTCGACGAGACAGCGCAAAATTAATGTGATCCTGTGTGCGACGAACTCATCCGCTGTCGTTCCTATGGCTAAATCTTTCGCCCTCCGTGATTTTGTCCTTTCATCTCCTCGGGAAACGGATTCGTTCGGACATACTATCGGTAAGGTCCTTCGAAGAGGCGATGTACTTGCCTTGGTAGGAGACTTGGGAGCCGGCAAAACTACCTTGGTCCGCGGAATTGTGGCAGGACTCAGTGGATCAGTTGCTTCGGTCACCAGTCCGACGTTTACGCTCGTGCACGAATACCAGGGGAGGCTTCCGCTCATTCATCTGGATCTTTACCGGCTAAAACGAGTCGATGAGGCCGAATCAATTGGACTTTCCGCATGCTTTACAGATGAAGCTGTTACCGCAATTGAATGGGCCGATCGATTCCCGGACTTACTTCCTGCTGATTACCTGGAAGTGCGATTGATTCATCGAACGCGAATTACCAGAATAGTGCGGTTAGAAGCCCAAGGGGCACGATCTCGCTCGCTTCTGATGCGGATTAATAAAGTTTTCCACGCCACAGATTCATCAGGCCGATCGCCTCAGTCGCCTAGGAGGCCTTGTCGAAAGGCTTCGCAGCGATGACTCGAGTTGTTCTGATCGGCATTCTCTTACTCCTTTCGCTGGCTTTCGTCCTTCAAAATCAAGAGCAGGAAGTGACGCTGAGATATTTCTTTGGCTTACTTGAGGCTTCAACTCCTATTTATCAACCCATTATGGCCGGCTTCGTAGTGGGTTTATTGGTCGCGGCCATTCTGCTCTTCCCTCCCTGGGTACGAGCGCGAATCGAGCTACGACGAAAAACAAAGGCATTACAGCAAGCCGAAGTCGATCTGGAACGCCTCCGCCAATCACTCGAGAAAATCTCGGGGCGATCCTCTTCCTCCCAAATGGAACGTTCGGAGAGCTTCCGCGATGAGTGATCTCAACTTGAGTCCACTCATGCAGCAATATCGCGATATTAAACAGGGTTACCCTGACGCAATCCTGTTTTTTCGAGTTGGAGATTTTTACGAGATGTTCTACGAGGACGCTCAAGTGGCTTCTGGAATTCTCTCTATCGCCCTGACTTCACGCGATAAGAACAGTGCTGATCCTGTCCCTCTTTGTGGTGTTCCTTTTCACGCAGCAACTGGCTATATCGCGAAATTATTGAAGGCCGGAAGGATCGTCGCCTTGTGCGAACAGGTCGAGGACCCTAAGACTGCTAAAGGTCTGGTTCGTCGCCAAGTCGTCAGACTCTATACCCCAGGCACATTGGTCGATACAGAGTTTCTTTCTCCTAGCGAGTTCAACTATCTGACCGCGCTCGCTATTCGACCCGATTCGCCCCGAGGACTAATCATCGGCTTGGCTGCCCTTGAGGTGTCCACGGGTGATTTTTGGGTGATGGAGGCGGATGGTCCACAAGCCGTCACCCAGGTTATGAATGAGCTCGCGCGCCTGGAGCCTCGAGAATTGCTGTTTCCTGTTGACCTTGATCGCCAGCGCTTCCGGTGGATTGATGAGGTCCCAGGAGTCCGCCTGTGTGAACGTCCTTCCGTCTCATTTGACCGCAAGCACGCCGAGCGAGTGCTCCATGAGCACCTCGGTGTCCAATCTCTTAAGAGCTTTGGATGCCGCGATTTGTCCATAGGCATCTGCGCAGCAGGCGCCGTGTTGGAATACCTTCGTCAGACCCAACCGACCGCGCCCCTCACTCATATTCGTCAGATTATGCTGCGCGGTACCGGCGAATTTATGCAGCTTGATAGCACAACAATCCGTAATCTTGAACTGCTGAAGCCAATTGTAGGGGATGAGGTTTATTCCGGTTCGAAGCTAACAACTCTCTTGAGTATCCTCGATCGAACCAGCACGGCTATGGGAAGTCGCCTTCTCCGCCAATGGCTGATCAGGCCCTTGATTCGCTGCGAACAGATCCGCCCAAGATTGGATGCGGTTGAGGAACTTAAGGACCAGATGATTGTTCGAACGGCTCTCCGATCTGCCATGCGAGAGATTCAGGATATTGCACGACTAGCTAGTCGCCTGGTCCTGGGGCTGTCCGGCCCGCGTGAACTTCTTGCCCTAAAACAGTCGCTTGGCGCTTTACCAGAGATTCTTGTGCAGGTAGACCTTCTGAGAAACCAACTGTTCGGTGAGTCGCGGGCTTCGTGGGATAGCGCTCAAGATCTCTATGAGCTGATTGAACGATCCATCCGTTCCGATGCTCCGCTGTCAGTTCGTGATGGAAATATCATCAAAGAAGGATTCGATCCTCACATTGACGAGTTGCGCAAGGTGAGTAAAGAAGGCAAAGGGTGGATTGCTGCCCTCGAGACTCGTGAACGGGAAAGAACCGGCATTGAATCGCTGAAGGTTCGCTACAATCAAGTCTATGGATACTATATCGAGATTACAAAGGCCAATCTTAACCGTGTGCCGGCTGACTACACCCGCAAGCAAACGCTCGTCAATGCTGAACGGTTCATGACTGCCGAGTTGAAGGACCTTGAAGAGCGTGTCATCGGAGCTGATGCGCAGCTTCTTGCCAGAGAGCAGGAAGCGTTTATCCAGCTCCGCTCTCGATTGGCTGATGAGGCTCATCGGCTGGATAGAATAGCCACCACCCTTTCGTCCATTGATGTGTTGGCTGGGTTGGCAGAAGTCGCCGCTCTCCACCGATACGTGAAGCCTACTGTCACTGAGGATGATACCCTCACCATTCGAGACGGTCGCCATCCTGTGGTGGAACGCCTCTGTGTCGATTCGACGTTTGTCCCTAATGATACTGATCTGGATCTCGGCTTGAACCGTCTATTGATCATTACTGGGCCAAACATGGCAGGAAAGAGCACCTATCTTCGTCAAGTGGCCCTGATTGTTCTGATGGCCCAGGTCGGCAGCTTCGTTCCGGCAACGGAGGCCCACATAGGGGTAACGGACCGTATTTTCACGAGGGTAGGAGCTTCAGATAATTTGGCTGGAGGCCAGAGCACCTTCATGGTTGAAATGGTTGAGACCGCACATATTTTAGAAACGGCCACACAGCGGAGCTTGATCTTGCTGGATGAAATTGGTCGAGGCACAAGCACCTATGATGGTCTCAGCATCGCATGGGCAATTGCGGAGTACATCCATGATTGCACACGATTGGGTGCGCGCACCTTATTTGCCACGCACTACCATGAGATGACCAACTTGGAGCATCAAAGGACTGGGATCAAAAATTACTGCGTCGCTGTTCGGGAACAGGGCGATGAGGTGGTGTTTCTCAGAAAAATTGTGCCAGGGAAAGCGGATCGAAGTTATGGTATTCACGTTGGCAAACTCGCGGGGCTGCCCGCAGAGGTTATTCACAGAGCTCAATCCGTGCTGTCGCAGCTGGAACAACCGGAGTCTTCCTGTTCCAGCCCCTTACAGGAACAGTCCCACATGGATTCCCCGCCTCTTTCCAGGCCTCATCCCATTATTGACGAAGTGAAGCAGATCGACCTCTTCTCAATGACCCCGCTCGATGCGATGAATCGTCTTGCCGAGCTGCAGCGTATGGTCAAGTAGGATCCCGCCCATTCGTCCTTATTGGTAGCACTCAGGGAAATTGAACGTGAAAAGGAAAGGGCGACCTTCCCCTCACCGGGAAGGTCGCCCTTTCTCTCGTTACTCGGTAAAGTCCTCAGTGCGCCTGGTTATACTGCGCAGACCAAGGAATCAAACCGCCGAGTGTTTTGCCGCCAGGCAGCATCACATCGTATTGCATACCGACGTTACTCCCATCGGGAGAAACCGGCGAAGTGTTGAGATCTTGCTTGGCTGCTGCGCAAGCCTTGTCGTATTCACTTTTCCCGGCGCAATCTTTGAGACGAATCCCGGACATGCTCAGCGGCTTAGCTATTGCGCCAGCTACTTCAGGAATCTTCTTGACCGAAGAAATCACCCGATGATTCTGTTCAGTTTCTGTGGCGACGAATTCGATCAAATCTGTCGTGCTGCCAGGCGGAACTTCTTTGGCTGCTGCCGGCCCGGCATGAGGTCTGCCCATCTTCTTCAGCTCTTGCCAAACGGACTTATCGGCGTAGAACTTCACATTTTTACCAGGATGAATTTTTTGCCAGTACAGGCCACTCTCGGCGTTGCCGCCGAAGACGGCGATGTTGATCCACACCGCTTCATCATATGGATCAAGCACGATCACTCGACCCTGAAGAGTGGTCGGTTTGCTCATATCGCCCCATTCGAATCGCTCTTGAAATGACTCAATGGCCGACGCGGTCGAAGCCATACCGACGACCAGGGCGACGGCTGCCAGAATGGCTGCACCTTGCTTCTGCAACATCATGATCGCATCCTCCTTACGACAATGTCCTTGCGCATTGCGAGTGTCTAGTCCTTCAGCACCTTAAAAGCGGTAATGGTCCTGCCGCTCAGGGTCACCTCCATGGCCACTAATTCTTGTGAGGCTTTGATGATCTGATCCATCAACGCCTTGTCTTTGACTGATAGACGAACCGTCGAGGCAGCATGATACCAACCTGAATAGGTTGAGTTCTTTTCGGTCCCCCCGGTGAAGCCCCACGCACAACAACTGAACAAGGGATCTGGTGGTTTCACGTCAAGCATTGTCGAGGATCGGCCTCCCGAGTCGCCGGACCCTGGTTCTCCTGTATTCCAATATTGAATTCCGAACAAGAGTTCCCTCTCGGGGTTATCGGCCCATTGCGACCAGACACGGCCTTGTAGCGTCTTGGCAACGCCTTCAGACTTCAAGGGTTTTCCCCCGACGACGGCATCTGCGAGTCCCAGTTTTTCGATGCCTGCCGCAAAGGAAAACTCGGCCGCTAGCAAGCCGAATCCAATAACCACCGCCACGGCAGCTAGAACGACAGACTTTTTCATACCTAGTCCCTCCTTACATCAAATGAAACGAGATAGCTCTACCCGACGAAACGATATTCAGTGCTTGTGATGTACCTCAGAAATGGCATTCAAATTTTTGTTTGTTACGGGCCTTCTGCGTTATAGACTTCCAACACCACGCATATAGCCAGGCCAACAATACCGGAACGGTACTGAAACTGCGATGTCCTGTCAAGGAAATGTTTGTCGGATCAAGCCCTGGAAGACTGATACGTAAAAGCATTTGTAAAACAATGTGTTATTGATTGATGGTCGGGTGCCCAACTCAGACACTTATGAGAATCTCGTGCTCAATGCGCCCACTTGGCGAGCGGAAAGCGGCCCTAAGCCTGTCAATGCCATTCCTTTAGAGTTGAATGAATCCTGAGCAATATGAAAGACCTGTTCTTCGGTGACCGCATCAATTTCTCGAATCATATCTTCCAGGGTGGTATGAGTTCCGGTTATCAACTCATCCTTTGCAAGTTTGTTCATTCGACTATGAGAACTCTCCAGGCTAAGCATGAGTCCACCCTTCATTTGATCCTTCGTCCGCTTCAGCTCGTCACGATCCATGCCATGTCTGGCGAGCTTCCGAATTTCACGACAAATCAGATCAAGGACCCGCTCAGCTTCTCGCGCATGAGTTCCCGCATAGACCGTAACGGTTCCGCCGTCAGAATAGCCCGACAAGAAGGAGTAGATGGAATAGGATAAGCCACGTTTTTCCCGTATCTCTTGAAAAAGTCTGGAACTCACACTCCCCCCAAGCACACTGTTCAACGCGTAGATTGCGTATCGATCCTTATGGCCCGCAGCTACTCCTGCCAGTCCCACGCAGAGATGCGCCTGTTCCAATAGCTTTTGCTTCATGGTCACGCCGCCGCAGGGTTCGGGAGGCCAGCGCGCATAGGATACCGTGCCACTTGATTTTCGATACTTGCCGAACGTACGGGCGATAGTCGCTTCAAGGTGCCGTTGATCAAAATTCCCCGCAACTGCAATGACGATCTTTTCTGGATGGTAGTGCGCATCAATGTATTGCGAGAGGTCTTGCCGGCTGATTTGCGTGATCGTTGATTCCCGCCCAAGAATAGGGCGACTCAATGGATGTCGGCCCATGACTAATTTCGTATGAAGCTCCTGAACCAGGTCTTCCGGATCATCTTGGACCATGCGGATTTCTTCAAGGATGACCTGCTTTTCCTTGTCAATTTCTTTCTTCCCGAGTCGTGAACGTAGGAATAGATCCGACAGCAGATCGAGCGCGTTGGGCAAGTGTTGATCTAGGACTTTGACGTAGAACGTCGTCGTCTCCCGTGTGGTGAAGGCGTTCATTTCGCCTCCTAACGCATCGATTTCCCTAGAGATGTCCGTCGCCGAGCGAGCGGCCGTTCCCTTAAAGAACATGTGTTCAATGAAGTGGGAGTACCCTGCCTGCGCTGGACCTTCATCACGAGAGCCCACGTCGACCCAGATACCAATGGTTATGGATTTGAGGGTCGGGATTCGCTCAGTGACCACGCGAATCCCGTTATTGAGAATAAGCTTGCGATACAAGAGTTACTCGCCGGATGAGTCTTTTGTGCTTCCCGTCGGCACAGGGATGGCTTCTTTTCGACTGAGTCGAATCTTGCCCTGCCTATCGATCTCCAGAACCTTCACGAGAATTTGGTCCCCTTCCGATACTTCGTCGGCAACTGCTTTCACGCGGTGATGCGCCAGTTGCGAGATATGGACCAGCCCATCCGTCCCGGGCAATACCTCCACAAATGCACCAAAGTCCATAATCTTTCTAACCGTCCCCGTATAGACCTTCCCCACTTCCACTTCCTCGGTCAAGCGGTCGATGATGTCTTTGGCTTTCTGTAACGACGCTTCATCGGAAGATGCAATCGTCACAACACCTGTATCCTCAACGCTGATTTTGACTCCGCAGTCTGATTGAATCCCACGAATGGTTTTACCGCCCTGACCGATAATGTCTCGAATTTTATCCTGTTTGACCTTCATCGTGTGGATGCGTGGGGCAAAGGGTGAGAGGTGGGTCCGTGGTTCGGGAAGCGCCTTCGACATATGACCGAGGATATGCAGTCGTCCCAAACGAGCTTGCTCCAGCGCTTGTCGCATCAGCGCGGTCGTAATCCCCCCGATCTTGATATCCATCTGAAGCGCAGTGACGCCATTCTTCGTACCACAGACCTTGAAGTCCATATCGCCTAAATGATCTTCAAGACCAAGAATGTCCGACAAGATAATGACGTCGTCGCCTTCCTTGATCAGACCCATAGCGATGCCGGCCACTGGTTCCTTGATCGGGACACCGGCATCCATCATGGCTAATGTTCCGCCGCAGACCGTCGCCATCGAGGATGAGCCGTTTGATTCCAGAATTTCAGAAACAATCCGCAGCGTATATGGGAACACATCCTTGTTTGGGATAACCGGCTTCAACGCTCGTTCAGCCAATGCACCGTGCCCAACCTCACGTCGGCCTGGTGAACGAAGCGGACGTGCCTCGCCGACGCTAAACGGTGGGAAGTTGTAGTGAAGCATGAATGTGCGCGTGTACTCGCCTTCTAGCGCGTCGATGCGTTGCTCATCGTCGGTCGTGCCTAAGGTCACGACCGCCAAGCTCTGCGTTTCACCTCGGGTAAAAATCGCTGAACCATGGGCTCGTGGCAATGCTCCCGCTTCGCAGGTGATCGGACGGATGTCGGCTGGTCCCCGCCCATCGGCGCGTGACTGTTTCTCTAAGATCATTTTCCGAACTTCCGTGTACTCCAGTTGGTGGAACACGATCTTGACGTGCCGTTCACGCGAAAGATCCTCTGGCTTTTTCAATTTTGCAATAGCCTCAGCCAGAACCTGATCCAATCGCTCTTTCCGTGCGGTTTTGTTGGAGATCATGATGGCGTCACGAATGGGCTGTGCCGCCAGTGCCTTGATTTCGGCCTGTACTTGGGGATCGATCGCCTCAGCCACCACCTCTCGCTTCACCTTTCCGACTTTCTGAGCCAACTCAGAGATCTTCTTGACGATCTTCTTAATCTCGGAGTGCGCCAGTTCCAGGGCTTCAAGCATCGTCTGTTCGGGCAATTCATTGGCGCCCGCTTCCACCATCATAACGGCGTCCGCAGTGCCTGCAACTACCAGATGGAGGTCGCTCTCCTCCATGGACTCAAGATCTGGATTGACGACGAGCTGACCCTTAATACGGCCGATCTTCACGCCAGCCACGGGGCCATTGAACGGAATATTCGAAACCGCGAGGGCGGCGGACGCCGCAGTAATTCCGATGACATCGGAAGAACCGGTCTTATCCGCTGAGAGCACTGAGGCAATCACTTGTGTTTCAAAATAATACCCTTCTGGAAAGAGTGGACGGATAGGACGATCGATCAACCGGCTTGTCAGCACTTCCTTTTCAGCCGGTCGACCTTCGCGTTTGAAATAGCCGCCGGGGATTTTCCCCGCCGCATAAGCCTTTTCTTGATAATCGACGGTTAGAGGAAGAAAATCCGTGCCTGGCTTGGCTGTTTGCGAAGCTACGGCGGTCGCCAGGACAACCGTGTCCCCATACGACGCCCAAATTGATCCGTCCGCCTGCTTGGCAACCCGACCAGTTTCAAGACGGAGTGTCCGACCTGCAATGTCGATTTCTACGACGTGTACCATCTATGGTCTCCTCTGGTTAGATCCACAGATGCCCACTGATATACGCTCGAACTAGGCATATTCAATGAGGTGCCGAATGGGCCGAACCGTTGGTATGGTTCTACCGGGTCATACCCTGTCGGCATTGAGCATGCAGAGTCAGAACGCATGTCGGTGTTCATCTGTGGTAAATGTGAGCTCCGCTATGGCAACGGCTTACGCCGCTGTGGTTGCGACCACTTACTTGCGAATGCCTAGGCGATCAATAACAGCTCGGTAACGTGCTTCCTCCACGCCGCGAAGGTAGTCGAGCAATCGTCTTCTCCGACCGACCAGTTGTAACAAACCCCGACGGGAGTGGTGATCCTTTTTATGGGTTTTGAAATGCTCCGTCAGATAAGTGATTCGGTTGGTCAACACCGCAATTTGGACTTCCGGTGAACCGGAATCCTTATCGTGCTGCTGAAATTGCTTGATGAGCTCTGTCTTTGCTTCTTTCAGTAATGCCATAGCGGCTCCTTCCATCTTAATGAGTCGAGAGACTAAATACTTTACGAATCTTAATCGGACCCGAGCCCTGCGTATCGTGCGTGCCAATCGCCAACAGTTGACCGGCTTCATTCTTCAGCCGTACCGGCACGGGATGGGGCGAAGAAGGGAGTTGGCTGATTCCCATCGGAGACACCGGCGTTCCATTGACAACCCGTTGGGCCTGTTCTGCGTTGACGACTACCGCTGGGAGCTGGGATAAGAGTTGGTCCAACGAAAGAAACCGGTCTCGGAGCGTGTCCATCGTGAGATGGCCTGCAATTTCATCGATCGTTAACGCCTGATCGATTGAAAGAGGGCCCACTCGACGACGTTGAAGCGCATAGAGATGCCCACCGACCCCCAAGACCTGACCAATGTCAGCACACAGCGTGCGCACATATGTTCCTTTTGAGCACACAATGCGAAGAGTCACGTCACAACCTTCGATTGCCAGGACTTCCAGCTCGTGAATGGTTACGGACCGCTCGACCCTATCGATGGTCTTGCCGGCTCTGGCTGCTTTGTACAGCGGTTGCCCGCTGACTTTCACGGCCGAATACATCGGAGGCAATTGTCGTTGTACTCCCCGGAACTGCGTTACGACCATGCGAATCATATCCTCATTCACCTGGCATGGATCAGTCGTTGTCAGCACCTGACCTGACGCATCCTGCGTGTCGGTCGTTTCCCCAAGCCGTAAAACAGCCTGGTACTCCTTATCCCAATCCATGAGGTACTCGGCAATTCTTGTAGCACGTCCGACCAGAATGGGTAGGACACCCGTTGCGCTAGGATCCAGCGTGCCGGCATGACCGACTTTACATTCGCCCAGTAACTTCCGTACCTTGGCCACAACATCGTGTGACGTCCATCCGGCTTCTTTGTGGGCAATTAGGACGCCGTCTATGCTATCCTCGTGTTCCATCGTATCTGCGCCGTCTTCTATACCCCTAAGAGGGCGTGGCACGCTCTCTCTCACCCTGAGTATCAGATGTCTCTTGTCGTTCAGTGTCATGATGGAGTCCGTCCAGCAACTGCATAATGCGATCGCCGCGTGGCCCACTGACATCTTTTTTAAAGATGACATCCGGAAGGTAGCGGAGAGAGAGCCGCCGACCTAGCTCCGCTCGCACAAAGCCACTGGCCTTTGAGAGCCCGATAAAGATATTCCGCTCTGCCTCGCCCGTTTCCATGGTCGTGACAAAAACATGAGCAATGCGCAAATCGCCGGTGAGCTCCACATCGGTGACGGTGACATCATGCACCCGAGGGTCCTTGATTTTCCGCATGAGGATGTCGGCCACTTCCATCCGGATCTGATCCGCCACCCGATCTGCTCTCTTATAGGTTGTTTTTGACATCTTGCTTGCGTGACCCTATCCATCATAGGCTGCGTGTGAGACTTAGAGCAATTCCAGTTGGGTCCGTATGACTTCGACCGTTGGCATGCTCTTGATCACATTCAACGCTTGTTCAAGCACCTGATTCACGTAGCTGCCATCATTGGCTACACAAGCCATACTCAGCACAGCCCTCTGCCAGAGATCTTGGCCATCCACTTCAGCAATGGAGAGGTTAAATTTGCCACGAAGTCTGTCTTTTAGCCCGTGAAGCACCTGCCGCTTGTCTTTTAGCGATTGGCTCCCTGCAATGAATAACTCTACGGTACAGAGCCCCACCACCATATTGAGCACTCATCTTCATCAAGCTTTTGGCGGAACCTCAATGCGGCGGCTGCGCTGCTCCTCATCACATCGAGATAGACAACTTTGAATAGACGTGAGGCTTCCTAGAGCTTTGTCGCAATCTTGTCGATCGCGTATGCTTCAACGATGTCACCGGTCTTCACATCGTTGAAATTTTCAACGCTTACCCCACACTCATAACCCTGTTGGACTTCGCGCACATCGTCTTTGAACCGCCGTAGAGAACCAAGCTTGCCCTGATATACTACGACGTTATCGCGAATAACCCTTACCCCAGCGCTCGAACGGGCAATCGTTCCGTCGACGACATACGCCCCAGCCACCGCTCCAACCTTGGGAATCATAAACACCTGCCGCACTTCAGCCCGACCCAAGACTCGCTCCTTAAGCGTGGGCTCAAGCAAGCCTTCCATTGCGGCCTTGATGTCGGCAATGGCGTCATAAATGATCGTATAGAGCCTAACATCAACACCCTGCTGTTCGGCCAATGCAGTTGCCTTGGGCTCAGGTCTGACGTTGAAGCCGATGATAATGGCTCGTGACGCGGCCGCAAGCAGGACATCAGACTCCATAATGCCCCCGACTCCGTTATGAATCACACGGAGCTTGACAGCGTCGGTCGAGAGCTTTTCAACGGCACCCGCCAGCGCTTCCGACGATCCTTGCACATCGGCTTTGATCACGATGGCCAATTCCTTGACCGATCCCTCCTGAATCTTCGCAAAGAGATCATCCAGCGTCACCTTCGCCGGGCCAGCTAGCTCTGCAGCCCGCCGCTTTTGCGCTCGCTCTTCGGCGATCTCTCGAGCCACTCTCTCGTTGGAGACGACTTGGAAGACATCTCCTGCCGATGGAACCCCAGGCAATCCGATCACTTCCACTGGAATAGATGGGCCGGCCTGCTTAGTTTTCTCGCCCCGATCATTAATCAGAGCTCGGACTCGCCCGCTAAATGAGCCCACGACATAGGCGTCGGCCACTTTGAGAGTCCCGCTTTGTACCAACACCGTTGCAACAGGGCCCCTGCCACGCTCAATTTTGGCCTCGACCACGGTGCCTCGAGCCTGTCGATGCGGATCAGCCTTAAGTTCAAGCACTTCTGACTGAAGCAGGATCATCTCAAGCAGGGTGTCGAGCCCCGTCTTCTGCTTCGCAGACACCTCCACCATAATGGTGTCGCCGCCCCAAGCTTCTGAGATTAGGCCATGCTCTGAGAGTGCATTTTTCACTCGATCCGGATTGGCAGTCGGTTTGTCGATCTTGTTCATCGCGACGATCAGGGGTACTCCGGCTGCTTTGGCGTGATGGATTGCTTCAACGGTCTGAGGCATTACCCCGTCATCAGCGGCAACAACTAAAATGACGATGTCGGTGACCTTTGCTCCACGAGCCCGCATAGCGGTGAATGCTTCGTGGCCAGGAGTGTCTAGGAACGTAACTTGTTTGCCACGCACCGAGACCGTATAGGCACCAATATGTTGAGTAATGCCGCCAGCCTCGCCCTCTGCCACGTTTGTCTGGCGAATCGCATCAAGTAAGGATGTCTTCCCGTGATCGACATGGCCCATAATGGTGACGACCGGAGGACGAGGCTCAGGCCGTTCATCACCGCCCACCTCAACGACATCTTGCAACAAATCGTCACCTATTTTTTCAACCGTTATTTCTATTTTGACACCACTTTCTTCCGCGAACATGGATGCCACATCCATGTTCATCGGCTGCTGGAAGGTCAGCATCTGGCCCATGTCCATCAATTTGCGAACGATATCTGCTGGCCGTTGACCGATCAACTCAGCAAATTCCTTCACCGTGGTCCGTGGTGTGACTTTGACACTTTTCCGGCGAGGCTTTGTGATTTCAGCCGGCGTACTGTGGTGCAAGTGCTTGGATCGGTCATCACGTCGCTGCACAGGGATCGCACGGAGATCCTGCCATCTGGCGGCATCTTCACGGAGCTTCACATCCTGCTGTTCGTCTTTAGGGCGACCCGGTTTTCGTGCTTTTTTAAGTTTATCTTTTTGACTTTCCGCTTCAATAGCCTCGAACGCCATGCTTTTCTTTTTCGCGGCCACGGCCTCCACAGTTGCCGCTACGAGACCTGGTGGAGGTACCGTCAGCTTCTGTTGCGTCTCTTCCTGATGCGGAACAATAGGGGCCGGAGCCGACGGCAGACCCTTTTCTGCGGCTTCTTCTGGCAGAAGACTGCGTTCAGCCTCCACATCCGCGCCTGGCTGGTCTGCTGGTGTGTGAGAGGCTGGTGCGCTGGCTGCTCCGATCTGAGACGAACGCTCACCTTCGACAACGGGTACGGAAGAATCGACCTCGGTTGCTTCATCCTCCTTCTTTCGCTTGATCAAAATACGACGCTTGTCGGGCTTAGGAGACTCCTCCACCAAATGCCCCCTGGCCGTAGTCCCTTTTCCGCGGGTTGCATCTTGCATTGATGTAGTGAGGTCGTCTTCGGTTGCCGATGACTGCCCCTTTGATTTTGACGCGAGCTTTTCCATCACCTTCTGAACAGTTTCATTATCCAGGGCGCTGCTGTGAGACGTGACCGGCACACCCATTTTCTTGAGTTCAGGGATGAGCACACGATTTTCTATTCCTAACTTCTTGGCAAGTTCGTATACGCGCATGGCCATCGGATAGTTCCGTCCGTTATCCGCTCGTCGCTTCTTCAGCTCTGGCAGCTTGACGCGCCTCTTCCTGGAGTCGTTGTGCCTCGGCCTCTTCGGCAAGCGCCGCTTTAATTTCCTTATCGCGCTCGACCTTTTCTTTCTCGTATTCGGTCGCGCTGATGATATCGATTTTCCACCCAGTCAATCGCGCGGCAAGTCTTACGTTTTGCCCGTTCTTGCCGATGGCCAATGACAATTGTGAGTCAGCGGCGACCACGAGCGCCGACTTTTTCTCTTCGTCGATCCCGACCTTCTCAATCGTTGCCGGGTTCAATGCCTCTGCAATGAACACCCGAGGGTCCTGAGTCCAAGTAATGATGTCAATCTTCTCACCCCGCAATTCACGGACGACCGCCTGGACACGGGACCCCTTGATCCCAACACAGGCTCCGACTGGGTCCACGGCTTTTTCCCGTGACGTGACGGCAATTTTCGTTCGATCCCCAGGCTCTCGAACAACCGACTTGATTTCGATGATCTTCTCCATCACTTCTGGCACTTCAAGCTCAAAAAGCTTTGCCACGAATTGCGGATGACTTCGAGACAGTATGACTTGAACATCTTTTGGCGTACGACGGACTTCCAGTAACATTGCCTTTACACGATCGCCACGCCGATATGTTTCGCGGGGAATCTGTTCCTGGATGGGTAGAATTGCTTCCGTCTTTCCAAGATCCACAAGGTAATTGCGGCGTTCCATACCTAGAATGATGCCGGTGACAAGATCTCCCTGTCGCGTGGAGTATTCCTTTTGAACCGCTTCCCACTCTGCCTCGCGAACCTTTTGAAATATGACTTGTTTCGCCGTTTGTGCAGCAATTCTCCCCAAGTCGTTCATCTCGATCAACGACCCGATTTCGTCGCCCACTTCGGCCTCGCTGTCGTATTGACGCGCTTCCTGAAGCGAGATTTCAGCTTTGGGATTGCTGACCGTTTCTACGATCGTTTTCTTGGATACGACAGAAATTTCTCCTGTCTTTGGATCAATCTCTACCTGAATGTTTTCGGCCTGGCCAAAGCGCTTCTTGGCGGCTGTTTGCAGGGCGGATTCAATGGCTCCGATCACCCGGGCTTTGTCGATCCCTTTCTGACGCCCGATTTCATCGATGACTGAAATCAGTTCTCGGTTCATACCTCACGCTCCTGCATCCGGTTACGATCCACGACGCCCAACTTCACACTCCTAAAGCTTTACGACCAGCTTCGCCTCAGCGATCATCTCCCGATCGAGGCTCACCTGCTGCGACATCCGCGGTGCAAGGACAGCCAGCACGACGGCCTGGTCATCTACTTCCATTAATCGTCCTGTAATCTTCCACTGACCTTCGACTGGTTGGCGAAGCTTGAGACTCACCTCTTTCCCGATTGCCCGCTGATAATCTTGAAGTCTCTTAAACGGCCGATCCAGACCTGGCGAAGAAACCTCAAGCGTGTAGGCGTGGGGAAAGGGATCGGCCACGTCAAGGGCCGGCCCCAAGGCCTTATGTGCCTGCTCACAATCTGTGATGGTGACTCCACCTGGTTTGTTGATCAGAACTCGAACGACCGAACGAGGACCTTGTCCGGCACAGATCACGTCAACTAACTCAAGTCCAAGCGTCCATAGAATCGGTGAAATAATTTCCTGCAACCGGTCGGCAACCGTCTGCAAACCTTCACCCGGCATGCTCAACCTAATTTTGCTCGACATGTGCCCAAACAAAAAAGTGGGCATGAGCCCACTTACAGAGGCAGCACCATAGCACGCACCCCGAAGCAAAGCAAGGGCACTAGCTGGTCAACAGTGCCCACCGGGCAGCCAGCGTTCTCGTGATTGGGCCTGGCTCGCCGGAACCAATGGTCTTCCCATCGATCTGGACCACTCCAAGCACTTCGAGTGTAGTCCCGGTCAGAAATACCTCGTCTGCTAAATACAGCGCATCGAGTGATATGGACCGTTCTTCAACCGGGATATCTTCCTTTTTCGACAAATCCAACACCACTGTCCTTGTGACGCCAGATAGGATCCGCGGACCTTCGGGAGCCGTCATGACCACCCCATCTTGAACAGCCATAACGTTACTTAGGGCACCTTCCATCACGAGGCCGTCTCTAATGAAAATTGCTTCGAACACCCGAGCCTTTCTCGCCTCTTCACGTGCAAGAACGTTGGCAAGTAAATTGATGCTCTTGATATCGCATCGTCCCCAGCGAAGATCTTCACGGGTGCATGCCGTGACGCCGGTCTGGCGCATTTCGGTGGGCAGACATTGTAACTCTCTGATCGTCATGACAACGGTCGGGCAGCTTTCGGAAGGGAAGCTGTGCTCCCGAGGAGCCACGCCTCGGGTAATCTGGATATAGATCTTAGCCTCTTGATATCCGGCCAGATTGAGCCCGTGGTTGATCCACTGCATCCATTGCGCTCTTGAATAAGGCTGGGGAATAAAGAGCTCCTTCGCACTTCGCTCAAGTCGTGCGAGATGCGCTCCCAGCTGAAACGGAGTCCCACGATACGTCCTGATCACTTCGTAGATGGCGTCACCAAATTGGAACCCCCGGTCATCGATGGAGACGGTCGCATCCTGCCATGGGATAAAATGACCATTGATGAACGCGATATCGGGCATGAATTCAATTCCCAGTTACAGACTGTGCGTCTATTCTAAAAACTCGACGCTCCTCAGCGGTAAATTTCCATCCCATGCGTTTTTCAAAAACTACCTGATACACACCTGGCTGGACGGCCTTGAGCTCAAAGATGCGTTGCCCATTCTCCACCGCGTTATTACTCGCGATGCAGAGGAATTCATCGCTGAGGAGGGCAAGACTTTTCGTGTCATACGCAGGAACCCACTGCTCGCCTCTGGTCCGGTCCTCCCACAGGTGGATGACGAACGGCTGGTCAACTGTGACATTACGGCAATCCGTGACATCTAGAGTTGGGTTGTGGTCTGCGCCAGAATGACTCACGTCTGTTCCCGTTCGTGCAAATCGCCGTTACGGCTAATTTCTTTGCTTATATTTTCCTACGCGGACCAATCATGACGTCCGATCCCTCAATCCTAACCTCGTAACTGCCCACACAGTATCCACCGCCATCAGTACCTTGACCATTTCGGATATCAAACGCGAGATCATGCCAAGGACAGGCAATGACATATCCCTTGAGCCTCCCCTCGATAAGCGGTCCCCCCTCATGAGGGCAGCTGTTATGGATGGCGTAAAATGTGCCGTCAATATTGAACAATGCAATCGGCCGATCGTTGACTGTCACGATCTTCGATTTGCCCGGCGGCAACTCTTCAATCTGCGCAACTTTCTGGAAGCCACTCATCGTGCTTGCATCCTTTTTCACGTTCCGCAGCACCTACATGCGGAGGGTGTATTTAAGTTCGTCCTCTTTTGCAACCCTTGCCTTCTGAATGAATCCCGATTCAGCCTGTATCACATAACGAGCTGGTTCAGGTGGCGGTCCGAAGAATGGGCACGGGTCTTTGCTACAGGGTTCCGCATACTCCAGCATATGGACGACATGATGGCTCTCGTCTATCCAAAGAATATCGATCGGAAATCGATATTCTCTAGTCGTGATGCGGTGCAAGCCGTTCTGCTCAAAAATGTAAAGCATCCCACCGTTTAGAGGCAGCGCATCGCGAAAGGCCAGCCCAAAGAGCAATTTCTCAGGAGTATCTGCCACTTCAGCTTCGAGCTGAATTCCACTCGGGAACGTAACGATGATGATGCTTGATTCCTTGCGCTCGCCCAGAAAGACCGATGCACTCATCAGAAGGAGTGCAAGCAGGACCATCATGATGATCCGCTTGTTCCGCTGTTCCCGACTTCCAGATGCTATTTGACTAGCCGACATTTGGTGACGGGGGGAATTTTCTTTTACTGTTGGGCCCAATGGCCCTCATGTTCAAGCTAGGTCTTCTGACCTGATTGCGTTCTGTTGACTTAGAAAAGAATCGCAGAATAAAATACCCTCGCGTTTCTCTATACCATGACGTGCGCACTATGGTGGGAGTG
This sequence comes from Nitrospira sp., assembly GCA_041743145.1. Lineage (GTDB taxonomy): Bacteria > Nitrospirota > Nitrospiria > Nitrospirales > Nitrospiraceae > Nitrospira_D. Next base: position 69,704 of record JBGTNJ010000095.1, on the reverse strand, counting down.
ACGTGAACTTGTCAATATTGTTTAGTCTTTGGGAGTGAGAAGGAGGCTTTGGTCATGGCTTTATTGATTACGGATGAATGTATCTCTTGTGGAGCATGCCTGCCGGAATGTCCTAATGAAGCAATTTTTGAGACCAGAAGCGATGCCGAGACCAAAGGCAATCACGTTGGTGATGGACAAGGTGTCGGCGACAATATTTATGTCATTGCCCACGATCGCTGCACCGAGTGTGTTGGTCACTTTGATGAACCCCAGTGTGCGGCAGTGTGTCCTGTCGATAATTGCTGTATCTCAGACCCCGCCTATCCTGAAGCGACGGATGTACTTCTTGAAAAGGCGAAGACTTTGAATCCTGAGAAGGAGATCGATTCTGCCAAAGTGTGGAGTGGTGTAAGAAACTAACTCGTTATCGAATTTGTACCATGAAGGCCCCAGTTTTTTTAGACAACTGGGGCCTTCTGCATTTTATTGACTCACCTTAAAAGGAAAAGGCCTCGGTGAGTCTCAGCGAGGCCTTTTCCTAATGATCACTTGAACTGGGGTATATTACTTCAGCATGAGCAACTTGCCGCCGACATGGCCGGCATGCAAGTGACAACGATATGCCAGCACGTTCCCCGATGCATAAAACAAATCACTGGTTGGAACACCGATATACCGCGTCTCCCCTGGCTTCAGGACCAGCTTGGTATCCAGAACAGTTGGTGCCGATTGATTCACGGCTGCACTTAGATGAAATCCGTGTTCGGCCGTTGCGTTATTCGTTACCTTTAAGAGAACCGGGGAACCTGGACGTGTCTTAAAATCAATGACAGTCATGGGAGGATACCACGTCTTCATATTGCCGATTTCGATAGAGAAGAATGCGGCATCCACGATCAGTTCCTTAAAGGGTTGGCCGACGACAGATCCGGTTTCCAGATCGCCGACTTCAACACCAGCCGATTGAAGTGCATACGAACCCGAAGCCCCAGCCAACACCACTCCAAGGCCGAGGAAAACCGCCAACATTGTCTTGCCCATGACTACCCCCCTTGCAAGAAAAGAAGAGATGAATAGAGGCTTAAATATGTGCCGCCGAAGTCTGGAGGACGTGCAGGCTTTCTTGTAGTGTTTCCCTTTGGTCCTAATGTATGAGACCCATACCCTCAACACGATCCGACATATAATATGGCGGTCCTTATATCACATGGGTTAAAACGGAAGCAACCAATTAGGAACTGCTTGGGCTCAAGGAGTTGCCTCATCCTGATCTAGGCTATGTTTTTGCTACTCGCCACCGGTCGACACGAGCGCATAATACATCTGAGATGTCAGTGCCCAGCATGAGATGCACTGGCTCCTATTCTCCCAGTGCAGCCCCTCATCTCTCTTACTATGTTTTTCAAGCCAAGCGTTTCCTGCAGAGCTTGCTTAAGTATTTCCCAAAAAGTTCCGATACAGTCGTTGAGGGGTTGCTGGATGCCTATTTTTCTCGCAGTCAATGGAATCACAGAGACCTATCCCGTAAGACCACCGGGCTCACGGCCTAGCATGGTTGAGCCTGTTGCGGAAAGTGAACGTCATGGCCAACATTCCCCTTCATTGGATCATTCGGCCTTGAATGCGCAGACCGCTTATCAACAACAGAGTGCCCAGCAACCACATCCAAGACCAGCGGTGCTTGCGCGGGATTTGATGAAAGCCCCAGTCCTCTCTCTTCCCTCAGACAGTACGTTGCTCGACGCCTGGACACTGATGTCTCACAAGGGTTTCCATCATATCCCCATCACTTCCCTGCATGGCACTCTGGTGGGAATGGTATCCCATCGTGATCTGCTGCGGCACGTACCTGAGTTGGTCACCGCTGGTGATAGTAGACAAGCTTCTGCAAGGCGACTAGCCGAGATCATGACCTCCAGAGTTATCTCTTCAACTCCCATTACGGAGATTCGAGAAGTTGTTCGTGTCATGCTCGATGAACAAATTCATGCAGTTCCCATTTTGGACAATGCTCGCCATCTAGTCGGCATCCTTTCGACACAAGACCTGCTCCAAGGCATCGCCAACCACAGCCCACTCGAGCTTTGGACTTGACCCCCCTTTTAAGCGAACCGCCTCATTCTGTCTAGAGAAACGAACTCCCAATTTGCTCAATACGTTTGTCTGCATCCCTCGAAAGGCTGCTCCACATTCGTAGGGCTAGGCCGACCAGCGATCCCGTAATAGGGTGGTACCCATCAAGACGATGGTTAGGAAGTTTCCCTCCGGAACACATTCAATATGACGCTGATAGACAACTTTTTCGACACTCCTATCACTGCAGGAATTTCCGCTCTGGCGCTCTTGACCATAGGGCTCCTCCTCAAGAAAGACCAAGGGCGTCGGTGGGTCCTGACTCTGAGTCTCCTCTTGTACATCCGTTACATGGTTTGGCGAGCACTCTACACAATACCCACCGACGACATGAGCAGCCTCGTCATCGGATGGACTGTCTATCTCGCCGAACTGTATGGACTCTGTCAATTTTGCTTCTTTACCTATCAATCCTGGTCACCGACCGACCGTCAACCGGCACCGATCACGAATTACCCGACCGTCGACATCATGGTCACAGTCGTGGATGAACCGCTGTCGCTCTTGCGGCAAACGTTGATGGGCTGTCTATCGCTGGAATATCCCCGAGATCGATTCAATGTGTACGTTCTCGATGATGGCCGTCGCCTTGAAGCCAAAAAGATGGCGACCGCACTGGGATGCGGCTATATTAGACGCCCGGATCATCCCCGCCATGCCAAGGCGGGAAACCTCAACCATGCTCTTCGCTTGACCGACGGCGACCTCATTGCCGTGTTCGATGTTGACCATATCCCTGCTCGTGCATTTCTGAAGGAGACTGTCGGATTCTTTGATGACGCAAAAGTAGCCATCGTTCAGACTCCCCATCACTTCTACAATCCCGACATTTTTCAAAGAAATCTGCGAGTAGGTGATCTCGTCAAGAACGAGCAGGCATTGTTCTTCCGCTCCTTACAAGCAGGGAGAGACGCGCATAACAGCGCCTTCTTCGCCGGCAGCGGTGGGCTCTTCCGACGACAACCCCTTGAGGAGATTGGTGGCTTCCAAACTCAGACTATCACCGAAGATATCCATACTAGTATGAACCTGCATGCGAAGGGGTACACATCCTGCTACCTCAATCGTGTGCTGTCTGCTGGTCTGATGCCGGAGACGTTTGAGGGTTATCTCAAGCAGCGAAAGCGGTGGGCCATGGGTTGCATTCAGGTACTCCTCCGTGACAACCCCCTCACCAAACGTGGTCTGACCTTGTCACAGCGACTGGATTATTTCGGGTCGATCTTCTACTTCTTTTTCGGTCTTCCTCGCGTCATTTGTCTGGTCGCTCCGCTTTCTAGTCTTTTGTTCCAGACACCACCAATCCATGCCAATGTCGTACTGCTTGGCCTTCATTTCTTTTCTTTCTACATCGCATCAGCACTAGTCATGCGTCCGGTAAGCCGTGGCTCGCGCAACCCATTCTGGTCAGACATCTATGAAATCGCCATGTGCTTCGCGCTCACCTGGGTAGCGCTGAAGGCCCTTGTCACGCCCCGGACAGAGCGCGCCTTCGAGGTGACACCGAAAGGGCAACGGATTGGAAGAAACACGTCTGCTGAATTGACTTTGGCCTGGCCGCACTTGTTGACGTTCGGATTGTTGGTCGTAGGTTTGGCATTGGGGATTCAGAACTTTCGCAACGGCACTGGAGATCCAGGTCTCCCAGTCAGCCTTTTTTGGGGATCCGTCAATCTCTTGCTGTTGACGATAGCAATGTTCGTCGCCAGCGAACAAGCGCAAGGCCGACAGGCGTTCCGACTTAATCGAGATTTTGCGAGCGAGTTGTTTCTAGATGACAACTCCGTCGCCGCGCACATTCTCAACATTAATGAACACGGCGTCGCATTATCACTCGAACACCCCGTATTTACTGCCCGGGACAACGTGACCCTCCTTTTGACGTCCTCTCAGGGCACGATCGTACGATTATCTGGCCGAATCATTAGACAGGAACGGTTGCCATCCGGTGACGTGGGAGCCGGGGTTCAGTTCCAAGAACTTGATGAGGCAACGAGAGAGGTGCTCGTTGATAAGATTTTTGGTGATCCTGCGTCCTGGGAAGCGACTTATCAATTCCAACCCGGTATAGCTAGCAGTCTACGATCACTGTTGTATGCTCTTACCACTCCATGGAGGTCCTTCACCTGGGAACGGCGCCGGATGCTGCGAGTCTCTCACGAGACCTCTTGTCGGTTAAATACTGCGACGTCCTTGCTGTCCGGCAAGTTGGAAGATATGTCCTTCACCGGCGTGAGTGTCCTCTTCCCTTCAGTTCCGAAAGGGTCGTTAGTCGGAGCTCTATTGGAACTGCCTCGTATCACCCTTAAAGTCAGTCCTGTATCGGTTATGCACCGCCTACGCACGAGCTGTGTTCGTTTCAGAGTCGAGAGTATCGAAAGAGGTGAACAGCACTGGAGAGAATTGCACCAGAAGCACTGGAGACAGTCGTAAGCAATATCGTGCCCAACAATTGCCCGCCATGCTGCGATACTTTTTGCTCGACTTGATTCACCGACCACTAAATCGACTCAGTCCGATGGATCACCTGTCAAGAAGGCCAATCGTGTAACTCATGAGCAACAGATCAGGCGGGAAAGGCGCTTGTATCTGATCCAGGTCACCAACTTACCCACCGAGAGAAATGCCAGAGTCTTGGAAATAATGCCCTGGCCTCACTCCTTCGAATGGACCGTGCATCTGGTCAATACTCGCGGCCGAGAAGACAGTTGCACGGGATACGCATCTTAATCAGATTATCCTGTTGCTCCAATCCACGATCCGCGACTTATCCCCCGATCAGCCACATACAGCGTACAGGATCCTCGCTAATGATAGGACCCGGAAGAGAGCCACTCGAGACTTGTCCTACGACGGATGTGCCGTCCTATTTTCTGATTTTTCTCCTGATTATCTGTGGTGTGCACTATTCTATATCAAGTTCGACAAGCTTAACGCGATGGCCATTGAGGTCTGGTATCGCTCATTAGGCCGCCACACCGTTGATCGGTTTCGCGTTGACTCCGGCTAGAAGGGGAAAACTAATGGCTCGATATATATCACTCCTACTGGCAACACTTGTCCTGACAATCCTACCGGGTCGTACACAGGCAGGAGATGTGTTCACCGGGTTTCAGATTGACAATAAGAGTCAATATTTCGGTTATTTGGGCGTCCGGACACCGATCTTGCTAATGTCAGATGGAACAACCATTTTTGCGCAGGCGATGACGGCTGGTCTTGGATATAGCTTCAAAAGCAATGGGCAACTGTTGGATGCCAACGTGCAGTTCGTCGTCCCCTCTCTCGGGATTTCACAGTCACTCGGCAGGTGGACTTTCATGGCACTTGCGGGTCCGCAACTGCGCCGAATCGAGGAAGACCGGTTGAACACAAGTTCTAGGGTCGATCATCAGGTCGGAGTCTTCGGACAAATTGAAGCGCTGTACTGGCATGAGAAAGGCAGCCTCCATGCGATAGGGTCCTATGCCGATCTCGACAATTTTTTCTGGGGCCGTCTGCGTGGGAAATTACTGACCTACAAGTCCGATCGAGGTTGCTGTCCCCTCTACGCTGGGTGGGATATTGCCGGAATGGGTAACGGAGAATTTCGTGCGGTACAGACAGGCCCAATCTTGGAGGTGCCGATCAGTAAGGTTTTCTTTTTGGTCAAAGGTGGGTATCAGAATAGTACCTCGTTCCATAGTGGCGGGTATGGAGGAGTCGAAGTGTATTTTCCCTTTTGACTCACGCTACCATTGACCAATGTGAGAAAGTCGCTGCCTGACCGATCGGTCTTCCAGACAAATCGATAACGGTCCAGATCAACGCCTGCTCAACGAGAAAGCGCCGGCCCGTCGAAGAAATTCTGACCCCACGATATCCATCAAAGTAGCCATTCACCCTCGCCTGCTCCAACATACGTCCTCGCTCGGCGCGGTCATCCGGCTCGGCCGTGAGTCGCGATGGCGTCTTAATGAATTGATCCCAGGAGAATTCCCACAGATTCAACGCCGTTTGGTTCCCGTAATTTAAGATTGGATCCGGCTCTACTCCATGCGAGACGACGACAAAGGGAGCCTCGAACAACGTGCGTGCCTGCTGTCTCCTGCCTCCTATTCGTTCGATCAGTTCCAGTCCTGTCCAACGACAATAGCTGTCCAGTAGTCGCTGACTCCACTGCATGATGTGGGGTTGGTTCCACCGTGTGAGACTCATGCGCGTTGTGGTAGCACGTCTTGCAAGACGGGACAAGGCTCACAGATGCCTTGTCAACCGCATGGTCCTTCTCTGTATAATGTACCCTCATTCTTACCAAAACCTGCAGGAGTTATGATGGCCGCCAAAACATTGTTTGATAAGATTTGGGACTCGCACGTCGTTCGGGCTGAATCCGATGGGACAACGTTGCTTTATATCGATCGCCAGTTAGTGCATGAAGTGACTTCCCCTCAAGCGTTTGAAGGGTTGAGGCTCGCCGGACGATACCCGCGACGACCTACAGCCACACTCGCTGTGCCCGATCACAATGTCCCGACCACAGACCGGCGTCTTGGAATTATAGATCAAGTGAGCGCTCTTCAGATTCAAACCCTGGAAGATAATTGCAACCAGTTTCGGATTGCACTGTTCAACATGAGTGACATCCGTCAGGGCATTGTTCATGTCATCGGCCCCGAACAGGGTTTTACCCTCCCCGGCACCACGATCGTGTGCGGTGATTCGCACACATCCACCCATGGAGCGTTTGGCGCCTTGGCATTCGGAATCGGGACCAGTGAAGTGGAACATGTATTGGCCACTCAATGTTTGGTGCAAAATCGGCCAAAGACAATGGAGATCCGGGTCGATGGGGTGCTTTCAGATCGTTGTTCAGCCAAGGACATTATTCTGGCGATCATAGGAAAGATCGGTACGGCAGGTGGGACCGGCTATGTGATTGAGTATACCGGCGCCGCGATTCGTTCGCTGAGCATGGAAGGCCGCATGACCCTCTGCAACATGTCAATCGAGGGCGGAGCTCGTGCTGGCATGGTCGCGCCCGATGACAAGACGATTGCTTATATCAAAGGGCGTCCACTCGCTCCAAAGGGAGATCTATTTGAACAAGCCGTCCAGGCATGGCGAGACCTCAAGACTGATCTTGATGCCAAGTATGATGCAACCGTTACTCTACAAGCCGAACGCATCGCCCCTCAGGTCAGCTGGGGAACGAGTCCGGGCATGGTGAGCGGTGTAGATGAACATGTACCAGATCCACGAACGATGGTTGACGAGAAATCAAGGGACGCCACCGAACGGGCTTTATCCTATATGGGACTTTCCCCAAATATGCCGATCACCGATATCAAGATTGATAAAGTGTTCATCGGCTCCTGCACCAATTCTCGAATTGAAGATCTTCGCCTTGCTGCCAGCTTTGCCAAGGGCAAGAAGGTCTCGAAGACCGTGCAGGCCATGGTGGTGCCTGGCTCGGGTCTCGTGAAACAGCAGGCAGAGACAGAGGGGCTTGATCACGTGTTTCGTGAAGCGGGGTTTGAGTGGCGGGAGGCGGGATGCAGCATGTGTCTGGCGATGAATGCCGATGTGCTTAAGCCTGGCGAGCGCTGTGCCTCTACAAGTAATCGCAATTTCGAAGGCCGACAGGGGGCAGGGGGCCGAACTCATTTGGTGTCACCGGCCATGGCGGTCGCTGCGGCGATTGAGGGCCACTTTGTCGATATCAGACATTGGTCTTAATCCTTCAAGAGTCTCCACTGCACATTCGTCTATCGATATAAGGGAATACCCACATGAAACCTTTCACGATACTGACCGGTCTTGTCGCTCCATTGGATCGTGTCAACGTCGACACCGACCAAGTGATTCCTAAACAGTTTCTGAAAACCATCAAACGCACAGGCTTGCGTGAGGGCCTATTTTTCGATTGGCGGAAGCGGCCGGACGGTTCTCCTGATCCATCGTTCTTCCTGAACGAACCGAGGTATCAGGGCGCGACCATCCTTTTGACTCGCGACAACTTCGGCTGCGGCTCGTCGCGTGAGCACGCACCGTGGGCTCTGTTGGATCAGGGATTTCGATGTCTGATCGCTCCAAGTTTTGCCGACATTTTCTATAACAACTGTTTTCAGAATGGGATCCTCCCGGTGGTATTGAAAGCGGAAGAGGTGCTCGTGCTGCTGAAAGAAGTGGTCGACACCGAGGGATATCAGCTCACCGTAGACCTGGATCGTCAAACAGTAACCACGCCCAAGGAAGTCACGTATCGGTTCGAGATTGATCCATTTCGTAAAGATTGTCTGTATCGAGGGCTTGACGCAATCGGCCTCACTCTCCAACATGAGAGCGCGATCACGGCCTATGAAACTCGCCGAAAGGCTGAAGCTCCTTGGCTCTTTACTGATCGCTCGTAGCCTGGGACGATAAAGGTGCAACTCAACTGTCAAGAGTGTAGGGAAAGCACGTCATTGGCACTCCAAGAAGTGCCGCTACATTCCGACTAACTGTTTCGGCGATGCTGTCTATTTCGTGGATAAGGTAGACCTTCAAGAATGCGGTCCTGATTACTCGCCTAAAGCCACTTCTTCCAGCGAAACCCTAGGAGCATGGTAGCGGCCACCAATCCCATGATCCCGAGAGCCATGGGGTACCCCCAGGGCCATTTCAGCTCAGGCATGTATTCGAAATTCATCCCATAGATACCGGCAATAAAACTCAGCGGCATGAAAATCGTGGTAATCACCGTCAACACTCGCATGACCGAATTCAGACGGTAGCTCACGCTGGAGAGATAAATGTCGAGACTCGCCGAGACCATTTCTCGCAATGTCTCGATGGTGTCCACGATCTGCACCACATGATCGTAGACGTCTCGGAAAAAGACCTTGGTCGGCTCATGTAAGAAGGGGCATTCCGACCGTGACAGATTGTTGATCGCTTCTCGCAAAGGCCACACGGCTCGCCGCACGAACAAGAGCTGACGTTTCAGGGCATGAATGTCCTTGAGTGTTTCGGGCCTGGGATCAGCCATCAGGCGCTCTTGCATCGATTCAATCCGCTCGCCTAACATTTCAAGCACCTCGAAATATTGGTCCACGACGGCATCAATGAGGGCATACACAAGATAGTCCGATCCGTTATGTCGAAGGCGTCCTTTTCCAACCCGAAGTCGATCCCGGACGGACAAGAAGACATCGGTTCCGTTCTCCTGAAACGAGAGAACGTAATTTCGCCCCAGAACGAAACTGATCTGTTCGACCAATATGTCGCCTCGATCTGAAGCCGTAAGCATCTTCATGACGAGAAAGAGATAGGTGTCGTAATCGTCGAGCTTGGGCCGCTGATCAGTATTGGCAATGTCTTCCAGTAGTAGCGGGTGGAGACCGAAGTGTTTTCCGAATGCTTCCAACACATCGGTCTTGTGCACTCCATCAACATCCACCCAGGTCACAGTTTCGTCCGAAGGCGGACGAAGCTCGTTCACATCGTGGATGGGGTGTTCATCACAGTGGGTAACGGAGTAGTTAAATAGGGTAACGGCGACAGCCTCTGTTCGCTTCTCACCGATGTGGATAAGCGTGCCAGGGGACAGTCCTTTCTTCCTTGAGCGTTTCTGCATCAGTTTCATCGTATGGTGCTTGTACGCAGATTCGTCATTCAGGTCAAGTTCGTGAGGCGATCATTCCTTTTCTTCTTCCCCCAGGCTTGCTACTCTTCTTCCATGGTATGGCATTACGAACTCGACGTCCTTACCGCGGCGATTCGAGCGGCCGGTACAGAGGCCTTGCGCATGGCCGTCAATGGGTTCGACACGGTGCAAAAAGCTGATCATTCCCCGGTTACCTCCGCCGACCTGGCCGTAAATCAGATTCTCCAATCACGCCTTCGGTCGACCTTTCCTGACGATGGATGGCTATCAGAAGAATCACCGGATGATCTCGACCGACTTCGGAGAACGCGAGTCTGGGTGGTAGACCCGATCGATGGGACGAAGGCGTTCATCAATGGCGAGCCGGAGTTCTGTATCTCCGTAGCGCTCATTGAGCAGGGCCAGCCCATTGTGGCCGCCGTTTTCAACCCTTCGGTGGATGAGCTGTACACGGCGATCCGAGGAGGCGGCCTCCATCTCAATGCCGATTCGGTCACGGCACCCGCGATCCACGGCGATCAGCAGCCTGTCATCGCCATGAGCCCATGGGAACAACAGAGAGGTCGCTTTCCGTCGCTTGATGGGATAGTGAACAGCCGTCCGATGCGTTCGATCGCGTGGGCACTTGCCCTTACCGCCAGCGGACGCATTCAGGGACTAGCCACCCTCGAACGGGAGAATGAGTGGGATGTCGCGGCCGGAGCGCTCCTCATCGAGGAAAGTGGTGGTGGTGTCTGCGATGGGAGTGGACGTGCTCTAGCCTTCAACCAGACCGAGCCTCGTTATCAGGGGACGATTGCCATTAGTGCGCGATGTCCCGAACCCTTGAGGCAAAGGCTCACACTCCTAACCCAAGTGGGAATGGACAATGTAGAGTAATGGCTTACTGTGTTGAGTCAAGGCGGGGGAGGTGTGTCACTGAGACTGGTGACGGACGTTCTTCTACTTAAATGGAAGGTGCCCCCTTTTTCGGATGGTGTGGTATTGTTTCCAATCCGGTCGTACCACCAAGTTCCATTGCCTTCGGCATAGTCACCTGAGAGGTGAACGAAGAAGCCCCCTTCCCGGTCGTTTTCTTTTTGGTACCATTTGCCAGCCCATTTCCCTCCACCGAATTGATGGGTTTCGAACTGTCCATCCTTATAGGCATAGGTCCCGTTGCCCTGGGCATCGAGCCGTAACACAACTGCGCCGCCGTCTTCATATTCCCATTCCCCCGCCAGGATCGAGCGATCATCCGCAGGAAGGGTACTCGGGACAGGAACATGAGGTGGTAACTGGTGTCCACATCCTGTGATGCTCAGTGCAGAGGCCAGCCCAGCCACGGAAACGAGAGCCAGGTTCATAGTTGAGTTCATAACACGAGCGGTTCATTCAAGCAAGGGTGAATGAACCGCTGTCATCAGGGACTAGATACTGCTTTGAGTCAACCGACGACAAGCTTCTTCGAGATCGGAGTCCGTCTTCGCATAGCTGAAGCGAATGAAGTTGGCTCCTGCTTTGCCGGACAAAAAGGCCTCTCCCGGCACACCTGCGACACCGGTTCTTTCCAGCAGGTACATCGCACGAGCTTTCCCTGTATTGCCTGGAAGTCGAGAAACGTCGGCCAACACGTAATAGGCTCCTTGTGGGATGGACGGAGTCAGCCCCGCTTTGGCCAGCGCGCTGCAGAACCGGTTCCGCTTGTCTTGATAGTCGCGAGCCAAGATCGTGTAGAAACTGTCGGGAAGGTGCCTGATACCACGAGCCACCCCGATTTGAAGCGGCCCTGGAGCACAGACGTAGAGGAGATCGTTCATCGCGCCAATAGCGCCAGCCCATGGCTTGGCTGCCACACTGTACCCGATCCGCCAGCCCGTTACACTGAACGTCTTAGAATATCCGCCGATGGTTATCGTGCGCTCAGCCATGTCCGGTAACGTCGCCATGCTCACATGGGTTCGCCCGTCATAAAGAAAGTATTCGTATATCTCATCCGTAAAGACGAACAGATCATGTCGGCACGCCAGCTCGGCAAGCGTCTCTAACTCCGGTCGGCTCAATACCTTGCCGGAGGGATTACCCGGCGAATTGACGATGATCGCCTTGGTTTTCTGGGTCACGACTTGTTCAAGCTGAGCCAGAGAATAGGTCCAGTCCGGCGGCTGCATATGAACAACCACGGGAACCACCTCAACAGCGGCAAGAGCGCTGATATGGTATTGATAATACGGCTCGAATAGGATGACTTCATCGCCCGGATTGAGCAATGCTGCACAGGCACAGTGAAAGGCACCCGTCGCTCCGGCGCTGACCGTCACCTCCGTTTCAGGGTCGGCGTGGATACCGTTATAGTACGCCAGCTTATCGGCGATGGCCTGCCGTAATTCCGGCAAGCCATCGAAACGTGTGTAGACGTTATACCCGTCTCTGATCGCCTTCTCGGCTCCTTCAAGGACGATCGGTGGAACCGGTGTATCACAGACCCCTTGCGCCATATTGAGACCCTTCAGATTCACGCAGGCCTGGGTCATCGCACGAATTTCCGATTGTGCGAGATCCGCCATCCGTCGACTGACCGTTCGTCTCACGATGCGTCCTCCTTGTAAGACCCCTTTGTCGCAGAGAGCTCGGTCTTCGTCAAGCCACCATCACGTCCTCGATTACTGATGGACAAGGACTCACGCCTGTTCGGTGCAAAAGCACAGTTTTCTTTGCCGGGATGATCTCATCGTTTAGACTATACGCATGCGACCTTACGATGAATGGTTTAGTGTTACAGCTGACAGGTGGTGCGCATTCGGCTCGCTCGATCGTGCTTCATAGGAAAGGACCAGAAGCATGACACTTAGGCCATCGGGCAAGCACCCTCTTGATCCTCAGGACAATACGGCGGACCTACAAAACCGGCGCGGTAGAAGGATTGCCCATTCCTGCCCCATGTTTTTCTTCGGCGATGACGACTTTGAGGGTGAAGCGACCGTCCTGGATGTGTCGACGAACGGATGCAGAGTCGAATCATCGGTTGAGGTCAAGATCGGGATGGTGTTGAAACTGTCGCTGTTTCTTTCGGACTTTAAGTGGCCCCTCCGAATCGACCAGGCCATTGTTCGGTGGATCGACGGCAAGGAGTTTGGCCTGGAGTTCACCAGCATCCGCCTGGCCCAGCGCGAACGGCTGAGAAACCTCATCATGAAGGTCAGGCTCTAGGATCACTCCGCCTCAATTGCGGCTTAACGACAGAGTCTTCTCCATCGAAGCTTGATGCGATTGGCAGCCGCATATAAGCAGCTGGCAGAGCGTCAATAAGTCCATGCGCATGTACGACCCCATATATGGGTGATTCGCACCGGAGCCGGTCTATTTCAACAAGGACTCAACACTCCGGTCTCCATAAGGCAAGTCGATGTATCTACGTCCTGAATGGAAAACTGCCGGATGGCTCATCATGGGGGCGTACATGATCTGGACGCTCACGAGACTTGATGCAGAGGCATATAGGATTGTTGAGGTGTCACAGTCTCAGTGGGAAGGAAAGTCAACCTATGAGAAAGAGTTCCGGAAATACCGGCGGTGGATACGCTGGACTTGCTTGATCTGCATATTTCTCTCTCTTGCCGCGTCTCCATTGAAGCTACAATCCCGCTGTTGCGGTAGAAAGCGGGTGAGAGAACGGCGGGGCTATTAGCACGCTATTTCTGTTTGACCCACTCGGTAACGCTCTTATTGGAGCTGCGACCTCTGGATTCATTTCGTTTATAAAACCTTGATGATGGCATCGTGGACGTTCTGAGTAGGGTTGTTGAGAAGTTTCCCCTCTGGAACGCGAGCGTATTCCTCGCTTTTGTGGGAGTGTCTATTTGGTTGCTGTCGAAACTCGATGAACAGACACGAGGGTTTGTTGAATCACGCTGACACTTGTGGGAGACGACTTCTACATATGAGATAGAATTCAAAAAGTATAAGTCACTAGGACGTCTGTTTCTGTCGTTTTGCATAATTTTGAATGTCATCTGGGCCGTTGTGATTGTGTATGCATATCAAGTGGTTCGGTAGCAGGCATTGAGAGTGGAGATATGGTCTGCTCTGCATCACCCGCAACACCAGTAGAGTCGGCGCTCCAACGATCACGGCCTTCACCCCGAACACCGATACTGCCGGGACCTTAGTTAACGTCTCGCTGACCGGCGCGATACCTGGTCATCGCTCTACGACTTCCCCCACAGCGCTTCTAACCGCTTCGCGCGACCGCAGCTGTACTTGTAGTACTTATACCGAAACGGGTTCTTCTTGTAATAATCCTGATGATAGTTTTCGGCCATGTAGAAGGTCGTCGCCGGGACCAGCTCAGTCACGATCGGCGCAGGAAATTGCTTAGTCTGTTCGATGGCCGTTTTGGATGCCTCCGCAAGTCGTTTTTCTTCTTCCGAGGTATAAAACACCGCTGACCGGTATTGACTACCATGATCACAGAACTGGGCGTTGGGCGTGATGGGGTCGATGTTGCGCCAAAAGGCCTCTAACAGCTGTTGATAGCTGACCTTGGCGGGGTCATAGATTACTTCGATGGCTTCAGCATGGCCTGTGCGTCCGGCCGACACCTGTTCATAGGTGGGATTGGCGACGGTTCCCCCCATGTAACCGGAGGCTACCGACAACACTCCCTCAACCTGTTCGAATACCTCTTCCATGCACCAGAAGCAGCCTCCCGCGAAGTAGGCTTTGCCGGATGCTGGTGCGCCCAGAACGTTATTCGGAGACCACGCGACTAAAGTCACACAGATCAGCAAATTGACCATAAGGAGTGTCAGCCGTTGATAGGTTGCCATAGTTGCTTCCTCCTTCTCTATCGTCGTCTAGGCGAGACGGTTCTTACATCCTACTACGAGAGCGGTTCAGTTGTGGTGCTCGATGTCATGTATGGGGAAGCCATGTAGGCTGGCCCGGACGCGAATGCGTGAGCCGTCACACAGGAAGATACGTGTACCGATCTTGCTCGACACGACGCGCTCGGCGCGAACGCCCGTCCATGAGCTTCATGATAAGCTCGATAGCCTCTTCTGGTGACCCAGCAGCATTGACGAGTCGCTTGTCGAGTTTGCGGAAGAAGGCCACGTCGGCAGGAGAGGCGGCGACCAGAATGACTGGCTTGCCCGCCTTCACTGCAAGTGCAACCTCTGAAACGGTACCCGAGCCCGTTAATCCGCACACCACCACGACATGGCTGGACAACACATTGATGTTGTTGCGTCCACTTCCCATTTCCGTGATGATCGCCACATCCACATGGCGCGACACCTTATCTTTGGCTGTCGGCAAAACCCCAATAGTCAGGCTACCGCCGACTCGCTTCGCGCCTTCGCATGCGGCATCCATCACACCGACGTCACGCCCGCCAGTCAAGACGACCCAGCCACGTCGCGCAATAAATTCCCCAAGGACCCGTGCATTGTCCAGATCTCGTTTTGGAGCTTTAGCCGGCCCCATGACACCTACCACAAACCGCATGATCCCCTCCTACCAGACTCGCCCAATCTTTCAAAAGCGAGAGGATGTGAGCGTCACATCCGCGTGCGCCCATGCCTTCTTGAATTGCTCTTCAATCCTCACCGCCTCCCGCCCTTTCTGTTGAGCGCGAAGGCATTGCAGTAGCCCATAGTACGCCCAGCCGTTCTGTGGATTCTTCCCCAGATCTGCCCGATAGACCGATTCGGCACGGCTGAATTGCCCGGATTTCAA
Organism: Nitrospira sp.; assembly: GCA_041743145.1. Classification (GTDB taxonomy): domain Bacteria; phylum Nitrospirota; class Nitrospiria; order Nitrospirales; family Nitrospiraceae; genus Nitrospira_D. The sequence continues at coordinate 54,244 of JBGTNJ010000095.1, read as the reverse complement.
TAGGAGCGCGCCCAGATAGTGCCGAATTGGAATCGGCCACAAGGGTGGCTCGCTGTAGGGCAGAGCGTCCTCAAGCTTCAGCGCCTCCGAGAGCGAGGTGATCGCCTCATCCAGCTTATTGGCATGCATCGCGATTTCCCCAGCCAGCAGTCGCTCGGCGATCTTTACCAACGCTCGTTCTGTTTTCTCCTCTACAGTCCGATCACGTCCTATTCGTTTGGCCAAACCAGCCAGGACAAAGTGTTCCCCCTCGGCTCCCGGCAAGCGACCAGACGCCGACAGCGCCATGCCTCTTCCCAATCTCCACATGGCCTGCTGCAACCGCAACGTCTTGGGAGGTGGCAGCTCGCGAAGAAGGACATCCCATTGGCCGAATCGGATCGTTGACCACAGTGGGGCAGGAAGATAGAACTCTTTCCACGTATCCTTTTGCGCCTCTTGTTCGGTAATCGTCTTGGTCAATTGCCGCGCCACCGTTAAGGCCTCCGTTTTTCTTCCCTCCATCAACAAGGAAGCCCAGAGAAAGCGTAGATTGTGTGTATAGTAGCCGTCCGCATAGTCGCCGTTTGGCTTCCGTTTAGCCAAATAGTCCTCATCGACGTGCGCCGCATGCGCATTCCGCTCAGCGGCGTCATGGTACCGACCAAGTCGCATGTAGATATGAGCGGGCATGTGGACTATATGACCAGCGCCCGGCATGAGGCCGGGTAGTCGTTCCGCGCAATCCAGCGCCCGTTCCGGCTTCGGCGAGGCTTCCACACTATGAATGTAGTAGTGGCAGGCTCCAGGATGATCCGGGAACCTCGTGAGAATCGATTCCAATGTCGACACGATTTCATCGGTACCGGGCCTAGGTTGTCCGCCAGCTGTCCATAGATCCCATGGCCGGAGATCCATCAAGGCTTCTGCAAATAGGACTCCAGCATCTGGGTCGTCAGGAAACTGGCGCCATACCCCTCGCATCGCCGCCGCATAAGCTGTATCGAGAGGTCCCCGTGGCTGTGATTTTTGGCTATACCGCTTACTGATCGCGTCGATGTAGGCCTGTTCGGCAGCACTCACGTGAGCGCTCTGGGATTTGGCCTTCTGGACGGCCTCCCACGCGCGTCGCTCGTCTGCTTTATTCATAGCCGTATTGATATTTGGCCCTAATGCGAGAGCCACCCCCCAGTAGGCCATGGCTGCAGTGGGGTCAATGCGAGAGGCGGCTTCAAACGCTAGAATGGCCTCCTCGTGATTAAAGGCATAGACCATCCTTAACCCTTGATCGAAGTATTGTTGCGCCTTTATGGAGCTGGTTGTAATTGGATGATGGAGAATGCCGAGATTGTCATAGAGTGCTACCGGATGGAGAGAGGGTTCAGCTCCACGGACAATATCGCCCAGGGACAGACTGAGCCAGAATGCACTCCCCACCAAGAGGCAAAGGGTCATCATGAACGGCTTTTTAACAGACCAAGCCTGGACCTGGCTAGAGGAAGGTGTCCACCTGCACCGCAATCAGCGATCTACAGATTGAGCGATTGGCTTTCAGATTCTTGGGGAGGAAGCGATTTTTCTTTTGGGGTGGGGTGTTTCCGAGCAATTCGTCCCCGCTTAGCCGGATTTGGACCCATGCCCGTCGCGACCGTAGGAAAGGTTTCGGTTTCTAGCTCCTGCCCGAGATGAACAAGCACCTGTTGTTGAGAAACCACCAACGATTTCAACTGAGCAATTTCGCTGGAGAGATATGCGATCTGATCTTGCTGTCTAATGAGAAACGATCGGAGTTCAGAGATCACTTCAGGCTGGACCACAGTCGGGGCCATTCCCTGTTGCGGGATGGCTCCTTCCTGAATAGCTGGATTGTGCGTTTCATTGACTCGCACCGCTACCGCAGTTTCGCTATTCACACACTCAACAGCCTGGTCAGATTGCGTAGAGGCCTGAGCCATAGCGGAAAGAGCCTGGCCGTTTTGTAGACCAGTTGTGGTCTGGACGGAGGACGGCGTCTCATCCTCATATCGCGTCACCCGCGCGAGAAACTCACCTACAGTCCGCCAACATTTGGCCCCAACTTCGAGGAGAAATTGGCCGTATGGGGGAGGGACCGGTCGGGCCTCGTCTATCTGCTTCTGTGAGGGAATTCGATGAATGAGGTTGATCGGCTCTTGGTTGTATCGGGGGGCCATAGGCTAATTCCTTCCCTCAAGTATATGAATTATTTACTCCTGAAGGACGCAAGAGTCAACCATTTTATCTGGAAGAATACGAATATATTGATACATTCGTATTCTTTAACAATAGCTTAGAAGCGGGTCACACTGGAGAACCGGAATTGGGGCAAGACCATCGCCGGGACCAGCAGCTTCCCGGTCTCCGAGTTCACTGCCTCCATCGGTGCAGTCCATAGGTCGATGTGCTGAAATACGTGCAGCGGGCTCTCATGAAATCGAAAGTTCTTCACCGCTGAGACAATCTCCCCGTTTTCAATCAGAAATGTCCCATCCCGCGTCATCCCGGTCAGCATGAGATTACGGAGATTGACGGGACGGATATACCAAAAATTCGTCACGAGAATGGCGCGCGCGGTGCTTTTGATGAGATCCTGAGATGAGTGAAGCGAGGGACCCTCGACAGTCAACATGGGCGCCTCCAGGGTGGGGATAGCTGCCACGCCCTGACTCTTCGCCGTGAATCGGTCGTAGGCCAGCTGTTTTAAAGTTCCGTGATCGATCCACACCGATGGCAGACTCGGCAAGCCGTCAGTAGAAAAACCTTCGCCGAATAGGTCCGTATGGTCCGGGCTGTTCTGGAGCGTGATACGTTCATCCACGATCGCCCGTCCGAGCTTGTCCGCAAATGCGCTCGTCCCCTTCACATAAGACTTGGCATCAAGGGATCGGATCAGCCAGGCCCATAGTCCAGCCACGGCAGCCGGTTCAAGAATCACGGGATACCGTCCTGCGGGTAACTCGCATACATCTCGGCTACGTTTGGCTTTTCTGATCGTCGCCAGCGTGCGCTCCTGGACCTTCAAGTGATCGATCGATCGATGGGCAGCCGCGCTCCACCCGGTCGCATCACCAGCGTGGACCGTCAGACTGAAACTCGCATCCGCTCGACGTTCATAGCCAAACAGCCCGTTGTCTGCAGCGATTCCAACGGCTGTCGCTGAGGACGAGACTAGTCCCGCCCCCATAAGATTCTCCATCCGGCACTGACCGATCGCTTCGCTTGCGTACTCCAGACGGCGCGACGGCCCTGCCGCCATAGTCTCCGGTTTCGCAGTGTCCCTGATCGGGAAGACGCATGGATCCGGAGGCGGAAGGTATTCAGGGTCTACAGGTGAAACCTTGGCAACGCGCTCGGCACGAGCGAGCGTCTCCTGAATCGCGCCGGCGGTAAAATCCGTCGTGCTGGCAGTCCCCTGCTGACCTCCGAAGGCGACCGTCACCGCCAGTGAGCCCCGTCTCGCGTCGACATTTTGAGTCACTTGATTATTGGCAAACCTCGTCGTGCCGGCATGGTGATCCCGAAGACGGACGATCGTGTGATCAGCGGACGAGCGAGTCAAGACCAGTTCGCTCAAAAAACGAAACTCATCGCGGCTGGTCATCTTCAGCCCCTTGTCGTTCACAACAGTCATGAGGAGCTCTCTCCTCTGATCACCTGAATTTTGCGAAACCTCGCCGGAGAAGCCGCGTGGGTCATCCAACCGGACTGTCCTGGCTGCCCTTTTCCGCACGTAATGAATCCATACCGACGGCGAGATGATCGGTCAGCCACTCCGTCACAGCTATTCCAAAATTCCGGCGTGATCCCATGGTAGATCACATCCCGCAGCATATGGGTGCGCCTACCGTTTTCAATCAACCAGAACACGTCACCGCCAAATTGGAAATTGTAGCGGCGCTGATCAATGCTATAAGACCCATGGCCTTCGATGTAGATGCCGTGCTTCACGTTGGCAATCAGTTGATCGACGGTCGCTGAGCCTGACTCAAGTCCAATATTCGCGATACGCACCATCGGAATATTCCCCCATCCATCAGCCCGATTGGAGCCGCGTGAACGAGACTCACCGATCTTTGGCGCCACCTCCCGGTTCGTACAATACCCGACAAACACTCCGTTCCGGACGATGTCCCATTGCTGACATATCACCCCGTCGTCATCGTAGCCGGTCGCAGCCAGGGTTTCCGGTTCGGTGTTATCGGCCACCAAGCTTACGTCCGGCGAGCCATACCGAAAACTACCCTGCTTGTCCGGCGTCAGAAAGCTGGTCCCCGCGTAATTGGCCTCGTAGCCAAGGGCTCGATCCAATTCGCTCGGGTGGCCGCAGGACTCATGGATGGTTAGCGAGAGATGCTCCGGATCAAGCACAAGATCGTATTCCCCCGCATCTACCACCGGAGCCTTCACCTTTTCGACCGCTTGGGCGGCCACGCGCGAAGCTTCTCGCAAGAGATCTGCTTCGTCGATCAGTTCATACCCTTTTCGAAGATGGGGTGTATTGAAGCTGCGAGAAGAAAACCGGCCTTCATGCAATGCGATTGCCGTACACTCGCCCTGTCCCGCCAACAGATCCCATTCTATGCGTGACCCCTCCGTTGAGATGAATACCTTTGTGTCTCGCCGAGCCCACAGGCTCGCGCTGCTTCGTGCGATACCGGATTGTCGTTGGAGCGTTTCCATCGTATTCAGCAATAGATCAGTTTTTTTCTCCAGCGGGACGTTGAAGGGATCGATTCGGCAAGGGGTGACGATGCGGTCACGATGAACCGGTTCCGGTACCAATCGCACCTTCTCGAGGGCCACCGATGCAGACCCTTTGGCGATCTCGACGGCCAGGTCCGCCACCCGTGGTACTTCTTCCAGCGACAGGATGGAGCTCGCGGCAAAACCCCAGGCTCCGTGATAAAGCACGCGGACACCAAACCCAGTGTCCCTGACATCTCGGATCGAGGCAATTCGCCGATCTTCGCCTTCGATGTGTTCCGTGCTGCTGTCCTGAATGCGTATGTCGCCGTACTCGGCGCCGGATGCCGCAATGCGTTTCAGCGCCAGCTCAGCGAATTCGTCCCAGAGCGGTGAATTCATGACGGCCGATTCTCGGGGTGAGCGAAAAAGATCAGTTAGTATAACAGGTGGTGAGCAAAACCGTGAGAGTATGGGGATCAAACGAACTTGATTAGCACTGCATCCGAGAAGTTTGTCGTGGCAAGCCTGTCAATCCATAGATGGAACTACATGAGTTCTCCTGCGCTTCGACCGACTCAGGCCGAACCGCACTGTGCCCCCAATTACACCGCAACCGTGACTCTATTGCGCTTGAGCACATCGAGCAGCTTTGGAACATCCGGCGGTCCGGAGGGGATCTCCTGGTCGATGGCCGTGAACATCTGAGCCGCTAACGCGCCGGCTCCCGTAATCTCGAGCATTTGACCACCGCCACGTCCGTAGCGAAAGCCATGCACGGTTCCTCGGGGAATGTGCACGAGAGTCCCCACGTTGCAGTCCTAGACGTTCCCGTCACAGAGGAAGTGATTCTCACTTTTCAGAACGTAGAACGCTTCGTCCCAACCGTGGCGATGCGGTGGAGGGCCTGTTCCTTCCTTGCCCTGCTGCAAGGTGATTCCGTAGCTTTGCGTCGCCGCATTGGACGCCATCACCGTCACCTGTGTTCCGACTACATTCAATGCGGGCTCATGCTGATCGGGTCTCAAGACAAAGGGTTGAACTCTCATGATCTCGCTGCCTCCTGCAAGATGGCGATTGTGCCCCATGCCGCCTTAGCGCTTCGCGGCTCACCGTCAGGCGCGCACCCACTCACATTCGCAAAGCACGACGCTTCCACACGCATTCGAGTTGGCCGGGGTTATACGACATATTCTCTTAGACATTCAATGTCATCGAGGTGCTTTTGTCGTTGGGCTTCTGCCGACGCAACAGCTTGCTCTTCCATAAAGGAAGTTAAGGGGTCTGACCATTTTTGTTCTTGAGCTGTTACTGGTCCGCTGCAACGCTTTATTGGGAGGTTGTTTCAATCAGAGAGAGTCTTCAGGTTCCCTCGCTCAGGATTCGTTTGCGGATTGGCTCCCATTCGGCAATCACGGTATCCCTGCTCGAGCCGTGAGATTCCGCGTAGTCGTAACAAATGCCGTGAATCAACTTGATAGCAACACCGTGGAGAACCCACTTCGGCTCATCGTTCGGAACAGCACTCAACGCTTCGGAGATTGCCTGAATACGTTGGGAGACTTCTGCGTCGTCCCCCATTAGGGCGACACCGTGCGCCAATTCATTTCTGAGCTCACGCAACAGATGGAGACCTCTCGCTGTTGACTCCCGAACTATTCCAAGCAGCAGCGCGGAGTTGATCGCGCCATTGAAGTCGGTGTGCCCGGATCTTCCGGATCGCAATCCGTTGGCTCCCTTCCGGATTGAGTGATCGTCCTCGATCAGATCCGATAGGAGAGCGTGAATTACGGAGGACAGGATGATGACGTTTCCGCGTATCGAATCGGTGTGGAGATTTCGGTCGTAGAAGATTCGCAGGCGAACAACCTTCTCGATCAGATCATGGATATTCACAACCTGTGCCGCTCTGCCGAAGGCGCCCAACTGTGTTTAGGCCGATCTACATAAGAATCGGATCTGCCAGTTCGTATCCGTATAACACACCGCTACTGTTCGCGAACCATACGCGATAGCTATTATGGTTTCAATGAGTTGCGGCTGCTGGAACATTTAGTATGGGTTCTTATGCGGACGGGACTAGAAGAGTCTGGCGATGCCGGTGGCGATTTTCTCTTGAACAATTGGAGTGGCTGCGGGAATATCTAGACTTTTTTTGCCACACATGACCGACCAATCTCATCATTCACGTCAAGGAGCCGCCGAGTGAATCGAATGCATTGCAAGGAGGCTCAGCCAAGATCGAACGGCTCTACGGCATCCTTGGCATGTGGCAGGAAACCACCACGGGTATGCCGGCTGACATCTACTACAAATGTGTTCCCAATAAACACAAACCCTATTCCTTTTGGTCTTCTCACTACATCAGTGGACGGGCCGAAGTCAGCAGCGACCCTATGAAAATGATTCTTGTGAAGGATTGGACCTATGTAGGGCAAAACGGCGTGGTGGCAACCAAGACACTTCGAAGCACGTTCGGCGGAATGTGTGACCAGGAGGTGGCGATCTTCACACTGCGGGAGGGGGATGGTTCTGAAACCTCCTCCCCGAAGTGAAACGCATCAACGGCTCCAAGGAAAGTTCTTGTCTGGGAGTCATTACGACGAGGCGTCGCTCATCGAGCGTCCATCAGATGGGAACTGCACCCGCTGGTTTGTGATCGGAACGACCCACCCTGAGCCGAGATTACACCACCGTCCCCATGCGGGTCTCATCGACGAACGTCTCGGTCGCGTCATCAATCGCCCGGCCTTGACGGCCTTTCGGAGGCAGAATAAATAACTGTTTCGGGTCAATCTTGTCTTTCTTCTCCGGTGGCGGTGCCATCTCATAGGTCACGGGACGGCGGTGATCCGCCAACTGCAGCTCAGGATTGTAGACGCTGTTGAACTTCCAGAGCATCTTGATGAAGTTGGTCTGACCCCGAATGAGATGCCCCGCCGCAATCTTTGCCGTACCCTTGAGAGCAGCCCAGCCCAAATGCTTCTTGTTAAGCACCTGTTGAGTCTTGACCAGTTCCGCATAAAACTCAGGGAGCGGCATCTTGGTCGGCATCACCGCGTGCTGAATGTCAAAGAGGCGGTAATCTCGGGTGTGGAGCTTGCGCGATTCCGTAAGCCAACTCTCGGTGCCGGGGTATGGAGTATTGACGCTGATATTCACGATCTCGGGAATTTCCATGCACCACTGCCGGATGATCTCAAATCGTTGCCGGTCCCAGTCCGGATCAGCGATAAGATTGATCGCGACGGTGATCCCGAGAGACCGGGCGAATTCGAGCGCCTCGAAGTTTTGGCCCAACGAGATGCGCTTGCGATGCATCTTGAGGCCTTCTGCATCGATGGCCTCCACGCCTAAGAACATGTACTGGAGTCCGAGCGTCTTCCAAAATTGGAAAACTTCCTTGTTACGCAGCAAGACATCGCCGCGAGTTTCCATATAATACTGTTTTTTAATTCCTCGCCGCGCCACCGCTTCGCCGATCTCCATGCCCTGCTTGCCCTGGATGAAAGCGACGTCGTCGACCAGGAAAATGCCCGGTTCTTGAACCTGCTCTAACTCCTCAACGGCTTTCTCCGGACTGACCATACGATAGCTGCGCCCATAAAACGTCCAGGCGCTGCAGAAAGAACAATCCCAGGGACAGCCTCGCGCAAACTCGACCGACGCACAAGGGTCCAGCACACCAATGAAGTACTTGTGCCGGTTTCTGAGCAGATCGCGTGCGGGACGGACATCATCCAGATTTTCGATGAATTGTGGTGGTGGTCCTTCCCCATCAAGTGTTACCACTCCCGGGACTTTGGTGATCGCCTTGCGGTCCTGTTCAACCGCCATCAGCAATTTAGGAGCGGCAACCTCTCCTTCGCCCTTGAGCACGCAATCGATGGCCCCATTGCCGTGTTCCAAAAAATCTTTGGCTACAAATGAAGCGCTATGCCCACCGACAAAGACAAAGCAGTTTGGTAATTCCTGTTTCGTCAACTTTGCGAGATCCACGATCTCCGGCACATTCGCCAAGTAGTTGCACCCAAAGGCGACGGCATCCGGTTTCCAGCTTCTGATGAGCGCCTCATAGTCTTTCCAGGTGTCTGCTTGCAGATCGATCAATCGAACATCATGCCCTGCTTGACGGCATGCCTGAGCCACCATCTCGAGACCGAGCGGCTCCAAGCGCAGGTAAATCTTGGTATACATGAGTGGACCGGGATGGACTGCGAGGAACTTCATGGCCCAAAACCTCCTCGTTTATTGCATGCTGGGCTGGAAGAATGTTGATTGAAAATCCGAGCGATGCACCCAGCCCAATGGGATAATGCTGATGTGACAATCAGTGCGGAGACGGATTCTGACAGAATGCGAACGGACGTGCAACCTTTTATGTTATGTGCAAGGGCTAGGACCGATCAAACTTTTCATGGTTACCTGGTATCGGGCATCTGGTATTTATTCACTCGAGTGCTTACCATACAAGCATGCTACCTCCAGCACGCACCGCTCGTCAGCGTATCATTGAGATCCTGGCGGATACTCCGATGACCAGTGAACAACTGGCCCGGATCCTCAGTCTTCCAGAACGGCAGGTGGAGGAGCACTTGACTCATGTGGTAAAAACGGTGGCGCGGGACCGTTCACGACGATTTATACTTGACCCGTCTTCGTGCTTAGCGTGTGGATTTATGCTCCGGGACCGCACAAGAGTGACGCGACCAAGTCGTTGTCCGCATTGTCGGAGCGAAGGGATCTCCTCACCTCGCTACCACATTGCCACACAAGCATCGGCACGCGAGGACACGGGCTTGTCACGACGGAGAAAGGCCGAGAAAGGATTATGATGATGAAAGCGCGACTCCTACTATGTGCCCTTTGTTTGGTAGTGCTTGGGTGTTCTGACCAGAAAGCTGCAGAGCTGTTTGAAACGGCCGCTTTTGAAGAAAACCAAGGGAATCTACCGCATGCCAAACAGCTCTACGAAGAATTGGTGAATAGCTACCCCTCGGCTAAAGTGGCCGAAATTGCCAGGTCTCGGCTGGAGGAACTGAAAAACAGGGAATAGCCTGGGCAGCACGCCTTCTCGCCGCTACCATATATTGATCAGTTATTCCGTTCACTTACAATCTGAGCCCTACCTTTGCCCATTTACCTCCCCTTCTTCTGTGTCATGGCGAATCTTCGTCCTTCAACTAAGGTTGACTGAGGACACGATGTGAGACTGATCACATAAACCAAGGGAGAATCCGATGAAAACATATGCCGTTCGAAAGAAGCTACGAACTCCCGTTCAATGCCAGTTCTGCTACTTCGGCACCGGCACGCTGATGAATGGAATCGTCTGGGATCTGTCGGACACAGGCTGGCGCGCGACGGGGCAACATCCTGTCGCCGTCGGAACCGAAACGACCGTGTACATCACGCTTCAGAATGGGAGTCAGTCTTACAATGTTCTCATCGATGCCGCTATCGTACGCTGGTCCGACGGTCGAGCGGCCGGATGGGAAATCGTCAGAATAGACGAAGCCAACCGCTCTCGTCTGACAGACTTCGTCGAACATTTTGAGTCGCCCGCCCTCGCCTCAGCAGGCACAGATCCAACACGTTGGTGAGACAGCCGGCGGAGTTGAGAACTATGCCTGAGTTGACTTGTCCGACCTCGACCGAGAAAACCATGGAAAAAACGCATTGGTCGTGACCTGATACGCTTTATACTCCTCACCTCGGCTTGAAAGAGCCTGCGCCTCTACCCGTGGGATACCGGAAATCTTGAAGAGGGCCAACCCCATTCCAATCGGTCCAATCCAGGTGAAGACCCAGCCGGGCGCTCCCAGCGTCATCACGACATAGGAGCACCAATGCAGCCATTCAAAGAAATAGTTGGGATGTCGTGAGTAATTCCAGAGGCCCTCGCGACAGACTCGACCCTGATTCCGTGGATCGGCACGAAAATAGGCGAGTTGTCGATCGGCTCTTGCCTCACCGGCCACGGCCACGCCCCAGATCAACAGACCGATGAGTTCGACCAACGCAGAGGGTGGACGGGGATTCCACATCAGCACGAGAAAAGGAAGTGAAAAAGCCGCGACGGCCAGTGCCTGTAAAAGAAAGTAGGCGAGCATCTTGGCCGATTCTGATTCACCCCATTCCTGCCTCAGCCTCCGATACCGAGCGTCCTCTTCCTTTCCGATGACGCGATTGAACAAGATGTGGAGCCCCAGTCGGCCCGCATAGAGAGTCACCAACATCACAGGTAGGAAGATTCGCTCAAAGCTGCCGCTCGCCTGCGTGGCATACCACAGGACGGTGAGAATCAGTCCAAAACACCAGCCTACGTCTCCAATCGCGGCGTTTCTGATCTTTTTCTGCACTATCCATAACATCCCCATAACGACCGTCATGAAGAGGTACGCTGCCAAGACAAGAGGCAACGGATCCGATATAAACATGCCGTTCTCTGGTTCCATCATGCCTCAGGTTTCAGGATAAACTGGGGTCATAATCCCATACATCGATTCCTTCGTGCTTCCGATCCGTCAACCAGCTTCGAAACCCTGGGATGGGAAACGACAAGAGTGCCTGGAGTTTCTCACAGTTCAGTGAGAGATCGGCAGGCCTCGGTGCACCGGCATGAGCGCGAGCAGATCCTTCACTCAGATGGCCTTGAAGTTCCGGGTACCACCGCAAGAGCGCCTGTCCAATTTCCCAGCGAGAGAGCCGTTCCCGACCGCCAAGATGATAGAGGCCCCGGGCCTGCAACTCAGCAAGTTCCCAGATCGCGCGCGCAATGGCGCCTGCCGGTAACGGACAGTGAAATTCATCGCTAAAGAGCGTAACGAGATGACCGCTTCTGGCCGTCCGGCACATATCCTCGACAAAACTGCGATCACCGTTCTGGGACATTCCGGCCGTGAGGACGATACGAACGACGGTATGGCTGGGATTCTGCAACACCAGCTGTTCCGCTTGAAGCTTGGTCTTGCCGTAGATGTTGATCGGGATGGCCTCATCTTCTTCCCGATACCAGCCTCGTCGGCCATCAAACACTTCGCCGCTCGACAGAAAGAAAAATGGGATATCTTTGGAAAGGCCGGCCAGGTGAGCCGTCGCGTCGACATTAATGCGACTGGCTAGCTGAGAATCTTGCTCGCAGTCCTTCGTTCGGCTCAGCGCCGCACAGTGGATGACGGCATCAGGCTTGATGGACCGCCAAGTCCGCTCGACCGAGCTGGAATCCGTGAGATCGAGATCGGCGCGGGTGAGCCCGTGAACCTCCCAGCCCGACGCCCATCGAGCAGCGGTCTTCACGAAGTACTGCCCGATCAATCCCGCCGCCCCGGTAATGATGACACGAGGTGCCATGGAAGATGGCCTACTGCCGTGTCAATTTCCGGTATCGAATACGATGCGGTTGATCGGCTTCCTTGCCCAAACGCCGCTTGCGATCCGCTTCATAGTCGCTGTAGTTGCCTTCGAACCAGAGGACCTTGCTGTCGCCTTCAAAAGCGAGAATGTGAGTGGCCAACCGGTCGAGGAACCAACGGTCGTGGCTGCTGATCACCGCGCAGCCAGCGAAATTCTCCAGCCCTTCTTCCAACGCCCGCAAGGTATTCACGTCCAGATCGTTCGTCGGCTCGTCGAGGATGATCAGATTCGCCCCCTCTTTCAGCATGCGCGCGAGATGCACCCGATTGCGTTCGCCGCCTGAGAGATCCTTCACCTTCTTCTGCTGGTCCGTCCCGGCGAAGTTGAAGCGGGCACAGTAGCCGCGGGCATTAATCTCCGCCTTCCCGAGCTTGATCGTGTCCTGGCCTTCCGAAATCACGTCGTACACAGACTTGGTGGGGTCGAGGCTCCGGTCCTGATCGACATAGCCAAGCTTGACCGTCTCACCGACCTTGATCGATCCTGCATCCGGCTTCTCCTTGCCGATGATCATCTTGAACATCGTGGTCTTCCCGGCGCCGTTCGGCCCGACCACGCCGACGATGCCACCCTTCGGCAGGTTGAAATTCACGTTCTCGTAGAGCACGTTGTCGCCGAAGGCTTTGCTGATCCCGTTGGCTTCAATCACGACATCGCCCAATCGCGGTCCCGGCGGAATATAGATTTCCAGATCATCCGCCACCTGGTCCTGTTTCTGATTGACGAGTTCCTCATAGCGGTTCAACCGCGCCTTACCTTTCGATTGCCGGGCTTTCGGCGACATGCGAATCCATTCCAACTCATGCTCCAGCGTTTTCTTCCGCTTCGACTCCGCCTTCTCCTCTTTTTCCAATCGGTCCTTCTTCTGCTCCAGCCAGGAACTGTAATTGCCCTGGAACGGAATCCCGTGGCCTCGGTCCAATTCCAAAATCCATCCCGCCACGTTGTCGAGGAAGTATCGGTCGTGCGTCACCGCAATGACGGTGCCCTTGTACTGTTGTAGATGCTGTTCAAGCCACTGGACCGATTCAGCATCGAGGTGGTTCGTCGGCTCGTCGAGTAACAGAATGTCCGGCTCTTGGATCATCAGTCGACAGAGCGCCACCCGGCGTTTTTCTCCACCCGATAGTGTCCCGACCTTCTGATCAGCGGGCGGACAGCGCAACGCATCCATGGCAAGGTCGAGCTGGTTTTCCAACTCCCATCCATTGGCGGCTTCGATCTTCTCTTGCAACTGCGCCTGTTTATCGAGCAGCTTTTCCATCTCATCGGGACCAACTTCACCGATCTTGTTGCTGACAACCTCGTACTCATAAATAAGTGCAACCAGTTCGGCTTTCCCCTCCTCGACCACTTCCTTGACGGTCTTGTTCGGATCCAGCTGCGGTTCCTGTTCCAGCAGGCCGACGCTGTAGCCTTTGGATCTCGTAATCTCACCCGTGTAGTTTGGATCCACGCCTGCGATGATCTTGAGCAGCGAGCTCTTGCCCGAGCCGTTTAAGCCAAGCACGCCGATCTTGGCGCCGTAGTAAAAGCCCAGGTAGATCTCGCGTAGCACCTGCTTCTTCGGCGGATAGACCTTCCCGACATTGACGAGTGAAAAGATAACCTGCTTATCGTTCGTGGCCATACATGTCCCTATTCTAGTGAAGTGCTGATGAGTTGAGTGTCTCAATCCCGCTGATATTTACAAAATCCTGTGCAAGAGCCGCCTACAACGAATGCAGAGCTTGCTCCCCTGAGTTCGCCTGCGCGGCCAAACCAGCAAGACCGGCTCTGACCTCCGCCGTGTTGCGCACAGGACTGGGAAAGGCGACTCGTCCGCCCTGCATGCGGTCAGGCGTGGTGAATCGAAGATGAAACCCTAATCGATCCAGTGCCGTCACCGTTGTCTGCTGCGCGTCCGGATTGCCGAAGACGCGAGCTAACAGCAACAGCGTCCCTGCCTGCTCCGTATTGAGCTCACGAATCAGGCTCGCAGCGTCATCCGCCAGCGGGTCTACGGCTGCCCCTGCATAGTCGTTCGACGTGACCCAGCCCATCGACCCAAACCCTCCGACAAAGTAAATCTCCGTGATAGCCATGCGGAAGAAACTGAAATCCTGATAGTCCACCCAGTAGGAGGCATTGGTATGACGTTCCAGGTAACAGGCGCGAACCGCGGCGTTTTCCTCTTTCGGCACCTTGGTCACGGAGCCCATCAGCGTCACCCTGGCTGCCCCAAGTGGATCGATCCTGCTCTCAGGCGGAGTCACCAGTAAGCTGGCACGTGGATCGCCCATGAGGTTTTGCGTATGCATCGCCATCGTGCTGATCAGAAAGACCGGTTGCCCCTGAGCATCCAACCCGTAGGGCATCACCGACCCGAAGGGCCAGCCTGGCTGCTTGCGTGAGAGTGTCGAAAGACTGCCTGTCTGTTGCAAGTACACCAGCGTCTTGGCCCGCTCAGCATGGGATGGTTCAGGAACATCAGGACCGTCTGAATCCGGCCCGCTGTTATGTTGTCGTAGTGATGACATAGGTGATCTCTGGTCAGTGCCAATCGATTAGATGACACCTTACCCTGGATCTGTTGGATATTTCCACTGAGAGAGCAGTCAGCGCGGAGAATTCTGCGAGGTGCAGGTCACACGTGAACCGGAAAGAGGGAAACTCATGCGGAAAAGATCCTCCTTCGCCTGCTACAGGCTTCTGGAGCCGATCGAGCTCAAGCTCCAACAGCACATCCGGCTATCTTCAGTGATAGTGCTGCCTTGAGCGGCACTCCACTTTGCGGTATCGTACCGCTCCGCTTTTCTACGTGGGATATCTCAGATGGCGACCGTCTTCTCGAGTTATTCCCGCGCGGACCTGCTACTCATCGAACAGCTGGAATCCCAGCTCAAGACCCATCCTGATATTTCCATCTGCCGTGACCAGGACTCAAGGCCTCCCAGCCTTTCGCGAGAGTGTTGCGAAACTAGCCCCGTTTGCCGCAGAACGCGTTTGCGAGCTGCAAGGCTGGGAACCGATCAAACTGCTGACGGTGCAAGTCGAGACAGTGGCATAGGCCCGGGCTCCTCTGTCTCGGTGATGCGGCCCATGCCATGTCGCCTGTCGGGAGACTCGGGATTAACTTGGCGATTCAGGACGCAGTGGCGGCGGCGAATTTATCGGCGCACCCGTTGCGCGATAGGCGAGTGACCGACCGGATTTAGCCAAGGTGCAAGCCCGCCGTGCCTGGCCTACCGCAATTACTCAACGAGTCCAGCTGATCGTCCAGAACCGCGTGATCAGACAGGTGCTGGATAGCAAGACTCCTCTGGTACCTTCCTATACCATCCGGCTGATGGTACGATTCCCTTTTCTTCGCCGCACCCCCGCCCGGATTATCGGCCTTGGGGTCCGGCCTGAGCATGTGCGAACACCACTCTACATCTACACTCAGGCACACCTGAACGCCCAAGTTGAACGCCTGCTCTGATTGGCTGGTAAAGGATTTGATGCTAGCTGGAGAATTGGCCATCTTAGCTATGACTTCAACAGCTTCCTCAAAACCTTCCGTATACGTAGCCTATCCATCTTTTCCCTCAACTGCCGGAGATCATGGTGGAAGCGGCCGTGAGTCTTGCAGTCACGATATTTCTCTGCGCGCAAGGAGTTTCTCAATAACCTGCTAGATTCATCTATGTGCCATGCTACGAAATACTTCGTTCTTATCAACCAGGTCTGCGTAGGTGCCCTGATCCGTGATGGATCCGTTCTCCAGCAGATAAATGATGTCAGCCTGCTGAACTGTCCTTAAGCGATGGGCAATCATAATGATCGTCTTCTCCTGGGAAATCCCCCGGATCGCGTCCGTCACCGCGTCTTCGGTGAGACTATCCAACGCACTGGTCGCTTCATCAAGAATCAGAACGTCCGGGTCACTATACAATGCCCGAGCAATTCCAATACGCTGCCGCTGTCCTCCACTGAGCCTCACACCGCGCTCACCCACTATTGTTTTATATCCATTGGGCAGTTCCCCCACGACAAACTCATGAAGATTGGCGATCTGTGCCGCATGTTCCACGCGATCGAGATCCAGATCTCTGGCTGCCACACCAAAGGCGATGTTCGCGGCGAGGGTGTCATCGGCTAAATAGATGTGTTGAGGAACATAGCCCAGGTGTTTCTGCCATGACGTCATGTTGCCTGACGTGACAGGAATCCCATCCACTAACAAGGAACCGTCTTGCGGTTCCAGTAATCCCAAAATAATATCAACGATCGTGGTCTTTCCTCCTCCGGAACTCCCCACGATAGCCACCGTCGTATTACTCTGTATGCTGAGATTCAGGTTGCTGATCAGAGGAGTGGTTGCATTGGGATACTGAAATACCATGTCCTTTAAAGTGATTTCTTGCTGCAAGGGACGGATGTCCTCGCTCGCAGGCAGCTTCGGCTGGACTTCTGCAGCTGGTGTTCTGACAAGCGTCTTCATCGTTTCCTCAACGGCTTCCAGCGAGCTTATGTTGTACCGTACCGTCGTGGCACTCCCAAAGATCTGCTGGAATGCTGGAATCAGACGATATCCTGTAAAGGCATACAACGCCATTAAAGGAAGCGCGTCTTTGAAATCCTGGTGCGTCGCCAGTAGATAAACCACCAGCAAAATCACCGATCCAAACGCCATGCTTTCAATAACGTATCGCGGCACCGAGCTCAGAGCGGTGCTCATCCATTGATTCCTTGCGTACAACTCTGAGTGCTCGGCAAGGCGTTCCTGATAGGCTTTATCTTGCCCTAGGATCTTCAGCTCCTTGATCCCATTCAATATCTCCGTAGCCAGCCGAAAGCGTTCTCTGTGCGCGCCTTTAGCGGCTCTTCCAAGATTGGTTACCTTATGACGAATAGTCAGGAATACGCCAGCGTAAACGGTTCCTATCACGGTTCCGAGCAAGACCGCTAACCACGGATCGACCCACAACACAAGAAACAGAATACTGATCGCGACGAATGCCTTGGCAATGGCCTGCAATATAGGAGCAACAATGCCATTCGTCACACGAATCACGTCATCCACACAATTCATAACAAGGTTCGAGCTATTTCGTTCCAAAAAATACGCGTATGGTTGCCGTACATAATTCGATAGTATCTGCGTTGAAAGGCTATGCCCGAGATTGTATGTAAACCATAAGATAGTGGACGAGCTGGCGAGTGACAGAGCGTTGCTGAAGACCATGATCACCAGCGCCGCTACGCCCAGCCCAGCAAGAAAGGCGTCGATGGACGCAAACTCAAACAGTGTAAAGATTTTGTGCAGCCAATGATTCGTTTGGATCAGTTCAGGGTTTCCCACCACTGCCATAAACGGCAGGATCGATGAAACTCCCAGCGCATCGGTTAGGCCTGAAAGAATCATAAGTCCGAGCAGCGCATACGAAAGGCGCCGCTCCCTGGGATTCAACAATGCTCGAAGTCGGTTAATGATTCGCCACATGCAGGGAGTCTCCACAAGCTAATGGGGCAACACAAAAAGCTATGCCAAGGCCAGCTTCTGCTGTCCCTTCATGGCCCTTAGCAAAATTACAAGAAGATCTTTCTTCAGGTACCCGCTCTGATAATACGAACCATACTTTGACGAGACGCCACCACTAGCAGTTTCCCTCGTTTCCCCCTTATGGTTTGGAGACCTGATGCCGGAAACCCTGTCAGCGGGATTGAGATAGTTCTCGTGATAACAAATTAGCCTACCTTGTATTGGACGCCTAACAAACTAGGAAGAGCCTAGTTTTGTCGGCCATCGATACCAGTGCCGCGGATCAACGCACGGGTTCGGCGATCTGGAGTTCACCGTGGCGGATTTCTCTCATCTGTTGACCCAATGTCGCTACGTCGCCTTCATGCCGCAGTGGGACTTTCTGAACTTTCTCGCGGACGAAGGAGGCCGGTATCATGGATTTCAGGTCCGCATGAGTGCAGAGGTCACGGATGTGATCGCGCACAATGGTGCAGTGATCGGGCTTCGTGCTGAGACAGCACAGGGGCCACTGGACGTGCGCGCCGCCCTTGTCGTGGGCGCCGATGGGCGACACTCAATCATCCGTAAGAGAGCAGAGCTCTCAGTCGAAGAATTCGGTGCGCCCATGGATGTGCTGTGGTTCCGATTGTCACGGAAGGCTCAGGACCCGGTCGATCCCATTGGTCGCTTCGATGTCGGTCGGATCTTCATTATGTTGAACCGGGATGACTACTGGCAATGCGGCTCTTCGTCATTGCCAAGGGATCACTGGCCGAGGTTCAAGCCCAAGGCCTCCCCAGCCTTTCGCGAGAGTGTTGCGAAGCTGGCCCCGTTTGCCGCAGACCGCGTTTACGAGCTGCAAGGCTGGGAACCGATCAAATTGCTGACCGTGCAGGCGACCGGTTGCGGCAATGGTATAAGCCCGGCCTTCTCTGTCTCGGTGACGCGGACCACGCCATGTCGCCGGTCGGGGGAGTCGGCATCAACCTAGCGATTCAAGACGCAGTGGCAGCGGCGAATCTGCTTGCGCAACCGTTGCGCGATGGGCGAGTGACCGTAGCGGATTTAGCCAAGGTGCAAGCTCGCCGTGCCTTGCCTACTGCAATTACCCAACGAGTCCAGCTGATCGTCCAGAACCGCATCATCAGACGTATACTAGATAACAGGATTCGGCTGTCACCTCCTTGGGCCGTCCAGCTCATTGCACGATTCCCTTACCTTCGCCGGATACCCGACCGGATGATCGGCCTTGGGGTCCGGCCTGAACATGTGCAGACACCAGTCGGCTAAACTTTTCTTGGATCTCTAAATCCCCAACTCTTCCGACAGCCGCACTTCTGTCTCGTCGAGAATCTCTTCTAGGCAAGTAAAACAGGGGAAGGGGAAACGGTCGATAGGAATGGCGCAGACTTCGCCCACCGGCGATTCGTCTAAGGCAGGTCCTCCGCATTCTTTATGAATCAAGGTGAGCATCAGCCTCTCCTTTCCACCAATCGCTGAAACAGATCCAGCTGTTCAGGACTACTCAGCCGATGGTCGCCGGGGACCAGACGGAGCTCCAACGGAAAGCTCGGATCGCGGCGACAGAGTTCGTTGGCAAACCGTCGGCTGCCCTCTGGCAAGATGACAACATCTTGTAGGCCGTGAAGAATCGTCGTCTTGACGTGACGGACAATATCAAATGTCTTGGCCCAATACTGTTCGCTTTCTTCCACCCACTTCCAGGACAAGGGCCAATCTCTGTGTAACGGGTCATCATCCCAGGGCATCCACCCAGCAGTATGCCAGTCATGGAGCCGATCTTTGGAGATGGTCTTGGCTCGTTCCCCCATCATGTTGAACGCCGGGGCGATCAGGATGAGTTCTTCGATGGTGGGGAACTCCTGCGCGACCAGCCAGGCGATCCAGCTACCAAGCGAATTGCCAACGATGGTCACGGGCGGCCCAGGTTTTAGGGATTCCAGAACGGCCCTGGCATCGGCGATCCAATCGGAGAGGGTGTAGTCCGTGAACTGTCCTTCCGAGTCGCCGAATCCGCGCACGTCATAACAACAGAATCCCCATTCCTTCTCCTGGCACATTTGCGCCAACGCCTTGCTCTTGTTGCCCCACCGCTTCGAGAGAAAACCAGTGATGAAGAGGATCTGGCGTTCGGTTCCATTGGCATGATCGCCTTTGATGCGTTTGCCGTCCGCCCCAATGAGCTCGAGTGGTTGCATGGTCAGGCTCCGAGGACCTTTGTGATGAAGATGCTGAGTCGCCGCAGCACCGGGTCGGGAATCTCATGCCCGCCTCGGAAACTGAGCCACTCCACGGCGAGGCCTGATTCGCTCAGCGCGCCACGGAGACGCTCTGCCCCGACATGCGGGAGAATGTCGTCCAACGTGCCGTGACTTTGAAAAACCGACAACCCCTTGCGTTTGCCCATGAGTGGCGACCAGACCTCCCGGGCTAGGAGGTTCCCGGAAAGCTGGACCAGGCCGGTGAACGGATAGTCAGTGTGGAGAACCGCATCGCAGGTGAGCATGGCTCCCTGCGAAAATCCACCGATGACGGTCTTCTTGTAGTCAATCTGGATTTGCCGTGGGAGTTCTTTGAGGAACGCCAATATTCGTTCTCGCGCCAGGGCCAGGCCCTGTGGAATCTCTATAGACAGATCGCGAATGCGACCGGCAGCACGATCTTCCTGGATGCGCCCGAAGTCGATGATCCACCAGGCACGCGAGTCGCCCAATCCCATATTGAGCGAAAGCGGCGCTTCGGGAAAGAGCCATCGTATCCCTCTTGGAGCCTCGATCACGTCAGCGAGCGGCACCAGATCGTCACCCGGCGCTCCGAATCCATGGAGGAGCATGACAAGGGGACCATCACCGCCCCCATGGCCGTCGATGCCACCAACTAACCGTACTTTTAGCCCGCCGAGTAAGATTTCTCGCATATCTTGTTTTCTGGATTAGATCCCGATCACTCGAGAATAATGTCGGGGACCAGACGCCGACACTCTACAACAGACGCTTTAGAGAGTGAAGCGGACGATGCGTCCGCTCGCCGTTACGATGAGCAACTGACTGAGAGATGTTTGCCCCAGTTCGGTGGAGGAAGAGCATAGGCCTCCATGCTCGGTTGGTCGTTAAAAGGGTCTTGCAATAAAGTGAAGAGCCGGTCGATTTCGGAAAAGTCCTTGTGCTGCGCTTTCTCAATCGCCGTTTGAGCCAGATAGTTGCGCAGCACATACTTGGGATTCACACGATTCATCCGGTCACGCCGGTCGGCATCACGGCTGCGTTCACCCCGCAGACGATCCCGGTAGCGTACCGCCCACTCGTCGAAACGGTCGGGATTGAGAAAGTGTTCCCGCAGCCTGTCGTTCGTCGCCCCATCGGATGATGAAAACGTGCTCAGTTCTCGGAACACGATCGTATAGTCGGCATGGCTGCCCTGGAGGAGGCCCATGAAGTCGCGAATGAGTTCGTCGTCTTCTGTTTTCTCCTCTATCAGCCCCGATTTCGCCCGCATGCGTTTCAGGTATTCCCGCTCAAACAAGGGCTGATAGGTATCAAGCCCTGCCTTCAACCCATCCTTTTCTGCCAAGGGTAATAGGGCTTGCGCCAAGCAGCTCAAATTCCATAGCCCGATGTAGGGCTGTTGATTGAAGGCGTAGCGGCCATTGTGGTCCGAATGGTTGCAGATGAAGCCTGCATCGTAGTCGTCCATGAAGCCATAGGGCCCATAGTCCAGGGTGAGGCCGAGAATCGACATGTTGTCCGTATTCATGACCCCGTGCGCCCAGCCGACAGCCTGCCACTGGGCAATCAACTTCGCCGTGCGTTCGACCACTTCGCTGAAGAAGCATGCGTATTTGTCGCCAACCTCGCGCAGATGGGGGAAATGCTGCTCGATCACATAGTCGGCCAACGTTCTCACATGTTCATGCTGTTTACGGTAGTAGAAGATCTCGAACGAACCGAAGCGGACATGAGAAGGCGCCATCCGGACCAGCATCGCGCCGGTTTCGATTTGTTCGCGATAGACCTTGTCGTCACTCCCGACTAAACAGAGCGCCTGTGTAGTCGGGATGCCCAGACCCTGCATCGCAGCGCAGCAGAGATACTCACGAATCGTCGACCGAAGCACCGCTCGGCCGTCTCCATCACGAGAAAACGGCGTCATCCCGGAACCCTTGAGATGCAGATCCCATCGCTCGCCTCGGTCGTTCGTCGCTTCGCCCAGGAGAATCGCGCGTCCATCGCCAAGCTGTGGCACATAGACCCCGAACTGATGACCGGAATACAACATTGCGAGCGGCTCCATTCCCGGTGCCAGGGCGCTTCCGCCGAACAGCGCCGCGAATTCCGGCCGGGCACATTGCTCTGGATCAAGCTTGATCAATTCGGCTGCGGCGGGATTCGCATGAACCAGATAAGGCGAAGCGCTGAACGGAGTGGGGTTCAGTCGTGCGTAAAACGCTTGGGGAAGACGGGCGTAGGTATTGTCGAAGGAAAGTGTTTCCAGTGTGCGCCGAATCATAAGAGGGGTTCTATCTTATCGGCTGCTGTTTTGAATCTCTCGATCCACCGTAAAGACAAAGACGCGTTCGCCGAGTTGCACATCGATATCAGTGAACAGGCCGAGGACTTTGGCACCTGTGATCTCGCTGACCTGCTCACAGAGCTTGTCACGCCCTTGAGCGATCAGATTTTGCCGGAGTTGCTTGACCATCTCGACGCCTTCCACGGTCTTCGCCAATTGCCGCTCGGCCGGTGTCAGCACGCCTTTCAGCCGGACGACAACGAGATCGCGTGCGACCAGCGCACGGACCTCGTCAGGACCTCGCCCCAGAAACTCCTGTTCAAATTTGATGACGGCGTTTCGGATTGCGCTTTCCATAGGTCGTTTTTCGTACTCCGCTACCCTCTCTTGTTCCCCAAAGTACTCGGCGACGCAGGTTATCGAGATTATAGGACCGGTAAATTCAGCGAACAAGTGCAAAGCATGGGCAGCATGATTTCCCATCCTTTGCGCAAATATGAGTCTGTAGGACTACTTGGCGGAGAGAGTAAGACTCATTTTTCCCCGACGCTTGACGGGAATCTGTTTCCATATTATTCATGGTCCCGCAACAGATGTGATGACGCTATTGCATATCCAGCCGATAGCTGAGGATATGCAAGACGCCGAGTTCCATTGGACACCCTATTTTGTCATTTCCGGCTTCATGTGCGGGATTAGTGCAATTGTCATAATCATCCAGTTCCTCTCCTCCATCGGATGGAGACAGCTTCAAAAATACGTTTTGGACGGGGTTCTCTTTCTGACGGTTTGGGAAGACTTGCTGATGGCGGTCGGTGTCGGCCTCACCATTGGCTTCTTTTTATTCGTCCATGATATGAGTGAATTATGGAAACCCACGCTCGAAGGATTTGACAGTCCCAAAGTACCACGAAAGAGTCCATCCCAGACCATTTGAAACAGCAAATCGCTATCAACGAACCGGAAGGACCGATGTTTTTCGGGATCGCCGATACGATGTACAGGCAGATCGATAGACTGGCACACTATAGAGCACTGATCATCTCGTTTCGTTACGTACCGATCATTGACCTCTCGGGCGCATTCGCGCTCGAAAGCATGGTCATGATGGCAGGGAACGAAAGACAAAGGTTGTTGCCAAAGGAATGAATCCAGCGGTGCGTCGAACACTCATCGAGTTGAAAGTGATCGAGACTATTGGCAAAGAGAACATTGCCGAAGGTATCGATGGCGCTCTGAAACAATCGCGTGATTACCTCGCAGATCAATTCCTGGGATCAGCCAACGATAATGGTCCTCGAAAGGATGGTAGTGTGTGAACAGCTCTTCCCCCTTTTCCATGCTCTTTCGGTGCCTGCAGTCCAGTGCCCGCCGTTTTTTCCACGTCAGTTTGTGTTCCGCTATTGTCGTCTTCGGGTTGCCTTCCCTCGCAGTGGCCGAAGCAGAATCGCACACATGGATTGACTTAACCACCTCCCCAGTGGGGTATTTTGCGCTGTGCGCATTTGCCCTGGCTTATGCGATGGTCATGTCCGAGGAGTTTACCCACCTTCGCAAGTCCAAACCGGTGATTCTTGCTGCTGGGATCATATGGGCGTCTATAGCCCTAGCGTATCCGCACGGTCAAACCGAACTGGTTGAAAATGCCTTCCGTCACAATCTGATGGAATACGCGGAACTGATGCTTTTCCTGCTGGTCGCCATGACCTACATCAACGCCCTAGATGAGCGATTAGTGTTCGAATCGATCCGGGCGTGGCTTGTTCGTAAAGGGTTCAGTTACCGGCAACTCTTCTGGATCACTGGGTGCCTGGCTTTTTGTATTTCGCCGGTGGCTGACAATCTCACCACCGCCCTATTGATGTGTGCCGTGGTCATGGCTGTGGGTGCCCACAATCCGAAATTTGTCAATTTATCTTGCATTAATATTGTGGTGGCTGCGAATGCGGGTGGAGCGTTCAGCCCCTTCGGGGATATCACGACCCTGATGGTTTGGCAAAAGGGTCTCCTTGATTTCTTCGATTTTTTTCTGCTGTTTATCCCCTCAGCTGTGAACTTCCTTGTGCCTGCCTCGATCATGCATTGTGCAGTCCCTCGAATGTCACCACCGCCGTCCTCTGAAACGGTACACATGAAGATCGGAGCCAAGCGCATTATAGGGTTGTTTTTTCTGACTATTTGCACGGCGGTCAGCTTTCATAATTTTCTTCATCTTCCACCAGTCCTGGGGATGATGACCGGGTTTTCGTATCTTGGATTGTTCGGACATTACCTGAACCGGAGACGCCAACATTCCTCGGCCTACAACAAAGGGGTGATCGGAGATGTCCTCCCGTTTGACGTTTTTCAAAAGGTTGCCCGAGCTGAGTGGGACACTCTTTTGTTCTTCTACGGTGTCGTCATGTGTGTCGGCGGGCTTGGTCATATCGGCTATATGGCCTTGGCCTCCGAAGTGCTCTACTTCCAGTGGGGTCCAACGCTCGCCAACATCATGATCGGGCTCTTATCGGCGATTGTCGACAACATCCCGATCATGTTCGCTGTGTTGACCATGAACCCAGAAATTTCCGAAGGCCAATGGTTGTTAGTGACGTTGACCGCAGGAGTTGGGGGAAGTCTCCTCTCCATCGGATCTGCGGCTGGTGTAGCACTGATGGGGCAGGCTAAAGGGAAATATACGTTTTTCAGTCATCTCAAATGGGCTCCGGCCATCGCTCTTGGTTATGGCGCGAGCATTCTTGTGCACATGTGGATAAATGCGCGCACGTTCTGAGCGGGAAGATTTCTGAAGAATCAGGTCACCCTACTCTACCATTTACCGCCTTCTGCTCCTGATCAGCGTCCCTGCAGCCAGATCGAACTCCTACTGTCCCCATTCTACCGCTCGTAGGCTAAGACGCCCATTTTGGCCAGAATGAACTACTGCGTTTGGAGCACATGAAAAAGGAAGCACCAACTAAGACCGCTATCGAATGAGCACATGCTGAAAGTGTCCCAACGAATGCGGTCTGTTGCCCCAACCGAGAAGACGTGGTCTTTTGAACGCAAGATATCTTTTTCGTGAAGTGCCCGCCGGCCTGCCTCCAGACCCACATGGGTCGAACCCCGGCGGATCTATAGATATGTCGGGATTGTTTCAGACAAACGTATCACGCGGGAAGCCTTGGCTAAGGGAAGAGATCCAGCGACAACAGAGATTCATGCGGTGATGAGGAGATATCCGATTAGGGTCGACATGTGGTCGACTTGGATAATTATAAGGTCGCATGCGAAGGCGAACAAGTACTATCCTTAGGTCTTTTGTCGACAGATTTGAGCTCGCGCTGGGCCTTTCGGTTCTGATGTGTAGGGATGGAAGTCTAGAGTCAACATTTCAAGCTTGACGCTCTCCTCTGCACCATATTATTCATGGAGCGGTATTGTGGTAGACGGCAATGTTGCCGCTCCTCAAGATCGCTTGTGGAGAGGCAGGACGCCTAGACTCCCCGTTCGAGGCCGTAGGGCGACTCGCAGTTCCTAGGAGAGGCCGGTCGCAGTACTAGCCAATCGCTTGGTTCGACATCCCGTCGGGACCATGTGGTTGGCTTTTATGTTTTCAGCGCAATGAGGTGTCAATGTCGGCGATCGTGCTTGTCCCATTGCTTCCACTCGTGGCCGCGATGATCGTCATCGGCGGGAATGATTCGACCCTCCACAAGCGAGCCAAGATTGCCGCTTGGCCTATCGGCCTAGCGTTCTGCAGCGCCCTTGTCGCGCTCTATGTAGTGGCCACAGAAGGTCCGATCGCGCTTCGGTTGTACGATCCGGCACAATCCATGGTGTTCACCGTACCGATCGGCCTGTATGTGGACCGATTGAGCGCAGTCATGATGGTGTTAATCTCCGGGATCGGCACGATCATTTACACCTACTCCATTGAGTATATGGACCAGGATTTGCACCAGCGACGATATCTTGCCCTAATTGGAGTCACTGTTTTTGTCCTGCTCTGCCTAGTATCCAGCGCGAATCTTCTGATGCTGTTCATCCTATGGCAGTTGCTGAGTTACCTCCTATATATCCTCGTTCACAATCATGGCCACCGAGATACGCTCGAGAGTGCGTTTCGCACATTCACCCTCCTGCGGGTTGGCGATATCGCCTTCCTTGGAGGGATTGCCCTGGCCTACTCGCTCTATGGGACGTTGGAATTTCCGGATCTGTTTGCCGTCGCCGCGCAATCCACTGCGACCGTCTCTCCGTTCCCTGGTGTGGAATTTGACGGCTCCACGGCCGTCACCCTGTTGCTACTGATCGGAGGGATGAGCAAATCTGCCCAATTCCCATTCCACGTCTGGCTTCCCCGCTATTTATATGCTCCCACACCCGTAACTGCCCTGTTGCATGCGGGCATCATCAATGCCGCGGGATTTCTCATCAACCGCATGGCCCCCCTTTTCGGGATGAGTTCGACTACCCTACACGTCGCCTTCGTCATCGGAACGTTGACAGCAGTTCTCGGGGCAACCATGATGCTGGTGCAAAACGACATCAAGAACATGCTCGGATTCTCCACGATCGGTCAAATGGGCTACATGGTCATGGAATGTGGCTTGGGAGCGTTTTCTCTTGCCGTGTTCCATCTGATCGCGCATGGCCTCTTCAAGGCCACTGTGTTCTTGAACTGCGGGAATGTTATTCACAAGGCCAGACAAGAGCCATCGCTTCCCCATCCCGTGCATCAGACTGAGGAAATACGTTATTCCCCCCTCACCTGGACCACCGGGTTCATCACGACTCTGCTGATCCCTCTGCTCATTCTGCTGGCGACTCAC
Organism: Nitrospira sp.; assembly: GCA_041743145.1. GTDB lineage: Bacteria > Nitrospirota > Nitrospiria > Nitrospirales > Nitrospiraceae > Nitrospira_D. Next base: position 27,316 of record JBGTNJ010000095.1, on the reverse strand, counting down.
GGCGTGTTGGAGATTCCGCTCTTGGAATCCCAGGGAACCGTCATCTTTCTCTTCTTTATCTGGATCACGTCCTCGCAAGCGATTCTCACTCTGACTCGGCTGCGGGCAGTGGCCTCATGGAAGGTGTCAGCTGCGATGTTAGTCACACTCTTGTTCATCGTGTTTGTCTATCTGTTTGCCGTCGAAACCTTCACGGCATTCCTGTACCCAAACTCGGAAGAGGTCGCATCCTACTTTAAGGCCGCGGAGCTGCCGACCTGGCTCTTCGATCTCATGCTCGTCGTGTCGACGCAGCTGACGATTGCTGGCTGGATCTACGTCTACATGCGTGCTCATGGTCGAACAATATGGAGCCCACCATGGATCGACGATCTCCGTATTCGCCTTTACGTTTTGGTTCTGAATCGATTCTATGTGGATCCGGTCTTGCATCGAGCAAGTCGCGCGCTGTCGTCCGCAATCCAACGCCTGGATAAGTACGCACAAGAACGGGCGCTATGATCGACGTCTGTTGAGTTCTGTTGAGAGATCAACCCATGTGCCTCGTATAGAGCACAAGTACCTTATCCACGACCACGTGTTGGAAGACAGCCGTAAGCAGGCCGCCTTGACGAGCAGGACGACACCGTATTAATGGTTACCCTGCCATTCGCCTCGGGAGGCATCCAAGTCCCATCGATGGAATGAGCGGATGGACGCGTTTCAACAACCAGGAGAAATGACGTGCTTCAGTCGTTCATTCTAGCCGTTCCGCTCTTCTTACTCCTCGCCGCCGGCATCGTAATGATCGGCGGCGACACGTCGCGCCGCATACGTGAAAAACTGGCCTCCTACCCCATCGGACTTGCGTTCCTGAGCTCGCTCGTCACGCTGTACACGGTGACACATGAAGGTCCCATCGCCATACGGTTCTACGATCCATCCTCCGTGACTTCCTTGATCATCCCCCTTGGCTTGTACGTTGACCGGTTGAGCGCTGTGATGATGACGCTGATTACCGCCGTCAGCATGATCATCTACATCTATTCCACAACCTATATGTACCAGGATGGTCATGCCCGCCGATATCTCTCCTTGATTTGTCTCACAGATTTCGTCCTGATCTGCATGGTGTCCAGCTCCAATCTCATGATGCTGTTTCTTTTTTGGCAACTGCTAAGTTATTTGCTCTATCTACTCGCGCACAACCACGCGCATGTCGGAACATTGGTGGGTGCGTTCAAGACCTTTACGATCTTACGCATTGCCGATACGGCATTTCTTGCCGGTATTGTGCTTGCCTTCCAGCTGTACGGCACCCTGGAGTTCCACGAACTGTTTGCGAGAGCGGCCTCAACACCTATAACCCTCTCGCTTGTGCCCGGTGTGGACGTCAACGGCACCACAGTCATCACTTTTCTTATTTTTATCGGCGCAATGGGCAAGTCGGCCCAGTTCCCCCTCCACCTCTGGTTACCAGGATCGCTCTTCGCCCCGACTCCAGTCCATGCCTTGCTGCACGCCGGCATAATCAATGCCGGAGGATTTCTGATCAACAGACTGGCACCGCTGTTTGGGATGAGCTCAACCACCTTGCATATCGCGTTCGTCGTCGGAACACTGACGGCAGTCCTCGGCGCATCCATGATGTTGGTACAGAGCGACATCAAGAAAACGCTCGGTTTTTCCACCATCGGTCAAATGGGTTATATGATTATGGAATGCGGCCTTGGGGCGTTTTCGTTGGCCGTCTTTCATTTGATTGCGCACGGCCTTTTCAAAGCCACCGTGTTTCTTTACTGCGGCAACGTCATTCATAAAACTCGACAGGATCCGCATTTCCCCCATACGGACCACGCAGTTAATGATGAGCCAGGATTCTCGCGTTTGACTTGGTCCACTGGTTTCGTGACGACGCTCTTTATTCCGTTGCTTATTTTGCTAGGCACTCACGGAATCCTGCACATTCCACTACTGGAATCACAGGGAACCGTCATTATCCTCTTTTTCATTTGGATCACGTCGTCGCAAGCCATTTTGACACTCACGCGTCTTCGCGCGGTCGCATCTTGGAAAGTGTCGGCAACTATGTTGGTGACGCTGCTGTTCATCGTCTTCAATTATTTGTTCGCCGTTGAGTCGTTTACAGCCTTCCTCTATCCGAACCCGGATGAAGTGGCCTCCTACTTTAAGGCCGCAGCCCTTCCAGACTGGCTCTTTGATCTCCTCATCATCGGAGCAACCGGCCTGACCGTCCTCGGGTGGTGTTACCTCTATCTAAGAGCCCATGGGCAAAACGTCTGGACACCGTCCTGGATCGAGGACTTGAGAATTAGACTCTATACTGTGTTCATTAACCGACTCTATGCAGATGAAATCTATCAGTCGATCGGCGTGACGGCCGGGCACCTGATCCATCGGATCGATAAACTGGAACGCGGATGGTCACGATGATGGAATTCTTCGCTTCATCGCTGCTGACCGCCGTCCCACTTCTGGGAGCACTCCTCAGCCTGGTTTTCTGGTCCGACCCGAAACGCGTAAAGACTTGTTCTATCGCCTCGTCGATCCTCACCTTTGCCTTGATCTTAGGAATGGCGAGGCTCCTACCGCCCCCGCCCACTGGACTTCTCTCACTCTATCTCCTGCCGTTGGGAGCTATGACGTCCGTCCTAAGTCATCCCCTCCACGAGGAGCACCGTTTCTCTTGGATGGTGACATTGGTCTGTTTGGGTTTTGGAATTGGAACGCTTACTGGTCCGGACTTATCTGGGTCCTTCTTCCTCATGATGCTGTTGGTCACGATCATCGCGCTGCTCTATCGCCATCACACTGCTTTGTGGCCGATGTCCTGGTGGGGCGTCGGCCTGTTGATTTTTGGGCTTGTTTGCCTTGGAATTTCGATGTTAACCGTTCCGCCACTGTCGTCCATTGCTTCGCTGATGATTTGCGCTGTGCTGCTGCCACTGGCTCCGTTACATGGCGGCTACCTTACAACCGTGACGCGACTGCCTGGGAATCTTCCTTCGTTCGTCGTTTTGTTGCTGCCAATTGTCGGTCTCCATCAGCTCTCGACAATCCTGTCGGCAATTCCGGAGGACGTGGTGTCGGTCGTGAATGTTTTGGCGTTGGTCGGGGCCCTCTACAGCGCCGTCAAAGCTCTAGCGCAGTCGCGGGTCCGCTTGGTCTTGGGCTATGGATGTCTCTCCTTCTTTTCGATTGTCTGGTGGTTTGTCACTATAACTGGGGCGACAACGCCCCGAACAGCCCTCTTAGTGGGAGCGATAGGCTTGGCGACCAGCGGACTCTTGATCGCCTGGCAAGTGATCCGCACACGATATGGAGACGATGTAGACCCGCAAGCTATCAGTGGTCTGGCTGCGGCGATGCCGAAATACGCCGTTGTGCTTTCTTTGTTGGGCCTAGCCTCAATGGGAATTCCGCCTTTCGGCGTATTTGCTGGATTCATGGGGTTGGTGCTGACCTCGCCACAGGCCTCGGTCTTCGGTCTCTTCCTCGTGCTGGGAGCCTGGCTTGCGGCTTCGTGGTACATTATGCAGCTGGTGCAACAATTGCTTTTTGGGGCAAGCCGCCCTGATTTGCGTTACACCGATCTCTTAAATCCTGAACTAATTTCCCTACTGATCGTCGTGTTGGTTCTCCTGGCATTAGGGTTGGTCCCGTCTACTCTATTTAGCCCGGAGCAGGCCGTTCAACCGCAAACTACGGTATTCCTGGAGTCGCTCGCATGGCGGAACTAGAACACGCGTCCGATATCGAGTCTCGGCGGATGGAGCTGCGGGGAATCGTTCGCCTCGCAGGGGAAGTCATCGCTCAATATTGGCCGATGCGAACCTTTGTCCACCACAATCCATTACATGGTATCGAGTATCTTTCGTTTGAAGAGGCGGTTCGACGTGGGAAGCAGTTCTTGAGTGGAAACGGTTATCTGCCCAGCCATGTCTATCGGGAGTTCCTCAGAACCGGTCGCATACAACCGCACCATCTCGATGACGCGCTCAAGTCGCTGGCCATCGATAAGCGAGTCCTCCTCGACACTCACACTGTTACGCACGCGACCGTCTTGCGCGCTTGTCTGGCTGAGGGGCTCTGTAGCCCGGTCACTGAACCGCTTGATAATCAGCTCGCAGACCCGTCGCGCCGTTTGATCGACGACCTTGCCGCACGCCTCAAACCCGTCATGGTTTTTCCAGACCTCGCCGAGCAGATCGACAGCACGGTGAGGCGTGATGAAGCGGCGCTCGGCCGATGGCTCACACTCTCGCACTGGTGCGATGACATTCTCGGCACTCAGATCGTCCAGCAAATCAACGATCAATTGATCAAATGGTGCGAGGCCTTCCTCGATGAGGGGCATGCCACGTGGGCCATGCCGGAGCGGGAAAAGGGTCTGTATGCGGCCTGGAAAGCCATGGCCTCCCACGAATGGTCTGTTTGTGACATTAAAGACAGCAGGAAGAAGATCCAGCGACTCCCTGATTACCCGGAAGATGCGCTCCTTGAAAGTTTGGATGCGATGGGGATCCCCTCTGAACTTCGGCAGGATTATCTGTCGTTGCAGTTAACCGCGCTCCCTGGATGGGCCGGTTTCATCAAGTGGCGTGGAGAGGAGCGCGACTATCCTTGGCAGCAGGCATACCCTGCCGGTTTGGTGAAATTCTTAGCCATTCGCCAATGGTATGCACGAGAGCTGATACAGAAGGCTTGCCAGGAGATGCTCGGCATTGAAGGCCGATTCGATGCAGTAGCAGACTACATGCACAGCCATGTTGAAGAATATTATCTCAGGCGGCAGCGGGTGGCTGGTCGCTTGCCAGCCCTTTATGCTGAGGAAGTTGACCGACTGGCGCATCACAGGGGGACTGGCTGGAAAGCTGTGCTCGAACGGTACAAAATGGAGGTAGTCCCGCGGCAAGAATCGGCCACACTCCGTGGCACCGCCAAAAAGCTACTCTCGTTGGTTGGATTTTTGAATATTGAGGCTGCCCTACTGAACGATTGCTCCTCAACCGATCTGAAGCAGCTCGTGGATTGGATGGAGGCTTTCCCCGAATCTGAACATGGCCCGGTGTGGCTCCGAGCGCTGGAAGCCAGCTATCAAGAACATCTGCTGGGAGAACTCCGAGCTCGTCCCTACGACCCAGACCGGTCGGCCACGAACCGCCCTTATTCGCAATCGGTCTACTGCATAGACGTACGCTCCGAGCCCTTTCGTCGGCATCTCGAACCAATGGGCCCACACGAAACCTACGGTTTTGCCGGATTTTTCGCGGCGTTCATCCGCTACCGAGCCTGGGGGAAAGAACACGATACGGAACAGTTTCCGGTGATCATGCGGGCAAAGAACGAAGTCCGTGAAATTCCGCGCAGTTACCTGGACCATAAGGTTTTGCAGCACGAGGCACGCGCCAGGTGGCTTCATGCGGGGCATACCCTCTTGCACGATTTGAAGGAAAATGTCGTGACCCCATACGTCATGGTGGAATCTTTGGGCTGGTTCTACGGCCTTCCGATATTTGGCAAAACACTGTTACCCGCGCTTTACCAGCGTTTGACTTCCTGGTTTCGGCAACTATCAGCTCCGTCACTTCCCACCACGCTAACGGTCGATAAACTAGCACCCGGTGACACTGCGGAGATGCTCAATGCGGAACAACAAGCACTGGTCAGGAAAGCCTTGCAGGAGCAATTTGGGCTACGCAGCTCCAGGATTACACCTGCCCTTGTCGATGCCTTGCGTCAACGTGCCCTGGCCTTGGGGGAAGATTCTAATTCGGCGATCTTAACTGAAGAGACCACTCGCGCGGGACTTCCACCGGAGAAGGTCAACGAATTTATTGAGATGCTCCGACGGCAATACGATCTGAATGCAAGAGCCATTTCACGGCACAAGGAACGTATCACGAGAACCGGTTTCACCGTAGAAGAGCAAGTCCTTACAGTGGATACCGCACTCCGTATGATGGGACTGACCAAGAACTTCGCACGACTCGTCCTCTTCTGTGCACATGGGAGCACTTCCGACAATAACCCCTACGAATCCGCGCTCGACTGTGGCGCCTGCGGTGGTAACGAGGGCAAACCCAATGCGCGCGTCTTGGCCATGATGGCCAACAATCAAACGGTACGAGAACGCCTAAAAAAAACCGGTATCGACATTCCAACTGATACGCATTTCATCGCCGGACAGATGAATACAACGACCGACGAGGTGCAGCTCTTCGACTTGGAAGACGTGCCGCCGACTCACCGGGCAGATCTGGCTCGACTGCAAGAGGATCTCAAAGAAGCTTCACACCTCACGAGCCAGGAACGATGTAGGCGCTTTCCCGAGGTTCAGCAGACTCTCCCGGAACGGACGGCACACGCACACGTCCGTAAGCGAAGCGTCGACTGGAGTCAGGTCCGCCCCGAGTGGGGGCTTTCAAACAATACTTCCTTCGTTATCGGAAGGCGTGAATTAACTAAGGGACTAGACCTGAGCGGTCGGGTGTTCCTGCACTCGTATGACTATCGTGAAGATCCGAGCAATCGACTGCTTGAGGTGCTGCTCACAGCCCCTCAGGTGGTGGCGCAATGGATCAATATGGAACACTATTTTTCTGCAGTGGACAACGAGGTGTATGGAAGCGGGAGCAAAATTTACCACAACGTGGTGGGACGGTTTGGTGTCATGTCCGGGCCATGGAGCGATCTCCGTCTCGGATTGGCGAGGCAAACCGTCATGAACGGTGAGCTACCGTATCATGAGCCAATGCGACTGCTGACGATCGTCGAGGCTCCTCGGAAGGGAATCGAGAAGCTTATCGCACGGCACGATGTCCTCCAGCACTACTATCATAATGAATGGGTTCATCTAGTTGTGCTCGATCCTCACGACGGGGGCTGGTATCGATATCAACCGAACGGAGAATGGATCTGTATTGCGCCGCAAAGGATTGAACCCGTGAAATAATCTGTTAGTTTGGAGGAGGCAGAAGCCGGAAAGGAGCGTCCCGATGGGCAGTTTAAGTTTGCATCCGATGAAGGAGATTCGTGTCATTGTCGCGGGCGAGCATCGTGCGTTCGTGACAGAACTGTTGGATCGTGTCCACGCGAGCGGCTACACGATCATCGGCAATATTTCCGGAAAGGGACATCATGGAGTCCGGGAAGCGCACTTCATGTTCAGTGAACAGGAGAGCCTTGAGATGGTCCTAACGGTCGTGCCGGAAGACAAGGTTGAGCCGATCCTCGCTGGCCTCCGCCCGATCTTCGAGCGGCATTCCGGTTTTATGTATGTCGCGGACGTGGCCGTCGGCCGACAAGAATACTTCGGGATGAAGGGCGCCAAATCTTGATGGTCTGACCGATGAGACACGAGGTGTGGTCTGTAACAGTTACGTATTTATTTGTGTAGATTCAGGTAATTATACGAGTTGAAATCGAACAACTAGAAAGCTATAGGTTCCTAATATGGTTATATTCTGAGTTGGTCTCGTGATGGACAAGATGGTTCTAGTTTCGATGGTGGTGTAGATTGCGCGGGTCAGCTGGTACAGTAACCGATCGATCTGCCATCCCCTATCCAGGAAGCTTTTTCCCAAATCAAAACACTGCGATCATGTCACATATCCCATCGACTGTGTCTCGGTGCAGCTTGTTGGGCTTGAAAAGCATAGCAGCGGGCCTGGTTTTGCTCTTGTGTGCTGCCTCACCCGTCTTGGCTGCAGCACCCAACGATAGTTGGTCCGCTACGGGTGGTGGAAGGCTATTTTACACCGATGACGTCGCCCTCTTTTCGGCGACCCGTCGTTCGAGCCTGGATGGGGATCCCTCCCAACCAGTGCTGGACGTCTCCCGCACTGGAATAGGCAAGGATATGGTGTTCGAACCATACGTTCGAGTCTCACGATTGATTCCATCCTCCTTGGGGGAAACGGAACTTTCGGTGAGGGTTCGGGGATTCGTCTATGCGACCAATCCTGAGTTCAGCCAGGGTTCGATGTATCTCGAAGCCATTCATGGCTTCACTCCTCGTACCGTGCTCCGACTACGGTATTTCACGGCCCCTGACCAGCTGCTAGGGATGACGGAGCTGCATGGATCTGAGGATAACCTCCAGGATATGCGCGTCACCTCCCATCTCGGCACAGTCCGGCTCGATCATCGTCTTTCCGAGCATTGGGAAATTCAATTGTTGGGGCGTGCAGGAATTCGCAATTTTAATGACCCGTTCGTTCAACGAGACACCGTGTTGTGGAGGATCGGCCCCCACTTGCTCTATCACCTGAATCACCATGCGCGAGTGATCGTCGGGTATCATTACGAACGAGGTCTCGCGGACGGCCGCCATGAGGCCGAACTCCACGATGACGCTTCTTACGTGCATCACTTTGCATCAATAGGCATCGAGGCGGATCTCATGGAACATTTGGAACTCGAATTGGACTTCCACTATGAGCGGAACAATTTCACCAGTGGCAATCCTGAAGACGAGCGATTTAACGGACATGAGAATATTTTTCTCGGGAGTGGTCGACTTTCGTATCAGCTGACGGACCATACCGCCTTGACCCTCATGGTGCAACGCTCCAATCGTCGACAGAATTTCCACCAGACGCACGACCATAACACCAACGTGGCCGTGGGGGCTGTTTACAGGTTTTGAATCCAGGTAATTAGGCCTCTGGCAGATGAAATGTTTCGGCTAAAGATGATGCAAAACATCGGTAGAGCAAACAGAATCATTTTGGAGGGTGGCCAATGTTGAGAGCGACGATGGTCTTTGCTCTCTGTTGCTCGCTGTTGGGTTGCCACCGCACTTTCGGGATTCCTTCGGATATAGTGAAAGACCTGCCTGCGTTAGCCTCTGTCCGATCGGTGTATATCGAGGACCTGGGCCATGGGGAGGACCCCCATCTCGTAGAGGGATCGGATCTGGTCAAAGAAAAGATCCGAGCGAGGCTAGTTCAGTCAGGGAGGTTTTCCGTAGTCGATACCCCAGAACAGGCCGACGGTGCACTCACCGGGGTAGCCGGCTTTCAGCGCTGGTATTTTGGGATGGAAGCCTTCTACGGGTTGGAAGGAAGCCTCAATACGCAATACTCCGGGATTGGAATGGTCCGGCTGCTCGATTCCAAGACCCAGGAGCCTATCTGGACCCACGAGTACGAAACCGGGTTCTTTCACCCCACCCAAAGTGTGGTGGACCGTGTTGCCGATCAGGTTGCTGATAAGTTACTGCGTGACACCGCACTCGCTGATGGCAAGAGTCAGCAAAGTCCAGAAAGACCAGTTGAAGACCTACCGTAAAGAATCGTCCTGTTCTATTGGGACCACGAGATTGTATTTCTCCCTAAGCCCAATCTCCCCATTTAGTTAGGAACGCGATTCTCATGAGTGACAAGTTTGTGCGTGCGTTACGAGACTATTGATAAATCGACTAGCTCAAATCTATAATTCCGCCCCATTCGGCCGATCGATCGCTTTGGCTTTGCGGTAGGTACCAATGCAGCTCAATCCAACTGAGGGGGGATCCGTCATGAAGGCATTCTCACTGCTGCTTGCTATGTTCGCTTTGGCCATACCAGCGACATTCTCATCTGCGGACGAATCTGCGCCCGTTACTTGGAGCTACGAGGGTGAGGGCGGACCTTTGCATTGGGGACATCTCGGGCCAGAATTTGCCCTCTGTGACAAGGGGATGGCTCAGTCTCCAATCGACTTGTTGCGAGCCCATAAACTCGATCTGGCCAAAATTGAATTCTCTTACAAAGATGCCCCGTTTCATGTGATCAACAACGGGCATACGCTGGAGGAACTCGAACCGCTTGCAGAATCAGTTCAATCCCGATATCCCCAGCACGGTCAAACGGTGCTCCATTTTGATAAGGACAGTACGATTGTATTTGACGATGACCTCTACCTCTTGGAACAATTCCATTTCCATGCCCCGAGTGAACACACCGTCGATCATAAACACTACCCCATGGAACTCCACCTGGTGCATCACAACGAGCGGCATGAAGCCGCAGTGGTGGCGGTTTTCATGAAGGAGGGTAAACATAATGACTACTTCGAAACCTTTTTGGACCATGCCCCCCAAAAGGTCGGGGAGTTCATTGAGGACCAGAAACATGTGATCAATCCGAAGGATCTTTTACCCAAGAATCTCACCTACTACCGCTACTTCGGCTCCTATACGACTCCACCCTGTCACGAGGGGGTCATTTGGGCCGTGATGCACGACCCGATCGAAGTCTCCGCTGAACAGATCCATCGATTCCGCACCCTTTTAGGCCACGAGAATGCACGACCGACCCAGCCGGTACACAAGCGATTTGTTCTGGAATCTAGTTACTTTAATACTGCTGCCCAGTTGAAATAGAGCGAGGAGATAACCGGCCAGATGTACTGCTTGGTAACCTGGATGGTTGAGAAGGCTGCCGGTCGGATGACGAAAGGCGCTTAGGACGCTTGCTCAGGCGCAACTGAGAATTGCGGGATACTCTGCTTTAATAAGGTCGTTACGGCTTATGGCATTTATGGTTGAGCATAGTCCTGGTATTATTAGCAGACGTATGGCGTACAGGCACCTCAGGCAGATCGCAAGAAACTTCTAGCCGCTGGTAGAGGAGAGAGCTCATGAAACCCTTGATTCGCAGTGCGCTGGTCCTGTCCGCATTAGCGGTGCCGGTCGTCGACTTATACGCCGGTGAATCAGAGTCCGTCACTTGGGGCTACGAGGGTGATCATGGACCGTTTCACTGGGGGGGTCTGGGGTCTGAGTTTGCCCTCTGTGATAAAGGCATGTCCCAATCCCCGATTGACCTGTTGCGAAGCCACAAGATTCCTCTCAACGATATTCAGTTTTCTTACAAAGATGCGCCCTTCCATGTAATCAACAACGGGCATACGTTGGAGGAAATCGAACCTATTTCGGAAAAGGTGCAATCTCGGTACCCGAAGCACGGTCAGACGGTACTCCATTTTGATAAGGACAGCACCATCGTGTTCGACGGCGACCTCTATCTTCTCGAGCAATTTCATTTCCATTTCCCGAGCGAACACACGGTCGATCAGAGGCACTACCCGATGGAGCTCCATCTCGTGCATCACAACGAGCGGCATGAAGCCGCGGTGGTAGCCGTCTTCATGGAAAAGGGCAAGCACAATCCGTTCTTCGAAACATTTTTGGAGCATGCCCCTGCCAGAGCCGGGGAAGTCATCGACGATCATGAACACACGGTCAACCCGATGGATCTCTTACCCAAGCGCCGGTCCTACTACCGATATTTTGGGTCCTATACGACCCCACCCTGTCACGAGGGGGTCATTTGGGCCGTGATGCATGATCCTATTCAAGTCTCTGCGGAACAGATCAAGAAGTTCCGTTCCCTCTTGGGTCACGACAATGTGCGTCCGACGCAACCGTTGCATAAGCGCTTTGTTCTGGAATCGAACTACGCAAGCGACGCTGCTCTGCCGAAATAGTGGCTTGAATACTCAACCGGTTGATTTCTTGCCCGTTGATCCAGACTTTCTGTAAAGCTCCTGTCGCGCCCCCTTAGGCTCGCCCTGTCAGCCTGATTTAAAAACACAGCATCGTTTCCCCCTCCCTTTGGGGCATTGTGAAGTTCGCCTAGCCTCAGGCATAAGTAGCATCCACGAATCATGCAGAACTGTGACCATGTCACAAATCCTCAACTTGAGCCACCACACCAGTGACGAGGAAGCCCAATACCTGACCTCTCTGCTCGTCTATCACCTGGTAGAACGATGTGGGGGACAATTGCAGTTCACCGCAGAGGAAGTTCGGCGGACCCGGGAAAGTCTCGCTACCAAAATGGTGCAGATCCAACTTGGGGATGACGTACGACTTCGAATCATCGATCGCCTGCCGGAGCTCCAGTAACGCCACCCCGAATCGGTAAGAGGCCTCCGCATCCCGACCCACATTGTAAGTAGGTAGGGATGGGAGAGCCTCGCCACCTTCGCTTAAAGATTGATGAAAAACTGTAGGAGGAAGATGTGATTGATGAGGTTCGCATTGCCGGGCAGGTTCCGACTATTGAGCATCTGGTTCTGGTAGCCCATGTCCACATTGAAGTATTGGTTAAAGGTTTTATTGATGCCGAGAAAGAAGCGGTTTTGGTCTAATCCGGCTCCCGGCCCTTTCCCCGCGGACGCGCCGACCGTATTCAGGTTGACAAACACTTCATCATAGGAGACCAACGCCCAATCAGGGGCTTGTGGAATCGGGAAATCCGCGCGCAGCATTTGGCGGAACCGCACGGCGGTGCCGTCTGCATGCTCGATCCACCGTTCTTCCAATCTGGTGCGGCTTAAGAACTTAACATGCGAGAACTTATGCTTGTAGTTGACTTGTTGATAGATCCGATTTTCTTCGAAAAAGGGCGACTGAAGGGCCGTATGCGGCTGATTAAAGTTGCCGACCCAGGCATAGCCTTGCCAGATAGAAAGATTCTCCGTCAGTTGATAACCAATCGCCGGACGGAGCAACAGCTGGTCAATATTGGTGACATCATCCGCAATGCGCGGGTTGACTTCCATGTAGGCTATAAACTTCGAAGGGAGCGACACGGTCAGGTAGACCGGGGTCCAGAGCCGGAAGTCTGATCTCGTGTTGGGTCCCAATTCCGTATACGCCTGCACTGGCGTCATTCCTCCCCCTGTCAGGCTCCAGATCAGCGTGCTGATCGCAATCAGCCGTCCCATCTCACGTGCCCATCGAACTGTCTGACCCCTTTCCATTGCACCCCCCAAAGCGGGCAGATATCCGCGACACTCGTGTCAACCCCGCGTGTTGGTCACGTGCCTCAAATGGTGAGAGATCCTGCGGCAGACCTCAGCCGCATTCCTCACCACAACGGCCTCTTCACAACGGCCTCTTGTCGAGGAGAATTGGCAGGTTCGTCACCTTGGGACAGCCTTTTACATCTTCCGATATGAGAAATGCCAGCACAAAATGAGCCTTGATGAACGACTCTCCGAGGCCGTCCATTGCGCCTGTCTATGGATTGTGCTAGCTACTCATCATGCTACATATCTCATCTTTCATTTCCATCCCGGACCAGGAAATTGAAATCCACGCAGTACGGTCGCAAGGCGCCGGAGGCCAGAACGTGAATAAGGTCTCGACCGCTGTCCATCTACAGTTCGATATTGCAGCCTCATCGCTTCCTTCTTTCTGCAAGGAGGCATTGCTCACACTGCGGGATCATCGCATTTCGAAGGAGGGCGTGATCACGATCAAAGCGCAACAGCATAGGACGCAGGAACGAAACCGCGAAGACGCACTTGAACGGCTCCGCGTAATCATTCAAAGCGCGGCCATCCCACGCAAGAAGCGAAAACCGACCAAACCGACGAAGGGATCACGGAATAGGCGGATTGAGGGAAAGAAGCGGCAGGGGCGATTGAAGACGCTGAGGAGAACGGTTGAGTGAAAAAAGCCAAACGTATTGTTGGAAACTGTTTATTTAGATGGGTTAGGACCGGCGTTCCTTCGTTTTCGTAGCGTTGGCTCTGGCCTGCTGCAGCACTGCTTGCGCCTCTGGGATGAAATCAAGCCGTTGGTGTTTCTGAGCGATGGCCAATGCTCTGGTTGCCAGCACTATGGCTTCTCTATGTCGGCCGTGTTGACACCAGACTCTAGCAAGCGCCAGCCGGGCATTGACCGCTCTCGGAGCCTGTTTTACCACGTGTCGCAATAGCTGCTCTCCTTTTTCTGAGTCTCCTCCAAGAAAACTCGGCAACTTCACCAGTAACGTCCCTTTCGCCGAGAGCGCGTCGATGTGGGCAGGATTGATTTCGATGGCCCGGTCGAGTTCGTTCATCATGCGGCGGAGCCCGAAGAGCGACGTGAGGGATTCACCGTCGACACGGAGCAGCTCTCCCAGGTTGCAGAACAGTGCAAAGTGGGCATCTGCGCTTCCTTCATCCGAGGCAACTGCCTGCTCGCCTAGAATCTGTCCTTGCTGAAAATGATCGAGGCGCTTGTCTCGATCTTTGGCCAGTCTCCCCTGATTGCATTGTTCGAGGGCCTGCTTGGCGAGCGATGGACCGGCATCTACCGCTCGCGACGGTATCGGTATCAAGAGCATGCCGCCTGCAGCAATCGCGACCCCTATGAAGAACTTGATCTGCATCGTATCCAAATCCGATTGTAGCGGTGGATCTTACGAGAAAGAGCAAGTTGGTTCGAACCTGTGAACAGTGAGGTCATGATGTTGTCAGGAAATGTGCCGTAGTCGATGCTGGTATTCGGCTGGCTCTTGCTCAGGCATTCGTCGGTTCGGCAGGAGCGACCATCCCGAGAATGTTGAATCCTCCATCCACATAGATCACTTCGCCGGTAATACCCCGTCCCAATGAGCTTACCAAGAACAAGGCCGTGTCGCCAACCTCCCCCTGTTCGGTGGCGCGACGAAGCGGGGCCGTCTCTTTGTGGAGATCCACCATCTTGGTGATGCCTGAGACACCCCGTGCGGCCAATGTCTTGATGGGTCCGGCGGAAATCGCATTCACACGGATGTTCAGCGGGCCAAGATCGCACGCCAGATACCGCACGGTCGCTTCAAGCGCCGCCTTGGCAACTCCCATCACATTGTAGTGTGGGACGACGCGCTCGCTACCGAGATACGTCAGGGTCACCACGGAACCTCCTGCGGTCATCAAGGGCAATGCCGCCTTCGTGACGGCCACCAGAGAGTAGGCGCTGATGTCGAGAGCCATCGCAAAACCCTGTCGGGTGGTGTTCACAAATTGACCGGACAGCTCCTCGCGGGGAGCGAAGGCCAATGAATGGACGAGAAAATCGATCTGCCCGAAATCCTTTCTGACCTGCTGCATAAGAGACGCAATCTCTCCGTCATGACTCACATCGCAGGGGAACGATTTGGCACCGGGCAACGTCGCGGCTAGCTCTTCCACATTCTGTTTAAGTCGCTCGTTCTGGTAATTAAAGAAGAGTTGCGCTCCCTGGCCGGCTACCGACTGAGCAATCGCCCAAGCAATGCTGTGCTTGTTGGCCACGCCGATGATGAGTCCTTTTTTTCCCTGTAACAACATGGAAACTGCTCTCCTTGGCTAAAAGATCGCGATCACTCATTTCGAGGCGCCGCGTCGTGTATCTTTCGTCTCTCTCATGAAGCACAGGGCGCATGCGATGGCACGAGAGTGACGATCAACATTAAGCGGTTATAACCAAAACCCCGTTTGAACGTCTGGGCACCCAAGATAGCACGATTGGGCCCAGCTGTGAAACGATGCGATGGCGATGAGTCAAGGAAACCGCTGAGGCAGTTTAGTAAAAAATCACGCCATTCCGCCACAGAATCCTGCAGGGAAAATCCTTCGCATCTTCATGAGAACCAATAGGTAAATTATTGATTCTACAGATGAAGACTCACATCCCTTTTGGACCATTCACAACGGCACCAAGCTTGCTGTGTACTCTCGCAAGTGCCGAGTGGTCGGTGCACATCTCTTAACTCTATGGAGGATTTTTTATGAAGACCATGTTGATGGCAGTTATGGCAGTCGCAGTGGCAGTGACCTTCAGCGCTCCCTCTTTCGCTGGCGAGAAGAAGGGCGAGAAGAAGGGCGGCGGACAAGTTGTGGTGTACGGCGATGAGAAGAAGAAGGAAGAGAAGAAGGGCGGCCATGCCGACACCTTCGGCCAGAAGAAAGAGAAGCCAGGACAGTAAGAATCCCGCTCCTTTCGTAAAAAATCGGTGGACGAGGGGCACCTCCTCACGGAGGTGCCCCTTTATTACTTCACAAAGATATCATCAGCGTTTCTTTCATCGATCTGGCTCAAGACCAATGAATCTTCTTCCAGCGACTAGCGCTGACCTCTCACATTCTGTATATAGACGGCCTGTAAGCCGATAATCGTTTTTCCGTCACGGATTGTGCCATCTTGAATTCTTTCGATTGCTTGGTCCAACGGCATTTCGACGATCTCCAACACTTCGTCCCGATCCAGCTGTTGCCGCCCTTTGGTCAGCCCGATGGCCTTGTAGACATGGATTACTTCATCCGCGAAGCCTGGGGCAGTGAAGATGCTGGAAAGCAATTGAAACGATGCCGCACGATAGCCGACCTCTTCTTCCAATTCTCTCGCGGCGCAATTCAAGGGATCTTCACCACGGTCCAGTTTGCCTGCTGGAATTTCGTAGATGAATCCCCCGGCTGCGTGCCGGAACTGTCGAATCAAGACGACGGTTCCATCGTCCTTGAGAGGAACAACCGCTGCTGCTCCAGGATGGCGGATGGTTTCGAGATCGACCGTAAAGCCATTCGGTAACTGCACGGTATCCACGTTCAGCGTGACGACTTTCCCCGTATAGATGTTGCGAACCATGCGCTATGCTCCTCAGCTATGTGTCATCGCCGTCCCATGTTGGGACAACGGCCGATGAGGTCTGTCTCACTTACGATGAGGGACGCTTATAGAATGGAGGTTTCACGATCCTCGCTGGAACCGGCTTCCCTCGAATATCGATCATGATGCTGGTCTCAGGTGTTGCGTATTTTGAAAGTACATAGCCCAATCCGATCCCCTTTTGGAGAAGTGGTGACAGATTGCCGCTGGTCACTTCTCCGATTGGTTCGGACGACGAGGACACCATCGGAAACCCATGACGAGGCACGCCTTTTTCCAACAGCTCAAATCCGACGAACCGCCTGGGCGGTCCTTCTTTCTGCTGTTTTGCGAGCACTGGTTTCCCGAGAAACTCGCCTTTCTCAACGCTCACCGCCCATTCCACTCCTGCCTCAATGGGCGTTGTTCGTTCGTCGATATCGTTCCCGTAGAGCAGGTACCCCATCTCAAGACGAAGAAGGTCTCGCGCGCCGAGCCCGGCCGGTTTGAGTCCGAAGGCCTTCCCTTCACCCAACAAGGCATCCCAGACAACAGAGGCGTCTCCATAGACATAGAACTCATAGCCGAATTCTCCAGTATAGCCGGTGCGCGCAACAAGGCATTGCACACCGCTGACTCGAACCATCGCTGACTGTCTCACCTTGAGCTGAGCCAACATCGACAGACCCAGCGCCGCCACAATGGATCGTGTCGAAGGCCCTTGCAACGCGATCTGGGCAATTTCCGTCGAACGATCTTGGATGTAAAAATCAGAAAGTCCCTGCCGGTGTTTGAACAGCCAGGCGAGAATCTTGGCTCGATTGGATGCGTTGACACACAGAAGAAATTCTCCCGGTTGCTCCAGCCGATAGATGAAGATATCGTCGAGGATCCCGCCCTGCTCATTGCAGACCATTGAATAGTGCGCCTGCATGGGCTTCAGCCCGGCGAGATCATTCGTGGTCATGCGTTGGAGGAATGGTTCTGCCCCGGTGCCGCTGACGACTAGTCGCCCCATATGGCTGACATCGAAGAGCCCGGCCTTGGTGCGGACGGTCTGGTATTCGTCCACCACGCCGCTGTACTGGATGGGCATTTCCCATCCGGCGAAATCAACCAGCTTGGCACCCGCGGTGCGGTGTTGGGCGATGAGGGAGGTGTGCTGCACGGTAGCGCTACTTCACCCCGAGCAATTCAACGTCGAAAACCAGGGTCGCGTTCGGTGGGATGACTCCACCGGCACCGCGGGATCCGTAGCCCAGGTCGGACGGGATGGTGAGCTTGCGTTTTCCACCTACTTTCATACCTTGCACCCCTTCGTCCCATCCTTTAATGACGCGTCCACCTCCAAGAGGAAACGAGAATGGTTGTCCGCGGTCGACTGAGCTATCGAATTTCTTGCCGTTCTCCAACCAGCCAGTGTAGTGCACGGTTGTCGTTTTCCCAGCGACAGCCACATCACCGGTCCCGAGGACCTGATCGACATATGTAAGCCCAGATGAGGTAGTGACCTCTTGACCGGATGAATTATTCTCAGTTGCTGCCATGGTACCTTCTCCTTCCAAGATCAGTGTTAAAGCAACGAGCGCACAGGTCGATGCCAGATGTAGATAGGTCATGGTTGTCTCCTTCCGATTATTCTATTGCACGGGAGGGCAAGCCCGGTCAACTGCGGCTCGATGATGCCGGGCGTTCAGCAAACAGGGCCATACTGGCAGTATACCCGTGGAGAAAGTTCCGATGCCCGATGGGGCCGATCTCACCCTGCGCAAAGAAGCCTGCCATGGGGATCGAACCCAGCTGTTCTGCGACGGTCTCAGCGTCGTGGTTCGGCCGTCCAAAGAGTCCCTGACCGCGACCGCAGCAACTGAATATTAATGCGCCGAGAGGAGGAGATTGACGCCTGGATCGGTCTGCGACGAGGAGGGAATTCAAATCTTCGCTGGCTGATTCGGCGTCCCGGAGATGAAACTGGACTGTCTGTCCTTCTTGGACGACTTCTCCAACCGCGACGGCACCCGAGGTGCGATCGGCGCCGAGCAGATTCCGAATGAGAAAATCACCACGCTCAAACCGATTCCGAGGTTCATCGATG
This sequence comes from Nitrospira sp., assembly GCA_041743145.1. Taxonomy (GTDB): domain Bacteria; phylum Nitrospirota; class Nitrospiria; order Nitrospirales; family Nitrospiraceae; genus Nitrospira_D. Next base: position 8,849 of record JBGTNJ010000095.1, on the reverse strand, counting down.
ACTATACCGAGATGAAGGGCACGCTGGCGGTCCTCATCAGATAATGATTCGAACACAGCTTGCAGCCGTTCCAGCGCCGGCTCACCTCCGAGTTCGTGAATAAGATTGCGCTCGGCCTTCGTCACCACAAAGCGCTCACCGATGAGGCGACAGCCCTGGGATATGATCGGTCGAATCTCCACGGCCCCTGACAAACGAACCCCGACCATCCCTCCATCGAGTACCTCATCGTTGAATACCAGCCGATTCATGCCGGCTTCCTGCCCACCTCCAGCCAATCCCCCAAGGGCTTTCGCGCGGGGATATCGCTCTTCTAACAACCCAAGGATCTCCTGGACTGGGGTGGTAAAGGGATCGGCCAGCACGAGAAAGGTGGCGTCCTCCGCCCCCGGCTCGGGCCATCCAGCGAGGTGAAACTGGTCTTGCGTGGGAGAAAAGGAAGATCGCACTGGGTAGAGATCGACGCCAGGGAGCGCCGCAGCCCATACCGTGATGGCCGGTGTGGTTTCCAATTCTTCCGCTCCGGAGATGACCCCTTCTCCACTACAGCCGATGAGGAGTTTCGGACGGAGCGCATGCGTGATGGCGTTGGTCAAGATGTCGGCCTGTGCAGCATGATGAGCGGAGAAAAATAGGCATGCGAGATCGATCGAGGCGCCACCCAGCTGAGCCTGAATGCCGTCGGCCATCTCTTGAGCCGCAGTCTCGGTGTCGATCGTTTTCGACAGGGCTGAGGCGAATCGCACGTCAGTACCTCGTTATACCGAACAAAGGCGATGAACCCGGCGAGAATGTGGGATCAGACCCCTGGATCCATCCGCTGAGATCGAGTCTGTGCCAGTTTTTTGTAGTACCGCCAGAGATAGGAGTGGTAATCGTCCACCTGTGCGAGGAGATAGTGGAGTTCGGTCGGATCCTCGGTTTCGAGCGCGTGAATCATCCTCGTTTTCAGGAACTCGCCGAAGGCCTCGGTCTTTTGCACCGCCGTCAGCAGTTGCAAGCCGCCACCGATTTGGTATTCGCCCATCGACCTCGCCTCCCCCGTTCAGGAATTAGCCGGAAGGATAGCGAGACCAGCCAGGAAATAGCAAGGGCATGCGACTCACTGGAAATGGTGGTACCGGCGCGGAAAGGGAAGGAAACAAGCGGGATACGGCTTGCTACGACAGCATGTCGGTTAGTTCTGGACTGACTCGGTGACCAGCGCTTTCAAGCGGCCCAGGTCGATCGCCTCGCCTAGATGGCCGTCTCGTCCAATCACAGTCGCCGCGGCCGTCAGCGCGTTCAAGATCGCCTCCTCGGTCGCTTCGACGGTGGCCGTAAACAGAGGGTTGAGATGCGTGTCGGCCAGATGAGTCTGATTGTAGGTTGGTTCCTTGGGATAGTGCGGAATGACGTTGGCCGTGGAGAAGGCTAGCATGAAATCGCCGCTGCCGTGGCGGGCGGTGGAGCCGGTGCGGGCTAGTCCCAGTGCGGCACGTTTGGCAAGCCGCGTGAGCTGGCGGCCATCGAGTGGTGCGTCGGTGGCGATGACGACGATGATCGACCCTTCACTCTGGCCGGGCGATAGCGTTTCCGAGACCTGGACTGGTGGTTCGTACAACTTGCCGACTGGTACTCCGTTCACCACAAGCTCCGGCCTACGGCCATGGTTCGCGTTGACCAAAACACCGACGGTGTAGGTTCCTTGGTTCTCGGGGAGCTTTCTCGAGGCGGTGCCTATGCCGCCTTTGAATCCGTACGAGATCATGCCGGTCCCGGCTCCGACGGTGCCTTCTTTGACCGTGCCACTCGTCGCGCCATCGAGCGCAGCGATCACGTGTTGCTCGGAGACGTGCCGCCCCTGACTGTCATTCAAACGGCTGTCGTCGCATTCGGCCACGACAGGGGTGAGCGTGTCGTCCGTGATGCCAATCTCCGGATACTGCCGGATCATCCAGCTCATGACGCCGTTCACCACGCGAGGGACGTTAAGCGTGTTTGTGAGAGCGATGGGATACTCCAGAAAGCCGGATTCCGCCACCCAAGCGAGGCCGGTCATCTCCCCGGTTCCGTTCAGCACAAAGGCCCCGGCTGGGACCTTCTTGTGCCAGACGTCGTCGCGCGGAATGACGACGGTGACGCCCGTGCGAACGGGCCCTTCGCCAGGCTTCAGCTTCCCGTCACCGGAGATGAGGGTCGTATGGCCAACTTTGACCCCTGCGACATCGGTGATGGCGTTGAAGGGGCCGGCTTGATACTGTCCGATCACGAGGCCGAGATCCCTTATACGTTTGTGCTGTTGCTCCGGTTCAGCTGCCGCGGGTGAAACACAACCGGACAGCCATATGACCAAGCACGCGAGCACCAGCAGCCGAACCTCCCTGAGCCCGGCAGCTGCCATTAATGGAAGGGATCTAAATTTCATGCGTGCTGCCATGATGGGGAATCCGGACATCGATCTGCGGATGTTCCGTCTGGATGGCGGTTCCCAATGAGAGGGCCTGCTTCTCCTCACCATGGACAACGAAGATCTTGCTCGGCTGGGGATCGATGGCTCGCACGTAGGCCAACAGATCGTTACGGTCTGCATGGGCCGACATGCCGTTGAACTTGACGACTTGAGCACGTCTTTGCGTGGGCACCCCAAAGATCGGAACCACATCCCACCCTTCGACGAGCTTGCGCCCCAGCGTATGTTCGGCTTGAAAACCGACGATCACGATCACGTTGGCCTCGTTCTGAATGGCATGCTTAAGATGGTGAAGGATGCGGCCCCCTTCACACATGCCGGAGGATGAAATGATGACACAGGGCCCGCGCATCGCGTTCAGGCGCTTGCTCTCTTCAGGCGAGGATACAAGTGAATGTAGCGAGACGCAAAGACATCCCCGGCATCGGAGAAGGTCTTGGTGGTCTCCTCGTCATAACATTCAGGATGTCGTTTGAACACGTCTGTAGCCTTCCCGGCGAGTGGCGAGTCGATATAGATCGGAACCGGGTCCACACGACCTTCTCCAACCAATTCTTTGATACGCATGATTAATTCCTGCGTGCGCCCCACTGCAAACGCGGGGACGATAATCTTGCTCTTATGTGTGCGAGCATGGTGGAGGAGGTCTTGAGCTTTCTTTTTCATCTCCTCGCCGAGCTGCTCATGAAGCCGATCGCCGTAGGTGGATTCCAGAATGAGGACATCGCAGGGAGGCGGAGGTTCCGGATCGCGCAGGATCGGCATGTGCGCGCGGCCCAGATCTCCACTGAACAAGACGGTGGTCGTGTTGCCACGCGCGCTGTACTTCACGCGGACCGCGGCCGATCCTAAGATATGGCCCACATCATGAAAGGAGGCCGTGAGACGTGGCGCGATCTTGATTTGATCTCCATAGCGCTCGCCTTCAAATCGCTTCAGAACCTTCCGGACGTCGTCGCTGTTGTAAAAAGGTTGGACACAGGTCCTCCCCCGTCTTCGCTCTTGCTTATTGACATAACGGCAGTCGTATTCCTGGACCCGAGCAGAATCCTCCAGCATGATCCCCGCAAGATCCGCCGACGCCCTGGTGAGATAGACTTTTCCAGAGAAGCCCAGTCGTGGTAAGACCGGCAATGCACCTGAGTGGTCGATGTGGGCATGCGACAGCAAGACCGCTCCAATCGACTTTGGTGGGAAGCCCAGGTCTCGATTCTTCCGAACCGCCTCATCCCGGCGTCCCTGAAAGAGGCCACAATCGAGAAGGAGGCGGAAGCCCGGCACTTCCAACATGTGCCGGCTCCCTGTGACCGAGCGTGCCGCTCCGTAGAAGGAAAGTTTCATGTGGTTGTAGCTCCATAGTGGCGCGTGATCAGGTCCCAGGCTTCGTTCGCGGTCTCGGCATAGTGAAAGAGCCTAAGGTCTGTTTGTGAGATCAGGCCGTTGTCGACGAGCACCTGCCAGTTGATCAGGCTTTCCCAAAAGCTTCGCCCGATCAACACCACCAGCACACTCTCTGTTTTTCCCGTTTGAAGCAACGTCAAGGTTTCGAACAATTCATCCAGTGTGCCGAACCCGCCGGGGAACGCCACGAGTGCTTTGGCACGAATGAGGAAATGCATTTTTCTGATCGCGAAATATCGAAACTGAAAGCTGAGGCTTGGGGTGATATACCGGTTTGGATATTGTTCATGCGGCAAGGTGATATTCAGCCCGATGGATTTGGCATTCACGTCGGCCGCTCCTCGATTTGCGGCTTCCATAATCCCAGGTCCCCCTCCGGTCACAATAACGTAGTCGCAATGCCCATTAATTTGACAGGTCGATGAGACGAGGCGGCCGAATTCACGCGCCACGTCATAATACTTGGCGAGACCGATCTGCCGACGGGCGATCGCCATTCTTTGTTGCAGGCCAGGATCGTCAGGAACCTGAGCGGCCTCCGCTTCGATCAAGGCAAGCGCTTGGCTGGCAGCGGACGGCTCGTGAAGCCTTGCGCTGCCGAAGACGACGATCGTTGATTGAATCCCCTCTTCCCGCTGAATCAGCTCTGGCTTGAGCAGCTCGAGCCCGATCCGAATCGGTCGCAACTCGTCTCGCTGGAGAAACTCAGGATCTTTATCTGCCGGAATATACGAAGACGAGTGGTCGTTTCCGCAACAGTTGGAGGGCGAAGCGGGATTTTGTGGTTCCATGGCTGGCCATTATAGCGGCGCTGTCGACAAGCGGCAATTCATACGCGAGAGAAGACCTTGGTCAGAATGGATTGGGATAGAAGGGTATCGTCGAAAGTTTTCGCTGAAACGCATGATGTCGGACGACCCAGCCTGGATCGAAGGCGACTTGAAATGCATCCACCGTTAGTCCGGTTCGAGAAAAGATCAAATCAGGATCGACAGGTGTCCAGGGCTTTGCCAGCCAACCAAAGTTGACTCGTGAATATTTGAGGTTCATAAAACGATAGGTAGCCAGAATTCCTGTTTCGGATTGGGTGAGGGTATCGGGTGCCCCAAGCTTCGTCACCACATCGGTGAGTGTGGTCTGTCCGGGGACGATGAATGCGACATCCTGTGGAGTGAGTGTCGTGTTGAGGGAGATCCTCACTACGTTACAGCCCGGCAACGGCAAGCAGATCATTGCCACCACAAGCCAGAAGGTCACTCGTTGTCGCATGGCGGTTCAGTCACTCCCCAAATGGCCAGAAGCGGAACTTTAAGCCATTTGTACGTGTCGATGAAATGATGTCTTCGACAACTCCCTCTTTATTCAGGACGATGAACAAATCGTCGCTTTTGATGGAAAGTCGGGTGAAATTCAGAAGGATCAGCAGGAGGCTTCCTGCTTTGGCGTCGTATCGATAGTAGTGTAAAACGTCTCGACCATTAAGTTGAAAGAGGCGATCTGGAGCGCCGAGGAGATGAAGTAGTTCTGATCTCGTCGTACTTCCCTGATGAATCGAAGCAACGGCTTCCGTCGTGATGGTGTCTCCGAGGGTCCCTCGACTGAACGCGCAACCTTGGAAGAGGGCCATGATCAGCAGGAGTAGAAGTATATAACGGCTAGTTTTCATGGTGGTGCCTCGTTTCTCGCTTAAGTGATTGAGGTCCTAGTACAAAGTCCTGTTCATAGAGTTCATACGGAGAAGGGAGTAGGCCGACCCGTTGGTACGCCGTGTGCGCTCGCCGGTTGTCTCGTGCGACATACAAGCGGATGCCACAGACACGCTGATCATTGTTGGATTGGGCAAGAATATACTGATGCATGGCTTGATAGACTCCCCGACCACGTTGGTCCGGGACAACATACACACTCTGGATCCACCAAAATACCCCGTTCCTCCAATCACTCCATTCGAAGGTGATCATGAGCTGTCCGATGGGCTGGATCACGTCAGGGCTTGGGTGCTCGGCAATGATATAAAAGCCATATTCGGGGTGTGACAATAAGGAGCGGATCCCATCCCGTAATCTAGCCTGATCAAGATGGCGATGCTCGGTTTCGAATGCCATGGCTGTATTGAACGCTGTGATCGTGTTCGTATCGTCTTGACCGGCCTGTCGGATACGGATGGTGTCAACCATGAGGCTTTACACTGACTGTTTGGTTCGGTGGGTTGAGCCACCCGGTCTTAGGGCGGTAGAACCCGGCGGAGAACTCCATTTTCATTGCGTCTTCGACGGGAAGATTAACGGGGCGAAGCACTTGTTCTGGAAGTAACGCCAGAAAGCCTGTAAAGGGATGGATAGCGGTGGGGACGAAGACCATGAACAAGGTCTGAGAGGGTAGGACCTGAACGGAGGCTGGGGCGATTCCCATGACAAATCCTAATGCCCAACAGCCGTCGCGAGGGAAGGGAAAGGCGACAACCTTACTTTGGCCAAAGCGAGACCGAAAGTTCAGAACGTCCGTCATGCCCTTTAAGGTAAGGTAGATGCTCTGCACCAGAGGGATTTTCTCAAGTCGACGCTCTATGCGCGTCAAGATATCCTGTCCAGCAACATGATCGAGGCAGATGCCCGCGAGAATGATGAGGAGCACCAACAGCAAGAGGCCAAGCCCGGGAACAGTATAATACATGTACCGACCTACAAGACCGTCGAGAGTCGTGAATAGGGTTGAAAGGATTAAGTAGGTAGCACAGGCCGGAACTATGACGACCAGACCGGCCACGCAGGTTTTCCAGAATGCGGTGAACATGATGAGTAGCTCTGGGATGTACCCAATAAGTCTAACAGATCCGATCGCCAAATAGGAGTTGCTAGTAATGCCTTGCGCTCTCTGAGTGGATGAATTATCCTCCTGGCGATACTCAATTGGATGTCTTCATGTTATGAGTCTTGATCCGTATCTTCTTGCTATTCTGTGTTGTCCTGAGACTAAGCAGGCCGTGAGTCTCGCTGACGCGAGCTTAATTCAGAAGGTCAATGCTGCGCTCGGAAAGGGCCACGTCCGAAATAAAGCCAACAGACTTTTGATCGGGCAGATAGAGGGGGGCCTTCTTCGTGAAGATCAAAAGGTTCTGTATCCTATCCGTGATCGTATTCCTGTCATGTTGATCGAAGAGGGGATTCCTATGGACCAAATCCTGCCAGTCGACTGAGACCATTCACTTTTCTTTTTTGCTTCTTGCACGCTGAATCGATTCGATTGCTGAGTCAATCTATCCTCCCAGGGTGGCCCTGCTTGCTCCGCGAACCACGACCACTAGGCTCCATAGTTAAGGTCCAATGATTTGGATCGACTTAACTGGCTTTTCTGTTTTGGATCCTGTGGAGGTTCCACAGTGGGCACAAAGGTACTCGTAGAGATTCCCGCTGGGCAAAACTAGAAGGAGGCGTTCCCGCGTCGGCGTTGCAACCTGGCAGCGTGGGCAGAAGAGGAGGGACGCCTTGAGAGAGTCGAACTGCTGTTGGACCTGATCTGCGGACGGTGGTTGTCGACTGTTATTAATTCGTTGACCGGTAAGTATGGTGGAGGATCTCCGTTGAGATGGGAGCATGGCTAATTTTATGGGGATGGTGCGCTGAGCGTCAAGCGATAGGGCGGTCTGTGTTATACCACAACTCGCAACGGCTCAGTCGCCGCTTGCCAATCGACAAGCGGAAACCTTGCTGGCGTCTCTTGAATGATCTTGCCTGAAGAACGATTGTGATTCGCTCAGATATCTTCAGACGGTCGTCTTAGCGGATTCGATCTCTGTCGCGGTGATCAGGCTGGAGAGGTAGTCTGCCACAAAATTGAGTGCTTCCTCACGTCCATCCGCACGACGGCCCTTTTCTCTACGCTGAACAGAGAGTTCGTGTTCCAGATCCGATTTCACCTCTCCCAATATCCTCTGAAGGGAGGATGGGGTGAGATTGGTGTCCATATCTTCCAATTCCTGACACCGATCTAACACCCAATTGAGTCCTTCAATACGACCCGCATAATGCTCCTGCTCGGCCGTATCGATTCTAGCCATTGCGGTGGCAAAGGTTTGGGCTTCGTAAATCAAATTATAGAAACTGGTGACACCTCGTTGTAGCGATGGATTCATGATGCTCCTTTACCTAAGGATGAAGCGTAATTATACATGAGATTGGTGAACGGACAAGGAGTATTTTTCTGGCTACGTAAAGAGGAGAGAATGGAATTCGTTCATGAAGCCATAGTACAGAGGTGCGAAATCCTTGAGGCAATCCGGACTCGTTTCTTTTAATCGTTTAAAAAAGAAGACTTGCCCTCGTGGATCTAGTTGTTCCAGAAGTTGGCTGAGCTGGGCCATGCTATAACTCCCAGCCGGAACACTCAGGATATAATGCACGAGTCTCTCGACGAACTGTTGCTCGACATACTCACTCGGAAGATAGCCTTCTGGGAGTTTGCCAGAGGCGAGAAATTCATCGAATGGAATGGCTTGGGCAGCAAATGGGATTGATTGCTGCGGATGGGCTGTCACGCTGCGAGTGCTCCCTCACCTAGGGTGTGCGGTTTTCCTTCTGAAAACTGTACTGGAGGGACGGTATCTCGTCAAGTGCGCATAAGAAGCAGCATGAGCTGAGCCGAAAGACTGATAGTTAAGGATAAGGTGGCTCTACTGATTTGCAATGGATGCACGTATGTGGCTTCCAATGCAGTGGGACGAGTATGGGATAGTCAAGGCGTGTTTCAGAGTTTCTTTATCAGTCGGATTGACCGGTGACACAGGTCAGACGGCATTTAACAACAAAAGGGCGGATCCCCTTCCGGAGATCCGCCCTTCCTTAGAGCTGCTTCTTACTCGCGCCCTATAACCAGGAGACGCGTTCGGCCGGTCGGATGTAGATGGGCTCTTCGACCTGCACCCGGGCGACTTCCTTGCCCGACTTGTTAAAGCCTAACACCGTATCGTTATACATCTCGAACCGCTTGCCGTGAATCT
>JBGTNJ010000094.1:0-16293 GCA_041743145.1 Nitrospira sp. | reverse complement strand
GATCTATGGGTGTAACTTTGGGCAAGGTGAAGCCGGGCTAGGTGCGATGAGAACCTTAGCCGAACTGACGGGCGCGGACATCGCCGCAAGCACGGACCGGACCGGGCACGTCAGCGAATATGCCAACTGGGAGCTGGAAGTCTCAGTTGGCTTCATAGAAACATCAATTGTCATTGGCGAAGCCACCCAAGAGGCCTGGGAGGGTGTTCTCGCCACCTATACCGTCATCAACACCAACGATTCAGGCGCTGGCTCACTTCGTCAGGCCATCATCGATGCGAACGCCACGCCCGGAACTGACACCATCATCATTCCAATGGGCACGTACGTGTTGACAACAGGGAAACTGATTATCAATGACAATGTGATCATTACCGGTGCCGGCGCGGCTACCACCTTCATCGATGGCAACGCGAATGAACGAGTGTTTGAGACCAGAGGAAGCAGTACGACCACCATGAGCGGACTCACCATTCAAAATGGTCGTGAAAGTGGTAGTGGGGCCGGGGTGTTTGTGGATAACTCCAGCATCCTGAATCTCAGCGACGCTCGATTGACGAATAATAACGGCACGGGTGGCGACGGCGGCGCCTTTCATGTGCATGGCACGCTAAATCTCAACCGCGTCCTCATAGACAATAACCTGGCGAATAAGGGTGCTGGGATCTACTTCCACAATGCCGTCGGGGGGAGCCTGACCAACGTCACGATCAGCGGCAACACCGCGACCAACGAAGGGGGCGGGATCTGGACGGAGAATCTGATCACGATTATGAATTCCACGATCGCGTTCAATACGGCACCCCTTGGCGGGGGCGTGTATGACAAGGACGGTATGGAAATTACGATCACCAATTCCATCCTCCATAATCCAGGGTCACCCAACAGTTTTGGCACATTAATTTCGGGTGGGAACAACATCGATAGCGACAGCACGGCGGGATTGGGTGATCCGTTGGACGGCCAGGACCCCATGCTCGGGGCCCTGCTTCCTAACGGCGGCCCCACGGACACCCACGCGCTGCTGGCCGGCAGCCCCGCCCTCAACGCGGGTACACCGACTGGGGCACCTGCCGTCGATCAGCGCGGATTCACCCGTGATGCGGCGCCGGATATCGGGGCGTACGAATATAAATCCTCTGCCTTTGTCTCAAAAAGTGAATTCACGGTGAACAGTCCGTCTGGGGACATTGAGCAAACCAGCGGCCTGGTGCGCGGGGCCGAGCGAGCCGTCGATATCGCGCCCAACGGAGATTACGTAGTGGTGTGGACCAACGAAACCGGCAGCAACTCCGTGTGGGCGAAGGTATTGGACGCAAGCGGCAACCAGAAGGTCGCACAGTTTCAGGTCAACATAGGCGGCGGAGATAATGAGTGGGCCGATGTCGCCGTGGACGATAGCGGGAATTTTGTTGTCGCCTGGAACCAAGGCGGGGATATTTTCATGCGACGCTTTCTTGCCAATGGCACAGCCCTGGACGCCGGAGACGTGATCGTCAACACAGGCACATCTAACACTCAGCAAAATCCATCCGTGAACATGAATGGCGCCGGTGATTTCGTGATCGCATGGGAAGGCGACGGCAGCGGTACTGAAGGTATTTTTGTTCGTCAAGGCAACATGAGCGGGGGGTTGATCGGCAGTGACATCACCGTCAACACCGCAGCAGCCGCAAAGGATCCGTCGGTCGGGATTGACGATTCGGGAAACTTTGTCGTCGTGTGGGATAACGGGTCGGACGTGTTCTTTCAACTCTATAACAGCGCGGGTGTTCCACAAACCGGCGGCCAGGTGGACATCGTGCTACAGGCCAGCGCCGGCGGCGCGGCAGTGGATATGAGTGGCGACGGCCGGTTCACCGTGGCCTATCGCGCCACCGTCCTGAATGTGGATGTCTACGTCAGACAATTCGACGCCTCAGGCAATCCCCTCTTCCTGCCACAACTCGCCAACACGTCCTTTCTTGGCACTCAGACGAGTCCCTCGGTCACTATGGATGATATCGGTGAGTTCATCGTGGTGTGGGAGGGCGCCGGCAGTCAGCTTGGGCAGGTTGACGGTGCGGGTGTCTTCGGCCAGAAGTTCAACGCCAGCGGGCAAAAAATCGGGTTCGAGTTCTTAATCAATCAAACAACCGCCAACACGCAGGACCGTGCCTCGGTGGCCATGCTGGACCGTGATAACTTTGTCGCCGTGTGGACCGGCAGCGACGGGGCGCAAACCGATATTTTTGCGCGCCAGTACGGGGCGACAACCTCCCCCACATTGGATCTGGATGTGAATGATAGCAGCGGGGCCACAGGCAGCGATTATGCTTTCATCTTTACGGAGGGCGACGGCCCCACGGCCATTGCCGACACCGATACCAATTTGGCGGATGTGGACAGTACCACGTTTGCGTATGTGACCTTGTCAGTCAGTGGCCTCCTGGATGGCAATGCGGAAGTTTTGATCCTGGACGGCGACACCTTTGCGCTGGCCACCGACGCACCCGGCCAGGACACCAGCGGCGGCAACTACCATGTGCGTGTATCCACGGCCACCGGCACGGCCATCATAACGATCATCAAACAGAGCGGCGGCACCTTTAGTGAAGTCGAAGCTGAAACGCTCATCAAGGGGATCCAATACCAGCACATGGATACGGACGCACCATCTGATGGTGACCGGTTGATTGAGGTGAGGGTAAATGACGGCACGACCGACAGTGCCGCAGCACGCACAACAATCAACGTCAATCCGGTCAACGATGCGCCGGTGGTGGCGGGGGCGGGGGGCACGCTGGCCTATACCGAAGGCGATGGGGCGCAGGTGATCGACGCCACGCTCACCGTCACCGATGTGGACGATACGAACATCGAGTCCGCCACCATCTCGCTCAGCGGCGGGTTCGTGAGCGGCGAGGATGTGCTGGCCTTCACCGACACCGTGACCATCACGGGCAGCTACAACGCCGGGACCGGGATCTTGACCTTGAGCGGCACGGACACCCTCGCCAACTACGAAGCGGCGCTGGAGAGCCTGACCTATCAGAATATGAACACCGACAATCCAAACACGGGCCCTCGCACAGTGACCTGGGTGGTCAACGACGGCACGGCCAATTCGGCGGCGGTGACGAGCACGATCACGGTGGCGGCGGTCAACGATGCGCCGGTGGTGGCGGGGGCGGGAGGCACGCTGGCCTATACCGAAGGCGATGGGGCGCAGGTGATCGACAGCACGCTCACCGTCACCGATGTGGACGACACGAACATCGAGTCCGCCACCATCTCGCTCAGCGGCGGGTTCGTGAGCGGCGAGGATGTGCTCGCCTTCGTCAACACCGCCACCATCACCGGCCTCTACAACCCGGCGACGGGGGTGCTGACCCTCACCGGCCCCGACACCCTCGCCGCCTACGAGGCGGCCCTCGAGAGTGTCACCTATGAGAACATCAACACCGCTAATCCCAACCCCGGGGCCCGTATTGTCAGTTGGGTGGTCAACGACGGCACGGCCAATTCGGTGGCGGTAACGAGCACGATTACGGTGGCGCCGGTCAACGATCCGCCGGTCATCACCAGCAATGGCGGGGGGGCGACGGCGAATGTCACCATGCCTGAAAATGGTACGGTTGTTACGATTGTGACGAGTAGCGACGTTGACGGTGGAACAGCAGTCTACAGTATCGTACCCGTTGGTAGCGGCGGAGGGGCTGATGCAGCGAGGTTCACAATCAATTCTAGTACCGGCGTCTTAAGCTTTGTTGCGGCACCGGATTACGAGGCTCCGACCGATGTCGGTGCCGACAACGTTTACGACGTAACAGTGCAAGTGAGTGACGGCAGCGGCGGCACCGACATCCAGGCCCTCAGTATTGTGGTCACCGACGTCAATGAGGGTCTACCGCCGACCACGCCTCCTGAGCCAATCCCTCCAATCCTAGTGCCACAGCCTCCAGCCCCTCCATCCGGAGCCGGACCTCCTCCTGCTGGATCGCCTCCGTTGCCTTCGGTCGTTGTCCCTACGCCGGTCGGTCCGAAGCCGAATTCCGAGGTTCCTCTAGTTCCTGTTCTGCCTGGCAATGAACCAGGTAGTACTGCGCCGCCACCTTCGGAGATGCCGGATGCTGCCTCTCCCAATGGGTTAAACACGCCGGCGCCTTCCATTCAGCTCATGCGCGAGATCAGAGGCTATGTGGAAGAGGGGGTTGCCCCGCGTATGTACCAAGCCGATAAACAGGTTTCGAGGGCCTTCGGGGGGGAAACCCTCGAGAAGGTGCAGACACAGCTCAGCGAGGCCTTTCGCCAGAGCCTCGGGAACCTAGAGGAGGATCTACGGCGTGCCACGGACATGTCTGAGAACAACCTAAAATTCGCGGTTGGGGTGACGAACTTGGGTGGGGTCAGTCTTACGGCCGGAGTCATTGCCTGGCTGCTGCGTAGCGGGGCGCTGCTGGCCAGCTTGGCTGCCACCCTGCCTGCTTGGCGGCACTTCGATCCGCTCCCCGTCGTCCTCACCAGCGATCGAACGCGGCGCAGGAGCACAGCGAATATGACCGCCGCTGCCGATCGAGAAAACAAGCAATTCCGCGGGCTCAGAGACCTTCTGGATAAAAAAGGAGACAAGGGGCGCTCCGAGGGTAAAGGCAGGGAAGGATGAAGAACTTCGGTCCCCTCATTCGGATCAGCTTCAGCCTGACGTGCCTGACTCTCGGCATAGTCCTCACCGGCGACACGCTGGTCGGATTGTCGTCCGGCTCGCTCAGCGCCACTGCAGAGTATCGGAAAACGCTCTCCGAAGCCCTCGCGGTCCAGTATTCCCATCTCGCTGGGCAAAATCATTCCGACACCATCCAAGCCGGATTGGCCCTTCTCATCGAACGAAACCCTCAAATCCTGTCGGCCGCCATTCAACTGGCTTCCGGCGGGACGTTCGCCCAAGCTGGAGATCACCAGCGGTATTGGACGCAGATCGAAGGTGGCCACTCCTCGATCGATCACATTCAAGTTCCGATTTTCAACGGTGATGCCCCTTGGGGGACCCTACAGATTGCCTTCCAGCCGGTTGCTGAATCGGAGAACCCCTGGTCCTTCGTCCATCCCTGGAGCCGCCTTCTCCTGTTCGTCGCTTTCGCAGGATTCATCAGCTACCTGCTATTCATTAAGCGCACGCTTCGCCACCTAGACCCGTCCTCTGTGATTCCGGCACGGGTCAAGCATGCGCTGGACGTGCTGGCCCAGGGGGTCGTGATGCTGGATCAACAGGGGTCCATTGTCCTTGCAAATACCGCGTTTGCGAAGGGGGTGGGCTTGCCGTTGAACGATCTGATCGGCTCGACCTTGTCTCGACTGGCCTGGGCTCCGGCTCCGGCTTCTACCGAGCCGTCGAGCGAGCCCTGGACCATGGCTCTGAACACCAGAACCGCCCAGACGGACGTGCGGATGGTGCTGGCCGATTCGTCGGGCAAGTCTCGACACTTCCTCGTCAGCAGCGCCCCGATTGTCGATGAGAGCGAGCGCCTGCGCGGGGCAGTGGTATCATTTGATGACGTCACGCAACTGGAAGAAGCGAATGTAGCGCTCAGCGGCGCGGTGGAGGAATTGGAACGATCGCATGCGCAAATCGTGGCGCAAAATTCTGAGCTTGACCGCACCAACCAGTCACTGGTCGTTGAGATCGATGAGCGGAAGAAGGCTGAATCAGAACGAGAGGTGCTCAACCGCCGTCTGCAGGAAGTCTCGCGGCGGATCGGTATGGCCGAGGTGGCAGCCTCCGTGCTGCACAATGTGGGAAACGTGCTGAACAGCGTCAACGTGTCGGTCGGCCTGATTCAGAAAACCCTTGAGCGGACCCCCGTCGGCAAGCTCGGTCGCATCGGGCAAATGTTCCAAGATCACATGAACGATCTAAGCATCTATCTGACCCAAGATGAGAAGGGCAAACAAATTCCCTCCTATGTGGTGAAGCTGGCCGACCAGATGAACACCAACTTCACCGGCATCAATAAGGAGCTCGACTCGCTCGAGAGCAACATCGACCACATCCGGAAGATCATTACAGCTCAACAGGGCCTCGCCAAACCTCAAGTCCTACTGGAGCCGATTCAGTTGGCCGACGTTATCGAACAGGCTCTGGCCATCAATCGAGGTATCCTGGAACAGACTGGGATCGCTGTCGTGCGCGAATATGCCGAGCTACCGGCAACCATGTGCGACCGGCATCAGGTCCTTCAGATTATGGTCAACCTGATCAACAATGCGATCTACTTCATGAAGGTCGTGCCCGATCGCTCTCATCGCCTGACGATCACGATTGGGTACCATGCCGAAAGCCGCCAACGGGCGCGGATCCAGGTGCGGGACACGGGCTGCGGCATCAACCCGGATAATTTCAAGCGCCTGTTCACGCAAGGCTTTACCACTCGCGAGGGAGGGCATGGCTTGGGTCTTCACAGTTCATTCCTTGCGGCCAAGCTCTTAGAAGGTACCCTGTCCGCCGCGAGCGATGGGGAGGGGACGGGGGCCACGTTCATACTCGATTTGCCGCTCGCGCACGTGGCCCAGGCGGCCTGAAGGTGTAGCAGGGAGAGGACGGGCATGTTCACAGAAATACGCAAGACACGGCTCGAGAATCGACGGATCCTGGTCATCGACGACAACCGGGTCATCCACGAGGATTTTCGCAAAATCCTTGCGACGACCCCCGCCTCCGACGAACTCGAGCAGGCGGGGGCGTCCCTTTTCGACGAAGAGCCCGTGGCTGTTCACGGCGAATCCTTCGACGTGTGTTTCGCTGACCAGGGAGAACAGGGCTTCCGCATGGTGGAGCAGGGCGTCGCCGCCGGGAAGCCATACGCCCTGGCCTTCGTCGATATGCGCATGCCGCCCGGCTGGGACGGCGTCGAGACGATCGATCATATCTGGAAGGTCGATCACGAAATTCAGGTGGTGATTTGTACCGCGTTCTCCGACCATCCCTGGCACCGGATCGCTGCAAGGCTCGGAAACCCCGACCGACTGCTCATCCTGCGGAAGCCGTTCGATGCGGTCGAAGTGGAGCAGCTGGCTGTCTCACTAGCCTGCAAGTGGGAGTTGGGCCGAAGGGCAATACTACAGATCGATTACCTTAACGGACTTGTCGAGCTTCGGCACAGAGAATTACAGGATGCCAACGCTCGATTGGAAAAAGAGGTAGCTACCCGCACCGCGGAGTTGTCGACTCGCAATGCGCAGCTTCAACAGCTCAACGAGCAGCTTCAAGAATTTGTGAATCAACTACGAGAAGCGGTGAGCGCTTCGAACAGAGCGAAGTCGGCGTAATCCAGGTTTTTCGTTCGTATAGGCCACGAGTTCGTGCGCCGATAAACGGCATGACATGATTGGATGACCGCTCTGCTGCTGGATACCGCGCTCGATATGGAACAGAGGGACGACGCAGACATCCGCACCTCCTGGAAGGGAAGGGGGCCGCGTTCATCCTCGATGTGCCGCTCGTGCAGGTGGCCCAGGCGACCTGAAGGTGGAGCAGGGAGAGAAGCAGGGCGTGTTCACAGAAATACGTAAGACACCACTCGAGAATCGCCGGGTCCTGGTGATCGACGACAACCGCGTCATCCACGAGGATTTTCGCAAAATCCTGGTGCCGACCACCACCGCCTTCGACGAACTCGAGCAGGCGGGGGCGTCCCTGTTCGACGAAGAGCCCGTGGCCGTTCACGGCGAATCCTTCGACGTGAGTTTTGCCGACCAGGGCGAACAGGGCTTCCGCATGGTGGAGCAGGCCGTGGCCGCCGGGAAGCCATACGCGGTGGCCTTCGTCGATATGCGCATGCCGCCCGGCTGGGACGGCGTTGAGACGATCGACCATATCTGGAAGGTCGATCCCGAAATTCAGGTGGTGATTTGTACCGCGTTCTCCGACCATCCCTGGCACCGGATTGCCGCACGGCTCGGAAAAACCGACCGACTGCTCATCCTGCGGAAGCCGTTCGATGCGATCGAAGTGGAGCAGCTGGCCTCTTCCCTGACACATAAATGGAACCTCGCCCAGGAGGTTTGTTCCAAGATGAAGGAACTCATGATCACGCGCGATGCAGCGCTGGAGTCGGCGCGGCTCAAGTCGGAATTCTTAGCCACCGTCAGTCACGAAATTCGCACGCCGATGAACGGCGTGATCGGCATGACCGGGATGCTCCTAGACACCGCGCTCGATGCGGAACAGCGGGACTATGTGGAAACCATTCACAGCTCCGGTGACGCGCTCCTCGCCATCATCAACGACATTCTTGATCTCTCGAGCATCGAGGGGGGGAAGCTCCGGCTGGAGCGTCTTGCCTTTGACCTTCGCGTCGCGCTCGATGAAGTGATGGAATTGTGGACTGTCCGTGCCGAGTCCAAAGGCCTGCAGTTCGCCTGTGTCGTCCGGAGCGATGTGCCGACCGCAGTGCGCGGGGATTCCGGCCGCTTGCGCCAGATTCTGACGAATTTGATCGGCAACGCGATCAAATTCACCGAACAGGGCGAAGTGGCGGTGCGGGTCTCGCTCGCGAAAGCGTACGAAGCGAACGCACTCGTGCGATTTGAGGTAGCGGATACGGGGATCGGCATTGCCTCCGAGGCTAAGGCGAGGCTGTTTCAGTCCTTTTGCCAAGTCGACGGGTCTCACGCGCGTCGCTACGGGGGGACGGGGCTGGGGCTGGCCATCGCGAAACAGTTGGCTGAACATATGGGCGGGACCATTGGTGTGGACAGCGAGGTGGGTAAGGGGAGCACGTTTTGGTTCACTGTTCTATTGGGAAAAGAGCAGCCCGCCCTGCCCACTACCGCAATCTAAAGTGGATCTCCACCGCTTACGCCTGCTTGTCGTCGATCTCGAGGCCGGCCTCTCCTCAAGAACCGAAGTCCAGCTCTACATTCTTGATGCTTCCTCCGGGTCACATCCAGAAGATTCTCCCCGTCGCATGAGAGACCACCCCCAACAGGAAAGACATACGTCACTTTTTCCACGAGTCGAAGACGCGAGATACCATGGCTCAGCTCCGCTGACCCAGGCGGAATAGCTACAGAGCGGGATGTGCCAAAAGTGAAAAAATGATGACAAACCATGAAAGTTGAGTACCTTTGTAACAAGCGACGTCAGACCAGACGGATGAGTCCCTATCGACAGCAGCGCTGTGTCTGATGGTACGGCCAGATCGAACGAAAGATGAGTGTGTGGTGAACAGGCAAGATCCTCAGATGGACCGAATCCGCGATCGAACAGGGCCTCTGCTGGTTCTGCTGACTCTCATGGCCGTCCTCGGAGGGAATGGGTGTGCCATCAAGCCGATCCCGTTGACGGAAGACGAGGTCCAGTCACGAGTGAACGAGGATCGGGCCGTTCTGACGAAAGATCAAGAGCCGCTCAATGGTCCAGTGGATCTGTACGAAGCCATGGCCCGAGCGCTGAAATACAACCTCGACGCGCGCGTCGAGCTGATGCACAAGATGCTGGCGCAGACGCAGCTCGATCTCTCCCACTACGCCATGTTGCCCCGCCTGGCCGCGAACGCCGGATTTGACGGACGGAATAATTTCCCCGGCGGCGTGGCGCAATCCTTGATCACCGGGAGACAGGTGCTCGAACCTTTTACCTCCGCCGAACGAAACATTTTCTCAGCCGATCTGTCGTTGAGTTGGAATGTGCTGGACTTTGGTCTGTCCTACATCCGAGCGAAGCAAGCGGCGGACGACGTGTTAATCGCTGACGAGGAACGCCGGCGAGTGGCCAATCGAATCATGCAGGATGTGCGCATCGCCTATTGGCGGGCCGTCAGTGCGGAACGAATTCTCCCCTCCCTGAAGCTGCTGGATGAGTGGGTGAGGAATGCGCTCGAAAAGGCGCAGGCAGTCCAAGACGAACGACTCAACTCGCCGCTGGTTCCCTTACAATACAAGCTCGATCTCCTCAACACCCAACGGTATATCCAACAGTTATTCAGAGAGCTCAACACCGCCAAACTTCAACTGGCCGCATTGATCAATCTGCCGCCGGGGCAGGAGAAGGATCTCGCCCTGCTCGTCCCTGAGCGAGAAGCCAAAACAATCGAACTTCCGTCCGATATGACGATTCTGGAAGACCGGGCGCTTCTGGCGCGCCCTGAGCTCCGGATGATCGATTACCGTCGTCGTATCAACGCGCGCGAGGCCAAAGCTGCAATCTTGGAAATGTTGCCTAGCCTGAACCTCCAAGTCGGAGGCAACTACAGCAGCAATACGTTTCTCTTTAACAATCACTGGGCTGCCTATGCGGCACGCACAAGTTGGAATTTACTCAACCTCTTGCGGTATCCAGCGCGGGCCAAGACCATCGAGGCGCAGGACAAAGTGTTGCACACGCAAAACTTGGCATTGACCATGGCGGTGATGTCGCAGGTTCATGTGAGCGTGGCGCAGGTGGCTCATGCGAAGAAGGAGGTATCGACCGCTGCCCTGTATTACGACACGCAATCCCAAATTGCCGAGCAGACGCGTGTGGCTTGGCGCGCGGCCAGACTGAGCGAACAATCGGTGTTGCGCGAGCGGGTGGCTCAAGTGGCGGCCCAGCTTCGCTACGACGCCGTGGAAGCCGAGACCCAAACGGCCTGGGCGGCGCTGTTGGCTGCTGTCGGGGAGGATGTGCTCCCGAACAATCTGCAGAACGAGCAGAGTCTGTCGGATCTGGCTCTCCAGCTTCGCGCGCGATGGACGAAAAGCAAAGAGTTGCTCAAGTGAGTCGTGGCGGTTACCTGATGGGTCGTGGCTCTCTCATCGGGATGTATCTAGTGTGCACCATGATCTCCCCGGCGAGTGCCACGCCGCCACGCGATGCGAAACCGGCAAGCAACTCCGCTGAACTCGCCACCATCCGAGGAGTGGTCAAGGCGACCGCGCAGGCAACCTTGGCTAGCCAGGTCCAAGGCCGAATCAGCCGACTACCCGTGAAAGAAGGGCAACGGTTCAAAAAAGGTGCGTTGTTGGTGGCGCTCGACTGTTCAAAATACGAGGCAGAACTGGCGAGCGCGCGGGCCGAATATCGCGGCAAAAACAAAACGTATGAGAACAATCTCCGTCTGTCCAAACATCAGGCGGTGGGGGAACTCGAACTGGAAGTGTCCGAGGCGGAGGCTGAAAAAGCATTCGCTGTCGTGAAGGCCGCGCAGGTCAATGTCAGCGGTTGTACGGTGCGGGCACCTTTTCCCGGTCGTGTCGTCAAGACCATCGTCAATGAGCACGAGAACGTATTTCCCAATGATCAACTGATCAGTCTCTTGGACGACAGTCGGCTCGAAATCGAGCTGATTCTGTCCTCCAAATCCTTAGCCTGGCTCAAGGTTGGTCTCCCATTTGAGTATGCGGTGGATGAGACGGGGCTTCGGTATCCGGCCGTGGTGGAGGATATCGGGGCGAACGTCGATCCTGCCAGCCAGACTGTAATAGTAAAAGGTCTCTTTCGGGCCAAGCCCGACAATGTCCTCGCCGGGATGAGCGGTATCGCGTCGTTTGCGGAAGACCTCCAGTGACCACGGCGACATGGTCTCAGTAGAAGCCACACCCCACAGCTCGCTACCGAAAAATACCCCCTGGGCCACCCTCTTACAATTGGAGAGGATGGTGCGTGCTGCCGCAACTCAGCAGGAACTGCAATTTCTCATTGTCAACGAAACTCGTCGATTGGTGTCATATAGACAGGCTGTTTTGCTGATTCCGCCTTCGGCGGCTGCGTCGAAGTATGAAGTGTGGGCAGCCTCGAGCGTGCCCGTTGTCGACCGTAATGTGCCCTTGATGCAATGGACCGAACGGGTGATCCAGCGCCTGCGCGACACTTCGAACAGCCACGACATCCGGCAGGTTGAAGGAGCTCATTGCCCTCCCGAAGCCCAGTCAGAGTGGAATGAATTCAGCATTGGTCATGGCCTGTGGTGTCCGCTGACGCATCCAGACGGACAGATGCTGGGCGGCCTGTGGCTCACGCGCGATCAGCCATGGCCGGAGCACGAAGTCACGGTTCTTCAACGACTTAGTGAGGCCTATGCGTATGCCTGGCGCGCGGTCGGCCCATCCAAGAATCTCCGATGGCAGTGGGGCCTGAGTCGGACGACGACCTGGCTGCTTGCCGGAGCGATGGTGGGCGCGCTGATCGTTCCTGTCCCCATGTCGACAGTGGCTCCCGCGAAGATTGTGGCCAAGGATCCGTTGATTGTCAGTGCGCCGATCGACGGAGTCATCGCGCACATTGCCGTGCTGCCGAATACCGAGGTCACACAAGGGGATCTGTTGTTTCGGTACGAGGATACAACCTTTCGCAGCGACTATCAGATCGCGGAACGCAACCTGGATGTGGCGATGGCGCAGTATCGCCGCGCGGCTCAGGGGGCGTTCGTGGCAGCCGATCAAAAGGCCGATGTGCCGCTGTTGAAGGCCGAAGTGGAGTTGCGGGAAACCGAGAGGAACTACGCCTACGAACGATTGACCAAGGTTGAGGTCAAGGCTGAACAGGCAGGACTTGTGCTGTACAGCGACAAATCCGATTGGATCGGAAAACCGGTCGTCGTCGGCCAGCGCATGATGGAACTGGCGAACCCTCGGCAGGTGGAAGTCAGAATCGATCTCCCGGTTGACGATGCCATTGTCCTGCGTGAGGGCGCAGCGGTGTCGTTATTTCTCAATGCTCATCCCTTATCCAGCGTGCCGGCCACGGTGAGTCATGCGAGCTACCATGCCGAGGTCCTGCCGAACAACACATTGGCCTATCGTGTCACGGCGCAGCTTGGAGAAGGGTCGCCGGAATTGCGGATCGGGTGGCAGGGCAGCGCGAAGATTTACGGAGAGCACGTCTCACTGTTCACGTATCTGTTCCGCCGTCCGATTTCCGCTCTGCGGCCGTGGGTTGGGCTATGAAGCCGACGATGAATCCACAGGGTGAGCCGATCCTGCCGCCGTTGCGAGAGGATCTCCAGCTTCTCGCTGGGGCTCCAGCTGCTGATGGGTCACCGACCTGGGTTCTCGTGGACCAGCTCCGCGGAAAGCATTTCCAGATCGGGTGGCCGGCCTATCAGATGCTCTCGCGCTGGAAGGGCCAGTCAGCGGAGGCTATGGTGTCGGCGATTCATGCCGAAACCACCTGTCGCGTCACTTCTAGGGATATCGAAGCATTTACGCAGTTCTTGCACAGCAACCATCTCATACGCGACCTGCCGCAGGGAGGCTATCGAGCCTATGTCGCCCAAGCTGAAGCGGCCAAGCCACAGTGGCTGACGTGGTTGGTCCACCACTATCTGTTTTTCCAAGTGCCGTTGGTTCGGCCCGATCGATTTCTTCGGACAACCCTGCCCTTTGTCGAATGGCTCTTCGCACCATCCGTGGCATGGCTCATTGGGTTCATCGGGCTGATCGGGATCTATCTCGTATCCCGCCAGTGGGACACCTTTTCGTCCACCATGCTGCATTTTTTCACGTTGCGTGGATTGGTGCTGTATGTCCTGTGCCTGATTGTCGTCAAAGTGTTTCATGAGCTCGGGCATGCCTATACCGCGACACGCTATGGGTGCCGTGTGTCCACGATGGGCATCGCCATGATCGTGATGGTGCCGATGCTCTATTCAGACACCTCCGATGCATGGAAACTGACCTCTCGTCGTCAGCGTGCCGCCATCGGGGCCGCCGGCATGATCGTCGAATGTGCATTGGCTGCCGTGGCGATTTTTGCGTGGAACTTTCTCGATGACGGCGTGGCGAGGAGCCTGGCGTTTATCACGGCGACGACAAGCTTGGCGTTGGGGTTTGCCATTAACCTGAATCCGTTCATGCGGTTCGATGGCTATTACGTCCTCTCCGACTTACTGGGCATTCCCAATCTGCACGCGCGATCTTTTGCGTTTGGACAGTGGCAACTCAGGCGGCTGTTGTTCGGTCTCGACCAGCCGATGCCGGAGCCGGTGCCGCTGTCCCAACGCCGCTTCTTAATCGGGTTTGCCTGGGCCACGTGGGCGTACCGTTTTCTGTTGTTTCTCGGCATCGCATTCCTCGTCTATCACTTCTTCTTCAAAGTGTTGGGAGTCGTCTTGTTTGCGATAGAGATCGGTTGGTTCATTGTGCTGCCGATCATGCGCGAACTGATGGCCTGGTGGATGTTACGCGCGGCCGTTCGCGAGCAGAGACGGGTATGGATCTCCGCCGGGGCTGTGGTTTCCTTGACAGTGGTGCTCTTCATCCCCTGGTCGGATCGGATCACCCTCCCGGCTGTGTTGGAATCGATGCCGCATGCCACGATCTATGCACCGGCTCCGGGAAGAATCGTCGAAATGACGCTAGAGGAAGGCCGTTACGTGGATAAGGGCACCGGACTCATCACGCTGGAGTCCCCGGCACTCGAAAACGAGGTGGCGCTAACGCACAAGCGGATCGAGGTCGAACAGTTGAGGGGCCGGCGCCAATTCATCGATCAACAAGAACTGGCGAAACACCAGGTGACACTGGAAGCGCTGAAAGCTCGGCTTACAGAGCTTGAAGGCCTCAAGCAACAGCAGCAGACTCTTTCGCTCGTGGCTCCGATCTCGGGACGAGTCACCGATCGTGCAGAGGCGTTGCATGTAGGACGCTGGATCAATAAGGAACTGCCGCTCACCTATGTCGTTGATCCAGCAGGAGAAGAGCTCCATGCGGTGGCGCCCGAAACCGACGTCGGCTATCTCCGTTCAGGCCAGTTCGCTCGATTCATTCCCGAAGGTGTAGAGCGCCCGAGCGTGAGGGCACAGGTCGTCGAGATTCGAGATATCGATGAGAGCAGCTTCACGGTTCCCTATCTGGCCTCGCTCTACGGCGGCGAGGTGCCGGTGCGAGAAGATGGCAACCATCGGTTGCGACCTGAAACCTCCGTCTATCGCATCACCTTACGCCTTGCCGAGCCGGCTCCCCGATGGAACCAAGCCGTGCGAGGAACGGTGCTGATAGAAGGTCCGCGGATCAGTTTCGCCCAACGGGCCTGGGAAAAGGGAATTCGCGTGCTTATTCGGGAAAGCGGTGTGTAGTGTGGCCTCCCGTAAATTCCTGTGATAACCCGCTCGTCCTGAGACCTATGTGATGGAAGCCTGGGGGGGCCAAGAGTGAGGGGCTGGGGCACCTGTTGGTCGGCTGGTGCTGCTTTATTCTCCGGCAACGAGTTCTGCTTCTAAAGGATGGTCTTTGGGAAAGCGACTGACGCCGAGCACGCTGAAGCCCAGGACACGCCCCTGTTCATCTACACGCTCCATGACGGCATCGTGCGCAGTCGGCCGCATGAAGCCAGGCGCCTCTCGAAATTGGACTTCCAGGTAATCGGATTCAGGATCAAACCAGACTTTTACTTTTTCGGCCATATGCGTTCTCCTAGTTTCACCTGCTCTGTCAGATAGACCGTCACGACAAAACTGTCAAATCAACTCCCATTAGGTTTTGGAGCTTACTCGGTTTCCCTGAGAAAGCACGTCTTGGCCTGGGAATTGTTGAGCCTGCCCTGCCTGTCCTGAGTTTGCCAAAGGGCGGAAATTCCCTGTTTCGTTCATGCGGTTCAGCGCGGCTCACCGCAGAGTTCGACAGGCCTGTCCTGTGCCAGATGAGGACTCACCACGAATAGACTTCCGGGGCAGCACACGAGAACCAGAGCGTGGGGTAGGACTGAGAGCCCTCCCTCCGAAGCATTGGGCTAGCAACAAGGGTTCTCCGTCACATTCTGTATCCACGAGAAATCGCCCTGTGGGGCACCATCTAACTCCTTTGCAAGAAAGGGGAATTTGCTTCGGGAAGTGGCATCTACCTTGCTAAATTATTCCTGGTAAATCGGAGAACTCTGGTCTTCTCCATACCATGAGAATACTACGTCGACGTCAGAAGACCGCAGCAAAGTCTGGCTGCAGGCATCGGGCGACCTCCCAGCAGGCGGGGACGCACCTCCCGACCCACTCCACTTCCTGGTTTGTCCTCGAACCACGGATCATGTTCGATGGGGCGGGTGTGGCGACGCTTAGCACCGTTGCCACCGAGCCACTGGCACAGAATCAGGCTGAAGCGCTCTCGTCGCCTGAGGACGTGACCGCCGACGATGCCCTGCCTGATGCCGCGCCGACGGGTGAGCCTCAATTCAACTCCAGCGACCAAGCCCTCTTCGAGGCACTGGCGGCCTACGATACGTCAGCGGCCCGGCAGGAAATCGTGTTCCTCTCTCCTAGCGTGCGCGACTACCAAAAGCTGCTCGATGGCATCAGCCCCAACGTGGAAGTGTTCGTCCTCGATCCTGCCCGCGACGGCGTGCAG
>JBGTNJ010000093.1:0-84711 GCA_041743145.1 Nitrospira sp. | reverse complement strand
ATTTTGTTGGTGGAACAGGGGCTGCACTTTGCCGCGCGCTTGGCGGAAAAGTATGTCGTGATGGCCAAGGGCGCGGTGATGGCCCAGGGCAAGAGCTCGGAGCTCAATGCGGACATGGTCCGCCAACACTTGACGGTGTAAATAGGACGCACCCGGGTTCTCCCTGTCGTGTATTCGGACTTCTGCGATGGACTCTCCCGCTGGGCGACAAGCTAGACATGCATCCCCATTCTGCAGTAGAAAACCTTGGCTGATATGAAGAGCCGATATCCTCACCAGTTCGAGTTTTCTTGGGAAGTATCGCAGGGCTACTGCCTTAGGGAGGAGGACTCATGCATCTGACCCCGAGAGAACAGGAAAAACTGTTGATCTACGTTGCAGGACAACTCGCCACAGATCGCAAAAAGCGAGGCCTAAAGCTGAATCACCCTGAGGCCGTCGCATACCTCACGGCTGCCGTCCTCGAAGGGATTCGTGACGGGAAATCCGTGGCTGAACTCATGACCTACGGCACCAGGCTGCTGACACGCAAAGACGTCATGCCTGGCGTACCGGAGATGATTCACGAGTTTCAGGTTGAGGGGACCTTCCCTGATGGGACGAAGCTGGTGACTGTTCATAATCCGATTCAATAGGCATGGGCGTAGGCCCGATCACCCATCTCATAATTAATCCCCGTAGGAGGGAACTTATGCCGAAGAAGACCAGACGAGTTCCGGCAAAGAGACAGAAAATGCCGCAACGAACGAAAGGGTCCTTGGCCGCAGCGATCAAGGCGGAGTTGGCCAAGCCGGTTGTGCCTGGTGAAATTTTTGCTGCCTCAGGAGCGGTGGAAGCATTCAACGGGCGAGAGACAAAGGAACTCTCTGTCAAGAACGTCGCTGACCGACCCATCCAGGTCGGTTCCCACTGCCATTTTTTTGAGTCTAATCGAGCTCTGACATTCGATCGTGAACAGGCTTTTGGGTTCCGACTTTGTATTCCAGCCGGCACCGCCGTTCGTTTCGAACCAGGGGAAGAAAAACGGGTCACGATTGTGGCTCTGGCTGGAAAACGGGTCGCACATGGCATCAATGGAATGACAGAGGGATCGCTGGATGACTCTCAAGTCAAGAGCAAGGCTCTCGCGCTTGCAGCTGATCGTGGATTTTCTGGGAAAGGAGGGGTCAAGTGAAGATTCAAAGAAGGCAGTATGCATCCCTCTATGGCCCCACGACAGGGGATCGTGTCCGGCTCGCCGACACGGAATTGATCATTGAAGTGGAGAAGGATTTTACGGTCTACGGCGATGAGGCAGTCTTTGGCGGCGGGAAAGTCATTCGAGACGGGATGGGACAGTCGTCTCTGGCCACGAGTGCCAACGGCGCGCTCGATACCGTCATCACGAATGCCCTCATCCTGGATTATGGCGGGATCGTGAAGGCTGATATCGGTATCAAAGATGGGCGGATTGTCGGAATCGGCAAAGCGGGCAATCCCGATCTCATGCCGAACGTCACGCAGGGGATGGAGATCGGTGCAGGTACGGAAGTTATCGCGGGCGAAGGGCATATTGTGACAGCCGGTGGCATCGATAGCCATATCCACTTTATCTGTCCGCAACAGTATTGGGACGCACTGTCGTCTGGCATTACCACCATGCTCGGGGGTGGTACAGGCCCTGCCACGGGAACCAATGCAACGACCTGTACGCCGGGGCCCTGGAACATCTATCGCATGCTGGAAGCGTCGGACGGCATTCCCATGAATCTGGGATTCCTGGGCAAGGGCAATTCGTCTCATCCCGATGGGTTGAATGAGCAGGTGGAGGCAGGTGCCATCGGTCTCAAACTGCATGAAGATTGGGGGACGACACCGGCGGCGATCGACACCTGTCTCAGCGTGGGTGAGCGCTA
The DNA here is from genome assembly GCA_041743145.1 of Nitrospira sp. Taxonomy (GTDB): domain Bacteria; phylum Nitrospirota; class Nitrospiria; order Nitrospirales; family Nitrospiraceae; genus Nitrospira_D. Next base: position 82,816 of record JBGTNJ010000093.1, on the reverse strand, counting down.
TGACGTGCAGGTCGCGATCCATACCGATACACTGAATGAAGCGGGTTTCGTCGAGGACACCATCAAGGCTTTCAAGGGGAGGACGATTCACACCTTCCATACGGAGGGCGCTGGAGGTGGACATGCACCGGATATCATCAAGGTCTGTGGGGAGCCGAATGTGCTCCCGTCGTCCACTAACCCCACCATGCCGTTTACCGCTAATACGATGGATGAGCATCTCGACATGTTGATGGTGTGTCACCATCTGAACCCGCGGATTCCTGAAGATGTGGCGTTTGCGGAGTCTCGTATCCGTCGTGAAACCATTGCGGCAGAAGATATTCTTCACGATCTCGGCGCGATCAGCATCATGGCCTCAGATTCTCAGGCCATGGGACGGATCGGCGAAGTGATCATTCGAACCTGGCAAAATGCGCACAAGATGAAGGTTCAGCGAGGACATTTGTCTTCCGCTGGTGCGAAGGACTCACCCCAGAACGACAATTTCCGGGCCAGGCGATATGTGGCCAAGTATACGATCAATCCGGCGATTGCCCACGGCATCGCGCACGAGGTTGGTTCAGTGGAGGTCGGTAAACTCGCCGATCTCGTGATCTGGAAGCCGGCGTTCTTCGGCGTCAAGCCGGAGATGGTGTTGAAAGGTGGGTTTATCGCTCAGGCCCAGATGGGCGATCCGAATGCCTCTATTCCGACGCCGGAGCCCATCATCAGCCGACCCATGTTCGGTGCTTTCGGAAGAGCGCTGACCAGTACCAGCGTGACGTTCTTCTCCCAGGCTGGGTTGGATCGGGAAATCCCAAAGAAGCTTGGTTTGCAGAAGCGTGTGGCCGCGGTGAAGAACTGCCGGAGTGTGAAGAAGCACGATCTGAAACTGAACGACTATCTGCCGAAAATCGAAGTCGATTCCGAGACATATGTTGTAACCGCGGACGGCATGCGGCTCACGTGCGAGCCAGCAGTTGTGCTGCCCATGGCTCAACGGTATTTCCTTTTTTGACGGGGAGAAGAGCCGGTTGGGCTATGTGTCGCAGAATAGCGTGAATGTAGCCAGCCGGATGTGTGTTTCTTGATGCCAACATGAATACGCCCTCGTTACTTGAAGGGTTGCGGTTTGTCGATACCTTCTTCCCTTCAGGTGGATACGCATATTCTTCTGGATTGGAAGCCGCCGTGCAAGGCGGTGCCGTAAAGAACTCGGATCAATTTGCACGGTACGTTGAGGATTTTCTGCAAGGTGGCATGAGCCGCCGAGAAGCCCTGGCTACAAAAATAGCCAATGCAGCGGGGTCTACAGGAAGAGCTTCGGGTGCTCTGGAAATTGATCGAAGACTTGATGCCACAAAGCTGAGTCGTGAGTCACGGATGGCCAGCCGTCAGATGGGGCGACAAGTGATTAGAGTCGCGGCTCATCAGATCAAAGCGAAACCGGTTCTGAGCGAGTATCACGACGAGGTGGAGTCTGATCGAGCTCCGGGTCATCTCGCGGTGACCTTTGGGCTCACTCTGGGTGCGTGCGGTTGGAGCTCGGAAGAAACAGCCGCTGCCTTCCTGTACCAAACCGCAGTCGGGTTCGTCTCTGCGGCCATGCGACTGAGTCCGATTGGCCAACATGAGGCGCAGCGCATCCTGGGCGAGTGGCTTCCGGTAATCGAGCGGATTAGCAGGGAGGTCGACTCGGATGCAGGAATGAGTTCATGGTCCCCTATTCAAGACATTTATTCGATGCGACATGGCTCTCTGGAGTGGAGGCTCTTTCGGTCCTAACGAGCGAGGAGGCCTGTGAGCATCGTTTCGAAAGAGAAAGGAAAAGAACAGGCGGGTGAAGGCGTTAGGCCTCCGGCTACCTGATCTTGACATGAACATGCATGATCTGAATCGTGAGCATAGTCACAGCTGGTCTCCAACACAAGCGCGGGGAAAAGGTATACCGGTCATTGGCATTGGAGGACCTGTCGGCTCCGGTAAAACGGCGCTTGTTGAAGCTCTATGTCAAAGACTGCGCGATCGCTACAGCCTGGCCGCTGTAACAAACGACATTTTTACCAAAATCGATGCCGAAATTCTCACGAAACGCGCAGCATTGCCGATTGACCGCATCTTGGGAGTCGAGACTGGAGGGTGTCCACACACGGCGATCCGGGAAGATGCGTCGCATAACCAAGAGGCGATCAACGATTTGCTTCGGCGTCATCCCGATGTTGAATTGTTTTTCTTGGAAAGTGGCGGGGACAATCTTGCGGCCACCTTCAGCCCTGAGCTGGTGGATTACGTAATCTACGTCATCGATGTGGCAGCCGGTGACAAAATCCCACGCAAGGGTGGCCCTGGCATCACCCGGTCAGATTTCTTGGTGATCAACAAGATGGATTTGGCGCCGCATGTTCGCGCGGATCTTTCCGTGATGGATCGAGACACACGCCGCATGCGAGGTGATCTTCCCTTTGCCTTCACGAATATCCTCTCCGGTGAGGGGCTTGATCCCGTGGTAGCGTGGGTCGAACAGCGCGTCCCTCAGCGAGCCAGGCGTTAGCAGCCGTGCGGGTTCGGAGGGGGGAGCGAAAAAGCGCGTCTCAGAAAACCAGTACTTTTCTAAAAAGAAAACCTTCTGGGGGAAGTGAGCCCTCTCAAAAAAAGAACCTGCCCACACCGTCTTCAACCGAATTCGTCGGACGAGTCGGCGAACTCAGGCTTCACTACGCGAAGCTTGATGGTCGGACCGTCATTACGCACTCATATTTTACAACGCCATGGAAGCTTCTCCCTCCGATTTACCTCGATGATACCGGAGCTGCCTATACGCTCTTAGTCAATCCCTCCGGTGGTCTGGTTGGGGGTGACGGTCTTTCCATCGACATGAATCTGGATCGGGATACCCATGTCCTAATCTCCGCGCCTTCAGCCAATCGTGTCTATCGATCAGAAGAGAAACTGTCTGAGCAGCTAATCACTATCATGGTCGGGCCTCATGCAATCTTGGAATGGTTACCGGAGCATACCATCCCGTTTGCCGGATCACGATTTCGGCAGGCGATTCACGCGAACCTCGCACCGGGTGCCACCATTATTTTATGGGATGCTCTGGCCTCCGGGCGAATTGCCCGAGCCGAACGCTGGGCGTTCACTCACCTCGAAAATGAGATCCAAATTACGACTGCAACGGGAGGGGCACTTGTCGAGCGCTACATTCTCGATCCGACCACCGATCTGGGTCGAGTCGGCCTTGCAGAGGAATGGGACTATGTCGCATCCCTGTATGTGGTGAACGATGCCGTTTCGCCTGAGATCTGGGCTGATCTTGAATCGAAGGTCGCTGCTATTTTGGGAGAGCTTCCGGGCCAAGTTCTGGGTGGAGTATCGAGACCGGCAGTCCCAGGTCTGGCGATCAAATTGCTAGCCCGGACTGCTCCCGAGCTTACCCATCTGCTTGATTTGCTATGGGCTGCCGCCCGTGGGGCATTGTGGAATCTTCCACCTGTCTCCTTGCGGAAATACTAAAGTCCCTTGGCGGTCTTTATCTACGAATTGTCGCTGCGGCAAGAGTTGAGAATCTAAAGGTTTGAGGCTTTGCCTTCGGCTGCTGAGGGCGTACGGAGCGACCAGGCTAGTCCAAATAGCGAAAGCGTGAAGATCAACCATTTCGATGGGTCGAAGTTATACCAACGTGGCCCATTGCGGTAGTCGCTTTGGTAGGTATGGTGATAGTTGTGATACCCTTCGCCGAAGGTCAGGAGCGAAACCACCCAACTATCTCGGCTAGAGTCAGCTTGGCTATGTGGTTGGTTTCCCCAGAGATGACACACTGAATTGATACAGAAGGTCGAGTTCAGAACAGCAAATGTTCGGCCTACCCCGGCCAACATGAAACAGCCGAAGCCTTCCTGCCAACCGCCATGTAAAAAACCTACCACGAACGGCAGCGCGAGCCCTGATAACAGGATCAGCACATAGTATCGGTGCTGCCACATAATCATCGGATCTTGTCTGAGCCGCGTCGCATATTTTTCGTCCGAGTAGCGCTCCTCGGAAAAGAGCCATCCACAATGGCTGTGCCAGAATCCGAGCTGAGCATTGTAGGGATCAGCATCTTGGTCGCAAGCCGCATGGTGCCGGATGTGGTCTGCCGCCCACTTTAGGGCTGAATTCTGTAGCGCCCAACCACCGGCGATCAGGAACGCGGTCTGGACCCAGTCTGGGCATACGAAACTTCGGTGCGAGATCAGACGATGGTACCCCACTGTAATACCAAGCCCGGTGATCACGTACAGCAATCCGAACATGGTCCAGTCTAACCAGGTATAGCCGACAAGGATGCCGTATGCTGGAACCCCGATCAGCGCGCTTAGCGTCACAATGCCGAATAGGAACTTCGTCACGTAGACTGGATAGGTCCGTTTGAGCCGAATGGCTGATTCTGCGGGTGATAGCATGCGGTACTACTGTACTAGTGAAGGAGGGAGCATTCGTCCATGTGTTGCAGAAGCTCTTGAAGATACTCTGGCTCGAAAACCGAGCGATTTATTCCTCCACTGTACCAGGACGAAGACAAAATAGCTACTCTGGATAAGACTTTGCGGCCTCTTGTTTAGGATTGACAGTAGGCGGTAAGATTCCATATACATACTTGATCTTCACGAGCTCACCAAATGTTGTGATGAGTGCGTGTGTATGGAAAAGATCAAGATTATGTTCTTTCACAGCCTAAGGGGAAAGCTGAGGGAGCAAGTCAGAAACCAGGATGGTTTCTCTTACAGGATGGTTTCTCTTAATAGTTAGTTTATTACAAGGAGGCAGTCCAATGAAGAGTGCGTTATCCATAGTGTTTGGCATGGCCGCCGTCGCGTTGGTCGCGGCGCCACTCACCTCGTACGCAGGGGGAACGATTTCCGGTAAGGTGACCTATTCCGGTAAACCGGAAGAGAAGGAGTTCCTCTTTTCCAAGTTCCCTAATCCGAAATTCTGCGTGAAGAACCCGAACAAGGACTTGATTGATGGGGACAAGCGGTTTCTGAAACAGATCGAAGTTGGAAAGGACGGCGGCCTGAAAGGTGCTGTCGTTGCAGTAGCAGACATTGAAGATAATGCGTTCATGGATAGCTATGCCGGTACGGAAGTCGTCGCTGAATTCTGTGAATTCTTGCCGTACAGCGGCGTGGTTGTGAACAAGAGGCCGTTCAAGGTTGAAAACAAGGACGCTGATCCGGACGATCCTAAGTCGGTGGCCGGTGTACTCCACAACCCCCATAGCTTTGTCGTGAAGGGCAACTCATCGGCGACTGGGTTCAATATCGGTCTTGCAAAGAAGGGCGACACACTTGAGAAGCCGGTTGTGTTTCGGGGGGGCGCGGAAAAGGTAGGGTCCTACCGCTTGCAGTGCGACCAGCATGAGTTCATGCAATCATTCTTTCTCCCGGTTACCAATGCGCATTATGCCGTCGTGAAAGATGACGGATCGTTCGAGATCAAGGGTGTTCCTGCTGGCAAGCATAAGGTGGTGGCCTGGCACCCTTTCGTTGGAAAAGGTCAGAGGGTTGAGTTCGACGTCGATGTGACGGAGGGGGGAACCGCTAATCTGAAGGCTGAGCTGAAGTAAGCGACGTTTCTCTAGCTGGTGCTGTGAGCGAAGGGCAGCGGAGCAATCCGCTGCCCTTCGTGTTTTTATTCAAATTCCAACAAGTTCGTCACCTTGCCTTTCCGTTTCCCCTGTAGGTAATATGCCAATTTTTGATCTGTAGGGCCGAAGGGACTGGTGTGTCACGAGAACTCTCGCTCGCGGAAGTGTTTCAGCTTGGGTATTACTGGGAAACCAAAGTTCTGCTCACCGCCGTGAAGCTGGACGTGTTTTCTGCTATCGATACGAGACCAAAATCGGCTCATGAGATCGCAGAGCGGATTGGCGCGGATGCCCCGACGCTTGCTATTCTTTTGAATGCACTCGTGGCGATGAAGCTCTTGACTAAAAATGAGAATTTGTTTGGTAATTCCTCTACGGCACTCACATACCTTGTGAGGCACTCGACGCAACATGTGGGGCACCTTCTGCTTCTGCATGACGCGGAGTGGAACAACTGGGGGCGATTGGAAGAGACGATTCGAACAGGACATCGGATGGTCGATCGACATGTCTTTGAGACCGACCCGGATCTGGGAAGTAACGTGCTGACAGTGCTTAACCGGATTGGGCAGCAAAGCGGTCCTGATTTCGCCAAACGGCTGAAGCTTGCGGGGGGTGAACGCCTGTTAGATCTAGGAGGCGGGGCTGGTACGAACGCCATCGCGTTTTGTCAGGTGTATCCAGAATTGACTGCCACCGTGTTTGACCTTCCAGCCACGCTCAGGTTGACGGAAAAAACCGTGAAGGAAGCCGGACTTGAATCCCGAATTCGGCTGTTGCCAGGGGATTTCAACACAGATCCACTTGGCGGCCCATACAATCTCGTCCTGATGTCCGATATCCTGCACTATCAGACCTTTCAGATGAATCAACGCTTGGCTGGAAAAGTCTTTACCTCTCTTAATTCGGGGGGGCGACTTGTGATCAAAGACCGGTTTTTAGAAGCATCTGGTGCGGGCCCGGCTTGGACCACCGCATTCGCGGTTCATATACTCGTGAATACGCAGCAAGGCAGTTGTTACCGAGCGAGCGATGCAACTCTATGGCTGACTGAAGCGGGATTTGTCTCCGTTGCAGAGCTCGAGAAAACGGCGGTCGTGCAAGGTATGAAACCGTGACTCGTCACTCGTTATGAGAGACTCCGAAGAGAGGGTGGGCTTCCCACACCGGCTGGCCGGAAGGCTCACTTGATGAATATGCATAGACTGATGGCGGAGCTAGTTGTCGAGACATAACAATGGATTGGTTACGGGAACCAGGGTTTTTCGGGACCCATGCCACAATCGGAGCGGATTTAAGTCAGCTGATGGCGACGCTGTTTACTGGGCTATTCATCGTAGGATGGTTCCAAGCTCGAAGACGATACGCGGATACGCACCATTGGCTGATGCTGGGCGGCATGATTTCTATGCTCAGCTTCTTTATCGCGTATTATCTGTTTCGACAGCTTGGCGTCCTGGCGTTTGAGGGTAAGGAGGGGTTCGGCGGGTCTCAATCGCTCTATGACTATGTCTTTATTCCAGTGCTCACACTCCACATTATTCTCGTCATCATCGGTCTGATCATGGCGGTCTATATGATTGTGTTGGGCTTTCGTTCCCAGCAGTTCATCGCTGGCATTCGGTCTCTTCGGGAATCCCAGTTACTCACGACATGGAAAAAGATAGGCCTCATTTTCGGTGGGATTGCCACGGTCGTGCTCGGGCTCTTTTTCTCGCGTGTCGCTGCGGCTGGGTTTTCGATGCGGAAGCTGGAAGTCTATCTGGCGTTCCTTCTTCTGGTAGCGTTCGTGTTTACGATCGAGATGACAATTCAACGGATTTGGCCTGATGGGGCAAAGCGACATCGGGCGCTCGGTCGGTTCACGATGGTTATCTATTGCGTGTTGTTCGTTACAGGGAGCTTTACGTACACGATGCTGTATATCCTTTATCCGGGGAAGATTGGGTAGCTTATCGAGATGCTGACTTGCGGCTGTGGTCGTTGGATGCATACAGAGGGGATCGAAGAACGGATGAACGCAGATGGCGCGCCTCAGTGGTTTATCCGATCGGAATGCCGAGGTTGTGGGCTGACGGTCGGCGTTGATGTGCCGGAAGGGCAGGCAGATGGGCTTGTCGATCGATTGTTGTGGACCGATGAAGCGTTGCACCGACTGGATCGGATGCCGCCGTATGTGGCCGTGCTGATTAAGGAAGACGTGGAGCAAGACATCCGTCGTCACGGTCAACACGTGGTTACGTACAATACACTGCTAAGTCCACGAACCGGGGAGCGTATTGAATGGGACTCTGAAGCGGAAGGGCGGTTGGAGCGAGTGCCGGCTCCGGTTCGTGCGATGGCGCGGATCGAGCTTGAGCGCACCGCCATGGATCGTGGCCTATCACGTGTGACGGTACCTCTGATGGAAGAGGTCAAGGCCAAGTATTTTGGAATGGGGGCGCAAAAGTCTTAAGGCGGGGCGAGAACGGCGATGTTGCACCGAATGGCATTACGAGTACTTCCAAGTCTGAGTCTGGCGGTTACGGAAGATTCTGTACGCCGAAAAAAGCGGATCGTGATGTTCCTTCCAGGGCTAGTCGCGTTCGGGGTATACCGTTTCGCAAAGCATCTCGTTCCGATCACGGATCCTCTCGTGCTTCTGGCGGTCAGCAGTGTGGTGGCGATGGTGACTTCGGTCTTAGCCTATTGGGTTGGGCGTTCAGCCCCCTGGTCGGTGATCTTTCGCCAAGATGGAGCGCGTCGCCTTAGCTGGCTTGTCGTCTGGGTCGGAGCCGCGTATGGCGTCCAGCTCTCGTTGTTAGTCCTGACCCTGCTGTGGATCATGCACTACAGTTATCTCCAGCACCCTGACGGGCCGGCCATGATGGCGATCATCATCTCTTGCACGTCCGTCGCTCGCGACGCGTTTGAAATCGGGCATGTGCGTAAGCTCTCGGTGTTGGGCCGGCCGTTTCTCACCTTCCCGGATGGGGAGCAGTTACGCCTATTGGTGCAGCGTCGGGCTTGGCCATTGGGGCTCTGGGCTGTGGCGGGTCTGGGGATCGGTGCGATCGCGTCGTTGTTTGGAGTGGCGATCGTCGACGCGCACAATGCCGCTCTGGTCCAGCTGCTGGGCGTGACGATTTTAGGTGGTGGTCTCGCCCTCTGTGCCTATTTGGGAGGGTTGAATCCATCTACCTCTTGGATTCACACACTCCGTCAAACGACATCGGCTGAATTGCTGAAATATTGGTGGTGGCCTGGGATGGCGTTTGCCTCCACCTATTATCTCGTGGGTATGGGGTTCGTGTTATTTGTTGCGAGGCAGCCGGTGATTGCGCTGGGTGGAGCCGCTGTAATGGGTGCGTTCGTGGCGGCGATGATGGGTGTGTACGGATACTACCTGGGTCATCGTCGTTACGTCGAAAATGAAGAGGCCCCACAACTTTCCAACGGTATGTTGCGCTGTCCTTTCGTGATGGGGATTCTTGGTAAACAGGTCAGTTCACCGAAAGGTGTTGGTGCGGAGTTGGCCTTCGAGAAGAACGGAACAAAGGGGTAAGGGTATGGGGCGAGTAGTTTGGGTAATACGTGCCGCGTTCGGTGCTGCGATCTGGATCGCCTTTTTAGCGATCGTGATGGAATACGCATGGAACGGCCCCACTCTGTCCTTTGCGGAATCTTCGGTGGATGTCTACTTTGGGACAGAGGGAACTCCACAAGGGCCTGGGGCTCCGACTCCCCATGAAACCGTCTATCCGAGAATCAGCTCGTTGGACAGTCGACTGCTTGTCTGGTTTGTGACCCAACAACACACATATTTTGGCGGGTTTGTTCTCGCCCTTCCGTTGTTCTGTGCGCTGATCGAGTTCCTTGGATTAACGACGAAGAAGCCGGCGTTGGCGCTTCGCTACGACGGCCTAGCACGAGATCTAGCAAAGGTAGCTGTGCTGGCTCTATCCGTGACGGCTCTTATCGGTAGCCTGATGCTCACCCTGTTCATCACTCTCTATCCCAGTTTCATGAACTACATGGGCGGGACATTCAAGGCATTCATGCCGCTCTACGCCGCGGTGTTTGTCGGAGAGGCGTTCCTACTGATCGTCTACTACTACAGTTGGAATCGGATGGCCGAGCGAGGCCTGAAATGGATCCACGCGGCCATCGGCATCTTCACGAACATTGTAGGCACCGCGTTACTGATGCTGGCGAATTCCTGGTCCTCCTTTATGATGTCGCCGGCCGGAGTGGATGCACAGGGGAGGTTTTTGGGGAATATCTGGCATCTCTTGCATTCCGCTCTCTGGAACCCGCTGAACGTCCACCGCTTTCTCGCGGACATCATGTCCGGTGGAGCCGTTGTACTGGCGTATGCCTGTTATCGGTTTTTTACCAGCAAGACCGACGAAGAACGAGCCTACTTCGACTGGGTGGGATATGTTTTTCTGTTTGTCACGGTGTGCGCGCTTCTTCCCATGCCGATCGCAGGGTACTGGCTGATGAAATCGGTGTTCGTGTTTCGTCAGACCATGGGTGTCACAATGATGGGTGGGTTGCTCACGTGGCTGTTCGTGGTTCAGGCGCTCCTCATCGGAGTCCTCTTTTTAGGGATCAACTACTACCTTTGGCAGAGTATGGCAAGGATCAAGGGAGGCGAGCGCTATCAGCCCTATTACCAACTCTTGTTGAGCGTCCTGATGCTGGCACTCTTCATCTGGCTGACACCGCACACCCTGCTGATGTCTGCCAGTGAGGTGAAGGCTATGGGAGGCGCCCAGCATCCAGTGATCGGCAACTACGGGGTTATGTCGGCCAAGAATGGTGCCGTCAATATCATGATTCTCGTCACTGCCCTGAGCTTCTTGTACTATCGCCGCGCGAATCGAACGATGACTATTTCGTGGGTCCAGGCTGGAAACACACTGATCACGGTGCTCTATGTCGTTGGTGCGTTGAATGTGATCTGGCTGTCCATCTATGGGTTTTATTTGCCGGCAAAAGTCCGTGTCGGTCTCTCAACTCCGCAAGCCTTTACGACGTTGACCGTGATTATGGTTGGAGTGGTGGTCAACCGCTTGATGCTTCGAGGCGCTGTGGTGCATGGACCGATCCAGTGGGGGAAGATCCCACTGCGCGGCATGGTCGGATTATTTGGGCTGGCAGCGTCCTTCAGTTGGGTCATGGGCTTGATGGGCTACATTCGTTCCTCGGGACGTTTGTCTTGGCATGTCAGCGAACTGATGGCTGATGTCTCACCCTGGGCCTTTACTCCGGATCTTCAATATGCCACGAAAATGGTGACTCTCAATATGGTGGTGTTTTGGGCGGCAGTTCTCGTGTTGTTTTGGATGTGTCAGAGGGGGCAGCGGCCTGCGATGGGTGAGGAATTCCGGGTGGAACAGGCTCCTCTACTCTCGCCCGTTCCATCGCAAGAAACCTAAGAAAGGGAATGAAGTCTATGGAGCGCCGTGTGTCGAAGTATGCTGCAATTGTTCTGGGGCTCATTACGACTGTTTGTGTTTGGCAGGATTCCGCAGCGACCGATGGACAGGTGTTGATCTTGGAAGATTTTCAGGCCAAGGAAGCCGATGGATTTCCTTCGCAGTGGGATCACGAAAATCAGCGAAGCCAATCGAAAGGGCGTGACGCGTATAAAGTGCAGTCGGAGGATGGGGTCAGCTTCCTATCAGCCAAAGACGCAGGCCAGCGGATCAAAAAAAAGAAAATCGATTGGGACCCTAAGGCGTATCCTATCCTGACCTGGCGATGGCGTCTCAATAAGGCTTCAAGTGGAACCGAACCACTTGCCGCCGTCTATGCCTCCCTAGATACCGATCTTCTCTTTATCCCTGTTTTTACGAAATACGTGTGGAGTAGTTCGAAGCCGGAAGGCACGTTCACGGAAGGCGGTATGTTCAGTGGCTCGGAAATCGTCGTGCAGAGTGGGACGAAGGAAATCGGGCAGTGGTTTGAAGAACGGGTCAACGTGTACGATGACTTTAAGAGAATTCACCAGCATGAGCCAGCGGCAAAGGCCTGGGGCATCTCTATCATCTCGGCTCCTGGTGTCGAGATCGATTTTGGTCCGTTGATTGCTGCTCCAGTCAACTAGGAATCGGGATTCTCAGACTCGGTAAGGATTCGAGCTATGGTGACGAAAGGAAAGGCATTCGATATTGCTCTAGGGATGGCCGTGATGGGTACCGTCGGTACGCTCATCGGTCAAACGATGGGTGGTGGGATGATGCCTCTTGCTATCGCGATTGGAGTCGTGCTCGGAGTTGTGATTGGCTTTCTTGGCGGCCGTCGATTTCTTATCAGTATCCTAGCAGGGACGGTCATCGGCGGCGTATTAGCCTGGCTGATGGCGGGTGTTGATCGTATCTGGGTCGGCGCCGGAGCTGGAGCTGCCATGGGAGGATTTCTTGGTGTCCAGATTTCAATGTTGCTTGATGTGCGTGCTGCTAGGAAGGCGGCGACCGAACAGGTTGAGACATCGGCATCGTCATAGCTTGTGACTGCACGGTTGTAGAGGTACCTGTGGAAAATAAGGGTGTTCTCATCGGGTCCATCATCTTTGTCTTTGGCTCATTTTTTCTGATGATCGGCCTGCTGGGCTATGAATCTTATAAGGCGAAGCAAATGAAAGAGCTTGCCGTATCGGTCAAGTCGGAAGCTCGACCGACAGCGAGTAGCATGCCGTTTCATGACTTCTCAATGTACAAGACGAAGATAGGGGACGAAGGTCGAGAAATGGTTCAGATCCCAGAAGGTCCGTTTACGATGGGAAGCACCGATGGTGATCCCGACGAGGCTCCCGAGCATCAAGTCTACCTAAAGGGGTACTATCTCGACCGGAAAGAAGTCACGCAAGACGAATACATGCGATTTGCGAAGATGACCAAGCGGGCTAAGCCCAGGATCGAAGTGTTCGACGACGATCAGTCAAAGGTTTTGAAGCCGGAATTCTCGGTGATGAGTGTCTCGTGGGATGAGGCGGCAGCCTACTGCAAGTGGGCCGGCAAGCGGCTTCCCACCGAGGCTGAATGGGAGAAGGCTGGTCGCGGAGAGAGCAAGAGGAAATACCCATGGGGAGACAAATTCGTCACCAATGCCTCCAATGTAGACGGCAGCGAGGACGGCTATAAGTATTTGGCGCCACCTGGATCGTTCGAGACAGGACGAAGTCCCTATGGGCTCTATGATATGACGGGCAACGTTGCCGAGTGGGTTGAGGACTCTTACGATGAACACTATTACAAGAAGTCACCATTTCGTGACCCTAAAGGGCCTGAAAACGCAGACCTTAAAGTTGTGCGCGGAGGTTCATGGCGGGAAACCCAACATAATGCGAGGTTGTCTAAGCGATTCGCGGCCAAGCATTGGCGGACAGACGTGACAATCGGCATTCGTTGCGCAAGTGATCTGGAGTAAATGAGCAGAGCTTCAGGAGCTAGGTTGGTATGTTAGAAACTAAGTTTAAACTGGTATTTCTGTTCGTAGTGCTGGCTTGTGCTGCCATGCCTATCGTTGCGATTCTGCGAGGTACGACCATGACCCCCTATGAGAAGTCGACGCCCGCAACCAGCACAGAAGCTGAGTCAGAGGCAGGCGCCGTTTCCGGGGAAGAGCCAATTCATGAGGAGATGGTCACCATTCCAGCCGGGCCGTTCGTTCGCGGAACGAATGACGGTGGATTCGACGAGAAGCCACAGCGAACCATCTTCCTCGATGCCTTTTCGATCGATCGGTACGAAGTGACCAACTATCAATACCAACAATTTGTTACGGCCACTGGTCACCGAAAGCCAGGGTTACCTGCCCGTTATGCTAAGAGTGGTAGTAAGGTGCGGGGCGTCAATCAACCGGCCGTCTATGTTTCGTGGGAAGATGCGGCGGAATACTGTCGGTGGAAAAGCAAGCGGCTCCCGACTGAAGCAGAATGGGAGAAGGCTATGCGAGGCTCGGACGGGCGGCTCTGGCCATGGGGGAATAATGAACAGCCTGATGGCGCAAATTGGGCCCGCGTACAGGACGGCCATGAAGTCTCTGCACGTGTGGGGACATTTGCGACCGATAAGAGTCCCTATGGAGTCATGGATGGGGCCGGCAATGTCATCGAATGGGTGGCTGATTGGTACAACGAGACCTATTACAAAGATTCTCCGGAGCAGAATCCTCGAAGTCCAGAGTATGGAACCTATCGTGTGCTTAGAGGTGGTGGCTATACGACGACCGGTTTGGATATCCGGATTACCAGCAGGAGCAAGATGATGCCGGATTTTCGAGATGAAACGATTGGATTTCGCTGCGCGATTTCAAAGGTGGAAGTACACGAAAGCGACGAGAAAAACACGTGAAGAAATTAGAGAAAGTCAAAGTAGTATAGGATCAAAAACACGGCCAAAATGATGTTGACAACCATACCGGCCAAAACTATAATGTCAAACACTTTTGAGTTCTTCGTCACGGTTTCTCCTGTTGTTTCGCGCACAAGCGACGAAATTTGATAACACAGGGCTGGGTGCCTGTCAAGAAAACGCAGTAATTCTGAATTACCCACCAACCTATATCTGATTTGGAGCAAGCACTACGATGGCAACATCTACTCCCGACAGCGACATCAAGATAAAAATCGGCAAGATGATTTTCTATATCACGTGTGCTATGGGTTTATGGTTTTTCTATTGGTTTGCTGGAATTCAGTGTCCTTGTTGAGTTGAGGGGCTAGTTCTAACTTCGAGATGTCAAGCTGCGTAATTTCGACAACGGATGAGCGTGGTTAGCAGAGGAGAAGAGTGAAATGAGCGCGCTGAATAATCCCGTCATTGCTGTAATTGTCTCTCTGATTATCGCGGTTGGCTACTTTACTCTAGTCGATCATTATTTGATGGATATGCAGGGGCTGGACTACTGGTATTTGTTCCGTCAGTAATGGCAGGTGATGTAGTCAAGTCTTCTGGGAAGCTTTGCGAGTTTATTAAATTTATTAAGTGCGTCTAAGGAGGTATTCCATGGGCCTTTTAACCGGCAAGCGCGTGTTTTCGATTGTGGCGCTCTGCATGATGGTTGGCCTCCTTCTGCTTCCGATCGTCGTAGCTCTGCCTTCACTGGCTATCGGTGAAGAGGCTCCTGCTGTCGGCGATGAGGCAAAGAAGGATGGGGATAAAGTTGAGAAGGGTCGGGATGTCTATTACAAGACCGAAGGTATTGTAGTCGGCGCCCCTGCTCCTAAGACCACGGATGGCCCGAAGGACTATCCGCGATACAACTTTGAAAGCCGTGTTTTGATCTGGTTTGCCAACCAGCAGCATCTTTATTATGGGAGCTTCGTGTTGGCTGTGCCGATTTTCTGTATGATCATCGAGTTCATGGGCGTCGTGACCAAGGACAAGGCGCTTGCGAAGCGGTACGATCAACTGGCCTATGATTTTATCAAGATCAGTCTCACGGCTTACTCGCTCACGGCCATTCTTGGTGGCATTCTGATCTTTACATTTCTGACTCTGTATCCGGCGTTCTTCGGATATTTGTCCAGTATCTTCCGTCCGGTCATGCATATCTACGCGTTGATGTTCGTGGCTGAGAGCGGGACCCTCTATATCTATTATTATGGCTGGGACAAGATGAAGGAGGGTTTCCTCAAGTGGATTCATCTGAGCATGTCGGTGGTTTTGAATATCATCGGCACTCTGCTCATGTTCTTGGCGAATTCTTGGATTGGATTCATGATGTCGCCCGCTGGCGTTGATGAGCAGGGGCGGTATCTTGGAAATATCTGGCACGTAATCCACACTGCCTTGTGGAACCCGCTTAACCTTCATCGGATCCTTGGCAATATGGCCTTTGGAGGCGGTGTGGTGGCGGCCTATGCGGCGTACAAATTCTTGGCGTCAAAGACGGAAGAAGATCGAGCTCATTATGACTGGATGGGCTATATCGCGATGGCGCTTGGTGTTGCCTTCCTGATTCCGCTGCCGTTTGCAGGTTACTGGCTGATGCGCGAAGTCTATGCGTATCGCCAACAGATGGGGATCACGTTGATGGGAGGGTTGCTTGCCTGGTTGTTTATTATCCAGGCCACGATGATCGGTATTCTTTTCTTGAGCACCAATTACTATCTCTGGCAGGCGATGGGCCGAATGCGCGGCGCTGAGAAGTATCAACGGTACATTAAATATCTTGTGTTTCTGCTCATCTGTGGATTCTTGGTTTTTATTACGCCGCACACCATGGTTATGTCGCCGGCTGAATTGAAGGCCATGGGAGGACAGCAGCATCCAGTATTGGGTAACTTCGGGGTCATGTCCGCGAAGAATGGCGGCATCAACGTCATTATTACGACGACCGTCCTGAGTTTCATTTGGTATATGCGAGGTAATAAGGTCTCTACCGTCTCATGGGCGAAGTTCGGGAACATCTTTATGGGGGTATTCTTTGCCTGTGCGTACATCAATATTATCTGGCTCGCAATTTACGGGTATTACATTCCTGCGAACGTGCGAGTCGGGTTGTCTGTTCCGCAAGTGGCGACAACCTTGTCATGTCTCTTCTTTATGTTCGCACTGAACACTGTGATGATGAGGGGGGCAAAGCAAATAGGGCCGATTGAGTGGGGTAAGATTTCCGTCCGCTCACAGTATGCACTCATCATGTTGGCGACTGCTTTTACCTGGATGATGGCATTAATGGGTTATATCCGATCTTCAGTTCGCCTGTTCTGGCACGTCAATGAGATCATGCGGGATAACTCCCCTTGGGCCTATACTCATACGGTGGGATTCGCCGCTAACATGATTTCATTCAATGTACTGTTTTTCTGGATCAGTATCCTTTTCGTTTTCTGGATGGGCAGCTTGGCGGCAAAGAAGGTTCCGGTGGAGGCCAAAGCGGGAATACCTGGCAGTGTCCCGCAACCGGCTGCTAGTCACTAATCGACGCTTTCGCTTTATTGATAGTTGGCTCAACGGGGAGGAGATCTCTTTCCACCTCGGTAGCTGTAGGAGGTCAAGACCTTGGGTAACCTGATTGCTGAAACGCTCTCGGCGAGTTGGATGGCTCTGGCTATTCTTGCAGGCCTGATGGTTTATTTTCAAATATCTATCAGCGACCCTGCTGCCAAAAAACGCGCAGTGTTCAAGACATTCATCGGAATTATTTCCTGTTTCCTCCTGTTCATGGCAATCGTCAATTACAAGACGAATTTTTATGGCGAAAGCCGTTTCTTGCCGATGTCTCTTGTGACGATTACCGTGACGGCCTTCGTCATGGCGTTGTACTTTACCAATCTCAGTGCAATGTTGAAGGTCGGCGGGTTTATGTTTTTCGTGGCTGCGTTCCTTTCGGGATACGGGAACTGGCTGCCTCAAGTAGAAGGCGGTTTCCCGCCTGTAGAAGAAAAGAAAACATGGGAATCGATGAGCCCTCAACAGTTAGCCGACGAGGGTGAGAAGATTATTTTTGGCGGTGTTGGAAAGAATAGAGAGCAAGGTGCAATCGGCAAGGGGCAATGCCCACTGTGCCACGCATTCCATGCCGGGATGTTGGGTGAACGAGCTCCCAACCTAATAGGTCTTCCTGAGAGAGCAGGTCAGGTATTAGAAGATCCTAAATACTCGAAGGGGAATCCAGCGAAACGTGAGTATGAGCAGAAGGAAGCCTTCCCGGGATCTGGCACGGCCGAAAACGGGCTTGAGTATATCGCTGAATCCCACGCCTGCCCAAGCTGCTATGTCGTATCTGGCTACGGAGTGAAAGGGACGAACGATAAACAGAGTCCGATGCCGGCAATTCATAAGCCGCCTATCTCTCTCAGCCTTCCCGAGCTGGCAGCCGTCGATACTTGGCTCTACAGTCGTGAGGGACGCGATGCCCCGTCGTTTGAAGAAATTGTGAAAGCCTATGAGAAGTTTATTCCCGAAGCTGATCGTCCTAAACAGGAAGAGGAAAAGGCTGCTGGAGCGACTTCACTGATGGCTGACGGGTCTGAACCAGTCGACCAAATTTTTGCTAAAGGGCAATGCGTGGCATGCCATACTATCCCCGGAATTCCAGGGGCTATCGGGACCATCGGTCCTAAGCTGGAAGAAGGGACAACCGCTGCACTTCGTCTCAAAGACCCGGAATATAAGGGTACAGCCAAATCTGCTACGGAATACATCATGGAATCCATTGTCGACCCCAGCGCTTTTGTGGTGAAGCCGTTTCCAGATAACACGATGCCAAAAATATTCGGACAAAAGCTGAGCGCTGGTGCCTTGAAAAAGATTGTCGACTACTTGTCGCAAGTCAAAACTGGAGCACCGCCACCAAAGATTTCGTAGCCTCCGGCTGCTTAATCATATGCGGAGAGTAAAGGGAGTTATTCGATGAAAGCGTTAATGTCGCTTGGTGCCTTAATTGGAGTTGCTGGTCTGCTCCTTCTGGGTGGGATGACGTTCGATGTTGTTCCGTCCACAACCGTACGTTTGGTCGAAGGCTATATGCCTATGCAAGTGCTTTTTGAGCTTGCATGCTTCGTCGCTGGCTTTGCAGGGTTGAGCTATACGATGAGCGCTATAGGTATTCCACTTCCTCGTTTTTGGCAGGGAATCGGGTTCGTAGCGTTCGTCCTGCTTTATCTGAAATACCGCATCTATCCACCGATTCCCTTCAGCGTCCGCGCCATGTATGGCACTGTGACTATCGTGGCAGTGTTCATGTGGCTTTCGGCCAATGAAGAAGACTGGAAGAATTTCAAGCGGCCTATCATGAACGTGCTCGATGCGCAGACTGGCATGAATAAACTCCTGCGGTATGCGTATCTTGTCCTCTTGCCGATCCTCATTGGGGGGTTTTCATTCAACGCGATGATGCCGAAATCTGAAGAGCCGATCGAGTTAAGAACTGTGCATCCGGCGCCACCGGCGAGCACGAAGGTTCATGGTAAGACCTATACGTTGCAGACTTCACAGAATCCGTATCGCGTAAATACCGCGGGGAAATACGATCAGGAATACTCGAACGCCAACATCGTCGAACAGGGGATGGGGCGTTTGATGAAACCAAACGCCAATCCATGGGATGAGAAGAACCAAGGGTATCTAAAGTATGTACGAGAGGGAGGAGAAATATTTTTCCAAAATTGCCATTTCTGCCATGGTGATAACTTGAATGGGCGAGGCTTGCACGCCTTTGCCTTCAATCCGATTCCGGCAAATTTTACCGATCCTGGTACGATCGCACAGCTTCAAGAAACCTTCATCTTCTGGCGTGTTGCTAAGGGTGGTATCGGATTACCTAATGAGGGATTCCCTTGGGCCTCGGTCATGCCTCCCTGGGAACAGCATTTGACAGTTGATGAAATCTGGAAGGTAATTTTGTTCGAGTACTGGCATACCGGCTATTACCCACGAACCTGGGATTAGTAGCAAACGACACTGGGTGCCAACACGAAAGTACCGATCTATATAGGAAGAAGAGGGTAAAAATGATGGACAGCATAACTTACAAGGCCGGTTTCATGACGGCTGCTGCCTTCGGGCTCTTTCTAGGCACTAGCTTCGGAAGCACGGTTGTTTCGGCACAAGGGATGCCGGAAGGGTTCAAAAAGGGAGATCTAGCGCCACCACCCTCCGCTGAAATGATAGAAGCTGGGAAACGGGTGTATTTCACCAAATGTGTATGGTGTCACGGTGTAGACGGCGCCGGTGACGGACCTGGTGCTGATCGGCTTTGGCCCAGGCCGAGAAACTTCAATCAAGGAACCTTCAAAATTCGGCATACCGCGAGCGGTGAGCTTCCCCTGTTTGACGCAAAAAAGCTGGGTGAGGGCCAAAACGATCTCTTTGAGACCGTCACCCATGGATTGCCTGGCTCTGCCATGCCACCGTGGGAAGGTATCCTGACTGAAGAGCAGCGACTTCAAGTGCTAGCTTTTGTTACGACTGAGCTGGTGAAGGATCGTGAGTTTACAGATAAGGAATCTGAAACTCAGACAATCCTTCAGCTTGGAGAGGTTAAGCAAGCAACTGAAGAGAGTATAAAACGTGGAGCGGAACTTGTCGTAGAAAAGAAATGTGTTGAATGCCATGGGATGGAAGGACGGGGCGATGGAAACGCCTTCAACCTGAAGGACGACTGGGGGTTTTCTATTCAGCCGGCCGATTGGCACAAATGTTGGAATTTTCGTGGCAGCCGTCAGGATCCATATAATGTAAGGAACATCTTCCGGACGTTCTCAACCGGCATCAATGGCACGCCCATGCCATCATTCGCAGATAATACGACGGTCGATGAACGGTGGGATATTGCCAACTTTGTCAACTCCCTTTGTGAAAGAGATCCGTTGGGCAATCCTCTTCCAATTGATCCACTAACCGATAAGCCCAAAATCAATTTTGTGATTCCGTCTGATCCGGTGGAAGGAGAAATCCCAACAGATATTGAAGCTGAGGCCTGGGCCAAGGCTCCGAAGCGAATTGTTGCGATGGGCGGGCAGATTACCCATAAGCCCAGGAACTTTGTGAATCGGATCGACGATATCTGGGTGCGGTCCCTCTATAATGAGGAACACATTGTCTATTTGCTGGAATGGGATGATCGGACCAAAAGTGTAGCAGAGGGAAAGCTTCCGTGGGAGCCGACCGAGGTTAATATTGATGTGAAGGAGCAAGACCCAAAGACGGGTGAGGAAGGGTCGATCGCGGCTCACCAAAATAATTACACCGTGTATAACGACGCCATCGCTATCCAAACAGCGGTGAAGTGGAAAGAATTACCAGCTCCAATCAAACCTCGATTTTTGTTTGGCACTAATGAACAATTCCCAGTTGATATTGTGAAGTGGGAGGCCGATGGAACAGTCCATGCGTTTCTAGGGACTGGATGGGACCAGGATTTCCAGCAACGGTGGGACTATGAAGAGAACCTGAAGGTCTTGAAAGGTGAGTGGAAGAATGGCCGGTGGTATGTCATGATTCAACGGCCAGTCGGAAATAAGGAAGACCAGGATTACGACGAAGATACCTTCTTTGAAGTGGGGCAATACATCCCGACCGTGTTCTTTGCATGGGATGGGCACAATGGTGATGCAGGAAGAAAGATGGCGGTCTCTGCGTTCTATTACACGTTTATGAATCCACCGGTTCCCCAGGAAACCTATATCTATCCTGTGGTTATCGCCGTTGGTGTTGTGCTTCTGGAAGGATGGGTCTTGACCCGTCGGGCGAACAAAAAGAAGGGGAAGACACTCTAGTTTCAAAGAAAAGAGAGAAGTGGAATGATGGAGGGGGTAGGGTTACCTACCCCCTCTTTTTTTTGAATGAACTGTTAGTCCTATGCTGATTACCGATGTGACAGGTGTTCTACTAGCGGGTGGAAAGAGTACCAGGATGGGACAGGACAAGCGCTTTCTTTCCATTGGCGGGCAGACCCTCCTTGAGAGAGGGTTGTGCGCGATGTGCACACTGTTCCAACGTGTGTGTGTCGTGATTGCCCAGGACAGCCTTTCCCCTCCAGCACAAGTTCCAGTTTTCCGTGATGTGGTTCCAGATTGCGGAAGTCTTGGCGGACTCTATACCGGTCTTCGTGAAGCCTCAACTCCGTACATATTTGTGGCCGCATGTGATATGCCATTTCTCAACGCGAATCTGGTCAAGTACATGATTGAATTAAGGGAGGGGGCAGATATCGTCGTCGCGTCTTGGAAGAACCAACTTCAACCAACACACGCCATTTATGCTAAACGGTGTATAGCAAGTTTCGAAGATATGATTCGTACGCATGAAATGAAGATTCAAAACATATTTCAGCACCCTTCTCTCAGCGTGCGATTCGTGACAGAAAATGAGGTGAGTCAGATTGATCCGGAAGGACGTTCATTCATCAATATCAATAATCCGACTGATCTTGAAGCAGCTCGGTTGCTGCATGACGACACTTTACCTTCATGATCTAGGAGTCGTGAAGGCCTCCAGATGAACCGAAACATCGTAATCATTCACCCTGGGGCCCTCGGAGATGTGTTACTCGCTGTCCCGGCAATAACGAAGTTGGTGGCGCGATTCTCCCAGCATGCAATCTTGCTGATCGCTCGTGCGCCTATTTGTCGATTGCTGGCTGAGTGTCGCTTGATCGATGAGTGGATATCCATAGAATCGCCGATATGCATCGGATTGTTTACACGTTTCGGTTGCCAACCCATTGAGTTGCAATCGTGCTTAGAACGATGCGATGCGGCCGTGGCATGGATCGAAGATACGGGTGGTTCCCTGGCCGATGTTCTTCGCGAATTCGGAATACCGCAGATACAAATACAGTCACCATTTTCTTCAGCATTACGAGGGACGCATCAGCGTGATCGTTTTCTTGAAACGGTTGGTGAATCTCGTGCAGATCTTCTAGGGCAAGATGCACTGCAAATTCCTGACCATCTTCTTGAGGAAGGCAGAGTCTGTCTGAGGGAAAGGGGAGTATCTCAGGATCGATCGCTGGTACTTGTCCATCCAGGAAGTGGAAGTATTCACAAATGTCTCGGCGCTGAGAAATTAGCCTGTATCCTGCAGCGATTGCAGCAGCAAGGGATGTCTCCCGTTCTGGTGGAGGGACCAGCTGATCAAGACGCTGTGGAAGGCGTGCTGAAGCTGTTAAGTAAGAAGCCGCCGGTTTTGCGAGACCTTGACCTCTCGCTGCTTGCTGGGGTCCTTGCGCAGGCAGAGCTGTATCTCGGCCATGATTCCGGTCTTACACACCTGGCGGCTCTCTTGGGTGTGCGCACAATTGCTGTGTTTGGCCCGACAGACGACCACCGGTGGGCACCTCACGGCAACCAGGTGACCATCGTGCGCGGGGCACCCTGTGTTTGTCCCTCATGGGATGCAGTGAAAAAATGCCACGAGAAACCTTGTCTCAACCTTCCAATAGAAGAAATTCTGACGGCATTGAAGCTTGAAACAAGTGTATAGATTCCGCAAACTCTCGTAATTCAAGGTAAAACCGTCTTGTCTCTCAAAACCTCCTATGTTAGAGTGCGCCGTTAATTTTCTTTCATTGGTAAGGGGTTAGGAGAGCCTTGTGTCGCAAGGTGTCGTACAGGAGAAGGTAACGACCGCCCTGCTTGGCGCGCTAGACGGTGCGAGGCAAAAGGGACAGTTGAAGGCAACTGCTTGGCCAACACTGACTCTGGATGCACCCAAACGACCAGAATGGGGTGACTTGGCTTCAACAGTCGCCATGTCCTTAGCATCGTCCGAGCAGAAAGCGCCCCACGATATCGCACAGATCATCCTGGAGAACCTTTCGCAACGGGATCAGATTTTTGATCGTGTGGAAATCGTCCACCCTGGTTTCTTGAACCTGACCATCAAGCCTGCTCTCTGGCAGGAAGTTCTCCATGAAGTCGAACAGCAAGGGACTCGGTATGGTCAGGCAAATATAGGAACTGGCCGGAGAGTATTGGTCGAATATGTGAGTGCAAATCCGACCGGTCCGTTGCACGTCGGACATGGGAGAGGCGCGGCCGTGGGGCAAGCTGTTTGTCGCTTGCTGGCGACGATCGGCTACGATGTCGCAGGCGAGTATTATGTTAACGACGCTGGACGACAGATGAAGTTATTGGGCGCGTCGGTTTATGCTCGGTACCAGGAGTTGTCTGGGCGGACTATCGATTTCCCGGAGGATGGCTACCACGGCACCTACATCACTGCCGTTGCTCAACAGATCAGAGAACAGCTGGATCGTGTTGCAGGCGAGCTGACTCCTCGTGATCTCGAAGCTCGTTGCAGGGCTCTCGCCTATCAGGAATTGCTTGGGCTCATCCGTGACGATCTCAAGTCATTTGGTATTGAGTTCCAATCCTGGTTCAGCGAAGCCACGCTGCTGGAATCGAAGGCCGTCGAAATGGCTCTGGACGAATTAAAGACTCGTGAACTCTTGTTTGAACAAGAAGGCGCGTGGTGGTTTCGGTCATCGAAATACGGCGATGAAAAAGATCGTGTCGTAAGGAAACAGGACGGCGAATTCACCTATTTGGCTTCTGATATTGCATATCACTATGACAAGCTCCGACGTGGGTACGATGTGCTGATCAATGTCTTCGGCGCTGATCACCATGGATATATTCCTCGCATGCAAGCCGTGATGCAGGCCTACGGGCATCCAAAGGAGCGCCTACAGGTGGTACTTGTCCAGTTGGTCAAGCTGCTGCGGGGCGGAGTCGAAGTGAAGATGTCCAAGCGGACTGGAGAATTCATTACGATGCGGGAAGTCATCGACGAAGTTGGAGCAGATGCCGCGAAGTTCTACTTCTTGATACGTGATTCCAAGACTCATCTTGAATTCGATTTGGAATTAGCCAAACAGCGGTCTGCCGACAATCCCGTGTACTACGTTCAGTATGCGCATGCCAGGATTTGCAGCCTGTGGCGAGTGGCTTCTGAGCGGGGAATCACTCATCCATCCAGCGCGGAGACGGATCTCACAGTCTTGACAGATCCTGATGAATTGGGTCTGATCAAAAAACTATCTGCCTACCCTGAGGTCATTCAGGCCAGTGCGTTGGCCTTTGAGCCCCATCGTGTGACCTACTATCTCCAGCAATTGGCAGCGCAACTGCATACGTTTTATAACAAACATCGGGTGTTGCCTCCTGCAACAGATCAAGAGCGTGATGAAACTGGATCTGCTGAAATCGTTACCTCCAAGCGGACTGCGGCGAGACTTGTTCTGATGGGGGCAGTTCAGCAAGTCCTTAGGAATGGGCTCGAGGTGCTCGGCATCTCAGCGCCTGAGCACATGTAGCTGAGAGATCCTACGAAAGATGATGCACTATCAGATCGATCAGCCGGATCCGTATTGCAAGGGCCGTATCGGTTTGTTGACGACCGATCATGCGGTGGTTGAAACCCCGACGTTCATGCCAGTAGGCTCTTTGGGGCCTGTGAAGGGACTCGAGTCGGATGACCTTCAGAAATTAGGGTTTGGTCTCATCCTCAATAATGCCTATCATCTGTTCTTGCGACCCGGTCACAAGATGGTCGCTGAATTGGGAGGTCTCCATGCATTCACTGGTTGGCCGGGTGCCATCCTGACCGACAGCGGAGGGTTTCAGATCTTCAGTTTAGCGAAATTATGCGAGATCACCGATGACGGCGTCACATTTCAATCACACATCGACGGCTCGACACATTTCATTACGCCGGAAAAGGCCATCGAGATTGAAGAGTCATTGGGGGCCGATATCATCATGGTACTGGATCAGTGCGTCGCACTTCCGGCCGACCGGCAAGTGATCCAGGACGGTGTGCGGCGGACCAAGCTCTGGGCCGAACGTTGTCAGGCAGCGCGACGAAGGACGGATCAGGCCTTGTTCGGCATTGTCCAAGGCGGATTGGACGCTGACGTACGTGTCGCCTCCGCGAGAGAGTTAGTGGCATTAGGCTTTGAGGGATATGCGATCGGAGGACTGTCGGTAGGGGAAGGAAAAGCCGATATGCACGCAATGCTCGATGTCACCGTTCCGGAGTTGCCGGAGAAAAAGCCTCGCTACCTCATGGGCGTCGGGCATCCTGAAGATCTGGTTGAAGGTGTGGCTCGTGGGATCGATCTCTTTGATTGCGTGGTCCCGTCTCGGCATGGCAGAACAGGCTCGTTGTTTACGACATCAGGTCGGGTGGTCATCAAACAGGCGCAATACACCAATGATGAACGACCAATCGACCCCGATTGTGGTTGCCCGGTGTGTGGTCGGTACTCGCGAGCCTATTTACACCACTTGTTCTTGGTCAAGGAGATGCTGGGAGCGCGGCTAAACACGATCCACAATCTTTGGTATTTTTCAGATTTGATGCGTCGAATGCGAGAGGCTTTGGCAGAGAAGAGGTTCGTCGCGTTCCGCGACGAATTTTATCATAATCGTAACCGGCAGGATGAGCTGTCCGGTCCCACGAACGATGAGCGGGAACCACACCCTCAGGTTCATGGGATTTGCCATACATAGAATAGAAGGGATACGTTCGATGTTGATGGAATCAATTGCATGGGCGGAAGGAACGGGTGGAGGGAGTTCAGCTGCGGGCGGAGGGGCGGGAGGGATGTTGTCGCTGATTCCGTTTCTCCTGATCTTTATCATTTTCTATTTTCTCCTGATCCGTCCGCAGCAGAAAAAGCAAAAGCAGCAGCAGGCCTTGTTGGATACGGTGAAAAAAGGGGATAAGGTCGTGACGACGTCTGGAATCTGGGGCACGATCACCAACCTTGGGAAACAGTCGGTTACGCTGCAGATTGCGGACAATACGAAGATCAAGATGCAGCGAGAGAATATTGCGCGCATACGCAGCGAAGACGAAGATAAAGACAAGGACGCGTAGGACATACGAACTAAGAGGTTTCAGACGAGATGAAAAAAGTAAGTGGGCGCTTATGGTTGTTGGCGTTGGTAATTCTCGCGTCGGTGGTCTCTTTTCTGCCATCCTATCAACCGGCCTATCAAGCTATGCCTGGTTGGTTGAAGGAAATGCTGCCGAATAAGGGCATCACGCTCGGATTGGATTTGCAGGGTGGCATTCATATGGTGTTGGAGGTGGATGAGGACCGAGCCGTGGAGATTGCGGTAGACCGCTCTGTTACGGCCCTACAGGATCTTGTCACCGAGAAAAAGCTCACGATCGAATCGACAAAGCGAACTGCGCACGACCAAATCACTATTTTGGCGCAAGATGCAGATGCGAAAGCATCGGTCGAAAAGTTGATCGATAACTTCCCCATCTTTGTTGAGAAGGAATCGGCGGGATCATCCACGACCGTGGTGTGGGAGCTGCGAGAACCAGAAACGAAGCGGATTAAGGATTCGGCGATCAACCAGGCTCTGGAAACCATTCGCAACAGGATCGACCAATTCGGCGTGACCGAGCCTATCGTACAACGGCAAGGGTTGAAGCAGATCGTCGTTCAGTTGCCGGGTGTGAAGGATCCCAAACGCGCTAAGGACCTCATTAAAGAAACGGCATTACTTGAATTTAAAATGCTGGACGAAGATATCCGACTCGATCTGCCGGCGCGTGTGATGAGGGACAAAGAGGCAGAGGTGCTTCAGCAGTTCGCAAGCAAATTGCCTGAGGAGGACCAAATCTTGTTCGAGCGGGCCGTCGATAAAGATACCGGTCTCGAATTTCGTATGCCCTATGTAGTCAAAAAGCGGGTCATGCTGACCGGAGACGTGTTGAGCGATGCGCGGGTATCCATCGGCCAATTCAACGATCCCTACGTGTCCATCACATTTGATTCAAAAGGCGGGCAGGAATTCGAACGGATCACGGGTGAGAACGTTAAAAAGCGCATGGCGGTCGTCCTTGATAACACGATCTACTCGGCACCGGTCATCCAAGAACGTATTTCGGGGGGGCGAGCTCAGATTACGGGGACATTCACGACGCAGGAAGCCAACGATTTGGCGATCGTGCTGCGGGCCGGTGCGCTGCCGGCACCTCTGAAGATCGTGCAGGATCTCACGGTGGGGCCATCGCTTGGACAGGATTCCATCGATAAGGGGGTCAGGGCGACATTGATTGCCGGCGCTGTGGTAGTCATTTTCATGGTTGTCTATTACCGTCTGTCCGGTGTGATCGCGGACTTCGCCCTGATCTTGAACTTGGTGTGTCTGATGGGGGCATTGTCCGCCTTGACCGCGACGTTGACCCTACCTGGCATCGCCGGCATCGTGCTGACGATTGGGATGGGCGTGGATTCGAACGTGCTGATTTTTGAGCGCATCCGTGAGGAACTTCGAGGGGGAAAGGCCGCACGATCGGCGATCGATGCGGGATATGACAAGGCATTATTGACGATCATTGACTCGCACGTGACCACTCTGATCACAGGGGTGGCTCTATTCCTCTTTGGGACCGGGCCTATCAAAGGGTTTGCCGTGACCTTGTGCCTGGGTATTGCGATCAATCTTTTCACGGCCTTGGTCGGCACGAAAGTTATCTTCGACGTTTTGTATCAGAAACAGAAAGTGGAAGTGCTGAGCATCTAGCGATAAATTCGTCGACGATGAGCGTTCAAGAGGAAACTAAGGGCCAGCAAAAGGGAGCGCGCATGTTAGAGATTCTCGGGAAGACCAATATTGACTTCATGGGCAAGCGCAAGTTCACATTTTACTTTTCAGGGTTTATGGTCTTGCTCGGGCTTATCGCTCTTGTGCAGATAGCACGGGGTTCAGCCAATTTGGGCATCGACTTCGCCGGTGGGACGGCCGTCCAGCTCAAGTTCGAGCAGTCAATCCGGATCGATGAGGCCCGTAAAGCCTTGGAGACGAACGGGTTGGGCAATGCGGAGTTGCAGGAATTCGGGCAAGACAACAAACTGCTTATCCGAGTGAAGGCTTCAACGACGATCGAAGAGAAGATAGCGGAACGCGTGGTGGAAATTTTCAGCAAGGAGTTCCCGAGCTACAAATTCGTGGTGGACTCAACGACCGAGATCGGACCGACCATCGGGAAAAAACTTCAAGAAGATGCCCTTGTGGCTATCGTCATCTCCTTTGCGGGTATCATTCTATATGTTGCGGCGCGATTCGAACTCCGGTTCGGCGTGGCCGCTGCGTTAGCCACATTTCACGACGTCTTGGCCGTAGTCGGAGCTTTCTACATATTAGACAAGGAAATCACCCTCTTGGTCGTGACGGCGCTCTTGACGCTTGCGGGGTACTCGCTGACGGACACCGTCGTCGTCTTCGACCGGATCAGAGAGAATCTCAAATCGCGCCGACGCGAGAGTGAAGAAGCTACGATCAACACCGCCGTCAATCAGGTGCTGAGCCGCACGATCGTGACAAGCGTGACGGTTGTGCTCGTCCTCATTCCATTGACCTTGACGGGGGGAGAAGTCCTGCACGATTTCTCATTGGCGCTTCTCTGGGGCGTCATCTTCGGTACCTATTCCTCCGTATTTGTCGCCAGCCCACTCTTGCTCATGTGGCCAGGCACATCGGGGCGACTCTTGAAACGAAGCTGAACGAATGATGGAATAGAGCGTCACGAATCGCTTAATACCACGTGCGTTGCCGATGTAGAGTGGTCAGCTTGGCGCAGCCCGAAATGTCGATGCCGATGGCAAAGAAGGTATAACTCGGACTGGCCGTTCACATCTCCTTCTGGTGTAGTCATGCCACTCTGGAGCCGGTCTCACAGTCTCCAGCAGAAGATCATCGCAGCGATTGTGATGGTCGGCCTCCTGCCACTGGTCCTCCTCCTGGCCTTGATTTACGTGGAAGAACGACGTGCCCTGCGTGAGTCCACGGGGGCTAATTTTAAGGAGGCGGCTGTCGAAGCAGCTCGTCGGATCGAAATGCATGTGAGCCGAAGTATGAATGAGGCCCAGCAGCTCGCGACCACGCCCTTTCTCCGCACTGCCGTCTCGGAAGCCAACCGTACCTATGAAGGCAAAGACGCGCAGAGCATTTCGGAAATTATCCATGATTGGCAACAGCGCTGGAAGCAACGTGATAAGCGGAGCGAGTTTCCGCTCTTTGTCAACCAAATCGTGACCAATTACTTGATTCGGTGGCACGAGATTCGAAAGTCTGACTATGTCGGCATCTTGATCACTGATGGACAAGGAGCCTTAGTCGTAAGCTCCATTCCACAAGTAGAATACACCTATGCCAAAACCGCGTGGTGGCAAGCGGTCGTAAAAGAGGGGAGTCAACAACCCTACGTGAGTGAAATCGCCTTCGATCCGGCCTTTGGGACTCACGTCGTCATCGTGGCAGCACCGATTTTCGACGATCAACGTCGTGCCGTGATCGGGACTGTGACCATTCTGCTTCGGCGCGACACGCTGTTTCAGTCCATTACGGAAGGGTCGTTTGGGGCGACGGGGCATGCCATTCTGTTCGACTCAGATGGGGGAGTGGTGATTTGTCCGGTGCTTGGGCCTGAAGCCCATTCTGTCAATTCCAAATTGCTCACTGCCCTGGAGGCGTTGAAACCAGGATGGGCGGTCGTGGACGATGATTCGCATGGTCATAAGCAAGCACTGATTGGGTATGCGCCTCTGCGGTTCGTCGATCGCCTCGCGGTAGGGAGTCTGGGTGGAAAACGGTGGATCACAGTCGTGCGTCAGGATCCAACGGAAACCTTTGCTCCGTTGGGCGAGTTGATGATCAAGATCTTGGTTTTTGGTGTGGCCGTGTTGATCGGGCTTGGGGCGATCGGAATCCTCGCTGCTCGTCGGATCGCGAAACCCATTCGCTTGTTACAGGAGGGGGTCCAGCAGATCGGAAGCGGTCGTTTAGATCAGCGGTTGGATCTAAAGACCGGCGATGAGATCGAACAGCTCGCCATGGCCTTCAATCACATGGCATCCAATCTACAACGTTCATTCGGTCAGCTGGAACAGCGAGTGATAGAGGTCCGGCAGCTGGAGGAAAAATATCGCGATCTGATCGAACATGCCCCTGAAATGATCTGCCAACTGGATCGAGTCGGTAGGCTTGTTCACGTCAATAAAACCGGCCTCGACAAGCTTGGATACGCACATGATGAAATCTTGGGCATGAAACTCTGGGATCTCGTTCCTAATGGGCAGGAATCGAAGGTGTTGCACTATCTCGAACAGCTTGTCAGTTGTGGACAGAGTTCAATTGAGACCGTGTTGCTGGCGAAGGATGGACGTCACATCGATGTGGAGATTCATGCGACGGCACTGATCGATCACGATCGAGGCGGGCTGGTGCACTCGCGTGCGTTTGTTCGCGATGTGACTGAACGGCGTCGGTTGGAGCAGGAACTGCAGCGGTACATGGCGGGCTTGGAACAGGCGATTTCCGATCGAACCAGGGAGTTAAGTGCTTCACAGGCTCGCTACAAAGCCTTGTTCGACTTCGTGGCCGATTCCGTCTTTATGGTGAGCCCAGCGGGGTCGGTTGTCGCCGTGAATGAACGGGAAGCGCAAGTGTTGGGCTATGCCGAATCCGACATTATCGGAACAAATGTTCTCGAGATTGTTCCAAAGCAGTACCGTCAGGCCTTTACCGGATGGTTGTATGATGTCAGTACGGAAGCGCGGCAGGTCCCGACGCAGGAAATCATGGTGTACCACGCGGATCGACACGAGATGGTGGCGGAAATGGACCTGATTCGGGTGAGTGGGACTGATCCATTGCTTGTGATGGTGCAGCTTCGCGATATTACCGATCGGAAGAAACTTCAGCGCCAGCTACAATCGTACCGCGAAGATCTCGAATTGAAAGTGAGTGAGCGCACGAGAGAAATCGAAGAAACCAAGCAG
Source organism: Nitrospira sp. (assembly GCA_041743145.1). Classification (GTDB taxonomy): domain Bacteria; phylum Nitrospirota; class Nitrospiria; order Nitrospirales; family Nitrospiraceae; genus Nitrospira_D. The sequence continues at coordinate 51,951 of JBGTNJ010000093.1, read as the reverse complement.
TATCTAGAAAATCTGCTCGAGAATGCCAATGATGTCATCTATATCCTCGATTTGGATCAGCACTTCACCTACGTCAATAGTAAGGTGAATACGTGGGGCTATCGCAAAGATGATTTGATAGGGCGCCCGTATCTCTCGCTCCTGTCTCGGCGCCATCGAGGACGCCGACTCAAGAACACATTGGATATCGGCGCCAAGCAGGTGTATGAAGTTGAAGTCGTGACGCGGTTGGGGGAACCACGCACTGTCATGGTCAGCGTATCCCCACTGCAAGGGGTGGATGGCCAAACTCTCGGAGTTCTTGGCATCGCGCGTGACATGACGGAGACCAAAAAGCTGGAGCGACAGATTCGAAATGCGGAAAAACTGGCGTCCATTGGAAAGCTTGCTGCGGGTGTGGCGCATGAAATCAACAACCCTCTCGGAGGGATCCTGAATTGTCTGTATAACCTTCGAAAGGGAACGCTATCGGTGGCACGTCAAGAGGAATATTGGACCTCCATGGAGTCTGGCGTCCGGCGTGTTCAAAAGATCGTTCGACAGCTGCTCGATTTTTCTCAGCAGCACGAACCAGAATTCAGCTCGGTCGATATCAATCGAATCGTTGAGCAGGTACTGGTGCTGACGACCCATCTCTTTGCTCCCAATAACATTCGTTTGGACATTTTCGCAGGTCATGACTTACCGAGTGTCATGGTCGATCGGCACATGATTGAACAGGTCTTGATGAATCTTATCCTGAACGCCGTGCAGGCTATGAAAAAGGGTGGAGCCTTGACCATCCGGACATCCGTGGAAGAGGGAGTGTGCCGCGTGGATGTCACCGACACTGGATCAGGCATTCCTGCCTCAGTGCTCCCACGCGTCTTCGATCCATTTTTTACCACCAAAGGTGAGGGAGAGGGCACGGGACTAGGTCTCTCAGTCAATCTTGGTATCATGGAGCGTCATGGAGGAAGAATCTTGGTGGAAAGTGAGGTCGGAAAAGGAACGACGTTTACCCTCTGCTTCCCGGTGTCGCGAGTGCGCTTCCTCGCGGAGAAGGAAATATGAAGGGCTTGAACCTATTGCTGGTAGACGATGAGCCCTTGATGCGTCTATCCGTGATGGATGCCTTGGAGGCCGTCGGTTGCCATGTCCATGCGGCATCGACAGGGACAGAAGGGATTGAAGCGCTTCACGCAAAATCCTTTGATGTGGTGATTACTGATCTCCGGTTGCCGGGCGCAGATGGGTTAGTGGTCTTGAAGACGGCCAAAGAAAAGGATCCGCTGACAGAGGTGCTCGTCATTACCGCCCATGGCTCTGTGGAAACGGCTGTGGGAGCCATGAAGCTGGGGGCTTTCGATTATGTCACGAAACCATTTCAAATGGACGAATTGCTGTTGATCGTCGAGCGGGTCGGCGCGGTGATTGCCTTACGCCGAGAAAATGAGGATCTCAAACACCAACTCGAAGATAAGTTTTGTTTTAATGGAATCTTAGGGGCGAACAGTCACATGCGTGCCGTCCTCGATAAGATCAGGTTGGTAGCTGAGACCGACTCGACCGTGTTGATCGTCGGTGAGAGCGGAACCGGGAAGGAACTTGTCGCGAATGCGTTGCATCAGAACAGCTCACGGCGAGGATATCCATTGATCAAGGTGAGCTGCGCAGCCTTGCCGGAGACACTACTAGAGGCTGAGCTCTTCGGCCATGAGAAAGGCGCGTTCACGGGTGCACTGCGTCAACGGCGAGGCCGGTTCGAAATGGCCAACCGGGGGACTTTATTTCTTGACGAGATCGGCGAAATCTCACCGGTCGTGCAGGTGAAACTCTTGCGTGTCCTTCAAGAACGGACTTTTGAACGAGTCGGGAGCAATGAGACGATCGAAGCAGATGTGCGACTTGTGTGTGCTACGCAAAAAGACTTGCGCAAAGAAGTGGCGCAGGGCCGGTTTCGCGAAGACCTCTTTTACCGACTCAACGTAGTACCGATCGTCGTCCCTCCGCTCCGGCAACGGCAGGAAGATATCATGGTCATTGCCCAACACGTATTGGAAACTTGCTCGGAGAAGTTGAACAAACCGCTGCGCGGGTTTTCCCAGTCATCCCGTGAATTGTTGCTTCGCTATTCGTATCCTGGGAATGTGCGGGAGCTAGAGAATATGGTCGAACGAGCCGTGGCGCTGAGTCGTGACCGAGCTACGGTTCAACCGGCAGATCTTTGTGGTTTCCAATTCTGTCCCTATCTGGGCGGTGTGCCACAGGAATCCTGCGGTTTTTGCAGTGAAGGCTTAACCGGAGGACAAAAGAAACAAGATGCGGCTCTGACCTCGCTTGCCGCGGCCCGGGAAGGCTTCGAGAAAGACTATATCATCTCTGTGCTGGAGCGAGTCGAGGGGAGTCGCACGACCGCGTCGAAGGTCTTGGGTTTGTCCAGAAAAGCTCTCTGGGAAAAGTGCAAACGCTATGGTATTCCATCGGCACACAGTGAGAGCCAGGAAGAGGAAGACTAATTCTACCCTGACTCGTTTATCGGACTCGTTTGCTTGTTCTTGCTGTTGTACTTCATGTGGTGCGATGAACGGAGTCACGAAACTCACCGGACCATAGAACTCCGTGACTCCTCCCGTTCCACCTGTTTCCGTCCGGTCTTCGCCAGGCAACAATGCGTGTAATGTTATCCCTGCCCAATGGGCAGAGTGCGGTGCGACCGATCTCCTGGCGGCGCCGGGCACCAACGGAACAAAGAGATCAGACAGACAGGAATGACCAGGCCAAGCGGACTGGTGAGCTGTCCCGCCATGCCTCACGTCCCGTCCTTAAGCTTCCTGCAGGCGCACGAACTCGCGTGCTTGGCGAAGATCGGCCATCGTGCAGACCTTCAGCTCCAGCAGCAGATGTTCCAGCGCGGCCACCCGGGCTGTCACCTCAGGCAGCACAATGTCGATCCGCTCCGTCAGATCCTGCAGCCGGCGACTCAGCGCCGTATCCGTGTGCGGCACAGCGGGTGTCTTCTTTGCCCGACCGGCCGGTCGACGCGGGACTCGATTCCTCGAAGTAATCCGTCTGTTTGCCATGGTGTCCTCCTGATTGAGATCGTTACTGTGCGCGGCTAGGTGGAGAGCCGGGTAATCACGATTCATAGTAGCTCAGTCGAAAGTGCCTCGTATAGCGGGTTGACCACCGGCGGATTGGGCAATGCCCTCAGCCAACGAGTCGGTCGCGTGTGCGGTCAAGCCTTAGAAGAATCGGGAAAGGCCGTCAACAGCACTTTTCTGTCCTCTTCCTGATCTGCAAATTGTCCGTTCGGGATGATATGATGAATGCTCAGTGGCAGACCGGCAGGAGTTTTATTGCTAAAAGAGGGAATCATGGCTATGAATCTGGCGTGCCATATGATCGCTGTTTCGTTGGGCGTTGTATTGTTCGCGGGGGCTGGCTTTGCCGCTGAACCGGCCGACGTGGAACAGTTCGTCAACGCTCGAATCGAGATCGGTGAAATGATGACGAATTACTTCAAGGGTGGGTCGGGTTATGGTGACGGTCAGCGTCCATCACAGGAGCAAATGCGGCAAATGGGTGCGGATATCAATGCCAAGCTCACGGCGCTCTTGGCGAAACACGATCTGACCCTCGATGAATATCGCAAACGCAGTCCGGAAGTATTTGCGGATGATGCGGCAGTCAAGGAGTATCTCAACCAGCATCCGGACCTCCAACAACGCTACGAAGCACTGCCACTCGACAGGATGGGACGTGGTGGGAGTACAGGGCGGGGATACTAGGCCAGATCGGTTGTCTGAGTGAAGGCGATGTTCCCGTAGGTCATTCAGCAATACATGTGTGCGAACCAATAGGCGTCTACCCATGAAATATAGCCATCTTGGTCGGTCAGGATTGAAGGTCAGTCGGCTCTGTCTCGGGACTATGAATTTTGGGCCGCACACGGCCGAGCCTGATAGCTTTGCCATGATGGACCGTGCCTTGGAGCTCGGCATCAACTTTTTCGATACCGCCAATGTGTATGGCTGGAAGCTCGGTGAGGGCTGGACGGAGCAGATTATCGGTCGGTGGTTTGCACAAGGCGGAGGTCGCCGTGACAAGGTGGTGTTAGCCACCAAGGTGTACGGCCGGATGGGCGATTGGCCGAATCAGTCTCGCCTGTCGGCCATCCATATCAAGCGAGCCTGTGAAGAGAGTCTTCGTCGATTGCGAACAGACTGGATCGATGTGTATCAAATGCATCATGTCGATCGGGAAACGCCTTGGGAAGAAGTCTGGCAAGCGATGGAACAGTTAGTCAGAGAAGGAAAAGTTGTGTACGTGGGCAGCAGCAATTTCGCAGGGTGGCATCTGGCTCAAGCCCAGGAGGCCGCGCGCAACCGCCACTTTTTGGGACTGGTGTCGGAGCAGAGTCTCTACAATCTGGCTGACCGGTCGATCGAGCTGGAAGTCATCCCTGCCTGTGAGGCCTACGGTATCGGTCTCGTCCCGTGGAGTCCGCTGGGGCGCGGGCTCTTGGCCGGTGTCTTGCATGCGGTGGACAAGGGGCGACGAGCGGATGCGGAATTGAAACAAAAGGTGACCAAGTCTCGTCCCACACTTGAAGCTTATGAGGCCCTGTGTGAACGGATGGGTGAACAACCGGCTGACGTTGCGCTGGCCTGGCTCCTGCATCAACCAGTGGTCACCTCGCCGATCGTCGGACCTCGTACCATGGAACAACTCGATGGAGCCATGCGGGCATTGAGTCTTTCGCTAGGTAGCGACACTCTGAAACAGCTGGACGATCTCTTCCCCGGCCCCGGTGGCGCCGCACCGGAAGCCTACGCGTGGTGACGGCGGATCAATTGAAGTCATGTTCCACGATTAGAGGCTTGAAACTATCTCCCTTCACGTGGCCGTCTTGTGAACGCTTCGAGCACTCGCCGCACAGAAACTCCAATGATTTTACCCCACATTGTGACACCGCGTCGTCGAGTTAGTCGATCACGTGGGAGCTTCTGTAAGTCGTAACCCTCTCAGTGCGGGACGGTGTCTGCTGCGCGGCCGCTGTCAGTCTCCTCGGGCGGCTGAGGATACAGTTGCGCCACTCGTTCGATTAGGGGTTTGGCTTCTGGGGTGCTCGTGCGTGTTGGCCCGCTGGGTGCATGATCCCAGGCCAAGATTTGAATCCCTGCTTCCGTGAGCCCCACGCGTATGGTCTCTACCATCGCCTCAACGGTGATCTCGGTCCAGGGTCGGAGGTCCAGGACTCGATCCTCCGGCCTGCCGGGCGGAGGGGATTCATGAATGAGCGTCCAGCATCGGTTGAAAATCGTCGCGCGGAGGGATCTGGGAATATTGAGCGTGGTCAGACGAGACGTGCAGAGTGCCGTCACGAACAGGACGAACTGAAGGTCCGGCATCTCGGGACGATGGATATCGAGTGTTTGCATGATCGATGGCCTCCTACCTGAGGCGCCGGAAAGGCCTCGAGTGATGATGATGCCTCAGCCACAGATGGTTGAGCTTGAAACGTCGGCGTAAACATCGGCGTAGATGTCGAAGAACGCGTCGACGCTGTCGAGCAGCTGTGCCTTGATTTGATCCGCGGTGCCGTTCATCACGTGCAACGTCATGTTGCCGACCGATCCATCGGGCAGGAGAATGGGCACACGCGCGTGGGTGAACTCGCTCGCCTGGCCTTTATCCAGCCGCAGGCCATAGCTCAGTGCATAGCAGGGCTTCGCAATTGTGTCGGTTGATAGTGTGTCCATCGTGATCTCCCTCCTCTCAGGCCGTTGCCTGGGTGTATCGGCTGACGGGTGGAAGATTCGAGTGGGTCGTATGGGCCCTCTCCGAAATCCTCCACCCATGTGATTACGCCTTTGTGACTGCCGCCACCGGCTTCTGGATGAACTCCTTATAACCGTAACGCTCGGCCAGATAGGCCTTGGCGTCCTCACTGACATACTCGGCAAACTTGTACCGGTCATCTTCGACGGTTTTGGCGTCTGCCATGACCTGGTCGGTCGGGATCGCATACTCGATGTTGCAGGACGTATAGGCCTGGATATAGGTCGGACCGACCTCGCGAGCGATCAGGACTGCCTTCTTGATACAGCTTTCCACTCGGCGCGGATTATTGGGCACGACGGTGGCAATATAGGCGCAGCCAGCGATCTTCGCCATGGCGACCATGTCCATTTTCTCGAATTTTTTGCCGAGCGGGGCCATCTTGAGTACCGCCCCTCTCGTCGTCATCCCGCTTTCTTGCCCGCCCGTGTTCCCGTACACTTCATTATCCAGCATGATCGTCGTAAACCGTTCCTTCCTGAACCAGGAATGGAGGACTTGCTGGAATCCGATGTCGGCGGTGCCGCCGTCACCGGCCATCACGACGACATCTTTGGGCTTGTCCCCGAAACGAATCCGCAATCCGCGCGACAGTCCACTCGCGACGCCGTTCTGGTCTCCGTAGTTGCCGTACACGAACGGAATCGCTGCCTGTGAAATCGCCAGCCGGCCGCAGCCTGCCGTCCCGACGGTAATCGTGTCTTCGGGATTCGGAAACGCGACGATCGCAAGCCGGATGAACAGGGTCATCGCACAGCCGGCGCACATGGGATGCTCTTCGAGTATTTCTTTGAAGCTGCCCATCTGCGACACGGTCGTCTTCTTCCCAAAGGGCCCGTGCTCCACCATGTCCCGATATTCTTTCGGCATGAAGGTGTCGAATCCCGGGGTGAACTTCACATATTCAAGACTCATTGGATACCTCGCTCTCTCTGTTATCCGCAATTGCGGTAGTGTTTATATCTCTTACATAGTCAACTGCGTTGTCACGGCTTTCTGACTTCTGGACGGCAATAGGGGCTCCGCGTCACCCTGTTTCTGGGTACGGCGCGTGCCGCCGTTCCACCCGTGTGTCAGGTTCATCCTCCACGTCCGGCCAGCACTCGGGATCGCATCCCGATCGCCTTTTTGACTTCCTCTACGATCACTTCCGGCGGTAAGGTCATGCCTCCGCAGACGCGCGGTCCGGCGACGACTCGCTCGCTGTTGGGGATCGTGGCCTTGATTTCTTTGGCCATCCATCCGATGACATTGAACTCGGGCACGATAATGTGTGAAGCATGTTTGGTCGCCTCGCGAAGTTCTTCTTCCGGCCATGGGCGCAGGGTCTTGATCTTGACAAGTCCAACGCGCACCCCCTCATCGGCTAGCAGACGAATGGCTTCCCGCCCCTGGGACACGGCGGTTCCCGAGGAGACGATGAGAATGTCGGCATCGCCGTCTTCGATGTCGATCAGGCCGTCCAACCAGGCGATGGTGTGCTTGCGCGAACGTTCCGCGGCGGCCCAGATTTCCTGTTGCCAACTCGCGTGCGTGGCGTAGCTGATGTAGTTGCTCTTCATCACGAAGGGATCGCGCATCATCCGGACCGGTGGGCACTCCATATCCATGCAGGGAACGGGCGAGCGATAGGGATCATAGGGTGGAAGGCACATCTCGGCGGGCGTCAGGTCGACGACGTCCTTCGTATGGGTGACGAAGAAGCCGTCGCAACAGAGGGCTAATGGCAAATGCACGTCCGGCTCTTCCGACACCAGATAACCCTTGAGGATCCAGTCGTAGAAATCCTGTGCGGTTTCGGCATGCCAGACGAGCATGCCCGTGTTCATGAGGTAGGCGATCTCGATCGTGTCCGGCTGGATCGACAGGGGAGAATTGATGCCGCGACATGTCACGATACATTGAATCGGCAATCGGGCTCCGGCCCACATCGGAAAGTTTTCCATGGCCCGCATGGTGCCTGGCCCGGCGGTCGTTGTGAAGACACGGGCCCCGCCGAAGGCGGCACCGGCACACTGTGACATGACCGCAAATTCGCTCTCCCCTCGGAAATAATCGCCGATATACCCCTCGGCAAAGAGCTCGCCGCACAGGGCGGCGGCTTCGCTCTGGGGCGTTATCGGATAGGCCACCATAATATCGACGTTAGCACGCTTCACGGCTTCCTTAATCACTTCGCTCCCGGTAAAAAACGACGGGGTGCGAGGCGCGTCGTTCATCATCACGTGCGGATCGGTGATGACTTGACCTTTCTTTGTCTTGGTTCCAATAATGGCTGTGCTGTCCATAGCTTACTCCCTTCCTGTCGACGGCGGTGGCCGGCGATCTGGCGCACCGTGCGAGGACGTTACGCGCTGAATGAACTGCCGCACCCACAGGTCGTTTTGGCTTGTGGGTTCTTGATCGCAAAGCCGGAGCCTTGCACACTGTCCAGGTAGTCGACTTCGCAGCCGGCCAGCAATGGGGCGCTCTGGGAGTCCATGATGACTTTGACGTCGCCTTTTTCGATTACCGTGTCGTCATCGCCCATGGTGGACTCGAAGGCCATCCCGTACTGGTAGCCATGGCACCCGCCGCCTTTGACGAATACGCGCAAGCCGACCGTATCTTTCTCTTCCTGTATGAGTTCTCGGATCTTTTCTTCTGCCGTCGATGTGATGGTAATCATGGCATTGCTCCTTTTCTGCATTGACTGATGTGGTCGATAAACCTCAGCTCCACTCTTGCGTGGAGGGAACCTCTGCAACCCCAAGCGACGATGGCTCTTTGGACAAAGGGCGTCTACAGAGGTATTGCGAGGAACATGCGGCGCAAAAGCGGCGGAGACCAGGGAATCGGTCGCGCAGGAGAGGGAGAGAGAGTGACGCGCGAGGATAGGACGGTCGGCGTGGCTCAGTACGTCATAGCATCACCCTGGGCGCATTAGACATGAGAGTCAAGCGCTATTAAGGGTAGGGAGCACTTGTGTCAAAAATAACTTTTTCAGCGTTGGATCTTGGTCAGGAGTGGGTAGGGAGCATGAAAAGCACGGTACCGGCGGCAGTTACCCTTTTGCTGCTGCATTCTGCCATTACAACGTGCCAGCATCGTTGAACTATTCAGGCCTGCATCATATGGGCTAGCTGAAACTCGAACTGACGTTTCATGTTGGATTAGGTCGAGAGTTCGTTTGAGAAACTGCAAGCTTGGCCATCCGCGATGGCCGCTATCGGCCACGTGCGGATGTTCGGCGACGAGATCACACCGTCATAAAGCGGTCCTCAGCGCTGTTGCAATAACGTGCGAGTTGAGGGGCTGGGTGCCGCAGGTGGCCAGCCCCAGTGAGCGAAGCGAACGACTCGAAAGAATTGTTAGGTATTCGGAGTAATGGTGATTGTGTATTGAACTGAATCATCAGATTCCAGAATGCTCCATGCAAGTAACTCTCTGGATATAGCACCCAAATCCTTGGTGCATTGCCCTTCAGGCAAAAATTCACGTTGATGAGCGACGCGGTTTCTTCGCAGGCGTATTTTCTCAACCTCTGCATAGTTCTTCCAGGGCAAGACGCTCTTACTTGCCTTCATTAAGTGGCTAAGCTCGGTTCTTTGGGATTGAAAGAGTTTTTCATCGCGCATCTGTCGAAGAGCATCCTCAAGAACAGAGACACCAAAAACAAGAAGTAGGCTTTCTGGCACGGAACTAAATCCCGTTGCCCGAGGTAGGAAAGAAAATATCGAGGGGCTATTTAAAGTTGTTCGAATCCTGGCCTCAACGATTCGCACGGTTTTCCATGACTCCTGTATTTGTTTAAGGGATGCTTTATCGCTGACCATAGGTGCCTAACGCCGCGCATCAGCGACGCGCCGATGCCCTAAACGTAGAACACATTTACCCATAGTGCGCGCTCGCTGCATGCGCTTGTTAGCCCTTTGGCACAACTTCAAAAGTCGAGCCGTTAGCGAACTGACCATCCCTTAACGCTGACTCCCTCACTTCGTACTTCTGTAGGAACACACGAGAAAACTGGGAGAGGCTGTGGCGCGCGATCACACGAAAGACGAGATGCTGTCCCGGCTCCTTCCAGTGGTCCTCGAGCCGTGGGAACGTGTAGCACGCCTCGTTACCGAAGGGTTCTGCAGCATCCGATTGTGAATCCAGCTGGAACCTGTCGTGCCGGACAAGTATGTCGAGGTCGTCGATAGACCCATTCGAGATCGTTCTAGGCCGAAGCAGCACAAGCTCAATACGGAGATCAACCAGCGGATACCGTGTGTCGTTAACTATCTTGACGACATACGCGGGCACTCCCTTGTCGTTGATGTGCTTCGCTATGTGCGGGGAGATCCGAATCTTCGGCCGGAAGCCGTAGAACAGACAGAGCAGAAAGACAATCGAGGCGACTAGACTCCCAGAAGCCCCGATGAGGAGGTTGTAGGCGATCGATTCCATCAAGGGGGCTAACAATGTTTAGACGGACCCGCGTAAGAGCTGGACCCGACCATTTCTGTCCGTATAACACGCCACTACTGTTCGCTAAGAATACGCCATGCCCGGTGTCGTTTCAATGAGTTGCGACGGTAGGACCATTTATCACAGGTTCTTATGCGGATCGGCGTAAGCCCCATCCGATAGCAGTCAATCGTGTACTTCTGCTTTAGGTCGGGACTTGCCGATCGCTTCCGAGAGCATCTGTCCGATCAAGTCTAAGTTTCTACACAATATATATTGCTTGACTCCTGTCCTCATTGCGCCCAGGGTGATTTTGTCAGGTGTGAAGCCCCGCTGGCTGTTCTATCTCTCGCGCTTCCTGACCATTCCCAGCGTGACCGATTCCCCAGTCTCCGCCGCGTTTACATCACTGTCTCTCTGACTAATGGCTGGTTTGGTGTGATGGCCTGCAGATGGAGGCGGTCAGGACGCCGGCCGTGCCGCAGAGGACTTATCCACTCACATCCGCATTCCATCAAGAGAGGAGCAACCATGCTCTATTACGCACTGATGTTCCTGGTCGTCGGCTTGATTGCCGGCGCTCTGAATCTCGCTGGCGTCTCTACGGTCGCGGTGGAGATTTCGTGGGTTTTGTTTGTAGTCGGGATCGTGTTGCTGGTGATTCATTGGATCACGGGGCGCACTACTCGACCGGTGTGACCGAGGGGTGATGGGTTGTCTGGCGTTTCCCGCATGACGACCAGGCCCTTTCGTCAATAGAATAAACAAGGAGGGCAATACCATGAATGCTGAGCAACTCAAAGGAAAATGGATGCAGTTCAAAGGTGAACTGAAAGGGAAGTGGGGCAAGTTTACGGACAATGATCTCCAGGAGATCGGAGGGAACTATGACAGGTTTGTCGGCAAAGTCCAGGAACGGTATGGCGATAAAAAGCGTGAGCTGATGAAGTGGGCGGATCAGTGGTACCACAAGGCTCCGCCGGGCAAGACGAAGAAAAAGATCCACTGACCGGAATCGCTCAATGTGAGATGTAGGACACTTTGACAACATTAAGGAGATGAGGCCATGAACACAATCTTACGCTGGGATCCGATGAGCAGAACTCGGTGGAATCCTTTCAAGGATCGGGATGAACTGGAAAGCCACTTGGCGACGCTGTTTGCCGGTCGGGAGGCGACGGGCAACGGAGGAAAGGAAGCCCTGACGGTGACCCAATGGTCGCCGTTGGTGGACATTATGGAGGATGAGAAGGAATACCGCATCAAGGCTGAGTTACCGGACATGAAGAAAGAGGACGTGCGCCTCACGGTCGAGGACGATGTCCTGGCGATTTCCGGCGAGCGGAAATTCGAGAAGGAAGAAAAGACCAAAAAGTATCACCGAGTTGAACGTGCCTACGGGAGCTTCGTGCGCAGCTTCTCACTTCCGGAGGATGCGGATGGGAGCAAGGTAACCGCGGATTTCAAAGACGGGATGCTTCACGTGCATCTTCCAAAATCCGTGCAAGCGAAACCGAAAGCCATCGAGATCCAGGTTGGCTAGTGGTGCGTTGATCGAGGGACGGGGTGTCAGGAAGGCGTTCTTACGCGTACGCGATGAAGGAGTCTTCCTGATGCACGGCGTACGTGAGGAAAGGACACAAGCATAAAAAACATTGAGAGAATCATCGGGAGTATGTTGGCGATGCTCTCAGCGGACCTCACGAGATGATTCCGAATCGAGTGCCTCGGTCCTCCATTTGGCTCTGGTTTCCAGAGTTTCTTCCCTAGATCTTTTTCGCCATTTTTGGAGGCCTTTTTCTCGCTTCAACACCTTGACAGTTACGAAATTCCGCTCCTACTGCAGAGAACCGTCATCCCCAGAAATATCTGAAACCTGTGGATAGTGATCCGAATGATGGGTTTACGGGAGATCTCAATACGGCGATCCTTATGATGCCAAGAGATATTGCTAGGAATATGCAAGAAAGCACGGAACGTACGCTCAGGCCACTATTAGTTGTGGTTCATCTTAAGTGCAGCGGATGCCTAGAAAATAGGCAGTTTGGTGAATAGATACGTCACTAGATCATTCTTTCTTTGAAAAAGCTATTTGTTCACAAGGTTATCCACAGAAGATGTGGAGCGAAAATTCTCATGCCAAATTGTCATTTTAATACCGGTCTTGTTCAACACGCTGAGAACATTGGTCTCTTGGAATATTCGCTCTGCTGAGCTCTCCCTGCGGTACTTGTCCAGCATGATGTTCTGACCGGCAGTCTTGCCAACTTCGATGCTTTCTTACCTCAAGCAAGGTCTAGTAGGCGTACCATTTTGTCAGGGGCAGGATACACATCGCTTTTATCTGGAGTTAGTGATCCTGAGGATGAGAGGGAGGCACTGTCTACTAAGAAGTCGGAGAATGGAACGAACCAGGATGGTTCAATAGGAAAGAGCCGTCATGCGTAGGAAGGAGCATTACCCCGGTTTCCACTTGATACTGCAACCGATGCTCGGTCGCTGAGTACCATCGACTGGCTTGCCCGCGAGCAAGGCTTCGATCCCAGCGCGGAGATCACGGCCGGTTACTGGCTTGTTGTTACCGGGTCGACTTTCATCCAGTTGCCCGTGATACACCAGCCGACGATCATGGTCGAAGAGATAAAAGTCCGGAGTACAAGCGGCCCGATAGGCTTTCGCGACGTCCTGCGTTTCGTCCTGGCAGAAGGGAAATGTGAATCCCAGACGTTGGGCCATTTCTTTCAACTTTGGCGGTGCATCATCGGGATATCCAACTGGGTCATTGCTGCTGATCGCGAGAGTTCCCAAGCCTGTGTTCAGATAGTCTCGCCCAATCTTGGCCAGTTCCTGCTGAACATGCACCACGTACGGACAGTGCCGGCAGATAAACATGATCAGGAGCGCAGCTTTATCGGCAAATGAATCGAGCGAATAGGTCTGTCCACTCACCACGTCCCGCAGCTCGAACGCAGGAGCCGGGGTGCCGAGGGGGAGCATAACGGATTCCATTGCCATGGTGGTCAGCATGGCTCAGTGACCTGGTCAAGGTCAAGCGGCAGGATTTAAGACTCTTTCCAGGTTTCAGCTCTTATGACAGTGCCCTATCCGACTCTTCTCAGGTAGGGTGGCTGATAACTGGACTCGTTCGTTTCGTGATCGGACCCTATTTAAGTATGCCAACTGCTTGAGATCGTGAAATGGCATAATCCATGGCAGCGATAGTCACTTGGAGGGATGTTCTTGAGCGTTGTTACTCTTCCGCTTTTGCTCCCCCTTCCCACAGCTTGACGGTCCGGTCCCAGGAAGCGCTGGCGAGGCGTTTACCATCCGGAGAAAAGGTGAGGCAACGCACACCGCCACTATGGCCTTTGAGCGTCCGGAAGTTGCGGCCGGTCGATAGATCCCAAAACTTGATCGTCTGATCATCGCTCGCGCTGACCAAGACTTTCCCATCTGGAGAGACGACAAGGCTCCGCACCCAGCCCTTGTGGCCGGTGAGGGATTTTTTCTCTACGACGTCCGGCATCTCGAAGAGCTTAATGGTGGTGTCTCGGCTGCCGGTAATCAGGAGTTTGGTATCGGGGGTGAAGGTCATGGCGCCGATCCAGTAGTCCATCGGCTTTTGGAAACCGCCGTCATCCTCGATGAAGTAGCCGCGGGTCTCGGTGGATTCTGCCTGGTCTTGCCGCCAATGGCCGTGATGGAGCACCTTCTCCTCGCCGCTTGGGAGCACCTCCCAAATTTTGATCTTTCCGATGTCTGTTCCACTGGCGAGATGAATACCGTCCGGAGAAAACGCTATGCAGACCGACCAGTGGTGATCGTGCTCATCCTTCCCGAGTAAGGTCATCAGCTCGGTACCGGTGGTGACTTCCCAAATCTTGATATCTTTGTTATGGCTGCCGCGTGCTAGCATGAGGCCGTCCGGCGAGAGTGAAAGGCTGCACACATTGTGATCGTACCGTGTGAACAAGAGCTTCATCGGCTCGCCGGTTTTGCCATTCCAGAGGCGGATTGTGCGGTCTTCACTCCCGGTGGCCAGGGTTTGTCCATCGGGGGTAAAGACGATGGCACGAATGTCGTGGGTGTGGCCACGAAGGGAGCGCAGCAACCGACCGGTTTCGATGTCCCACATGCGCACGAGGCGCTCGGCCCCACCGCTGGCGAGCATTGCCCCATCTGGTGAAAAGGCGACGGCCCAGACTCCGTGCGAATGGCCACGAAACGTTTTCACCTCACGGCAGTCGGCACCCCAATACTCCAAAAAGTCGAGAGGAGGTGTCGATGGTGGCGATGTTTCCGCAGAGACGGTCGAGAGCGATTGGGACATAATAGGTTCCGGCATGGGGTTGCGTCTTTCTTCGGCCGTCTGGTCCTTGATTGGTCGACAGCCCGGCCAGTATAATTCTGTCGGTCGTTCGGATCGTAAGAGATGCCTCGCGGCCAAGTCAAGCCGGCTCCCGTCGCTATGTTATCGGGGGAGTCGCACAGGTTGTTTTACGGTCATCCCCTCTAGCCGCGGAGGGTTCTTCAAATGGAAATCAGATTTCAACCAGCGTTGCTTCAGGAAGTGATCGATTCGTTCGTTGAGAAGACGGAACGGGAAGGCGATCCGACCTACTACAAAGAATTCCATGAGCATGCCGATCCGATTTACGAGAAGTTCATCCTCGAAGATCGGGAGGCGGAGTTCAAAAAACTGTACCAATATCTCTTCGGCATCTGGGGGTTTTCAGACATCGTGCGCGATTCATTCAATGAGTATCCGCTCTTGAAGCAGAAGGTGGGAATCGTTCTGGTCAAAGGAGTGTTGAAGGAAGATCAGGAAGGCGTCGATATCCTGAGGAAATGGGGATCGGTCGAAAAAGATCTGGCCAAAGAGTTTGAAGACAAAGGCATGAAGGGCGTTGGGATCAAATTGATTCCTCGTCGATTTTACGACCCGGCGTTGACTCGCTATTGCCGCCATGAGTTGATGCATATTTCCGATATGATCGACCAGCAATTCGGCTACGATCCGGATACCAAGATGGGACTCAACCCAGGGGAAGAGACCTTACTCTTGCAGCGCTATCGCGTGCTCTGGAGCTTGAGCGTGGATAGTCGGTTGGTGGCGGCAGGCAAAGAGCCGATGTTGAGTAAGGAGGATCGATTCAAGGAGTTTCGGTCTTGGTATCGAAAAATTCCACCCCCTCAACTGAAATCGGTGTTTGAAGGACTCTGGCAAACATCATATTTCACCCATTCAGAATTGATCGAAATGTCTGCAGACACGCTCCGCGTGATGGATCGAGCCGTGGACGTGGAAGGCGGCGAGGTACCGGAGACGGAAAACAAGATCATGCTCATGCCGGGCTTCCCTTGCCCGTTGTGTCGGTTTCCGACCTACTCATGGGTGGAGGACATGGGCACGAAGTTGGAACCCTATGTGCTCGACTTCATCCGTGAGAATCACCCAGGGTGGGATATCGAATTCGGGGCCTGCGATCGCTGTGTGGAAGTCTATCAATTGCGAGCAGATGGAGTGATGTAGGGGGAGGCTAAGAGCAGAAGGTGACTCCCTCTCAATCTTGATCTCGCCGGAAACTTTCCTGTCATTATGGCCACCAATCCTCTATACGGCCGGCGAGCTTTTCTGAAAGATTCTGTTCTCTCCACCGTCAAAGCCGCGCAAGAACTTGTCAAAGAAGCAGATGGCCTTAGCAATGAGCAAGCCCCGGTTCGGGTTCGTCTCGACTGGTTGCGTCCTCCCGGTGCGGTGGAGGAGCAACTTTTTCTCGAGAGATGCACAAAATGCAATGACTGTGTGAAGGTCTGTCCGCCTCACGCCCTTGTCGCCCATCCGAACGACGGCACACCGGTTCTGTATGCTGATCAATCACCCTGTCTCTTGTGTGAGGACTTTCCTTGCGTGACAGCCTGCGGGACAGACGCGCTCGTGCCGGTTGAGCACTGCAGCCAAGTCCACATGGGAATCGCCACAGTCTCACATCGGCTTTGTACGGCGGGTCAAGGATGCCACGCATGCGTGTCGAAGTGTCCAACAGATGCGCTCGCCACGGATGTTGAGTCGTTACGTCTTTCTGTGGTGACGGAAGCCTGTGTGGGGTGTGGCATGTGTGAGATGGTCTGCAAGACCGTCAACGATCACGTTGCGATTCGAGTGGTGCCTGCAAGGCATTTGGCGGGGATCGACCAATGATGCCATCATCCCAACGATGTGACTCGTTGAGTCGAAACTTGGACGACCAAGATCAAGCCAATTCACCCTTGACTTCGTATGGGCATTTTCATATACATACATGGCTTCCTTTTCCAACCAGCGTGCGTAGGGTGCGTAGGGTGTGGTAAACGAAGCGACCAGGAGGCGATGTCTGTGACGAGTCAACAACCAATAAAAGGGTTGTCTCCCGTAGCAACCGCCACGATGCCAAACCCTTCCGCGATGAAGGATTCTCCCGCCGTTGAACGCGCGCTCGGTCGCAGCAAGATCTATCTTTTGATTTCCTGGAGCCTTCTGTACCCGGAGGATGAAGAATTTCTCGATTACCTCCGGTGCGGAGAGTTTGTGGAGGATGGTCGAGTTGCCCTTGATGCACTGGAGGTGGCCCTCGGTGCCGATGGTAGTGAGCGTGCCAAGGGGAAGTTGAGCGTTCTCAAGAAGCAGATGGCCTTGATCGAAGACTTGATCGCTTCAGAATGTGTCAATTGGCAACTCAGCGATCTCCAATCTGAACATCGCCGAGTGTTTAGCAATGTCATCACGCTGGATTGTCCTCCCTACGAAACACTTTTTGGGAATGACCACGTATTTGCTCAATCCCACGTGATGGGAGATATTTCAGGGTTTTACAAGGCGTTTGGAGTCGAGTTATCCAAAGATATCCATGAGCGACTGGATCACCTCAGCGTCGAATTTGAGTTCATGCACCTTCTTGCCTACAAAGAATCGTACTCGCGCTGCCATGACGGCATCGACAAAACACAGATCGTGGTCGACGCCCAGAAAAAGTTCGTCAAAAACCATATCGGCCGATGGGTGCCGCTCTTCTGTCGTATGCTAACGAAGAAGGCGGATTCTGGCCCCTTCAAATTGATAGCCGATCTCACCGCCGATTGGATGGAGTTTGAAACCGCGTTTCTCGGTGTGGTGCCCCAGCCCTATACGGAAACCGATTACCGTCCAGCGACGTTCAGCTCTCCGGAAGGGCAGACGTATGAGTGTGGTGCGCAAGATCAAGGTAATGAATTGAGCATGCTGCTGAACGAGGTGGGTGCGCAATCGTACATGGATGTGAAGGACAAAGATAAGGATACGGAGCAGGGGGGACCTGCCGGAACTGCGTGAGCGACTGAATCGACAATCGACAGCGGGTATTGAAGGAAGGCGATCTTTACCATCATCGAGAGGAGGAATTAGCACTATGAGAGTAGCGCAGACGACCAACAGGAAATTGGTGTTTGCTATTCTTCTCTCCGCCCTCACCGTCGGGTTGCTGCTGACAATAGGGCGAGTACCATTGGCCGTCAGTCAACCGGTCACCATCCCGGCGAAGGCGGTCAAGGGCCCGATTCCCATGGACGGCGCCAATCCCGTTTGGGAAAGTGTTCCGGGTGTCGTCGTTCCGTTGAGCGGGCAGTTGATTACAACACCGATGCATCCCAACATCTCAGTGAAGTCGGTGTTCGTCAAGGCCATGACCAATGGAAAGGATATCGGTTTGCGGTTGGAGTGGAGTGACCAGACGAAGAATGACACGGCGATCGGCCCACAGGACTTCCGAGACCAAGTGGCCGTGATGTTTCCGGTCAACACGGCCGGGGCTCCTCCGTTCCAGTGCATGGGGCAATCCGGTGGGACGACCAACATCTGGCGGTGGAATGCCGAATGGCAGAAGGATATCGGCAAGGATAGCGCAGGCATGTGGGATGTAGACGATCAATATCCCGGCATTTTCTGGGACTATTACTTTGAAGAGCCTGCCGGCGGCGTCACCTATCCGGACCGAATTGGCCGGAGCCTGGGGCCCTTCAATTCCGGCATTTGGTCTGGCAACATCATGTCTGACCCGACGCTTCGCGTGAGCTCGGTGGAAGATCTGAGCGCGAATGGCTTCAGCACTCTCACGACTCAAGCGCACCAGGATGTCATCGGTAATGGTGTGTGGGAACCGTCGGGATCCATCAAAGGCGGAGGATATACCGGTCCGACATGGCGGGTTGTTGTGAAGCGGACCTTGGAAAACGGTGACGCAAACGACGTGCAGTTCAAGGCCGGGGTGTCGGTGCCTATTGCCTTTGCGGTGTGGGACGGGGCTAACATCGAACGGAACGGTATGAAGTCCCTTTCGACCTGGTTTACGTTGAAACTCTAGTGACTCAGGCGGCGTGGGGTATAGTTGCTGTAACCGACACGTCAAATAGTTAAAGAGAAGCCTCGGATCGGTTCCTGTACAGTGAGGGATGGTCCGGGGCTCTTTTTTTTAGATGATTTTCGACAGTTGGACGAATGATCATGCCGTGGGATTGCATTTCACAAACTGCGGAGGGTATAAAAGGAACATTCATCGAAATCACTGATTTTTCAGAATAAAAGGATCTACTTTGCCATGAGAGTTTCCTTGCTTTTCCCTCCGACGTGGCATCCTTCTCAGCCCTATCTTAGTTTGCCATCTTTGACGGGATTTCTGCACCAGGGTGGGGTTCCAGACGTTACGCAGCGTGATCTCGGCATTGAATTGCTGGATACGGTACTGACCAGAAGTTATGCGGCCGAGGTCTATCAACTGTTGATCGCCAAGCAGCGTGAGCTTGAGAGGGTCCAGACCGGAGAGACTGGTGCCGGAAGCCGAGAGCACTACGCGAAAGTGACTGATTCTCTCGATCGGTTTTCCTATCTTGTGGACCGCATCGAGCTTGCGAAGGAGACATTGCGCAGCGAGGGGTTTTACGATCCGGATGCCTATCGTGCCAGCCTATTCATGATCGATAAATGGTTGGAAGTTGTGTCTGCAGTGTACTTTCCGACGCGACTCACGGTTGTGGATAATCAGTTCGGGAACTATTCGATCTATTCTTCCAAAGATCTAATGAGAGTCATTCGGGACGAAGCGCAGAATCCCTTTCTCAGCCTCTTCCGGAACCGATTCATTCCGTCAATCGTCGACAGTCGCCCAGATCTGATCGGGGTCTCAATCACCGCGACATCGCAGATCATTCCCGGCCTAACACTCTGTCGGTTGATCAAAGAGGCCGCTCCCGATCTCCACGTGACCATCGGGGGCAGCATTTTTACTCGTCTCGTAGATAACATTCGCCGCTGTCCAAGTCTGTTCGAGTTAGCTGACGATATTGTCGTGTTTGAGGGGGAAACGGCCTTGCTGGAATTGGTGAATCAGCTGGCAGGCAAGAAGGATTACAGCAAAGTCCCGAACCTGATCTATCGTAACAACGGGAAAATTACGGTCAACCAGCCATTCTACTCAGAAAGTGTCAATCAACTCCCGGCGCCGAACTATGATGGGTTTCCACTGGATCGCTATTTGTCACCTGAACCAGTCCTTCCGGTCCAGTTTTCCCGAGGTTGTTACTACAAAGATTGCGCATTCTGTGCCCTCACCCTCGATCACCAGAATTTCCGCCAGAAAGACCCGGGGCGGACCATTGAAGAGTTACAGTGGCTCAAACAACGCTATGGCGTGCGGCATTTCTTTTTCACAGACGAGTGCTTCGCGCTGGCACCGACGAAACGGTTGTGTCAGCAGATGATCGAGAAACAACTCGATGTGAAATGGACGTGCGAGATGCGGTTCGAGAAAAACCTCTCTCGCGAGCTGTTGGCGTCCATGCGGAATGCCGGCTGTTTGAAGATCGTCTTCGGATTGGAGTCCTTCAACCAGCGCATCATGGATTTCATGAAGAAGGGGATCAAGCAAGAATGGGTCCGGCGCATCACGAATGATTGTGTCGATCTCGGGATAGCTGTGCATTGTTACGTCATTGTTGGGTTCCCCACGGAAAAAGAAGAAGAAGCGCTTGAAACGATGAACTTCATCGTCGAAAACAAGAACCTGCATCAGTCATACGGATTTTCTTGTCAGCCCTGCTTGTTCGACTTGGAAAAAGAGGCTCCGATCATGAGCGACCCTGGTGGATATGGGATTCGTCGCATCATGCGGCCGTCTGCGGAGGACCTCAGCCTTGGTTTCTTCTACGAGGTTCAAGAGGGTATGACTCCTGACGAAGCGGAACGGCTCTATCAATATGTGTATGAGCGGATCAGCGAGGTGGTGTGTGAACTCCCGTTCAACTATGCCATGGCGGATGGATTGCTGTACATCTCACGGGCAAAAGAAGGCGCTGAGCAGGCGCCGCTGGTCCCGCATTGACCCTCTTTTTTTACGACCGCTATAATGCAGTCTGCTATGGGTAAAGACATGAAGGCAGCGATGTCGGGCGAGCGATTGACGGGAAAGATCTCGGACTTCGGCCCGCTGTTCGAGTATACCGTCAAATTGGTCTTGCTGACCTCATTCCTCGAACTGGTTCTCTATCGTCTGCTCTCACGCCTCGGGATGCATCTGAGTAAAATGGCAACGGAACATCCGTGGATTACGCCGACGTTTACCGCGTTGACTGAGGTTGGGACATGGCTCATCAACATCGTCGCCGTGTTGTTGTTCCTGGCTCTCGCGTTGACCATAACCAACCGATGGAGAGGCCATGACGTAAGCTGGTTGATCAAGGGAGGAATAGCGGGTACGGTCGTGTTGCTGGCATTGACGATCTTGTTTCTTGTTGTGCAGCCGGGGATGACTGGTGCCGTCATCTACAACGGTTTGACACTTGTCGTCCTCACGCTATTTATCTCGGAGTATTGGATGACCCATCGTGAGTCGGCACAACGAGTGTTGGCGGCCGTCTACTATCTGGGGGTCTCGGGATGGTTGTACTATCAGATCGTATCGACCATCTACAGTTTGACCGGCGCGCTTGCTGCGCCTCCGTTGGTGTATGAATCGCATCGTGCGGGTGAAGCGTTTATGCTTCTCGCCAGTTATCTAGTTTTTGTGGTTTACGGGAAGAGCAAGAGTTTATCACTTCGTACGAAGAATCGACGCCAACTGGGCCGAGCCATTTGGTTTTGGGCGACCACCGCGATCGTGTTCTCGGCGATGATGGTAGCCGACTATCTCTTGGATCTGTACAGCCCGGCATTTGCCTCAGCTTTTCGGCAGGCATCGCAAGGCATTGGCTGGATCTTCCAATTCGGTATGGGCTACACGTTCTATTTGCCCTTCGCGATTTATGTCGGGGGACTGCTTTGTTGGTCTTATACGGTCGTGAAATTGTTGATGATGGGGCGATTGGCTGGTTATGGGATCGGTCTCATGTTCATCGCCGGCTACGCGTTATTGTTCTCGAATCTTACGTTGATGGTCGTCCTTGGAGTAATGTTGTTCACTCTTGATCGAGTGAAGGCGACCAGAGTGGAAGCCGTATTGACGACGGAAGGCTCGGTGATGCCGAGAGCGGAGAGACTCATCACGGGGCAAGCATAAACCAAAGAACGAGATTTATTATGGACACGCCTGGACCGACGACATCTCAAACAGACACTGCGGTTGATCCTGGGGATCTGCCTCTTTCGACGGATGAAGAAATTGCCGGAATTGAAAAGCTGTTGGCAAGTGAGCCTGATGACTTTCAGGCTCGCTGTCGACTCGGGGAATTGTATTTCAGCAAGGGGCGACTGGATGATGCCTTGGCGGAAGTCAGAAAATCGATCGAAATGGCCGAGGTCCTTCGCGCAGAGATGAATCGCTCGCTGGCCATGTATTACGCAAACCTTGGAACGATCTACGCGACCAAGAACATGGGCGACGAGGCCGAGGCTGAATTCCGACATGCGCTGGAGATTTTCCCGCATGATGTATTAGCCTTGTTCAACTTAGGAAGGCTCTACGCAGACAAGAAGAAATACGTGGAGGCGAAGAACTATTACGAGCGTCTCGTCGAGATCACTCAGGATGATCCGATCGCGTGGTATAACCTCGCTGGGGTCTATATCGAACTGGATAACCCGCAAGTATCCGACTACAACACGATCGATATGGGAATTCAGTGTTTTCTTCGCACCTTGGAGCTTGACCCCAAGCATCTGGAGTCGAGTTTCAAGCTCATGGAAATCGCCCTCAACCACAAGAAAACAGATTTGGCGATCCGGGTCATGGAAAGCGCGGTCGAGCACAATCCGGATGAGCCCCTTGCGTACTATAATCTGATCAGTGTCTATGATAAGTGCAAGATGTTCGATCAGGCAGAACAAGCTCGTAAACGGTTAAAAGATCGGTTTGCCAAGAAGGCAAAGGATAATCCTCGGTCCTGATTCATTTTTAGGAAGGGGTGTACTATGTTTGGTAGCTTAGGGTTCACGGAGCTGATCCTCATCCTCATGATCGTCTTGATCATCTTTGGTGCGGGGAAGCTTCCACAATTAGGCGAAGGGATCGGCAAAGCGATTAAGGGTTTCAAGAAGTCTGTTCATGAAGCGGAGGCGATTGAAGCTGAAGCGCAAGCGGCGGCACAACAAGGGGCCGCGCCTCAAGCTGTAGCTTCGGCTCCAACGCAGAATACCTCATTAAATCAGCCGGCTGAAGCCACCGCCCAGCCTGCCCAGCGGTCCTAACCAGGGCACGATGGATACCGAACTGGGATTGGCAGCAGGTTATATCGAAACCTTTGCTGGAAACGGCAAGGCCAGGAGCACGGGTGACGGCAAGCGCGCGGTCAAAGCCGGCATTCCCCTCCCACATCACGTTGCGCTCGACAAGGATGAGCAGTGGCTGTACTTCGCCGAGTCAGGATCCGATCGTGTCCGCCGCATTCATCTGCAGGAAGGCACGCTTCACAATTTCGCGGGTATCGGGGAGACCTGTTACAGCGGGGACGATGGCCTTTGCGGAGAAGCGGGGTTGTACCTGCCGTTGGCGGTCACCTTTGATTCATCGAACAACCTGTACATCTGCGATTCGGGAAGCAATCGGATCCGAAAGGTCGATCATGAGACCGGTGTCATCACCACCGTGGTTGGTACTGGTCAACATGGGTTCAACGGGGACGGTCCGGCGCTTGATGTCAATCTGACGTGGCCTGCGGCGATCGCGTTCGGTGCAGACGATGTCCTCTATATCGCTGATACTCAAGCTCACAAAATCCGACGCTACGAGTCCAAGACAGGGATGGTCACGACGATCGCGGGGACCTGGACGGCGGAGGATGATGCGCGGGACCAGCCCTTGGTGGCCAGGAATCTGGTCGTGCTGTCCGGTGATGCGATCGGGATCGATTTCAGCGACGATCAGGGATGGCTCATGCCGGTCTGTTCCGATGGGTTGGATATGTCGATGTACTTGGACGATGGAAAGCCGGCGATGCAGGCTCGTCTCTACGACATTGTCGGGCTTGCTGTAGATGGCAGGGGCAACGTGTACGTGGTCGACAAGGGGAGCAATCGCGTTCGAAAGATCGACGCGCAGACAGGAGTCATCTCGACCGTCGCGGGGGTTTGCCGATACGGGTATGATGGCGACGACAAGCCGGCGGTCAGAGCCATGCTCCACGCTCCGGAAGCCGTCATCTTTGACCGAGAGGACAATCTGTATATCTCCGACACGATGAATCATCGGATTCGAAAGGTCAATGCGAAGACCGGCGTCATCACGACGGCGGCAGGCAATGGGGATAGTGGGTATGAAGACAAGAATATCGGCGGCTGCGGCGCCGCTCGATTTGTCGCCAAAGAATCGGCCGGAATGTTAAAACACGGCGACGGTCTGCTCGGGATCGAAGCGGTGGTGAACTCTCCGGTCGGTCTGACCTTGGACTCGCAGGGCCATCTCTATATCTGTGAGCGAGGAGAAAACAAAATCCGCCGATTGAAGCTCCCGTAGTCAACACCTCATCACGTCACGTTTGTCTCACCCCTGTTTTGTGGTATTCTGAGTTCGATGTGTTCTCGGAGTACTGTACGGTGCCAATAACGTCGATCGGCAGTTCTCGTTCTCACCTTTTTGGATTTTTCTCTGGACTGATCGTCCTTGCCAGTGTCCTCGGTGCATTCGGGATTCCCCTGGTCAGTTCCGAGGGGATGACCATCAGATCGTATTTGATCCAAGGGGATCTGCCGAATGCCGCCGATGACGCAGCGTGGGAAAAAGTTCCACCGATCACTATTCCTTTGAGTGGACAAGTCATTACCAGGCCGGTGTGGCCAGAACCGACGGTGCGTGCATTGACCGTGCGGTCCATACACAACGGCACCGATATCGGCTTTCTCTTGGAATGGCAAGACAACACGAAAAACGATCGCCTGACCCCCGGGACTTTCAGAGATGGGGTTGCGATCGGCCTTCCACTGGGCGATGCTCCGGCTTTTTTCTGCATGGGGCAGCTGGACCACTACATCAACATCTGGCACTGGAAAGCGGATTGGCAGAGCGATATCGATCGGCGCGCAGCTCGGACCTCGGAGAAGAAAGAAGACGGTGTTCGGACATTCGAAGTCATTCCTCGACGGGCCTCCTCCGTGGAGGATCTGATCGGCGGAGGATTCAGCACCTTGACCACCAAAGAAAAGCAGGGACGAGTGCAGGGGCAAGCATTCTGGAAGGACGGTGTCTGGCATGTCGTGATGCGGCGCCCACTTCGGAGCGAAGAGCAAGAGAATGAAGCGAAACTTGTTCCAGGTCGTGTCCAGGCCATTTCGTTCTCCGTCTGGAATGGGGAAAATAAAGAGCGAAACGGACAGAAGGCCGTGGCCCCATGGTTTCATCTTCGTCTCGATCCAATGACATAACCGTAGGACGTCAGCAGATGTTTTTTAGACGCGAAGCCGTTCGCTGGTCGGAGAAGAAGGTTTTGAAAGAACCAATTTTAGTGGGAATCGTGCTGTTGTGCGGTCTCTTTTTCTGCGGGCAACCGAGAGGGCTTGCAGCCACCGACAGCGGTTCTATGACAGATGAAGAGGCGTCCAGTCTTGGTGAGGAGTTTGGTATCGTGGTGGGGGCAGTGGATGAGGAAATCCAGAAAGAGCTGAAGTTGCAACGAGCACAGGGTGTCGCGGTCTTTGAAGTGATCGGGAATTCACGAGCAGATTATGCAGGGATCAAAGTTCGGTCCGTCATCAAGGAAATCGACAAACAAGAGATCCGAAGCATGACGGATTTCGGTCGAGCCTTGAAGAAAGCCATAACCGCATGCAACTTTACGGTTGGCACCTATGAGCCGGCAGAACCGGGCGAGGCGGTGAGCTGGGGCGTCAATTTTCACTTTGTCGGTTGTAAGCGAGATTAGGGAGCGAAAGTCGATCGATATGATACCACCGAGGTTCAGGCGCACGATTGGAGCGGTGGTAATGTTGAGTGGGCTCAGCGTTCTGTGTGATGAGGGCGCGAGTGCTCAAGGCCAAGAGGGGCGAGCCTCTGCCGATTGGACCGCGGAAATCGAGCAGGTATTTATTCGGTCCGAAGAGTGTAAGCAATGTCATACTCGTCATTATGAAGAATGGAAGGGGGCCAGAGAGCAGACGCCGGACTTGAAGACCTTTGGCCGTGTGGATGCGGCTCTTCTGCATGGCACGTCGTTGGAATCTCCTGTCTTTCGAACCGTCTTGGGACTCTGGAAGCAGACGAATCCGACGCTCGATGAACAACGCGGATGCCTCTCGTGCCACGTGCCGTCCGTGACCATTTTCCCGCAGCACGCCGAGAAGGTTGTGGCGGACGTCCTTGCTAGTACGCCAAGAGTGGAGGGGATCGGCTGTACGGCCTGCCATTTGATGAACGGAATAAATCACAGCGCTCACTCGCACCCGAACTTCAGCATTCAGCCAGGCAAGACCATGTATGGACCCTATCCCAATCCCGAAGAGAATCTTGTCCACCAGTCCGCGCAGTCCGATCAGTTTCGCGAAGTCAGTTTCTGTGCCTCCTGCCACTTCGATAAAGTGAAAGATGTGGCCCAGAAGCACCTGCCAGGAGAAATTCTCCAAGGGACGGTTTGTCAGGATTGCCACATGGAACCCTCGACCGGGAGTTCCACCTCTCGACGCGGGGCGATGACAAGACTGATCGGACGTCACTGGTTCCGCGGGGTCGTCGTCCCCGGGACGATGTTAAAAAACCGGAACGTCCAAGCCGAGTGGATGCCTCGCATCGATATCGAGGTGACGAAAGTCGGGTCGACGGTCGAAGGAACCGGAGCGGTGAAGGTCGGGAGCCTGCCGCACAGTTTTCCCGATGGAGATCCGGTCCTGAAACAGTTCTTTCTAACTCTCACGGTGAAGGATCCGAAGGGCGAGACGTTAGCGGAAGAAACGAAGCAGTTTGGATTGTCATATGAAGAGATCCTTCGCGGTCCGATTCCCGATCCTTTTGTGAAGGGTGGTAAGACACGAAAGGTTCCTTTTGCACTCATGCTTCCCGCTGGGGCTGTTGCCGCGTCTGTTGAAGCCGTGCTGACCTACGCGCTTATTCCGATGCCTGCACCAGAGTTACAGCACAAGTATCTCGTCACCCTTCGGACAGAGGCAGAGCGGGAGGAGGCGAAGAAAATCATTCAGGAATATTCACAACGGCACTTTCTGACGTATCGTGTCAAACCACTTTCCTAGAAAAACAGCGGCTGTCAATGTTGCTCATACCAGGCTCATGGTCCGGTGCGTCCTCGCCATACTCATTTGCTGGGTTGTGTTGTCCACTGGCGCCTTCACGTCCGTAGCGGCACAGACTGTCCCGAATCAATCGTTGATCGAGAAAGCCTTTCCTCATTCCAATAAATGTAAGCGATGTCATGAACGGGTCTATGAAGAGTGGGAAACTTCACCGCTGGCAAAATCCATCCATTCTCCCGCGTTTCGCGCATCGCTTGAGGCCTACCTAAAGTCAACCGGTGGAAAGGATCAGACGCTGTGTTTCCGCTGTCATGCTCCGCATGTGCGAGAATTCTCGGATCATGTGCAGCTTTTCGTTGATCAAACGAAATCGGGAGACCCCTCATTGGACGGCGTTGCCTGCAGCCAATGTCACTTGATCAAGCACGTGGACCGGGCCAAGCATCCCCCGGAACCTAAATACGAGATTGGTGGAAAGACGCTCTATGGGCCCTATCAGGATTTTGTCCAGAATCTCGCACATCAGTCGATGGAATTGAGTCTGTTTCAGAAGTCTGACTTGTGCCTCAACTGCCATCAATCGGTGCCGTCAGCGACAAACTTGGGCAAGGCCAATGATTTGCTCGGGAACTGGGACCAAAGTCGCGCGGTCAAGTCTGGCAAAGAATGCCAGACCTGCCACATGCCGCAGCAAGTCGGAGAGTCGGCCAATGGGGAAAAGAAGCGGACGATCGCCAATCATAGTTTCCCTGGGCGCATCGGCAAGCTTCGCCAAGAAGCGGCGAAGTTAGACGTGCAGGCCAAGGTCGACGGCGACACAACGACCGTGACGGTCAGGGTTCACAGCCTGGTACCGCATAATCTTCCGGCTACCCATCCGGCTTGGGCCACAGTGGTGTTGAATCTGGACATCAAAGGGAAAAATCTTAAAACTGTGTTTTCCGACAAGCGTGTCTATGGGCGGACGTATCTGGACGCCAAGGGACAGCCGACGATTTTTGACTTTGAAGCCGTGAAAGTGGCGGAAGACACGGTGTTGAAACCAGAAGAGACGAGAGAGGAAATTTTCACGTTTCCGACGCCCAAAGATACCAAAACATTCGATGTCGAACTCGGGCTCAGTTACGAGGCCATCTCAGGCCCCACGCCGTTTCTCCAGCGTGTCGAAGCCGAATCCTCTCAAGGATCACAGGACCCAGTCTTCCAACCCATCGAGATCGTGAATCGTACGGAGAACGTTCCGCTCGGCAAGTAAGCGTCGCGCCTCGTTCGCGAGGCGTTAGGCCGAGCGCGTGAGGCAGCTGAGAGGGTGGACGTGTGTATTGGTGGAGGTACTAACACCATTCGGCAGTATCTTCGTTCACGCCTCTCTTATAGACTTCACAATAGCGATAGTGCCGGTCTCGCTGGGTGCAGGAGAACGACTTTTCGAGAGGGGATTGATTTGAGAGATTCGGGGTGCGAATGCATTCAGTTCTCGGTCTTGGATAAGGGCACTCATGATGCTCTTCGGCGCCATAATGGCTGAGAACGGCAGTCAGCCGACGTGTGGTTATTGCGTGCCCACGGTTGTCCATAAACTGCCACTGTTGAGCCTAAGGCTGACGCGCGAGGTTGATGCGGGATGTTAGGTTTCACATGTTCGATCTAGAAACACACTCATTGAAGGCCATCAGTAAGCTGGAGGCTGAGTTTCCATACGCGGCTACTCTTTTGACATATGCTGTACTTGAGAGATGCCTGAGGACTTACCTCCTAAAGAACCGACACATACTTACCCCAGTGCAAGTTGACCTCAACAAGAAGGCGGGTCGAGGTGGTCCAACACTTAAGGCAGTTCGTCATCTAGATGACGACTCCTTCATCGACCAGTTCTTGGTGAACTGTACCCTCGGCACATTGGAGTACATTTATAAGGTTTCTCACAAGAAGTACTCCGCCTCTCGGAACAAGGTGTTTCATTCGCAGCTGTACCTGCGTGAGCAGCGGTCGAAGAATCATCAAGATAGAGATGCAGGAAACAGAAAATACTTAAAAGAAGGCCAAGCAAAGTCTGATTGAAGCGTCGGAACAATGCTTTAAACGAAGGATAGTTGAAACAGATGGGTTGCTGCAGTTTGAAAGCTAACCTCACGAATGTTGCAGAAATTGAGGAGAACGAACCATGGAATGAGCATATGACAACCCAATTGAGCGGGATTTGCACACTCTAGACCAGTCGCTCATTTTATGCATAAGACAACTCGATCTTGATCGTGGGATCATCCTTGGATGGTGCCAATGATGATGGCGTGGGCGACGAATCGGCCGTACGCCGCGTTCTTGCACCCGTTCCAATCAGACTCCACCCAATAGTTCCGCTTCGAGACCCGCTTGAGAAAGTGCTGCTGGGTAAAGGGACTCTTGCCGTCTCGGAGCAACCCGTCGAAGAACTCGTTGTAGCCCACCGGTAAGCTGGCCACGATTTGCCCGCCTGGGGCGAGGCATCGGTTCCGGAGGTGCTCGATGGCCTGTAGGAGCTTGGCCGGCTCGCATGCGGTCTCATCCCAGCCCACGTGCTCCAGCGTCGAGATGCTGAGGATCAGGTCGTAGCGCTCTGTGGGAATGAATCCGACGATATCCTGGTTGATAACGCCGGGAGCGACTTCGTACTTATCGACCACGTCGTGGTGGATTGGGAAATAGTGCGAGAGTACGTTGCCGACCTCAAGAATGCGCGCGACCTGATGGTGAAGCAGCATCTCCCGGAAGATCGGAATCTCGACACCGCGCTCGTTTTTCCATGTCTTGTTGCAGAAGTGATAGAGGTACGGGTAAGTGCGCCCGTTGAAGACAAAGGTTTTGGCTCTCGTCCAGCGGGTCAGCGTCATTTTGGCGAAGCGCCAATAACGCCTGGATGCACTTTCGTCGCCGGCCTCGGCGCTGGTGTAGTCGTAGGTGTACGGCATGAAGAAACTGATTACTCGAAGACGATGCGCGAGCCTGGGGATTTCATCTTAAAGATCTGCAGGGCGTTGTAGATGCCCTTGGCAGGATGGTTCAGGATCAAGCGAGAGTTGGTGATGTGGGTATCGAGGAGTTCGTACTGCCCGCCGCTGTAGTATAGATCGCAGTCGTCGATCTGACAGTTCTTGTAGACGTGATTATCCAGCGCGAGTTTTGCCTGGGTAAAGGTTTGTCCGTCGATAACGATATAGTTCGGTTCAAGTCCCATAGGTTGTTTGCCTGGCCAACTATAGCAAAGTCGACGGCAGCCGTAAACCAGTGAAGAGGCGAGAGGTCAAGCAACCTCGCAAATTGGAGGACATTCTAGTTCGGGACAATCCGAGACACGGTGCCACCTTGGGTCAGGATATAGAGCTCTCCCAAACCATCTTGGCCGAAACTGGTGATTGAAGGGGCCGCAAGCAATGGCCATTCAGTTCGTTCGAGCGCCGAGCCGTCATTGAAGCGGAAGCTACGGACGAAGCCCGCGCAGAAATCGGCGTAGAAATAGGTCCCTTGGACGGCCGGTGCGGCATGGCCGCGATAGACGTACCCGCCTGTGACGGAGCATGCTCCGTTGTCGTGCGTATACTCGATAATCGGCAACGTGAGAGTTCCATTATTGCAGTTGGTGGCCGGATTAAAACAGGCTGATCCTTCCATGAGTCGCCAGCCGTAATTGAGTCCGCGTCCGGCGTTGGGGCCTTGTGACACGTTGATCTCTTCGCTGGCAGCCTGTCCGACGTCCCCGATGTAGAGATTGTTTCCATCAAACGCAAAGCGCCAGGGATTGCGCAGCCCATAGCTCCACACCAGCTGATCCCCCCCGCTGAGGACAAACGGATTCACGGTCCCGCTAGCGCAGGCTGCCCCTGTGCTCGGATCAATCCTGAGAATTTTCCCCAGCCGACTGGCGAGATTCTGTGCATTGTTGCTCGGATCCCCTGAACTTCCTCCATCGCCAACCCCAGCGTAGAGGCAACCATCCGGTCCGAATGCCAACATGCCTCCGTTGTGGTTGGCAAAGGTTGAGTGGGGAATGGAGACCAAGATGACCTGCGACGCAGGATCGGCTACATTGGCGTCCGTCGATGACACTAGAAACCGAGCGACAGTGATCGCGCCATTGGCGTCGGTATAGTGGATGTAGAACCGCCCGTTGCCGTTGTAGTTGGGGTCAAAGGCCAGACCCAACAATCCTCGTTCTCCGCCGCGCGTGATACCGCTCACGGTCAGAAATGTCGAAAGTACTGTCCCGCTTGCCCGATCAAGAACCTTAATGGTGCCTCCCTGTTCCACGACAAACAGGCGATTCACATCCCCACGTGGAGCAGTCAGGAATACCGGAGAGCTCAGGTTACTCGAAATGGGTTGGAGTCTTAGGCTGGCTGAGGTCGGATTGGTGTCCTGAGTCTCACCTTCTTCCCCGCAGGCGGCAAGGAGGCCGGTGAAACATACACAAAGGATCATTCGGAGGATCTTCATTTTCATGGATAACCCCTTGTTCTGCTTGATAGATACTCCATACCGTATTCTCCACTCAGGTAGCAAATCTCCAGTCCAGCTGACTCGAACCGACTCGGTTCAGGACCAGGCAAAACCACATTGCCTGCGCAACCCTCCTTTAGGAAGGCGGTTGGAAAACTGCGTTTTCGTGGGCAGTATTTTGTCTTGATCCGCTCAGTGAGACTCTATTAGAATGGCCCAGCTTTTCGGGTGGTTAGCTTCTAGTTCGACTCCGCCCACCTTGGATTTACCCACTTGCGCATGTCCTTCGGATGGGTTGAAGCCACGGAGAGCCGTGTGACATAAGGAGTCCGTTTAACCAGCAGGAGGTTTTCCCGTGAGTGACTCAGCGATTACTACGTTTGCTCTTATAGCCGGTGTGGCTGGTATCGCCTATGGGCTGTACCTGGCGATGTGGGTGTTCAAGCTCGACGCCGGCAATGCGAAGATGCAAGAAATTGCAAAGGCCATTCAAGAAGGTGCCAGTGCCTACATGAATCGACAGTACAAAACCGTCGGCTATGTGGCCGCGGTGCTCTTCGTCGTACTCTGGGTCGCTGGGGCCGTCTCAGACAAGTTTGGCTTACTGACGGCGGTTGGATTTTTGGTCGGCGCGGGAGCCTCGTCGATTGCCGGCTATGTGGGGATGATCATTGCCGTGCGCGCTAACGTGCGGACAGCGCAAGCCGCGCACAATGGCATGAATGCCGCCTTGACCGTCGCGTTTCGAGGGGGTGCGGTGACGGGTCTGTTGTTGATCGGTCTTGGACTTTTAGCGATTACGACCTTCTATATGATTGCGCAATCAATAGCTGGGCAAGAAAAGGCCATTCACGCCTTGCTGAGCCTTGGATTTGGCGGCAGCTTGATCTCGGTGTTTGCCCGCGTTGGTGGCGGCATCTATACCAAGGCGGCAGATGTGGGTGCGGATCTTGTCGGTAAGGTCGAAGCGGGAATTCCAGAAGATGATCCACGGAATCCGGCGGTCATCGCGGATAACGTGGGTGACAACGTTGGTGACTGCGCCGGGATGGCGGCGGACCTGTTCGAGACCTACGCAGTGACGACGGTCGCGGCGATGGTGCTGGCCTTTACGATGTTCAAGGGAGCGACTGCTCCTATCCTGTATCCGTTGGTCTTAGGAGGCCTGACGATTTTCGCGACGATCATCGGGGTTTTCTTCGTGAAGGTGAGCCCGGGTGAGGAAGTCATGAGAGCGCTCTACAAAGGATTGTTTGTGGCCGGCGGGATCGCTGCCGTGGCATTTTTACCGATCACCCTCATGATCATGGGCGGGGTAGGGGGCGTCAGTGGATTCAGTTATTACATCGCAGCGTTGATGGGATTGGCGGTGACGCTGGCGCTTGTTTTCATTACCGATTATTACACGTCGAAGAACTATGAACCGGTGCAATATATCGCCAAAGCGAGCGAAACCGGCCATGCGACGAACATCATCGCGGGGCTGGCAGTCGGCATGCAGGCGACGGCGGCACCGGTGGTGGTGATTGCGCTGGCTATTCTCGGCAGTTATTGGGTGTGTGGAGGGGCGGAATCAGGCGGGCTCTATGGTGTGGCCGTCGCAGCGGTGTCGATGCTCTCGATGGCTGGGATTGTCGTGGCGATCGATGCGTTTGGTCCGATCACGGACAACGCAGGCGGCATTGCCGAAATGTCGCATTTGGGTAAGGAAGTGCGTGACATCACCGATCCGTTGGATGCGGTCGGCAATACGACGAAGGCGGTGACGAAAGGCTATGCGATTGGGTCGGCCGCGTTGGCGGCAGTGGTGCTCTTTGCTGAATACTCTAGGGAAGTCGCGGCGATTAATCCGGCGCTGGCTGCGTTCGATCTGTCGAATCCGAAGGTCTTGGTCGGCTTATTCCTCGGCGGCATGTTGCCCTTCATCTTTGGGGCCCTCTGTATGAGGGCCGTTGGAGAAGCGGGTGGCTTGATTGTGGAAGAGGTGCGAAGGCAGTTTCGGGAGATCAAGGGCATCATGGAAGGTACGGGGAAGCCGGAATACGGCACCTGTGTCGATATCGTGACCCAAGCGGCCATTCAAAAGATGATGATCCCCGGCTTGATACCGGTGGTGTCGCCGATTTTGGTGGGTGTGATCCTTGGTCCGCAAGCGCTTGGCGGTGTGCTGGTCGGCAGCATCGTGACCGGTCTGTTCGTCGCGATTTCGATGACGAGCGGCGGTGGAGCCTGGGACAATGCGAAGAAGTTTATCGAAGAGCAGGGGTTGAAGGGCACCGATACCCATAAGGCGGCGGTCACCGGGGATACGGTCGGCGACCCGTACAAGGATACGGCGGGACCGGCAGTGAACCCGATGATCAAAGTCATCAATATTGTGGCCCTGCTTATTGTTTCGTTGATCGTCTAATAGACGATTGGAGATCGAGTGATGGCGCCGTTTCCCGGACGGGAAACGGCGCTTGTCATTTCTGGCCTTGTCTTGACGGGTTTCCTTGCCGTGGAGTATGGTGAACGCGTCAACCCAAGTTGCTGACTAACCGCGAGAGTTTCCCCAGATGTATGGGAGGTGCTCGAATGGAAAAGCAGGAACGTAAGCAAGAGCCGAGACGCGAACCGCAAGGGAAGGAGGAGGTCAAAGCCAATCCCAAGGTCGTCGAGGCGGGAAAGAAAATGAAGGAAGATATCGATAAGCTCGTCGATGAAATTGACGATGTACTCGAAAAGAACGCCGAAGAATTCGTGAAAAATTACGTTCAGAAAGGAGGGGAATAGCGCTACTTTCAATTTTCCACTCTTACTCGATTCACCATACCTCGTCTCCCCGCTCCTCGGTTTGACAAAGAAGAAGCGAGTTATTACAGTCTGCCTCGTTCCCCTGCAATGCGTCGTTTCAACGTAGACACGGCCCGGGGCCTTAAGGAGGCGGGAATGCAGTCCAAGCTCTGGGTCGTTCGTCAAGTCGATCCCATCCAACGCGCTCTTTTGTCACGGGCCTTATCAATCTCTTCAGCCACGGCTTCATTGCTTCTCAATCGTGGCGTCACGAACCTGGATCAGGCAAACGCCTGGATGTCCCCTATCCAAACCCATGATCCCTTCCTGATTCCCGATATGGAGTGCGCGGTTGACCGTCTGCATCACGCGATGCGACTGCGTGAGCAGGTCTGCTTTTACGGTGATTACGATGTGGATGGTATGTCCGCCACCAGCATCTACCTGTCATTCTTCCGCGCACTTGGGGCCAACGTCAGAGCGTATGTTCCTCACCGCCTCCGTGAGGGCTATGGGCTCAATGAGTCTGCTGTTAGGAACTTGGCGCAAGAAGGGGTGTCTCTGTTGGTCACCTCAGACTGTGGCACCACATCGCATCACGAAATCAGCCTTGCCAATCAACTGGGCCTCGATGTGATCGTCACGGACCACCATCAAACGGACACGGACATGCCGCCGGCATTGGCCGTCATGAATCCCCACCGGCAAGGGGCCCAGTACCCTTTTCATGGGCTGTGTTCCGGTGGCCTTGCCTATAAGGTCGCGCAGGCCTATGAAGT
Organism: Nitrospira sp.; assembly: GCA_041743145.1. Lineage (GTDB taxonomy): Bacteria > Nitrospirota > Nitrospiria > Nitrospirales > Nitrospiraceae > Nitrospira_D. The sequence continues at coordinate 16,998 of JBGTNJ010000093.1, read as the reverse complement.
GAAATACGGACCCGGCTCAGTGCCGTTAGAGTCGCTTTTGGATCTCGTCGCACTTGCCACGATTGCCGACGTCGTTCCACTGCAGGATGAAAATCGACTCTTTGTCCGAGAAGGACTGGCTCAGATTTCACGAGGCGCACGTTGTGGCATACGGGCCTTGAAACACGTGGCTGGTATCAGTCGCGAGTGCACGGCGGAAACCATCGGGTTTAAACTCGGCCCTCGACTGAACGCAGCAGGTCGGCTAGATGAGGCCATCAAGGGCGTCAGGCTACTGACCACAGAATCTGAACGAGAAGCCAACGTGCTAGCTGAGGAACTTGACCGGTTAAATCAGGTTCGCCGTGAGCTTGAAGGCACGATCTTGGAAGCAGCGCTTGCTCAGGCAGAGTCCCAAAAATTATCCGGCGGGATTGTCTTGTACGCGCGAGGCTGGCATCTAGGAGTTGTAGGAATTGTGGCTGCCCGTATTATGGAACGTTTCCATCGCCCGACTGTGGTGATTGCGGTGAATGAGGACGGCATTGGAAAAGGCTCGGCTCGGACTGTGCCGGGATTCGACCTGTATCAGGCCTTAGCAGGTTGTCGAGATCTGCTCGTGGCCTTTGGTGGGCATCCCAGCGCGGCCGGCGTCACTATTCAGGAATCGCAGTTGCCTGCATTTTCCGATCGGTTTTCTGCTATTGCGGAGAAGTGGATCCAGGATACTCAAAGCACTCCCATCCTTCATGTGGATTCAGAAGTTCGGCTGAACGAGATTACGTTATCTCTGCTTCGTGAAATCGGGACACTTCATCCCTTCGGCGCAGGGAATCCTGAACCCACCTTTGTTGTCAGAGGCCTGAATGTCCTCAATGCTCGGGTGGTCGGAGAAAAACACCTGAAGATGACGGTCCGCCAGGGCGGGTCCTTGCCGTTTGACAGTATAGGGTTTGGGATGAAGTCGCTCGAGGATCACGGGCTGTCTCCGAACACGCCCATCGATGTGGCCTGCACGCCGGAGCTGAACCATTGGAACGGCTATGACCGGATTCAGTTGCGCATCCGGGACATACGTGCGGCAGGGTGCGAGTAACGGATGATGTACGAAACCGTGACGGATATCGATCAATTGCTGACTCGTCTGCAGGCCTACCAACCGGAGGCGGACCTGGGGATGGTGCGAAGAGCGTACGAGTTTTCAGCGCGAGCCCATGAGGGTCAAACGCGCCGATCCGGAGAACCCTATGTAAAACATCCGGTGGCAGTGGCCGGCGTGCTCACGTCTCTCAAGACCGACGTCACGGCCATTGTGGCCGGCCTTCTTCACGATACGCTGGAAGATACGGTCGCGACGGCCGACGAGCTTCAGAGGGAGTTCGGTCAGGAAGTCGTTCACCTGGTCGATGGTGTGACAAAGATCGGGAAAATTACGTTTCGCAGTTCAGAAGAAAGGCAGGCTGAAAATTTCAGAAAAATGGTGCTGTCGATGGCTGATGACATCCGCGTGGTCATCATCAAGTTGGCCGATCGACTCCACAACATGCGTACCCTGGAACATCTGAAAGAGAGCAAACGGCACGAAATTGCGAAAGAGACGTTGGAGATCTATGCGCCTCTAGCGAATCGTATCGGTATTGGGTGGGTGAAAAACGAATTGGAAGATTTGTGCCTCAAACACCTCAATCCGGATGTCTATGAGACCTTGCGGGTGCGTGTGGCGAAGCGCGACGAGGATCGGCAGCAGTACATACTGGAGGTGCGAGCGCTCGTCGAAAAAGCCTTGACGGAGAATGGTTTGATCGGCGCCGTCTATGGGAGACCGAAACATCTCTACGGCATCTATCAAAAGATGAAGAAACAATCGATCTCCTTTGAGGAGGTGTACGATCTCACGGCGTTGCGGATCATTACCGATACGAAGATGAACTGTTATGCCCTGCTGGGTGTCATCCATTCGTTGTGGCGCCCTCTGCCAGGACGTTTCAAGGACTACATCGCCATCCCTAAATCCAATCTCTATCAATCTCTGCATACGACTGTTGTGGGGCCAAAAGGTGAGCATGTGGAATTTCAGATTCGCACGGAGGAGATGCATCGCGTCGCTGAATACGGCATCGCAGCTCACTGGAAATATAAGGAGCAGGGGCGTGTGCAGGATAAAGACAGCAAGGCATTCGGATGGTTGAGACAATTTATCGAATGGCAACAGGACCTCCCCGACAACCGCCAGTTCATGGATTCCGTGAAGCTCGAACTATTCCATGACGTCGTTTACGTCTTCACCCCGAAAGGCACCGTGAAAGAACTGCCTAAGGGGGCGACGCCGGTTGATTTTGCGTATGCAATTCACACGGAAGTGGGTGACCACTGCGTGGGCGCGAAGGTCAATGGGAAGATTGTTCCTCTCAGGCATGAGGTATCCAGCGGCGATACCATAGAAATTTTGACATCGTCGAATCAGACTCCCCACAAGGACTGGTTGATGTTCGTGCGAACATCACGGGCGAAAACCAAGATCAAACACTGGATTAAGGCGGAGGAGCAGAAGCGAAGTCTTGAAATCGGCAGACGTCTGCTGGAAGCAGAGCTCCGTCGCCATGGATTGGCTCCCTCGCAGGTCTCGAAGTCGGATGCGCTACTCCAGCTGGCCAAGCAGGAAGGCTATGCTACGGTGGACGAGCTCGCTGCAGCCATGGGATTCGGCCATATCTCGACGGCTCAGATTGTCGGACGGTTGATCACTCCGACAATCGAGAGGACTACGTCCCATCCCGAGCCGGGCCCTATTCCGAAAGTCGCAAGTGTGAGCGGTACGGAAGCGAGCGTCCAAGTCAAGGGAGGACGTGATCTTCTGATGCAACTCTCGCGGTGCTGTAATCCTGTTCCCGGAGACAAGATTTTGGGATACATCACGCGTGGGAGAGGGCTCACCATCCATTCCGTCGACTGTCCCAACCTAGGAGCATTGGACTATGATCGAGATCGTCTTGTCGAGGTGGAGTGGGATACGGCTACGCCGGGTCAACATGCGGTCAACATCGCCGTCATTGCTGAAGATAAAACCGGGGTGTTGGCGAATGTCTCTTCGGCGATCGCCGGATCTGACGCGAATATCAGCCGTGCTGAGATTACGACGAGAGAAGATCGTAAGGCTGAGTTACATTTCGTGGTAGAGATTGCCGACACGAATCACCTCCATCGAGTGCTGAAAGCGATCGAACGTCTGGAAGGCATCATTACAGCGCGGCGTCTGAGGTCCTGGCGAGGGAAACCCTAGGAGGATGGTTTTCACTATGAGGCGTTAAGGCTGGCCGAATTGAAGCTTCGTTCCTTTCACGATCTTGTACCTATCAACGGTCCCCCCGGCAATCTCGAGCACATACACTGCATCGGCGTTGTTTGGACGATATTGAGGACAAGAGTCGTCGCTTTTCGTGCAAATGGGAACCTTTTGCTCGATATGCGTGACTCGTTTCTTCTCGTCCAGCCAGATGAGGTCGAGGACAATTTTTGTGTTTTTCATCCAGAAAGTCCAGGCCTGGGGCTCGCTAAAAAAAAACAACATCCCGTGATCCTTCTTGAGGTGGTCTCGATACATGAGGCCCTGAGCTCGCTTTCGCGGTGTGTCGGCAATTTCAGCCTGAATGTTCACGCCCGAAGGTGTGCGAATTGAGATAAGTCCTGAATCGGCCGCCCCACGAGCCGGCAGATGGCCGAGGAACATCCCTGTTATGACTAAGGAGAAACATACGCCTAACGTTGATGGTTTCGCAGGCATGAACGCATCGTAATGATCGAGCTTTCTCCAGTCAAGGTAGCCGTTCTGAAACTCAGGAATGAGTCGGTGGTTGCGGCGCTAGGAATATTGCAATCCCCTCAGTTGTTGTGCCATCCTTCATCCTAACTTAGGAAAGGATTTCATGCAGGAAAAACGACGAGTGCTCTATAAAAAAGGTGTGTTCGTGTGCCCGGGATGTCGTCAGTCCTACGTCCAGGAGAAGTGGATCGAAGAATGGAGGATCCGCTGCCATCGTTGTACATATCGTGGAACGTTGACGGAAGTGTCGGTTGAAGAGCATATGGAAGAAGAGACGATTCGACACTAGGTACGTACATCCTCACTTTCGCCGAATTCTAACATCGTGTCAGCGAACCTTGCTCTGAACCATTCTCTCACTCGATTGCGGCGTCTGCTGGCCGTCGCGCTCATGTGCATTAGTCTGACCACCGGTTGCGTGGCATTGTCACGGGCAGGCGACACATCGCCGTCGATAAAGATTCTCGTCACCTACCATTCTCTCTCCGGAAACACCGAACGCATGGCGGAGGCCGTAGTGGCTGGAGCCAAGGCGGTTCCTGGTACCCAGGTTGTCCTTAAACGTGTCGGCCACGTGGCGGCCGATGATCTGTTTTCCGCCGATGCCGTGATCGTGGGTTCTCCGGTGTATTGGTCCAACATGTCTGGGGAGGTGAAGACGTTCTTCGATAACTGGCAGTTCAAGTTCGGTGTTTTCCCAGAATTCAAAATGAAAAACAAGGTTGGGGCGGCCTTTGCCACAGGAGGGCAAGTCTCAAGCGGGAAAGAGGTCACAATGCTGACGATTCTCGCCGCGATGTTGGGCAATCAGATGATTGTGGTAAGCGGCGGCGGTGCGTTTGGGGCGTCGGCTACAACCGAAGGTGACAGCCCAGGGATTGATGATCAGGAACTGTCTGATGCCAAGGCGTTGGGGAGGCGTGTGGCTGATGTGACGAAGCACATCAGGGGAGGGTCCGCACAATAAGAGGATCATGAGCTGGGACAAGGTGCATCGACGGTGGAATCTCTGGGTGCGAGCGGATGTGTGGAGAAGGGAAGGTTTTTATCGTTCCACAGTACTAATCGAAGCCCCTTGGATCGCAAGCTCGACCAATTCATGGATGTTCTTTGTGCAGCGACCGCAACTACCGCTCTGCTTGAGGCCAAACTTAGCCTTGAGTTGACAAGGCATCACAAACCCTGCCCGCCCTGCCTCACGGACGTCTGATTCTGTAATCCCTCTGCATAAGCAAACGTACATCTGGTTTCCCGAGCTTCAATGTGACGATTATGAGAAGCATTATCAGTATGCCACTGTCTGGGCATTATGTCAAGCTTGCAATGATGAGCGTCCTGGGATGCTTGAATTGAACTGGATGTTCAGTTGTTGGTGGCTAGGAGAGGGTCATTTCGAGTTCGCTCACCATCTCTCGGATGGTATTGAAGCCTGCTTGCCAGAACGCCTCTGACGTCATATCGACGCCCATCTTGCTCAGAATGTCCTTCGGTGATTGAGATCCCCCGGTTGCGAGCAGCTCGAGATACTTCGGGACGAATGATGCACCTTGTTCTTTGTACATACGGTAGAGGGCCAATACGAGAAGATTCCCGAAGCTATAGGCATAACAATAGAATGGACTGGCAAAGATATGGGGGATCGTCAGCCATTCCCATTGAAACTCATCCGGCACTTTCATGCTCTTGCCGAATTGTTGCCGGAGTTCAGATAGGTATGCCTGCGCCAGTTGATCGCCCGTCGCGCCTTCCGTCACCATGCGGTGAGCCATGGTTTCAAAGCGAACAAAATAGGCCTGCCGGAGGACGGTTGCGTAGATGTCATCCAATTGGTTCAGGAGTAGCCCCTGTCGGACGGTCTTTTTCCGTTCCTGGGACATCAGCGCATCTGACAGAATCCGTTCGCCAAAAACCGAAGCGGTTTCCGCCAGCGGAAGCGTTGAATGGAAGGTGAAGACCGAGTGGTCTTTCGCCATCATGCCATGGACTGCATGCCCGAGTTCATGAGCCATAGTGGCGACGTCTCGAGCTTCACCCGTGAAGTTCAACATGACGTAGGGGGTCAAGCCCGGCGCCACGCTATAACAATAGGCTCCGCCGAGCTTACCAGGGCGCGTCGGCGCATCAATGTGCCTCGCTCGAAAGACCTCTTCAGCGCGATCGGCCAATTGCGGGGAGAAATTGCGGTAGGCTTCGAGCACCATCGTCACCGCGTCGGCATATCGGTATTTTTTCGTTTCGGACCGATGGGGAGCGTAGATATGATACCGGCTCATCGACGTGATCTTGCAGACCTTGGCCTTTAGTTTGAAGTAGGTTTGAAAGATCTCGGCATTCTTGGCACAGGTCGCCAGCAGGACATCAACGGCCTGGTTCGGGACATCGTTGCCGAGGTTCCGGGTGGCAATAGGAGAGCTAAAGGCTCGGAGTTCTACGTTCTCCGACTTCCAATCACTTACGAGCGTTCGATACATTTCTCCAATCAGATCGCGCTGGGCTGAGAACACGCGATAGAGCTCTTGGTAGGTGGCCTGGCGAATGGACGCCTGAGGGCTCCGCACGTGGCTCATCAGTTGCTCGCGATTCACGGAGCGTCTTTTCCCACCGACCGTCATGGTAAACGTAAATCCGTTGGTCACCACATCGTAGAGCGTGTTGACCGCGCTGCGTCCGGTGACATTCTTGACGTTGATGATTTTCTCCTCGGCTTCCGAGAGCGTATGGGATTTGTAACGCCTGATGGTTTCTAAGTGATACCGGAGATCGCCTGCGTCGGCCATCAGACGCTCGGCGTTGAGCGTATCAACGCCTTGCCACCAGAGATCGAAAAAGAGCAAACGATTGTTCAGCGCGGTGAGTCGCTCCTCGACTCGGGTTTTGAACGAGCGGGACTTCGCGTCCTTCGTATTCTCCGAGAACCAGAGATAGGCAAACGCTCCCAGTCGGTTTGAGCTCTCGGCAATTGTTTCGGTCAGTTTGAGGATCGCCAGGAAATCTGGACTGGCCATGGTCGCCTGCAAGTGAGGCCGCGTCGATTCTACTTGGCCCACAAGTTTTCCCAGCTCAACCAGGCTTCGTTCCACATCGATCGGTGGCCTCTTTACGAGATCACTGAGATCCCATCGGTTGTGCGTGGTGGGTGTAGACGTCTTGCGACCAGGTTGGCGTTGAGCGGCCATCAACATCTCCTTTAGGTTGATTTCATGTCTACGGGACCGTGATTTTATCATCAGCGGATGGTGCCAGTGGAGAAAATTGTCAGACCATGAAGGGAGCTCGATTGCATTGACTGTCAATCGGTCGGATGCAAAGATGGCTCTGAGCGAGCACCAATATGAACGATCACGAACTGCAGCGGGTGGTTCAATATGTGACGGCCAGTACGTCGCATGCACGAGAGACTGTGAGTGACATTCTCCGTACGGGCTTTGCGGAGCTGTCGTCCCTGGCGCTGGATTCGACTCGACCGTTCGAGCGGGATGCACTGTTGGAATATGTCTCACAGTGGACCATTAAGCGGACTAAGCAGCCGGAGCCATTGGTTCGTGAAGTGCTAAGCTGTGCCGGACGATGGTTGGATGAAGTCTACGACGAACTTGCCAAGCGGCACCCGGAGGCGTTGGGGCTGACGTCGAATCATGAAGGTGATGCAGAGAGTGAGTGAACCATGGGACGGTTTCGTTCGAAAAAGACGTTCAAGCTGGCCACCCATCTTCGAGGTGAGCGTCCGGGACCGATGCCCGCGTGGAAGCGTGAAGAGGAAGGGCTGTCTCGCGAACTGCACGATCAATGGAGCACCCTTCATCGACATTGTGCCGATCAATCGAGTCATCTCCGTCTAGGACGCCTTGTTTGTCGGCTCACACACTATGATTACGGGGTCAGGGAATCCGCGCTCGCCGAATTAGAATTAGCCACCCAGTTGATTCGCGCTGGGGTTCAGGTCACCTTCTTGCCTGAGTCGCAAGCACGAACAGCGGATCTTGAATGCTACACCGGCCGCAAACCTTTCTACGTGGAAGTCACGGCGATGGTAGGGTCGGCAGAGCGGCAACGGTTGCCTCTTCGCGGACTTGATCTCGATGAGTTACCGGGGGAAGAGGAGGATCGGGGTTTCATCTTGACGCATCGAATTATCGCGCGCATTCAGCAAAAGGCGAAACAGCTGGCCGATTATTGTGACCCGGTGGTGCTCAGTATCTCTATCCCACGAGCCGACCTTCAGGGTGAAAAGCACTCTCGTCCTGAACGGATTTGGCTGGATCTGAAGACCCTTGCCGGAGTGGTGACGGCTTTGCTCACCGGAATTTCCACTCTCAGCGCGGTCATCATTTCCATCTGGGATGTTGACCCGCTTCCTTCAAGAGCAGCGGTGAGGCTTGCAAATGTAGAGGTGATTGAACGAGCCAAACATCAGCAGACCCAGCCTCGCGTGCGCATGCTGATCCTGAACCCGAACGCCTCGGCCCCGCTCTCCGAATCTCATGATGCGTTAATCAGACAAACCTTGTAGCTCCTCTGCGAGGGGGTGTTACCCTGTCCACTTCCTCGTATTGTAAATGCGGCCTCCGGTTCGATGATAACGCCGGAAGACGGCGACGGCCTCATTTCGGCAAAGGTCCCGGATCACAGAGACCTCACGGTTTTCCAGGGCTGCCACCCAGCTTCTTGGTTTCGGAGCTTCGTCGAACCCAATCGCCGTTGCATCGGACTCGCGTGCGCCACAGACGACCTTGCGAACACCGGACCAAAGGACGGCTCCATAACACATGGCGCACGGCTCGCAACTCGTGACCAGTTCGAGCTTCGGCGTCCCGGTCGCACCAAGATCGAAATGCCTCAGAGCGAGGTGTGCGTTGGCCAAAGCCACCATTTCGGCGTGGGCGAGCGAACAGTTGGTGGGTTCCACGACATTCACCCCGACGGCGATGAGCTCGCCTGTGTGAGATTCGAATACGGCAGCGCCGAAGGGTCCACCGGTTCGAGCAGTGACGTTGCTCAGGGCGAGTTGGATGACGAACCGCATGCGATCGCGAGCCGCCACGATCGGCTTTTGCCGGCGGCGCACCAAACGGATGGCCCAGGATGGAAGGCGAAAGGGCGAAGCGGATGAGAAGTCGGATTTCACGACGGTAGAGAAAGCTTCAACGCTTCAAGATTCTTCGTCACCATGGCATCACCGTTCTTCGTTGAGACATCAATGCCTGTGGCGCAAATCGTTCGGCATTCATCGAGGCGGCCGAGTTTCTGGAGTGACTGTGCGAGGGCGAGGTAGGCGGCTGAATAGGTCGGTTTGACCGTCACGCACTGGCGCAGCGATTTGGCGGCCTCTTCAAAGTTTCCGTCGTCCATATAGGCCTTCCCCAAGCCGAACCAGGCCACATCATCGTTTGGGTCCATCGCCAAGACTTTCTTCAGCGGTTCGATTCTCGAATTCGGCATCGTACCCTCCCATTGCTGAGTGCAAACCATAACAGCGCCGACGTACATTGTCTACGGTGTTTTCTACGTGATACTCTGAGTCAGTATGCGGCTTAAGTGGGACGGAAACATGTTTTTGTCTGTCCGCTGTTTCTTGGTGGAGTTCTGGTGGAGTTCTGGTGGAGTTCTGATGGAGAAAACCGGTCTCGTCTATCATCCAGCCTATCTCGAGCATGATATGGGACCAGGGCACCCTGAGTCTCCTAATCGGTTGCGCGCGGTTATGCAGCGGCTGGACCAGAGTGGGACAGCCGCTCGCCTCGTTCGGATCGACCCGCGACGAGCGGAGGATGAGTGGGTCACACAGATTCATGCTCCCAGCTATGTGGCGATGCTCACTCGAGAGGCTCCTTCGAGTGGACGTGTGTCTCTGGACCCTGACACGTCGATGTCGCCTGGCTCATTGGATGCTGCGTACTTGGCGGCAGGTGGGGCGTTGGCGGGGGTTGATGCCATCATGGCGCACCAGGTTGATCATGTGTTCTGTGCCGTCCGGCCTCCAGGTCATCATGCCGAAGCGGAGCGAGCGATGGGGTTCTGCTTCTTCAATAACGTTGCCATCGCCGCGCGCTATGTTCAAAAGAAATACGGGGTCAGCCGAGTCTTGATCGTGGATTGGGACGTTCATCATGGAAATGGCACGCAGCATAGTTTTGAGCAAGATCCCTCGGTGTTGTTCTTCAGTACCCATCAGTATCCCCATTACCCGGGCACTGGTCGAGGGACTGAGCGAGGGAAGGGAGCAGGAGAGGGGTGTACGATCAATGTGCCGATGGAGCCAGGTGAAGGGGACGAAGAATACCGCGCCGTGTTTCAACAAACGTTAGTGCCGGCAGCCGACGAGTTCAAGCCGGAGTTCGTGATCATCTCAGCGGGGTTTGATGCGCATAAAGATGACCCGTTAGCGAGCATGGGCCTGACCGACGCCGGGTACAGCGAGCTGACTGGCATCGTGGCTGAGATTGCGAAACGTCACGCGAAGGGGCGAATCCTTTCCTCTCTGGAGGGTGGGTACAATCTCAACGCCCTCGCCGCCTCCGTGGAGGCCCATGTCAAGGCGTTATTGGCCTGTTGAATGCTGTGCTGACACGCTAACAGGCGACAAGCTGACGAGACTTTCAGGAGTAGCGACGTGTCAGCTTGGAATCTGTTCACGTGTCAGCCGACCAGTGAGTAGTTGCGACACATGCGCAAAACTTCGATCATAGCGATTCTCGCCGTCGTTCTCGCCGGTGGTATCTATTTCTACTACACCGAGATCAAACCGGTCGTGATTTTCGGGTTACGCTCGGACTATGCGCATGCCATTCCGTTCCAGAACGTCCCGCAAGGACTGGCCAGCCTTAAGGCCGAGGCCTGTGGCCAATGTCACCGCGAGATTTATGAGGAATGGAAGACGAGTATCCATGCCCATGCCTATGAGGATCCGTTCTTCCAAGCCTACTGGAAAAAGGATAAAAACATTTGGGTTTGCCTCAATTGTCACGCACCACTCGAGAATCAGCAGCCCACCTTGATAAAAGAGATCCCGCGTGGGCGAGTCGAGAAAGCCATTCAGGAGCCAAACCCCCGATACGATCCTGAGTATCAAAAGGAATCGGTGACGTGTGCCGTCTGTCACGTGCGCGACGGTGTGATTTACGGGCCGTTCGAAGACTCCGTGGCTCCGCACCCCACCAAATTCGATCCCAATTTTAGAACGGCACAGCCCTGTTACCGCTGCCACAATGTGGTGTCCGGGCCGGCACAGTTCTACAACGTGGGGCCCTGCGGCACCTATGCCGAGTATGAGGGCAAGTTCTTCATGCAAGAACGCGGTCTCATCTGTCAGAGCTGTCACATGCCCGAGATCGATCGACCGGTGGCTGTGGGTGGACCAGTCCGCAGGGGCCGTCAGCATCTGTGGCGCGGAGGGCACGATCCGGATATGGTGAAGCGGGCGGTGGCGGTGCAGGTCAAAGCGGACATCGCTTCCCCAAAACCGGGCGACCGAATCGGTGTGACACTCACGCTCCTCAACGCCGGAGCCGGGCACAAGATCCCGACGGGAGACCCCGACCGATTTTTTACCGTAGAGTTTTCGGTAGAGGATGAACAGGGAACAGTCTTAGAGCAGCAGAGTTCGACAATGGGACGCTGGATTCTGTGGCAGCCGGCGATTGTGGAGTTGTATGATAATAGACTATTGCCGCTGGCCAGCCGAGCATATCAGTTTGCGTATCGATTGCCGGAAAAGACAGAAGGACTGCGCCTCAGGACACGGGTGCGGTACCATATTTTGACGGATGCGCAGCACGAGATGCTACAAACGAAATACGGTCTTACAGGGGATGATCCCTATCGCTTCGTTGTCTATGACCGGACTGTCCCCTTATCCGGCGATTTGAACTTTGCATGGGCGAAGGAGGTAGGTCTCTCGCCCAGCCTTGAGGGCTCACATGGAGCGAATAGTTGTCAAGAGAGTGGCTGACAGGTGACCGTCGAGTACGAACGTGTTGAGAGGAACTTTACTGTGATCCATCCTTTTTTGATTGATACCGAGTCGCTACAGCAGCAGTTAGGCCGACCCAACCTCGTCATCATCGATGTTCGTGGCAAGGCAGCCTATGAATTCGGCGGCCATATTCCCGGCGCTGTCCATTCAACGTGGCATGACTACAGCGATCCGAACGCCGTGCCGAAGGGGCTCCTGAATCCTGATCTGGGTCAGATCGAGCGAATTCTCTGTCGTCTCGGGATCAACAACGACAGCGATGTCGTCATCTACTCCAACCCCTTCGACAATTGGGGTGATGAAGGACGAATGTTTTGGATGTTGGAATATCTCGGTCACACCCGCCTGCGTATTTTGGATGGAGGGTGGGTAAAGTGGACGGCCGAGAAGCGACCGTTCGAACACGGGGCCATCTCTCCTTCGGCGGGGACCTTCAAGGCTTGTCCGGTGCAGCCCTTGCTGACGCTGAAAGAGGATCTCAAAGCGATCGTCAAATCTCCGCATCCTCAGACGGCGATTCTGGACGCTCGTAGTGTGGAAGAATATCTCGGGAAAGAAGTGTCCGGTATTCCGCGGCCAGGGCATGTCCCCTCTGCCATCCATGTGGCGTGGAATGGATTTCTGAACAAGAATGCAACAGTGAAAGATTCTTCGGTGATCAAAGAAATGTTGCAGGCGAAGGGGGTTCAGGTCGAACAGGATGTGATTTGCTACTGTACCGGCGGTGTTCGATCGGCCTGGCTCTATTTCATCCTGAAACTGGTGGGGTATCCGAATGTGAGCAATTATCCCGGATCGTGGTGGGAGTGGAGTCGAGACTTTGCGGCTCCAGTCGAGAAAGATTTGCACGCGCTCCAACAAATTCTCGGCCTTGATCCTACTGCCAAGCATTCTTGACAGGCCAAGGAGCGCTGTGTAAAGGTGAATTCACGATCCGTTTGTTCTCGTGGGGCGGCTAACTTTAACCATGGGGGAGGCAACGATGACGACCAAGATGCGTCGAAGTGTGCTGGTGATAGCTGCGGTCGGAGCGCTTGTCGGTATGCCGATGCTGAACGATATGGCGCTCGCCGGACATATCCGTGATGCGGTTGAGCATGCAAAGGCCGCTGTGTCGCACGGCAAGGAAGGACACGCGGATGTCTGTGTCGAACATGCCCAAACAGCGCTCGACCATGCGAAGGGTGCGAAAGTGAAGAGCCCGCATTTGGATGAAGGTGTCAAGCACCTAATGGAAGCCATTAAACATGGACAGGCTGGGCATGCAGACGCCTGTACCGAACATGCCGATGCGGCGGCCACGCACCTGGCTGAAGTGAAAGAGAAGTAGTCGACGAGAAGCAGCCACGGCTGCGACAAGGTGCCTTTGTTGAAGCGGGCAGGGATTGTATCCCTGCCCGCTTTTATATGAAACGGAGTGTGCCGTGCGCGTTGGGTTTTACCAGTTCGATCCACAGTTCAGCGAAGTGGCCAGCAATCTTGAAATTGTCACGGCCAAACTGGAACAGGCGGATACCGACCTCATCGTTCTGCCGGAACTGTTTGCTTCGGGCTATCAGTTTGTTTCTCAAGAGGAGGCACAGCGGTTGGCCGAGCCGGTTCCTGACGGTAGGACCGTGCGGCGCCTGATAGAGGTAGCAAAACGGCGCAAAATGCATATCGTAGCGGGGTTGCCCGAACTATCCGGGACACACTGTTACAATTCCGCCGTGGTTGTGGGACCGTCTGGTTTTCTCGGTTGCTATCGAAAGACCCATCTTTTTTATGAGGAGACGCAGTTCTTTTCCGCTGGCGACTCGGGATTTCTGGTATGGGATATTGGGCCGGCGAAGATCGGGGTGATGATCTGTTTCGACTGGTACTACCCTGAGGCCGCAAGGACCTTAGCCTTGCAGGGAGCAGACATCATCTGCCATCCCTCCAACCTGATTTTACCAAACTGTCCGGATTCTATGCCGGTACGGTGCCTTGAAAATCGAGTCTTCGCCGTGACATGTAATCGTATCGGCACCGAGGCCCGTGGTGGAAAAGAGCGGTTGACCTACATCGGCCAGAGTGAAGTCGTCACACCTAAAGGGGTAATCATCCATCGGGCATCTCGTGACCAGGAAGAGCTGACCCTCGTTGATATCGACCCCGCCGAGGCTCGCGATAAGACCTTGAATCGTTACAACAACTTGTTTCGCGACCGCCGTGCGTCGCTGTACAAACTGTAACGTTCAGTGTCACTGGCTGACAAGGGAAGCGCAGCGCTTGCGCAAGTTGCAGGAGCAGGGTAGGATTTCTCTCATGAGTACCGAGATCCGGAAAGGCATCTTTCTCATCGCGGCCCCGAGCCTTCGCGACCCCAACTTCCGACAAACCGTTGTGTTGCTCTGCGAGCATGGACCGGAAGGGGCGCTTGGTGTCATCGTGAACCGCCCCACGGCCATGTCCATTTCGGAGGCACTGCCACAAGTGCCGGTGATTGAGGGGGCCGGCCATGTCCTCTACGCCGGCGGTCCTGTGCAGACGAATCAAGTCATGTTGCTCTACCGTGGTGATGCGTTTCCGGACAATGCGCACCATGTGTTTGATGGAGTCTGTCTTGGCGGTGATGTCGGAATGGTCGAACGCATTCTTACCGGATCCGACACCAAAGAAGCGTTTCGCGCCTATCTCGGATATTCCGGATGGGCGCCTGGCCAACTGGAAAATGAGATGAAGACCGGGTCATGGATCACCTTACCAGCCGATCCGCAGGCGGTGTTTGAGAAAGATCCAGCACGTGTCTGGGGAGATATTCTTCTCACATTGGGTGAGGCCTACCGTCCATACGCAGAAATGCCGTTCGATCCGTCCTGTAACTAGCGTCTATCTTGGCTCCTCTTCCGGAATCCACCACGTCATTGTTGAAGCTGGCCGCGCCGGATGCTAGGGTCATACCTCATTCTCAGGACGAAGAGGGAACACGTGAGTCAATCGGGAGCAGACACTGAGTCTTTCTTGAAAAAGTTGCATGAACGCCCACATCAGCCGATTGGGCGATGGCTGCGTGCGCCGGCCCATGTGCATTACCAAGCGTTTCGCATGTCCGATCCTCCGACACAGCGTCCAGCTAGTCGAGAAGAATTCCAGTCGCTGCTTGAGGCGTTCAAGGTGGCAGCGGAGTCAAGAGTGTTGAAGGAAACGTTTGGATACGGCATCAAGGAATCGGCGGGCGGGGACCGTCTCATCCTTGTCTGGCAGGCCCATACGGAATACTACAACTATCAGATCTGGCATCTCCCAGCCAAACCGGAGGTATCGTTCGGCCCGCTGACCTTTCCAGAGTACAAGTTTGCGATCTCGCCGCTCGGGAATGAAGTCTGTCGACTCGATATTCTGCTCACGGAGGAGGCGTTGCCAACACGCGAACAGATGGAGCTGTTATTTCCCGGGCCGGTACTCTACGGCAGCCGGATCTTCGACGAATCGACCAGCTTGGTTACCAGCTTTACTCCAGACGAACTAGGGCGTGAACGGTATTGGGTGAGTCTCAGGCCGAAGGCACAGGCCTCGCGGTTGAAGGATATTGTGGATGCCATCGTGCGGATTGAGACCTACTATCATTTGCTATTGATGCAGAAGCCGCTGTTCTCCGCCGCAATCGATCATGTCTATAAATTCGAAAAAGTGCATCTGGAGCAACGAGAAATCATTACGTCTCATATCGGGCACGCGAACTCGGAGACGTTGCAGCGATGGCTGAACAGTCTGACCCAGGACTTACTAAAAACCAACCGCATGGCCGGCACATTACACTTTGAACTGTCGGCGGCGATTCCGTACGATAAAATCGTGCATGCGACATTGGCATCCATTGGTGAACAACGGATGGAATCCTATCGTCCGATCTCAGATTATGTCTTGAGCGGCATTACCGGTGTCGCGGAGGGATATCAGCAACTCCTGCGACGCATCGACACGCTCCGCGGCGGCTTCGAGGGTATCATCTCGATCATTCGCACCCGCATTGACTTGATCGTGGAGGCGCAGAACCTCGCACTGCTTAAAAGCGTTGACAAGACGACGAAGAGTCAAGTTCTCTTGCAGCACACCGTCGAAGGGTTGTCGGTGATCGTTATCGCGTATTACCTGGCTGGCTTAGGTGGATATGTCTTCAAAGGCCTTCAGGAAATAGGCTGGCTCAAGAATGCGAATATTGCCTCGGCGGTGTTCGTCCCCGTCGCAATTGGTCTTGCCTTTGCCGTCACGACGTTCAGCAGAAAGTATCTGTACAAGAAACTGCCGGGCGAGCAGCCGGCACCTCAGGCTCATAAGCCTGAGGACTAACTCACCGTTGGTTCTGGTGAGAATCCATTGGATGCGGCAGAGCTGGTAGTGCCTTGGTGTGACCTGCGATGCAGCATCGCAACGTGTGCCCAACCGTGCGCTTTCCACCTAGTCCCTAAACATTGTTCATCATTGCCTGCCTAGGCATTCTACTTGGTCTGTCCACGGTAAAATACCAGCTTTTGTTGCGGATAAGAGTTTGATCGATCATTCTTGCCAAGTATCGGATCTGATACACGACCTGAATCCTTTTCGATACACATCTCTGCAATGATGAAGACAGACGAAGCAATAATCGTTTTGCTTGATAATGCATATGAGGCTGAAAGTAAAGAGCTTACGTAGGTGCTCGGGGCGATGCGATGCTTCTCGTTTACCTGGCATCTCACTTGCTGTTGACGAATGCAGGTCAGAGAGAGTCGAGCTGCGAACAATACCTGCTGGCTCAAGCCGTCGTCCATATCAAATAAGTGAATTGCGGAAAGGAGGTAGAACGGTCTCATGTTTTAATATGCGGTTTACTATTTGGACTGTGGGTCGGCAAATATCGGTGGACACAAGTTAGTTCACGTACATCAATCATAAAAGGGGATTTGCGATGAAAGAACTTTTGACGATGAAAACGGAACCGGCAAAGCTTGAGGATAAAAAGCGAAGACTTGAATCACCTAAGACAAATGACCAGGAACTTGGACCGTTAAAGCTGCTTCCCGGAAAGTGGGCCAACCTGCCAAACTTGCCAGGCCGCGGGTGGAACATGATTGCGCTCCCCTTTGTGGCGCCGCCACCGCAGGGGGTTCCCTTCCCCCTCAATTATCGGTTGCTGCTCCACCAATACAACGAAGAGCTTGAGTTTACCCTGGTCGACAAGGCCGTACCGAATCGCGGCATCCGTCTCGCTCCTGGGGCTCCC
>JBGTNJ010000092.1:0-12723 GCA_041743145.1 Nitrospira sp. | reverse complement strand
AATGCTCCTCCGCCATCATGCCGTAGCCGGTGATCTGGTATTTTTCCGTTTTCATGGGGTGCAAGTAGATCAAAGAAGCTGAGTTGTTCGGCGGGCTCTTGTGCGGGAAATTTTCCGTGTCGCTTAATCATGCCATTTTTCCGGCAATCCTGAATCGAAAAGTTGACACTACTGCGCCAGTTCGGGTGCAAGCCTTCTAGCGTGGGTGGAATCACGATTAGCCCGTATGCAATTTAAATCCAAGATTCCCCTTGCATAACTCACACGGATCATGTATGAATCAATGCGTTCGCAAAAAAACCCGGAAAGCATGAGCTCTCCGGATCTTTTTATCCGGCACCATTCCAAGACAGCGCACGGCGTTAGCAACCTCATGCTCGTCTTTGGTTGGGCCGGATCAAGTAAAAAACCGTCGAGCGAAGCGACGGGAATCAACAAACCGAACTAAACCACCATGGCCATAGACGTCCAAATCCATTGCATCAACAAATCCAATCGAACCAGTGCTCACGAGAGAATCTCCCATATTGGAGGTCTCAACCCTGACGGGAAACGCTGGAAGCTCACACTGGATGAAGCCATCTCCGGAATCGAAACCGGCAAATGGACGTTCTTCGTCAAGGCGGACAACCAGAGAGCCAACGTGATCATCGCCAAAAGCGCCCAAGGTCACAAATACTTGAAAACAGAAAACGACGGGGAGGAGCCGAACAACCTCCTCAGCCTCCCGGAGTGCCCTGCATAACGGACCGCACTCATGCCCACCGTTCCGCTATCATCAATCGCTACTGTTCGCATGGGTGCCACCCTGCGGGGTCGGGACGCAACCCGTCCCGACCCCAATGGCTCTTACCGCCTCATTCAAATCAGCGATCTGGAAAACGACGGTACTTTTTGCAATGAAGATTTCATACGGATAGAGCCGAACGAGGCAGTCAGTCCGTCCCTCAATCTACGCCATGGCGACATCCTCTTTCCAAACCGTGGGACTCGCACCACCGCCGCCGTGCTTACCCATACAGCCGATAATATCCTTGCTGGTGCGCAGTTTTTCGTAATCACGCGGAAAAGAACTGAAGTCATGCCCGATTATCTCGCCTGGACCCTCCGCACCACGGAAGCAGCTCGCCATTTTTCCAGCCGCCGCAAGGGCACACTCGTTCAGACACTTCAACGCATCCACCTGGAGGAATTTCCTGTTTTGCTGCCTCCTTTAGTCGTGCAGAAGAAAATTCTCGAACTTGCTGATCTCGAACGCAACACCCGCCAAATGGAGACCAAGCTTGCCACCCTCCGCGCCATGCACCTCGAAGCATCGCTCCTGAACGCCGCCCGTCAGCATTGACCCATTACCCACCTTTCCAAACATGCTAAAAATCAATCAATCTGAAATCAACGATGTCGCTTGGCGCGCGTGTGATACTTTCCGTGGCGTCGTCGATGCCGAGAACTACCGCAATTACATCCTCGTGATGCTGTTCTGGAAATACGTCTCCGATGTCTGGCGCGATCACCGCGATGCCTACGCGAAGGAATACAAGGGCAACCAGGAGCGCATCAATCGCCGCCTTTCCCGCGAGCGTTTCCAGCTTCCCGACGGCTGCGATTTCCTCAGCCTCTACGCACTGCGCAATGAGACCGATATCGGCGAGCGCATGAACGTCGCCCTCGCCGGCATCGAGGAGGCCAACAAGGCCAAACTCGAAGGCGTCTTCCGCGAGGTCGATTTTAATTCCGAGAACAAGCTCGGCCGCACCCGCGACCGGAATACCAAGCTCAAGCTCGTGCTCGAAGACTTCGCCGATCCCCGGCTCGACCTCCGGCCCTCCGTCGTCGGCGATGAGGATGTCATCGGGAACGTCTATGAATATCTGTTGGAGCGCTTCGCGTCGGACGCCGGGAAAAAGGCCGGGGAATTTTATACGCCGGGCCAAGTCTCCAAGTTGCTCGCCATCCTACTCAATCCGAAAAAGGGCGATACCATCTGCGATCCCGCCTGCGGCTCCGGCTCGCTGCTCATCAAGGTCGGTCGTCAGGCGGACGAACGGGACTTCGCACTCTACGGCCAAGAAATGAACGGCACCACCCACGCCCTTTGCCGGATGAACATGTTCCTCCACGGCATGGACAACTTCCGCATCGAGTGGGGTGACACCCTGCGCAACCCGCGCCTATTTGAGGGCGACCATTTGCTCAAGTTCGACATCGTCGTCGCCAATCCGCCCTTCTCGCTCGACAAATGGGGCCACGACTCCGCCGAGGCCGATCCCTTCCACCGCTACTATCGCGGCCTGCCGCCCAAGTCGAAGGGCGACTACGCCTTCATCAGCCACATGGTTGAATCCGCCCGCGAGGGCAGTGGCCGCGTCGGCGTCGTCGTTCCCCACGGCGTGTTGTTCCGCGGTGCCGCCGAGGGCAAGATCCGCCAGAAGTTCATCGAGGAAAACCTGCTGGAAGCGGTCATCGGCCTGCCCGCCAATCTCTTCTTCGGCACGGGTATCCCTGCCGCCATCCTCATCTTCAACAAGGGCAAAACCCACGGCGACGTGCTCTTCATCGACGCCTCCCGCGACTACAAGGATGCGAAAAACCAGAACGTCCTCACCGACGAGCACGTCGATAAAATCGTCGCCACCTATCGCGCATTCGAGACCGAGGAGAAATATGCCTACCGCGCCTCCCCACAAGAACTCGCCGACAACGACTTTAACCTCAACATACCCCGCTACGTCGATACCTTCGAGGAAGAAGCTGTGATCGACCTCAAGGTGGTGAAAAAGGAAATCACCAAGTTGGAAACCGATCTCGCCGCCATACGGGCAAAGATGCAGGGATACTTGGAGGAGTTAGGGGTATGAAAAAGCAAACGAAATCCAAAAAATGGAAGGATTCAAAGGTTGGCCTCATCCCAGCAGATTGGAACTGTGCCCGTCTAGGTGAGGTCTTCACGCATAGTCGTAAAAAGGGGATCGGCAATTTACGCATCCTGTCTGTTACCAGAGACAGGGGGCTAGTTGCCCGAGATACCTTAGAAAGGCGAATGGGCAAATCCCTGCCTCAAGAGGAAAGCTTGCATGTCCGGCCCGGTGACATCGTGTATAATATGATGCGAATGTGGCAAGGCGCTGTGGCATATTGTGATCAAGAAGGCGTCGTAAGTCCCGCATACGTTGTTTGCCATCCCAAAGCGGAGCGGGCTGACGCGCGTTTTATGTATCATATCTTTAAATCTTATCGAGGACTGCATCAGCTTACATGTTTTTCGCATGGAATTACAAGAGATCGCCTCCGCCTATACTTCCATGATTTCGCGACGATTCCTGTGCAACTCCCTTCATTGTCTGAGCAAAGCAAGATCGCCGACATTCTGACAACATGGGATCAAGCCCTCGAAAGAATCGATGCTCTAATGGCCGCCAAAGACCGCCGAAAAAAGGCATTGATGCAGCAACTTCTCACTGGCAAGAAGCGCTTTCGTTCTTTCGGCAAAAAGGAATGGAAGAAAGTGCGGATGAACGAGCTGTTGGAACGTGCCTTCCGACCCATCGAGTGGAGCGCCGAGATGTCGCTTTCCCTCATCAGCGTCCGCCGCCGCTGTGGCGGCTTGTTCCGTCGCCCGGAACTGCTCGGTTCGGAATACAAGACCCAGGATCTCCACGATTTGAAAGCTGGTGATTTCCTCGTTTCCAAGCGCCAGGTCGCTCACGGCGCGTGGGCCATGGTCACCCAGGAGTTCGAAGGCGGCCACGTCTCCAAGGAATACGCCATCTTCACCAACACCGCACCGGACAAGTTGCACATGCCCTTCTTCGCCTGGCTCGCCCAGACCCCGCGCATGATCCGCCTCTCCCGTGTCGCCAGCACCGGTGTCCACATCGAGAAACTTATCTTCGATCCCGCCGTCTTTCTCCGCGAATCCATCCGCATCCCCGCCACCCTCGAAGAACAACAACACATCGCCGCCATCCTCGACGCCGCCGACCAGGAACTCACTCTTCTCCGCAAACAACGCAATGCCCTCGACCAGCAGAAGCGCGGCCTGATGCAACGGCTGTTGACGGGGAAGCTTCGCGTTAAACCATAATCCAGCCTAGCAATATGAAATGGCCCAATCTTCTTTCCTCCCTTCGGCTCTCCGAGGTTAAGTCTCGACCCTACGAATCAGCCCGCCCGCCGTGGCAAATTGATTATGATCGCATTGTATTTTCGTCCGCTTTCCGCCGCCTCCAGGATAAGACGCAAGTCCACCCGTTGAGTTCCAGTGACTATATTCGCACGCGACTGACCCATACTTTGGAAGTTTCTTCTGTGGCGCGAACCTTGGGAACCATTGCGGGGGACTACATCCTAAGAACTTACGGGAAAGAGCAATATGGGACCAAAACTCTCGAAGAAACGCTCACTCCATCTGATATTGGAATGATCACAAGCGCTGCTGCATTAGCGCACGACATTGGGAACCCCCCGTTTGGACACTCGGGTGAGGACGCGATAAGGTACTGGTTTTCGTCCTCCAAGTATGCAAGGCGAGTCAGAAGATTATTGAATTATGAGGAGAAGCAAGATTTTGAAAAATGGGAAGGCAATGCGGCAGGCTTTAGAATCCTGACGCGTCTTCAGTTCTACCGCAATGAAGGCGGAATGAAACTCACCGCAGCCTGCTTGGGCGCATTCATGAAATATCCTACGAGCGCCAGCGGTTTGGTGACCAAGGAGCAAGCGACAGGAGATATTGCTGGAAAAAAACCCGGCTTTTTCGAAACAGATCGTAATCAGTGGAATGCCGTCGCGGATGACTTGGGCTTGATTCGCTTGAACGACAATCGTTGGTGCCGCCATCCGCTTGCCTACCTGACCGAGGCTGCGGATGACATCTGCTACCGAATTATCGATCTTGAAGATGGTTTTCGACTGGGCCGTATCCCTTACAACGACATTCTCGAGATCATGGAGAAGCTTCTTACTCCCAATGAAATGGCATCGCTGACTGATCATCCTAGCAATTCGGAAAAAGTTGCCTATTTGCGAGCGAAGGCGATCGGCAAAGCCATCAAGGAGGTAGCCGAGGTCTTTGAACGTCGAGAACCCGATATGCTAGCTGGTAAGCCCATGGGCGATATGATGAGTCAAATCTCGTCTGCTGACGCGCTCGACGCATTCAAAGACCGAACAATTAGAGATGTTTATTCGATGCCGACCGTGATTCAAATTGAGACCGCTGGCTTTGAAATCCTTTCGGGGCTGCTGGATGCGGTCGTTGACGCGGTATTTCCGATTAAAAGTGTGGGATTTACCAAGAATCGGGGACTCTTCGGCAGCAAGGTTCGCAATCTCATACCAGACGAGTTTTTAGTTCCAGAGGATGAAGTTAACTCGCGGGCTTACGAACAGCTACTTCTCGCTGTCGATTTCGTTGCGGGCATGACAGATACCTTCGCGCTCGATCTTTATCGGAAGATTAGAGGGGTGACGATTCCACGATAAATAACCGCCGAATTCACCTTTCACCGTATTTCACCATGAACTCCTCCTTCGACTCCATTGATGTTCTAAAATCCGAATGGGATTTACTGCAACCCCTGGCCGCCGAAAATGAGCGCCGCCTCTGGCAAAAGCTCCGGCTCGAATGGAACTACCACTCGAATCACATTGAGGGAAATACGCTGACATACGGCGAAACAGTCCTTTTGCTGCTACACGGGCAAACTCATGGCAATCACACATTGCGCGAGTATGAGGAGATGAAAGCCCATGACGTGGGAATCGAGCACCTCCGGAACTTGGCGGATGACAAAGCTCGTCTGATCTCCCCCACTGATATCCGAGATCTCAACATGATCATTCTCAAAGAGCCGTTTTGGAAGCCCACACAAACCGCGGACGGACAACCATCCCGTTCCCAAGTGATACCCGGAGAATACAAGACCCTTCCCAATAGTGTCCTAACTGCGACCGGAGAATTGTATGAGTATGCACCCCCGATCGAAGTTCCCGCTCGCATGCAAGCGCTTGTCGATTGGCTGGGTGAGGCCCTTTCCGCTCGGACGGATCATATCCTGACCATCGCGGCGAGGTTCCACCATGATTTTGTCCTGGTTCATCCCTTCGACGATGGAAATGGTCGCGTTGCCCGGTTGTTGGTCAATTACCTGTTCCTTCGGGACGGTTATCCTCCGATCATTGTCCCTACAGAGCAGAAGAAGGACTATCTGACGGCTCTGCGTCTCGCTGATGTGGGTGACCTCGTTCCACTGGCGGAGTTCTTCGGCAATCAATTGGAGAGATCGCTCAATCTGGCAATCCGTGCTGGCAAAGGGGAGAGCATCGAGGAGCCGAGCGACGTCGAAAAGCAGGTGACGTTATTTGTAAGAGGGGCGCAGGCTCGGAAGGAAGAGCTCGGCATGCCGACAAAGGAAATCCTCGGGCAATTGGCCGAAGTGAGCTTTTTTCCTTTCATCAAAGAACTCGAACGGAAGCTTGAGGGATTGAAACAAATGTTTTCGAAATATGAAGTTGTCACTGAAAATCTCCGGGGAACTGGTGCTCGCGGCTCCCGCGTTTCGCAGTCGGACATTGGGTTTCAAGTGCCTGGCGGGCAAATAAGTATGAAATTCTGTTTCTTGGGTTATAAAGGTGAAGCTGCCCTCCCCTTTGACTACGAAACTTCGGTGGGGATCCATTTTCCACCCGGAAAATACACGATCACTCAAGATGGAAAAGTCATGGTTTCGAAACCATACTCCGATCCTATTCTATCCGAAGAAATCGATGAGGTGACCGCCCGAGTCCTTGCGAAAAGCTTCGGCATCATCCGGGGCAAAGCAAGCCTCCGTGAATGAATCACGCAGAGGCAAGAATTCTCCTCGTTAAATTTTCCTAATACATGTCACTCCAGCACCTAAACTTAGACGCAGTTTCCGAATCAGACATTATGCACCTCGTTGACGAAGGTATTCCGGAGAGCAAGATCATCGAGTATAAGCAAGCTCTCATCTACGCAACTGATGAACAAAAGCGCGAATTTTTAAGCGATCTCACTGCGTTTGCCAATACGGACGGCGGTGATCTGGTGTTCGGCATTGCAGAGGTTCAAGGAGTTGCTGGTGAGTTGGTTGGTTTGAATAATTTTGTTCAAGACGACGCTCTTGGCAAGATTGAGAATCTCCTAAGAGACTTTGTTCAGCCCCGAATTCTCGGAGTGACAATGCGCGTCATACCTTTGGGTTCAGGAAAGCACTCGCTTGTGATCCGCATCCCCAGCAGCTTTACCGCACCTCATATGGTGCGACATCAGGGAGTCACTCGTTTTTGTGGTAGAAACTCTAACGGGAAGTACGATCTCGATGTAAGCGAACTGCGATCAGCTTTTATCGCCAATGAGACATACGCGGATCGCCTGAGAACCTTCCGGATCAATCGAATTGGTAAACTATGCAATGGTGAGTATCCTGTGCCGTTAGCCGGAAAGCATCTGATGGTGCTCCACATTCTGCCTGTCGATGGAGTGAGGAGAGATGGGCGCTTGCAGACGGCGGATCTAGTAAGAGCAAGTAAAGAGTATCGGTTGAAGCCCATCAATAGCAGCGGATGGGGCGATGTATTTAATTTCGATGGGCTTCTGGTGAAGTCTTCAGGTGCCGCTGGCAAGGTCGATTCATATGTCCAGCTCACTCGAAAGGGATTTATCGAAGCTGTCGAAAGCCAGATGTTGGAGCCGAGGCAACTGACGGAAAACGGACCACCAGCTAAAATTGTTCCAAGTGTCGAGTGGGAACGCAGCATTCTTCAAGCCTTTCCCGGTTACCTGAACGCATTAACTGAGCTTGAAATTCCATTACCCTATTCATTGAGCTTATCGCTGCTAAATGTTCGCGGGTTTCTTATATATGTGGGTGGTTTCAATCGTCCTTACTACGATCAGGTGATAGACAGAGATCATTTGCTTACCGAAGAAATCTTGATCGAATCTCTTTCTATCCCCCATTCTACGATGCTTCGACCTCTATTTGATCAGGTTTGGAATGCGTGCGGCAGAGGGGGCTCCATCAATTTTGACGAGGGTGGAAATTGGAGGGCACATCGATGAATCCATCATTTCAAGAAGCTCCAATCAGCCAAATCCCAGCGCTGCGCTTTCTCCAGCAGCTTGGGTATTCCTGTTTGAGCCCGGAAGAGGTGGCGGTCGAACGCAAGGGCAAGATGAGCAAGGTGTTGCTTGAAGGCGTGCTCGCGCACCAGCTCCGCCGCCTGAACAAGATTACCTTCAAGGGGCGCGAGTTGCCTTTTTCCGATGAAAACATCGCGAAAGCTATCGACCTGTTGCGAGACATGCCCTTCGAAGGACTGGTGCGAACCAGCGAGCAGATTTACGACTTGCTGACGCTGGGCAAAAGCCTGGACCAGACCATCGGCGAAGGCGATAAGGCGGAGACCAAGGGTTTCACGCTGCGTTACATCGATTGGGAAAATCCGCGCAACAATACCTTCCATGTCACCGCCGAGTTTGAGGTGGAGCGTGGCGGCAGCCATGAGACGCGGCGGCCGGATATCGTTTGTTTCGTAAACGGAATCCCGTTCATTGTCATCGAGTGCAAGCGACCGGAGGACAAGAATTCGCTGGAGCAGGCTATCCGCCAGCATCTCCGGAACTGGCAGGAGGGGGAGATCCCCCAGCTATTCATCCACAGCCAACTCGTCATCGCGCTGAACAAGAACGAGGGCATTTACGCCACCACCGGCACACCACTCAAGTTCTGGGCGAAGTGGCGGGAGATTCACGATGTCCGCGATCAGGTCCGCGCCGCGATCAACAGCCCCCTGCGCCCCGACGAACACGCCAAGCTTTTCAAAGGCATCTTCGCCTTTGCGAAAAACGAGATTGAAGAACAGTCGCTGGATGGCCGCGAGCCAACGGGGCAGGATTTTCTGCTGTGGTCGCTTTGCCGCCCGGAGCGGCTGATCGAACTGGCGCGGCAGTTCATCGTTTACGACGAGGGCGGAGCAGTGAAGAAGATCGCCCGCTATCAGCAATACTTTGCCATCCGCAGCACGCTGGAGCGCGTCCGCCAGCATGGCATCGACAGACGCCGCAAGGGCGGTGTGATCTGGCAGACCCAGGGTTCCGGTAAATCGTTGGCGATGGTTTTACTGGGCAAGGCGCTGGCACTCGACAGCGGCATCCCGAACGCACGGGTGGTGATCGTGACCGACCGCATCGACCTGGATGAACAGATTTGGAAGACTTTTCACCAATGCGGCAAGGAACCGCAGCAGGCGAAGACCGGCGCGCATTTGATCAGTTTGCTCAAAGACGAACGGGTATCAGTCATCACCACGCTGCTCCAGAAATTCGGCGCGGCGGCGAAGGAGGTGAAAAAATTCACGGTGGAGGATGAGAATCTCTTCGTGCTGGTGGATGAAAGCCACCGCAGCAACTACGGCGAGGCGAACATCCTGATGCAGAAGGCGTTGCCCAAGGCGTGCTACATCGGCTTCACCGGCACCCCGCTGATGAAGAAGGAAAAGAACACGGCGGATAAGTTTGGCGGGTTCATCGAGCCAGCCTACACCATTCGCGATGCAGTGGAAGATGAGGCTGTGGTGCCGCTGCTCTACGAGGGCCGCCACGTTATGCAGGAGGTGAACCAAAAAGCCATCGACCCGATGTTCGAGGCCATGTGCGAGGGGCTAACGAAAGAACAGAAGGCCGACCTCAAGCGGAAATTCGCCGCCCGCGACGAGCTGAACCGCCTGCACAGCCGACTCTATCTGATCGCGTGGGATGTTTCGCAGCATTTCTCCAAGCAATGGAAAGACACGGGCTTCAAGGGACAGCTCACCGCTCCGGGCAAGAAGGAGGCGCTGATCCTGAAATCCTTCATCGATCAATTTGGCAAGGTCTCGTGTGAGGTGATCATTTCGGGACCTGCCGAGATTGAGAATCCCGAAGAACACAAGAAGCCCGAGCAGGACGAAAGTGTCGAAGTCTTCTGGAAGCAGATGATGGCCAAGTATAGTTCCGAAAAGGAATACAATCGACAGATCATAAATGGATTTAAGAAGGGAGACAATCCGGAGATCGTCATCGTGGTGGACAAATTGCTTACTGGCTTCGATGCACCTCGCAACGTGGTGCTCTACATCGCTCGCAGCTTGAAAGAGCACACGTTGCTCCAAGCGATCGCCCGCGTGAACCGTTTGCATCCGGGAAAAGACTTTGGTTACATCATCGATTATTACGGCGTTGTCACGGAGTTGCACAATGCTCTGGAACTTTACAGCAGCTTGGAAGGCAAGTTCGATCCGGAGGATTTGGAAGGCGCGCTGACGAACATCGTCGAGGAGCTGAAGAAGCTGCCGGAACTCCATGACAAATTGTGGGACATCTTCAAGGAAGTGAAGAACAGGAAGGATGAGGAGGCCTTCGAACTCGCGCTTGAGAAGAAAGAAGTTCGGGATGAATTCTACGCCCGCCTCTCCAAGTTCAGCCGCGTGCTGAAGATGGGACTATCTAGCCTCCAATGGATCGAGGAAACCACGAATGAAAAGGTGGACCGCTATAAAAGCGATGTGGCTTTTTTCCAGAACCTTCGCTCCAGTGTGAAGCTTCGCTACGCCGAGGAGATCGATTATCGGGATTACGAAAAGCAAATCCAGAAAATGCTCAACACCTACGTCCAGGCGGATGAGGTGATCCAGATTGTGGAGCCCGTGAACATTTTTGAGCGCGAAGCCTTTCAGGAGCAGGTGGATCAGGCAAAGTCACCCCGCGCCAAAGCGGACACCATCGCCAACCGGACGAAGAAGACGATCACGGAGAAGATGGAGGAGGATCCGTTCTTCTATCGAAAATTCTCGCTGCTTCTAAAGCAAGCGATCGATGATTATCACGCCCAACGCTTCAGCGATGCCGAATACCTGGCCAAGGTAACCGAGATCATGGAGCAAGTGCGTGATGGCAAGACGAAGGAGGCACCGGATCTGTTGAAGGAACGAGATCTGTCACGAGCGCTTTTCGGTGCTTTGCAAAAGGAAATCGGCGAATGCTCGATCACGAATTCTTCGGTCGTCCGGGAGGATTCACCACCGTACAAAACTTCGCATTCGACTCCTCCCGTGTCAGTGGACTCTATTCTCGCGGAAGCGGCCTGCGCGATGGAAGATATCATCCGCAAGCATGCTGTCGTCCGGTGGCGCGAGAACATCGATGCCCAGAACCGGATGAGGAACGACCTCGATGATTTCCTCTTCACCTTGCAAAGTCAGAAGGGAATTTCAATCTCTTATGAACAAATGGACACGATCATCGAAGCCGTGATCAGAATTGCCATCCACCGCACTGACGATGTTTAAGGTGGAGGTTATCGAAACATCCGCCGGGCCTGCCAAACTCAAACGGACTGGCCGCCGGACGCTTGCAATTCATGTATTACCCGATGGTTCGCTGGAACTAACCGCGCCATATGCTGTCTCCGTAGATAATATAAACGCTAAAGTTGAGAAACGATCACGGTGGATCGCATCTCAACGTTTGAACTTCATGCACATGAGCATAAATCTTCCACAAAGGCGGTTCGTGGAGGGAGCCACTCACCGTTACCTTGGAAAGCAGTATCGGCTAAAAATAAATTGGGGTGATGAAACTCGCATAAAATTAAAAGGTGCATTCTTTGAAATCACAACTCCCAAAAGGGATCCGGCAAACGTCGAAAAAATTCTTACCAAGTGGTTCCGGGATCGCTCGGTAGATCAGTTTGCAAGGCGAATGGAGTTTTGGAAACCTTGGTGCAAAAAACACCTTCTTCCCGAGCCATCAATTCAGATCCGGCACATGTCCCGGCGCTGGGGAAGCACTGGAAGTGGAGGGAAAATTCTACTAAATCCATTATTAATTCACGCACCTTCCCGATGCATTGATTACGTGATTGCTCACGAAGTTTGCCACCTGCGACATCCTGCTCACAATCGTTCTTTCTATCGTCTTTTATCTGCGCTATTACCCGATTGGGAAAAGCTGAAAAAGCGGCTGGAAGAATCAGAATGTTATTAGCCTAACCGATATTCAACCGTTTTGAATAACTTCTCAACCTTTCTGATTTCATAAAGCGGCCACTGGAGGAACTCTCCGGTGGCGGCGTCTTGAAGGGAGGGCGGGAGCCCAAGTCTTCAGACCAGGTTAGCGGAGGTGTGCGAAGCGGAAACCGAAGCGGTCTGGGACGATGTCTTGGGGCGGCGAGGCGGTAAGATTTTTCAGGCTTCCTTAGGTGCCTGCTGTTGATTTAAATTGATGCTCCCATGCTGCGATCAAAACTACCGTGAAGGGGGGCTAGTCTTCCCCAGTTTTCAGATCTATCGGTGCGACTGTTTTCGTTCAAACAGCTGAGACTCTGTAAAAGTTCACTGCACAAATTCCCAATTCAAACTACGGAAGCCACAATAGAGTTAATCCCGCGTCCAATTTGGGCATCCGGATGGTTTGCTCCACGACACCGTCTTTGTTCCAACTCAGGTCGGGAAACCAGTCAGCCTGATCGTAATGTGACATTCCATCCTCGACATCCTCTACCGGGAGAGTTGCTGAGCTGTTAACGTCCCAAAATTGTCCCCGTTGAACTTTTGGCACGGAATGTCATGATCCCGGACGGCGAATTCTAGGCGGCGTTCGGTTCGCTCTCGTCTTCCCGGGCACGGCGCTCCGCTGCGATACGGACGGGTGTGAGTGCC
>JBGTNJ010000091.1:0-7244 GCA_041743145.1 Nitrospira sp. | reverse complement strand
TGGTGGATATCGGCGTCGATTATGAGTTTGGTATCATGCCCGGTCTGCTTGATCGAAAAGTTATGAAGGGCACCCGCAATCTGTCGGTCGAGCCGGCCATGACACGGAGCCAGGCGGAACGGGCTGTGATGGTCGGAATCGAGCTGGCAGAGGATGCAATGCGAGAGGGGATCGGGCTGATCGGTACCGGGGAGATGGGCATCGGCAATACAACACCGAGCGCTGCCGTCACCGCCGTGATGACCGGTCGGCCGGTGGAGGAAGTGACAGGGCGTGGAACGGGTATCGACGAATCTGGACGCAGGCATAAAGTGGCGGTGATTCAAAGAGCCTTGGAACTTCATCGTCCTAATCGGACTGATCCGTTGGATGTGCTGGCAAAGGTTGGGGGGCCGGAAATTGGTGGATTGGCTGGTGTCATTCTTGGCGCGGCGGCCGCCCGAGTCCCTGTGGTATTGGATGGGTTCATCGCCGGTGCGGCGGCGCTGATCGCGGTGGGAATTCAACCGTTATGCCGCGACTACCTCATCGCCTCCCACCGATCAGTTGAGCAGGGACATCTCGCCATCTTGGATCATCTTGGACTCAACGCACTGTTGGATCTTGAGTTAAGACTCGGCGAGGGTACGGGCGCCTGCTTAGGCATGGATCTGCTTTGCGCCGCGATCAAGATCTACACCCAGATGGCAACATTTGAGGAAGCCGGAGTGTCTGACAAGGCGTAAGCTGTATGGGAACTGTTGCCCGTCCATTCATCTTTGCGTGGCATTTTCTGACGACTATTCCACTGAGCCGAACCCATCATACACCGACAGCGCCAGAATTGGCTGCGTCAATGGCGTGGTATTCCACGGTTGGCCTTGTGCTCGGCGGGATATTAGCGTTATCGGATATGTTGTTGAGCCGTGTCTTCGCACAGGAGGTCGTGAACATCCTGTTGATCATGCTGCTGGTGTCGCTCACTCGTGGACTCCATCAGGATGGATTGGCAGACACACTTGACGGACTCGCAGGTGGCAGGACACCGGCTGATCGCCTGTCGATCATGCGAGACCCCAGAATCGGGGCGATGGGAGCGACCGGTCTGTTCTTGTCTTTGATTCTTCGTTATGCAGGTCTGATGGTACTTCCACAATCACTCCGTGTTCCAGCGTTGGTGTGCATGCCGGCGCTAGGGCGATGTGCCATGGTTGTCCTGGCTTGGCTGGTTCCCTATGCAAGAACAGAAGGTGGCCTGGCATCCC
This sequence comes from Nitrospira sp., assembly GCA_041743145.1. Taxonomy (GTDB): domain Bacteria; phylum Nitrospirota; class Nitrospiria; order Nitrospirales; family Nitrospiraceae; genus Nitrospira_D. Next base: position 6,000 of record JBGTNJ010000091.1, on the reverse strand, counting down.
CCTTCCTTGCTCATTTGTCAGTATTTCATGTGATGGGATCGACGTTGGTGCTCACCGCGGCACTCATGATTGGACTCGGTGTTACCGCAACAATCGTGACATTGATTGGGAGCTGCATGGTCCTCATCACGACCCAGGCCGTGTGTCGTGCCTGGTTCGGTGGGATTACAGGAGATACGTTAGGTGCCACAAACGAGATTATGGAAATCGTATTCCTTCTCCTGGTTCCTCTCGTACTTGTCCTGTCATGACGGGAGGGGAACTGTTAGCCGCAGCAGGTCTTGATGCCGTTGCGGGCGACCCACACTGGTTTCCCCATCCAGTTCGTGGGATTGGCATCGTCATTAGATGGTGCGACAACAGTATCAGAAAGGTTTCCAGTCATTCCTCTGTCCTTCGCGCTGGGGGGATTGCCCTGGCCCTGGGCCTACCGTTGTCCGTGTTTGTTCTCAGCCGTGAAGTGATTGTCATGGCTGACGGTATAGTCTGGTGGCTCGGGAGCCTCGTCTCGATCGGACTTGCCTGGACGACTCTCGCTGCGCGCGACCTGTGGAATCATGTTCAGGCAGTGAGTGAACCGCTAGGTCGAGGTAATCTCCCTGAGGCACGACGGGCAGTTGGGATGATTGTTGGCCGAGACACCGATCAGTTGTCTCAGGAGGATGTTGTCCGTGCAACGATCGAAACAGTTGCTGAAAGTATCAGTGACGGAATCATTGCACCCTTGTTCTATCTTGCTCTCGGTGGTGCCCCTCTGGCTCTTGCCTACAAGGCGGTGAATACGTTGGACTCGATGATTGGCCATAAGGATGAGCGCTACGCCGATTTTGGGTGGGCTTCGGCTCGACTGGATGACCTTGTGAACTGGGTTCCGGCTCGGCTGTCTTCCGTCCTTATTATTCTTGCCGGTGCGGTAATCATAGGTGAGAGTGCTCGGATCAGAACGGGGTGGCATGTGCTGTGGCGTGACGGCAACAGGCACCCCAGTCCCAACAGTGGGCGACCAGAAGCTGCAATGGCCGGTTCCTTGGGGGTCCACTTAGGAGGAAGCAACTTCTATCATGGGATACCAAATGACCGACCCATTATCGGGCTGGGCGGGCGTCAACCGGTTTTGGAGGACATCGAGGTCGCAGCTCGGATCATCATTGGTGTCTCTCTCCTGAGCCTGTTGTTGACCATGGGAATCATGTGGCTCGTCTAAGAAGTTCACCCCATGGTGGGAACGTCTATGCGGCCTCACGGGATCTCGGTCGAGGTGTTCGCAATCTGATCGACTTCAGCGCCAGTATTAACCCGCTGGGTCCGTCTCACCGGGTCTGGCGAGCGATTGCTGATTCTCGTCATCTGCTGGCGCATTATCCCGATCCGGATTGTTGGGAGCTCCGTCAAACGCTCGCCAAATGCTGGGACAGACAGCCGGATGAGATTGTGGTTGGAAACGGCTCAACGGAATTGATCGATGTACTGCCTCGTGCGCTCCAGATTCGGCATCTGCTCGTCATAAACCCTACCTTTTCGGAGTACGTGGCAGCGATGGAGCGTGCCGGAGGTCGTGTCAGTGCCGTCTACGCAAAGCGCGCAGAACAGTATGTGCAGCCGATCGTCGACCTCTGCCGTGTACTGGATAAACGACCATCTAAGGCCAGTGCTATCGATGGAGTCATGCTGTGCAATCCCAATAGCCCAACTGGGCAAGCCTGCACAGTCGATGAGATCCGGCGATTGGCGGAGATCACTCAACGGCGAGGCATGTGGTTGCTCATTGACGAGGCATTTTGCGACTATTGTTCGGACCGGTCGTTCCTTCCGGTGGCCGCATCATGGCCGCGTGTGGTGATTTTGCGCAGCGTAACGAAGTTCTATGCACTACCCGGTCTTCGGGTTGGGTACGCAGTCGCTAAACCTACCGTGATCGAAGCGCTTCGCCGGCAGATGCCGCCGTGGTCCGTCAATGTGATGGGGCAGGCGGCGGCGTTAGCCGCCGTAAACGATTTGGGTTACGCTCGAAAAAGTGTGCGTTTCATGGACCGTGAACGAGAACGGCTCGGAACAAAGCTGGCTGCTCTACCCTATTGTGTGGTCACGCCGACCTATGCCAACTACTTTTTTCTAGAACTCCCTCGTGGATGGCGAGCGCGTGAGGTCTGCGCAAAATTGCAAGGCGAAGGATTCCTCATCCGTGACTGTTCAACAGTTCCCGGTGCAAATGCTCGGTCGATTCGGCTTGCAGTGCGTTCTCAACAAGAGAATGATTTCCTTCTCCAAGCCTTGTCGAAAACGCTCCTGCAACAAAGGCCGTGAATACTAGAACTCGTCAGGATATCTGTACCTCATATCAGGTGATTGGGCCCACGCTTGTGATTCGTCTCGGTGGTCGCAAGCGAGTGCTTTCATCAGCACCACTAGGTGGAGGGGTTGGGCTCGCGTCCTATATTCTGAATCATCAGGTCGAAACAAATGATTCCATTAAGGCTTATTATCCCACACCGGCACGCTACTTGCGGAGGCTGGCTTTACGTCTCCGACTTAATGGTAAAACCATCGGACTCATGACTGCGGTGCCGATGACACAGCTCGTCACGGCACGAGTCGCTGCGAAGGGGGTTTGGGTGGAATGTTTTGGAACCGTCGGCGTAACGAATGCTGTTCGGGCCGGAGAATGGCCACCACAACGTTCCCATCACGACAAATTAGGCAAGCCTGGCACGATCAATCTTATTCTCGTTACGAACGGCAGCCTCTCTCACGCCGCAATGGTTGGTGTTGTGCAAGTTGCCACAGAGGCCAAGACCGGCGTCTTGTGCGATCATGAGGTGCCGAGTTGCCATGATGGGAGTGTAGCCACTGGAACTGGTACGGATGCGGTCGTGATTGCCTGTCAGCTAAGGGGACAGGGTCCGTCGCACATCTATAGTGGGACGCACACCATCATTGGGGCGCTTGTCGGACGCGTTGTGACTGACTGTATGACTCGCGGTTTAGCTAAAGCGAAGGCTTGGCGGGAGTCGCATCAATGACGACACGGGCACTTGCAGTTCTTGGAACGGGATCGGACGTGGGAAAAAGTTTGATTACGGCTGGGATCTGCCGATTGCTTCACCGCACCGGTATTCGCGTGGCTCCATTTAAAGCGCAGAACATGTCCTTGAATTCGTTTGTGACTCCCGAAGGGGGAGAAATCGGGCGAGCACAAGCATTACAAGCGGCTGCATGTAGGATCCCACCCCATGTCGATATGAATCCGATTCTGCTCAAACCGGAATCCGATAGCTGTTCCCAAGTCGTTGTTCTTGGCAGGGTGTTCGCGAAGCAGGAAGCCTCAGCGTATTTCGATGGTCGACGAACACTCTGGTCTATCGTAGAAGATAGCTACACTCGCTTGGCGAGTCGGTATGAGATGATGGTTATCGAAGGAGCCGGCAGCGCGGCGGAGGTGAATCTCAGGAAGCTGGATCTGGTCAACTGGCCTGTCGTTAAGATGGCCGATGCTCAGGTTCTGCTGGTCGCGGATATCGACCGAGGCGGGGTTTTTGCTCAGATCCTTGGAACGTTGGATTTGTTAGAACCCGACGAGCGCAACAGGGTGTGTGGGGTCGTGGTGAATAAGTTTCGTGGTGATGCTGAGCTGTTTGCCGATGGGGTGCGATTCCTGGAATCACGAAGTGGAGTTCCGGTATTGGGAGTGATCCCCTATCTCCGTGATCTTATGCTTGAACAAGAAGACGGTCTTGGTCACGTCATTGACCAGGAAACTCACTTTGTCTCAGATCGAATCAATATTGCCGTTATCTTACTGCCCCATATGAGCAACTTCACTGATTTCAACATCCTTTCAGCAGAAGAAGATGTGGTGTTGAAGTACGCAAGTACTCCGACCATGCTCTCCGATGCTGACATTGTCATTATTCCTGGAAGCAAGAGCACCGTGGCCGACCTCTTGTACTTGATAGAAAAGGGGTTTGTTCCTCTACTAAAGAAACATCTCCAGAATGAACGAGAAATGGTCGGTATCTGCGGTGGCTATCAAATGCTTGGCCAGACGATTGTGGACCCCGACTATGTTGAACAGGGTGGGACCAGCTCAGGATTGGGTTATTTGAATATCGAGACGACCCTTACGGGTACCAAATACACCAGGCAGGTAGAAGCTCGTCCGACCGGTGCGTTTATGCGTGAGCGTACTCCAGTTCGTGGGTATGAGGTTCATATGGGTATCACACTACGAATGAATGAACTACCATGCTTCACCATTTGCAGTCGAACGGCACAAGGTCAGAAGGTTCAATCTCAGACGACCATGAGTGAGGAAGCCTACGACGGAGCCGTTCGGAATGATGGTCTCGTGTGGGGAACGTACATACACGGTGTCTTCGATGAGCCCGAGTTTCGCCGTGACTGGTTGAATCGCGTTCGCCAAAGGAAAAGACTTCCGCCACTTGCGGGATTCGTATCCAGGGTGACTAGCGCACGATTGCAGAACGAGCTTGACCGATGGGCTGATCATGTGGCTCATCATTTAGATATCTCTCGTCTTCTCAAGAATTTCCGCTCTCTGAATGCCTCAAAAAGATGACGAGCTTTCTTCGCGATTTCCCGACCAGCCGTCTCCCCACCGTTGGATGTAGTCTCAAGCTCAAGGTCCTGAAAACAAACTGCCAATAATCACCGATTTCTTGCCAACTGTGTACAAGTCGATACACTGCGTGAGAACAGTCAGAATCTGCTGTGCCAGGAGGTCATGGGATGCGGGTGTGGCTGGTGTCAATCATGGATTGGAGCTGTGTGTTGTGTCGGGATGGGGAACAGTTTGGTGCATGATAAGGGAGCAGATGATACGGAGCTTGCGCAATTGCTCATTGAGCTACTGGGGGCCGGACGGGCGGTTGTGTCGGAGCATCAGTCGCTCATCACAGATGCATTTAAAGATGAGAAAGGTTTCACCGATAAGCTCGTAGTGAGCGAATCCATGGTGGAATTTAAACCTCAACTGCAGGACGACTTGTCGCGTCCCAGCGACATTCCGCAGAGCGGGTCCTCATGGCCATAAAGGAATAGGAATACGAAGTTATGCTCAATGCGCAACCGATGGTTGATAAGCACGACATTGCGTTCAAATGGTTTGTGCCATTGGCGTTGTCCAGTGAGGTCAAGCAAGAGTGCTTCGAGAAGACTGGCATCAGGATCAAAGGTCCTTGACCGGCTCACCACTTCTTTGACGGTAAACCTGATGGCTCTAAAGCTGCGGTGCTTCCCATGTCTGCCAACTCTTGGAATCCAAAGGGACCGATATACAGGAAGGGGCCGGTGGTCAAGCAGAGACTTGAACCTATCTCAAAATTGCTTGAGGAGCATCGTGATGCAGGCGAGCTGGACAAACCCGAGAAAATTGGTGGCGTAGTACTCCCAGCGAATAAGGAGTCGCCGCTTCCACTGGAGCCAGGCAAAGAAGCGTTCGACGAGCCAGCGGCGTTCGTACCGTCGGAGATGGCGACCATCTTGGGTCTTGAGTTTCCGGGTGGAGCGATGCGGGGCAATCAGGTTCACACCGTCTTGTTTGAGGGTATCATCCAGGCCGTCGCTGTCATAGGCGCGATCGCCAATGAGATGCGCTGGTTTGGCCTCGAGCATGTAGAAGTCGACACTCAGTTGGACGAGGGTGACTTCATGATGATTGGCCGCATGCGTGCTCACGGAAAGGGGCAACCCATGTCGATCCACAATCGCCAGGATTTTCACGCCTTTGCCGCGTTTCGTGAGTCCGACGGCGTCGCCGCCACCCTTGGCCGCGGCAAAGGTCGCATCGATGAAACTCTCGCGTTCATCAATCGCCCCTGCGTCGCGCAGCGTGTTCGCCAGCTGGGTGAGGACCTCCCGCAGCACCTCCTGGTGACACCACTGTTGGAAGCGGCGATGGACGGTCTTGTAATTCGGATAGCACTGGGGGAGCAAGTGCCACTGGGCTCCGGTGGTCAGGATCCAGAGTACGCCCTCCAAGAC